>NZ_SHLY01000001.1:0-345849 GCF_004284785.1 Corallincola spongiicola
GTCCCCTAAAGGGTTGTTGAAGACTACGACGTTGATAGGCAGGGTGTGGAAGCGTTGTGAGGCGTTGAGCTAACCTGTACTAATTGCCCGTGAGGCTTAACCATACAACCCCTAAGAAGTTTTACTGAAAATGTTCCAGACATTTTTCAGCACTTCCTCCATCCGTGGAGGGCGTGAGTTAAGTGACGTGCAAGACACGCCAAAATCGATAGAGTGACAGTCGGCATTTTCCTAATTAAGTTTTTGTCTGGCGGCCATAGCGTTGTGGCACCACCTGATCCCATTCCGAACTCAGCAGTGAAACGCAATTGCGCCGATGGTAGTGTGGGGCTTCCCCATGTGAGAGTAGGTCACCGCCAGACACCTAATACAGTGAAGAGGCTACCCGATAGGGTAGCCTTTTTGCGTTTAAGGCCATTGAAAACAGTAAAGCCCTTCGCCCAAGCGAAGGGCTTTTTTGTTGGAGCAGCCTTTAGCGCCGTGGCTACTATGAAGTAGCGTATCGTTCTTCATTTAGTTTGTTCAGTGAAACGATACAACTTTCAATCTCTCTCCGTTATTGATTAAAGCCTAGCGTTGTGACCATGGCGTGTTTACCCGTATACTCATCTCTCCTGTCATTCTGGGAATAAAGTCTTTCCAAATGGGAATGTGGTGAGAATCCACAACTGTACCCGCAACTGTGATCACTACCTGGTTCAACGATTTGTTTGATAAGAGTTTTGTGTAAGTCAGATGACCAGCTTTACTCCTAGCACAGCAGCCGAGCGGGTAACTCGGAGGGCTGGGCATTATCAGTAATGCTCCCTCCATTTTTAGCTGATTATCTCTTTATTAAGCAGGTGAGCAGATGTGGTCAATTAGCCATATTAGTGACGATAGAACTCAATTAATTCGAACTACCATTGATAACAAAACCAAGCCGTTGGGCGCATTGGGTGCTTTAGAAACGCTGGCATTGCAGATCGCTCAAATTCAGGACTCAGCGACGCCTGCGCTTACAAAGCCTGTGTTTTGGGTATTCGCTGGCGATCATGGGATCACCGATGAAGGGGTTAGTGCCTATCCAAAAGAGGTGACTTCGCAGATGGTGATGAACTTCGTCAACGGTGGTGCTGCAATTAATGTGTTTTGTCGGCAACACGATATTCAGCTTTACGTCGTCGATGCAGGCATCAGCTCCACGATTGAATACTCTGATAAGCTGCTGAATTGCTCTTTGGGTAAGGGTACGAAGAATTTCTTGCTGCAAAACGCTATGACCTCAGAACAAGTACAGTTTGCCTTTTCGCACGCGAAGGAGCTGATTGCTGGCGCGCAGCGTACTGGCACAAATATTGTTGGCTTTGGTGAAATGGGAATAGGGAATACAACGTCTGCCGCTGCGTTGATGGCGTTAGTGACGGGGATCCAAGCTGATCTATGCGTAGGGAGAGGAACCGGTGTGGATGATGCTGGCGTTTCGCTGAAAGCTGCTGTCGTCAGCAAGTTGCTAGCTCGCGTTAACGGCCGGCTTGATCCGGTCTCAGCCCTGGCAGCGGCAGGCGGTTTTGAAATAGCGATGATGACGGGGGCTATGCTTGCTGCAGCCGAAAGTAAAATGGTGGTTCTTGTCGATGGCTTTATTGCTTCAGTGGCCGCTTTGTTGGCTTATAAAATTGCCCCTGCGGCACGCGACTATTTCGTCTTTTGTCATGCATCAGATGAACGTGGGCACCAACGTTTACTGGCAGAGATGAATGCTAGACCCCTACTAGATTTAGGAATGAGACTCGGTGAAGGCACTGGGGCAGCGCTTGCGTATCCTTTGTGCCAAAGTGCCGTTGGATTTCTTAATGAGATGGCTTCTTTTGGTGATGCGGGCGTCAGTCAATAATGAATTGGTTTCAATTACAGTGGCGTCTGTTTCTTGTAGCCGTGCAATTTCTTACTCGTGTCCCGGTTGTGATCCCGGGGGAGTTTGATCCTCGCTGGTTAAGTCGGTGCTGCGTGTATTTTCCCGTGGTTGGTTCCCTTATTGGCTTGGCTGCCGCTGCTGTATATTTGCTTTGTGTTGATGCGCTGGGCACGACGATTGGCGTTATGTTGTCTATGGCTGCATCAGTTCTTATTACCGGAGCGTTCCATGAAGATGGCCTAGCGGATACCTGTGACGGGCTTGGTGGCGGTTTAGATTGCGCGCATAAGTTGAGGATCATGAAAGATTCTCGTATAGGTACTTATGGTGCAATCGGGCTGTTTATGGTGTTGATGCTCAAGGCGGCCAGCTTAACGCAGTTGCAATCGGCGCTTATTATCGTTGTTGCACATGCTGTGAGTAGATCCTTCTCGGTAAGTTTTATTTTTAATCTTAAATATGTTGCCGACGCTGAAAGTAGTAAGAGTAAACCGCTGGCGACACGCCTGTCTGCTTTAGGTTTGTTATTTACTATGAGTTGGGCGGCATTAATGTTGGCATTTATTCCGTGGCAAATGGCCGTCGCCAGTCTGATTTGTTTAGTTATTCTGAGAGTGATTTTACAACAGTTCTATATTCGTCAAATAGGCGGTTATACCGGTGATACCTTAGGGGCTGCGCAGCAGCTGTCAGAACTTATTATTTATCTTTCTTGCATTGCTGTTACAGGAACATTGTTGTGATTGAATTAGTGCTTGGTGGTGCTCGTTCGGGGAAGAGTGCTTACGCTGAATCTCTACTGAAGCGCAGTGATAGCAACGTCGTATACATTGCTACCGCACAAGCTTTTGATCAGGAGATGAGTGAGCGTATTTTACATCACCAATTACAACGCCCAGCAGAATGGCAGCTGATCGAGTCGCCGTTGGTGCTGGCCGAAACGCTGGATTCCCTGTCCAACAGCGAACATTACTTGCTGGTTGATTGCCTGACGTTATGGCTTAGTAACCACTTGCTTGCTGATGAGTCTTCATTGGCTGCTGAAATTGACCGTTTGCTTGCAGTATTAGCGCGGGTCTCGTGTCGGGTGCTCCTGGTGAGTAATGAAGTTGGTATGGGGATTGTGCCAGAAAATCGGTTGGCGCGACGTTTTCGAGATGAAGCGGGCTGGTTGAACCAACGCGTCGCTCAGATTGCAGATAAGGTGACCTTGGTAACCGCAGGTATGCCGCTTGTGCTTAAAGGGCAGAATTTGTGAGTACGCTTCAAGAGCTTTTTCTTATTCGTCACGGTGCCGTCGCCGGTCCGCCATGCCTGTTGGGGCGAACCGACACCGCAGTTTCAGATCGCGGGCATCAAGCTGCCGTTGAACTCGTTGAGCAAATGGGAGATCTGATGGCGTACGATGCGCTGTTTACCTCCCCCCGTATTAGATGTCGCCGCACCGCTGATATCATCGCCAAGCGCTGTTCGCTTGAAGTGCAAACTGAAACAGGATTTAGTGAATGTGACTTTGGCGAGTTAGATGGCAAGCCTTTTGCCGTGTATTCGGAAGATGAACGGCAGCTACTTGGCAAGTTCTGGGGGGCTCCTATGAGTGATACATTGCCTGGTGCTGAGCCATTACAAGTGTTTCATCGTCGCACAGTTGAGGCATTGTCATCGCTATGGCAACGTTTTGATTCACAGGCTATCGCTTTTACTCATGGTGGAGTGATCCGAATGCTATTAGCTGAGGTAATGGGTTTCGGGTGTGGCGGTATGCAATCTCTGTTATCTCTAAATATTCCCTATGCTTCTGTGACCTCTATCCAGCGTTATCATGCGCTTGGCCAAGATGCACAGTACAGTGTTCGCCATATCGGATGGCAGCCCAAATTTTTGATGGAGAGTTAAATGGTCGATAAAGCGGTAAAGGATGAACGCCACAAAGCGCGTCAACAGAAACTGAAAGAAAACGTTGATAAGCGTGTTGATGCGGCGCAAACCGAGCGTGGCGTATTGATAGTGATCACTGGGAACGGTAAGGGCAAGAGTACCTCTGGATTTGGTACCGTGGCACGTTGTGTTGGACACGGCTATAAGGCTGCTGTGGTGCAATTTATCAAAGGGACGTGGGATTGTGGTGAGCGTAACCTTCTTGAAGGTGCCGGCGTAGAGTTTCAGGTGATGAATACGGGGTTTACCTGGGAAACACAAAATAAGGAAGCCGATACTGCGGCTGCGCAGAAAGTTTGGCAAGCGGCAAAGCGGATGTTAGCGGATGCTAGCCTGCATTTGGTGTTACTGGATGAAATTACCTATATGGTTCAGTACGGTTACCTCGACTTAGATGAAGTTATCGATGCTCTTAATGCCAGACCTGAGGAGCAAAGCGTGGTATTGACCGGGCGGGGAGCTCATCGTCGGCTAACGGAAATTGCTGATACGGTTTCTGAAGTACAGCCATTAAAGCATGCTTTTGATGCTGGTATTAAAGCGCGTAAAGGGGTGGATTGGTGAGCTCCATGGCACCTCGGGGGCGTTTCAGTGCAGAGTTTGCTGATGCTGTTGAATCCGTTATCCAGCAGCGTCGCGATATTCGGGGTAATCACTTTATCTCTAAACCTATTCCTGATGCTGTTTACCAGCGGATATTGAATGCTGGTCTACATGCCCCTTCCGTCGGTTTTTCGCAACCTTGGCGCTTTGTTACGATCAAGGAACAGGCAACAAAAGAGCAAATATCAGACTCATTTGAACAGAAGAACCGTGAAGGTGAAGCTTGCTTCACTGATGAGAAGCAATCGCTTTATCGCCGTCTTAAACTTGAAGGTATAAAAGAGTCACCAATCAACTTGGCGGTGTTTTATGCGCCGAATGATGGCCCTGTACTTGGCCAAACAGCGATGCCTGATATGGGGCGCTTTAGCGTGGTTTGCGCTATCGAAAACATGTGGCTGATGGCGAGGGCGCTAAATGTGGGTATTGGTTGGGTGAGTATTTTGGATCCGAAGGTGGTTAAAGCCGCTGTTAAAGCGCCTGATACTTGGGAGCTGGTTGGGTATCTCTGTTTAGGGTATACCGATGACTTTCCTGAAATCCCAGAGCTAAAAGCTTTAGGTTGGGATAAACAGCGTGAACTTTCCGAAGTGCTATTTGATGAGGTTTGCCCGAGCAATGGTTAAAGGGAAGAGGGGGAGTGAGGAGCAGAAGCTCCTCACTCAGCACTAACATAAGTTAGTGAGATTTGCCGGGGGTGGGCATACCTGTTGTTCTTTCTACGGAATCTAATACTTCACCGTGTTGGCGAATAAATGATTCGACCAGTGCTTGCCAAGCCGTGCAGTAGCCTTCTTGATCTATAATCACTTGAAGCTCTTCATTGCTCATACCAACCTGTGGAACACCGTCCACTTCGCCTTGCTCTGGCGCGTTGTTAAGGACAATAAATCCTTCTAGCTGTTGATAGCACTCCTGTTCCATTGGTGAAACGCCATCGGGAATTTCAGCCCATGCATGGGTGCTTAACATCGCTAAAACTACTAAACCTGCTTTTTTTAACATCGTCACATCCTGAGACTGTACAACACACCAGACCAAATATATTGAATTGGTTATGGTTTATTTTTAATTCAAAAGGTTAACATGTTTCTATTATTCCACGTCAGCAGAATATTCTACCCTAAATTCTGCCTACACTTAACGAAAGGAACTGTGATCAGGTGAACGTGATGGGAAAAATACTTAAAGTTTTGGCCGCTGTGTTGGCTCTCTTGCTCTTGGTGGTGATAGTGGTTGTTGTCACCTTGGATCCAAACAAGTACAAACCTGAAGTGACATCGCAGGTTGAAAAAGCCACTGGCAGAGTTCTAACCATCGATGGCGACATCGGATTACAACTCTTTCCATCTATCGGCTTTTCAGTTGACGGCGTAAAGTTAAGCAATGCCGTCGGTTTTCCGGTTGAGCCAATGATTGAAGTGGCTGATGTGAGTGTCTCTGTGGCTCTATTGCCTCTGTTTAGCGGTCAGGTAGAGGTCCATGGTGTCAGCCTAAACGGAGTCGCTGTTCGCCTGCAGAAGAGAGACGGTGTATCTAATCTCGATGATTTGGCTGCACAAGGCACGCCTGCGCAGCATGAAGATGAAGTGATCGTTGAGGCGGAGCCGAGTGACGCTGTTCAACCCATACTGCCCTCAGGCTTCTATTTAGGCTCAGTGGCCTTAACCGACGTTGAACTTATCTCTGAAGATTTAGATGCGCAGACTAAACAAACCGTCACCATTGAAGCTTGTAATTTGGGACCTGTTGCTGCAGATACTGTGGGTGAGTTGTCTTGTCATATAGAAGCGTCAACACCGGAGATCAGTGCAGCTGTTGATGTCTCAGGCTCACTAAGTATTGTCTCAGCGACTTCAGTCGTGGAGGTAAGAGATTTACAGATAGCACTTTTAGCCACTGGAAGCAGCATTCCAAATGGTAAAATGAGTGCCTTAGTGAAAGCTCAGCTTAGCTATCTAAAACAGGATAAATTGCTATCTCTTAATCCGCTTGGTTTGTCATTTGACGGTCAAGCTATGGACGGCTATTTCTCGCTTGCCCATCAAGATGTTCCTGTTATTCGATTCGAATTAGCTTCAGATCTGATTGATATTGATAAGCTATTGCCCGCAAGTCAGCCTGCATCGGCTGAAAATGCCAAGCCAGCGCCGAGCGCACCTCAAGAGCCTGCAACTGAGCCAGACCTGAGTGGGCTTAATGGGGTTGATTTGGCTGGAACCGTCAAGGTTGCGCAACTAAATGCTTCTAATCTTTCTATTCAAGATCTATTGCTGACATTGAAAATTGTAGACGGCAAGCTCAGTGCTGCCCCGGTATTAGCTAAGCTATATGGCGGCGATTTGGCGCTATCAGCTATTTTAGATGGCACTATTTATCCTGCGGGCTATCAGCTCAGTACCCAGGTAAGGGAGGTTGAAGCATTGCCATTGGTCAAAGCACTTGCCGACAAAGAGTTGGTTTCAGGCAAGGGTAGCGTAAGTTTTAGACTTAAAGGCGTGGGGTTGACTCCTGATGCGATTAAAAAGGGGGCGAATGGTCGTGGTAACTTTGAATTCAAAGACGGTGCTGTCAATGGCATTAATGTTCCACATCTCATCCGCTCAACTTATGCGACTCTGACTGGTAAAGGAGATAAAGCGACTGACGCGCCTCAGAAAACTGATTTTACGGCATTAACGGGCTCATTTAATCTCGCTGATGGTCAAGTAACTAATCCAGACTTACTGATGATGTCACCACTATTAAGGCTTAACGGCCGTGGTAGTGCGGGTTTAGTGACGGAGCAATTGGATTATCGTTTGTTAGTGGCTCTAGTGGCGAGTTTGGAAGGTCAGGGCGGGAAGGGGACCGATGACCTTAAAGATGTCGAGATACCTTTACATATTAGTGGCGCTATGGCTGCGCCAGATATCTCACTCGATCTAGAATCGGCGATGGGTAATAAGGTTAGAGGTGACTTACAACAGAAGCTTGATGAAAAATTGGACGATAACGAAAAGCTTAAATCGTTGAAAGATAAATTAGGCGACTTTCTTTAGTCTGAGGGTACTTGCAAAGTGCGGCGGCTTTAGGATATAGTCGCCGCGCCTTTCGAGGTGCAGTTATGGTGGCCCTATTGGTCCCCTCGCAACGATAATATGTGAACTCGGCCAGGCCCGGAAGGGAGCAACCGCAGCGTATGACTCGTGTGCCGGGGTGTGGCTGGTGGGGTCGCCACCCAAACTTCTTCTCTATAAAATATCAAGTTATTGAATCGTTTTATTTATTAATTCAATTACTTGTTGCATCTCTTTATCGCTTAGTTTGCCCTCTTTAACGAATAGAATTTCGCCCATCTGATTTTGTACAATGATCGCTGAACTTTCCTCTTTCAACCCCCAAGCTTTAGCAATGTCTCCCTCTTGATCGACGACCAAAGATGACCATGGGAACTCTTTTTTGCTACTTTCCGCCGAGGACTTAACGATGCCGCTGGTTCCCCACATAGCATCATCTTGGTTGATAATGGTTGTGGTTTGATAGCTCTGCTCAGGAAAATGTTGTTCGCTAATCATCGTCATTAATGGTGCATTCATCTGCTTGGCACTGGTTCGGCCGGCCATCGCTTGAATCACTCGAACTTTACCTGCCAACTTGCTGGTATCCCATGGTTGATAGCTTATCTCTTCTTTGGTGAGGACTATTTCACCGAGTTTATCTACCGCGACGGTTGGTGCTGTCCCACCGACGGAAAGGTTATGAGCCGATACTGTGAAACAGGTGAAAAATCCGTATACGATGATAAAAATGAGTAGTCGCAGGTCAGTTTTTGTCGCCATTTGTCACGTCCCCGTTAGTCGTTAATCAGATAGATCTAAAAGTGATCTATCGTAAAGCTCTCGAGAGTATTGATGTGTGTTCTTTATTTACTTGTTTGTTGCGTCAGTCTAAACAAAGAAGCCAGTGCTAGGCGACAACGCCCAGCACTGGCTTACTTTGTTTCAAGTACTATGGATACATTAGCACTTAGGTGAGGACTTATCGTGACTGTGTAAGGCTGGTGGCGTGGCTGTACCGCCATGCTCTTCCAGATACTTACATGCGTTGATTATATCCTCGGCCAATTGACCAATAACGTGTTTGTTTAGGTGGGCTCGTACAACGATCCGTAATGAAACGACCGTTTCTGCTTTGGGTGGCATGGTATAAGCTGACAGCACCCAACCTTTTTCTCGTACTTTGGCTGATACATCAAACTCATTAAAGTTCTTAACGTGATCTTTCAGCGTTAACGCCACCACAGGAATACGTTGGGTTTTGTTCATCACTTCGAAATAACCGCTTTCCAGCAGTAGATCACGGAGGTGAACTGTATTATCCATAGTCAGTTCCATAATACGTTTATAGCCTTCAAAGCCATAACGCATAAACTGATATGCCTGCGCAATAATGGGTGCCGCATTGCGACTGAAATTGAGTGTTGCTGTCGGTGATTCTCCACCAAGGTAGTTCACATAGAATATAAGGTCTTCATTAAAAACTTTTTTGTCCCGAAACACGATCCAGCCAAGTCCAGGGTTAACCAAGCCAAATTTATGCCCAGATGCATTAATCGATTGCACCCGAGGCAAGCGGAAGTCCCATTCGTAGTCGGGATAAAGGAAAGGATTTACAAAACCACCTGACGCGCCATCAATATGCAACGGAATTGAGATGCCAGTTTTCTTTTCATAAGCATCTAACCAATCATGTATCTCCTGAATTTCGTCATCCTCACCAGTGAAGGTTTGACCTGCAATTGCAACGACACAGATTGTATTTTCATCAACGTATTCATCGAGGTGTTCGGCTGTTAGACGGTAGTTACCGACTTCCAGCGGCACAATCTTCGCTTCAACATCGAAGTACTTCATGAACTTTTTCCAGACAATCTGGACGTTCCCACCAGTGACCATATTGGGTTTGCTGGCATCTTTTCCTGCTGCTTTTCTCGCTTCGCGCCAATTCCACTTGTGAGCTAATCCCGCCAACATACACGCTTCAGAGCTACCTACGGTAGCCGCACCATAAGGTTCAACATCTGCCGGGCCATTCCAGAGTTGATGGATCATGTTGACCATTCTGGTTTCAAGGTCATATGTCTTAGGGTACATGTCATGGTCAACATAGTTGACATGAGCATGGGCTCCCTCAAGCTCTTTTAATTCAGGCTCAATAAAAGTGGTCACAAAGCTGGACAGGTTGAGCATCGGATTGGCGTCTGTCCACATGTGTGCTTCTAAGCGCGCCTTTGCTGAACGAGCGGAAACGCCAGTTTTTGGAAATTCGTTATCACCAATCTCCAACTGGAACTCTTCATACATTGAAATGTTTGGATCGTTATGTTCGTCTTTATTGCTCATTGTGTCTGCCTTCCTTACTTATAGTAATCAGCGGTCATAGCAATCTCAGGGTATAAGTCCGATATACCTTCATGATTACAATGCGCATAGCTTGTGATGTTTTACCATCTCTAGTGACCAACCTCTGCCAATGTCCAACGTCAGAACAGACATCACCATTGACAAAACATAGACAACTTAACTAGGCAAGCAAGAATGCTTAACCAGTTGTTTGTTTGAAATTAAATCTAGATCAAAAAATAGAAGATAGCCTGCCAGTTGTTTGTTTTTTAGCCTACATTTGTTGGGGTTGACTTTTATTTTTTGCGTTATAGCGAATGCTCCGGCTTCATCAGCGGAGGAGGTAAAGCAACGTAATAGAGCTGACGGCCAGATCTAATTTAATAAACCAGACACTCCGACTATTGTGGTAACAAGGAATTTTTCCCTATGACCTTTTCTCGACAGAACACTATGAAGCGGCTAGCGAAAGCAGGGGAACGACTTAAGCCCAAATTGTGCCCTTCACTATTGGTTATACTTTGTTTTATCTCTTTGGGAGCTAACGCTGCGAGTAGTGAAGTGGCCACAGCGTCTGGCCCTATTGCCTACCTATTTAACTATTTAAGTGAAAACCCGTTTGTCTTCCTGTTTGTTGCCCTTGCCATTGGTTATCCATTGGGAGCTGTCACCATTAAAGGAGTGGGGCTAGGTTCTACCGCAGGTACGCTGGTCGTTGGTATAGCGATCTCTTTAAGTTCATACGTTTTGTATGACATCAGCATAACGGCTCCAGGCTTAGTGTCTGACATCTTTTTGATGATGTTTATGTACGCCATTGGTATGAAAGTCGGGCCGCAATTTTTCTCCGGATTAGCGAGAGGCGGTATTGATTTCATCGTCATTGGCTTGATTGTTGTTTGTGCTAATTTTGCTATCGTATTTTTCGGGGCAAAACTGCTTGATTTAGCGCCAGGTTATGCTGCGGGAATTATTTCTGGTAGCTATACGGTAACGGCGGTGATGGGCGTTGCACAGTCCGCTGTTTCCAGTGGTGCCTATCATATACCTGAGGGGCTTACTGCCGATACTATTGGGGCAAATATGGCTGCAGGCTATGCTGTCAGTTATGTGCTCTCTACAGTTTTTATTATTCTATTTATTAAATATTTGCCAGCTATGTTCGGCATCGATCCGGTAAAGGCGGGGAAAGAAGCGGAGGCCGACTTTGGTGGCGGAGAGGGTACGGAAGCGCTCCCTGGTACGGCGGGTTTTTCCAGCCCCGGAACACTGCCTGTTGAGATCCGCAGCTATAAAGTTGAGCATGAGGAATTAGTAGGTAAGAGTATTCGTGAACTATTTGCGCTCTATCCAAATGCCGCGGTACTTAAGGTAGTGCGCGGTGATGACGTTTTTGATGCATCAACTAATCCCACTATTCAAATGGGTGATGTGATCGGAGTTCGGGGACGTTACGCTAATCTAATTGCCAAAGGCGAAGATAAAGTTGGCACTGAGGTAGATGAGATCCGCGCCCGTGATATCGAGATCGAAGTTGCCGACATACATGTAGGTAAAACTGAATATGCAGGTAAGACGATAGAAGAGCTCGGCAAGGAGATCGGTTTTGGTCTTTATTGCAAAGCAATTTTTCGGCAAGGTCAGGCTATCCCTCATCTGCCGCAAACAATCGTTGAAGTCGGCGACGTGGTTCGCTTAGCTGGACCTAAATGGTGTGTTGACGAAGCTGCAAAAAAATTAGGCGGCAAACCAATAGTAGAAAGTACCGTCACAGAGACATTTTATTTGGCGGTCTCTTTAGTGATTGGCTTTGTTGTTGGTCATTTCAGCGTGACCATGGGGGGGATCCCGTTCGCGTTGGGTACATCGGCAGGGTGTATGTTAACGGGGATTATGTTCTCATTTTTAAGAACGCGGAATCCAGCTTTTGGTGGTCCCATGGCCGAAGGAGCAAGGAGCTTTTTGCAGGATATTGGCTTGAGTCTGTTCATTGCGGTACTAGCTGCCAATGTAGGACCAAAGATCCTCAACTCGTTTCAGGGAACTGTGGTTATTAAAATCGCCATCCTGGGTTTGCTTGGTGCGTTAGTACCACCATTGCTGGCTTGGCTCTATGGCTTATACGTACGCAAGATGAACCCAATGATCCTCGCTGGAGCGTGTGCAGGCGGTCGAAACAGTACTCCCGCAATGAAGGGGGCGCAGGATGCGTGTGGTAGCTCTATTCCTGCCGTTGGTTATCCAGTGCCCTACGCATTGACCTCGATGCTGGTGTTGATATTTGGTTATCTGGCGATGGTGATGTCTTAGCTCCGGCGTGTGGTGTTTATGCCCGATGAAGTTACGATGGGGTTTATAAATGGCTGAATCGGGTACACAACAAGTCAAAGTGGCGGTCAACGTGATGCGTTCACGTTTGACTGTCATTGGTTTTAATATCGCAGTGGCATCGTTTCAACTGGCGCGTATCAATGAATTACCGGGTGGCCAACCGGTTTCAGGTGTAGATCACCTAGTACATGCCGGTGTTATGACCGCTTTGCTATTGGCGATGGCTCTCTCGATTATCGCCATGGTGGTTTACCTCTTGTCCGGCAGCATGGATCCGGTGGGAGTTTGTAATCACTGGTCTCTCGTCGCTGGCGATCTGCTGATGTATTTGGCGTTAGCCAGCACGGTATCAGGTTTTTTTGCACCGCTTGGTTTATCTATCGATATTCTCGCTGCCAATTGGCCGCAGAAGGCCGCGCAGATAGCAATATTACATACAGGTTTACTTGCTGTTGGTGGATTAGGCTGGTTTTTTGCAGCTTACGTTGGCCCGTCTGTTTCTATATTAAGATCGCCGTTTTCCTCTCAGGTTAATTTTCGTTTACTGCTCGCTTATGCTGCTGTGATGCTTTTTTTATCCTGGTTGCATGCACATGCTACGCTCATCGATGATGTGTCAAATCCTGAGTTTTCACTTGCGCTGTTTTTGTTTGAATTAATACAGCCATTTCGTTGGTAACTTGCCAAATTATAAGTTCAGTTTTGTTGGTGATGCCGCCCGAGTGTGTTTTGCAACTATCGAAGTTAATAATGTCATGCTGTTATAAAAAAGGATCACCGAGGTGATCCTTTTTGGGAGATAGCGCTTGACGACTTAGTAATAGTATCTGACACCGAGCGAGTAGATGTTGTCAGGATCCTTGTCGCTGGTGAAGCTGCTGTCTTCAATCTTGTTTTCTGTGTATAGAATGAAGGTTTCTGTCCAGATATATTGGGCACCAAAAGCAAAGTATTTCAGTTCGAAATCACCATCATAGCCGGCGTCATCGCCTGCTTCTTTCAGGTAATTGTATGCAGCGAATAAGCGCCAGTCTGACACCGGCATATAGTGGCCATAAATCTCTAACCCTTCGCTATCAAATACCGTACCGGCATCATCAAATTCGTGGTTTTCTCCCCAGTTGTAGTTGATGGCGATATTGATGGGATCGCTATAGGCACCATAAACCGCTCCTACAGCGACAACGTCTTCGTAATCATCGTTAAAGCCAGCAACATTGGGGGCATTGCTGAGTTCAGAACGGTTATAAGCCACTCCTAAAGCGATGTCCCAGGGCGTATGATAGGTAACTGAGCCGCCTGCACCGTAATCGTATTCAATGCTGGTGACTACTGGCCCCAAGTCATCGGGATCGCAAGGTACGTTTGGATCCTGTTGGCAGGCGTAAATGTCGGTTTCAGAACCCGACTTCGCCTGATACTGCAGTGCGAGGTCAAAATCGCCCCAGCTATTGCGGTAGGTAATCGCTTTTTCGGCACGACCGGTACCTGATTGGCCACCGTCCGTACCATAGTTGTATGTTCCGGAGGCGTTACCGCCCCAAACGAGAAGCACGTCAGTGGCCGCTGTGACGTCATAGTAGGCTGACCACTGTTTGCCTGCCTTGATCGTGCCCCATTTGTCATGTTTAACACCAATTTGGCCATGGCGTAAATTAACGGTGTTGTTGAAGTCATCTGCAGAGCTGGCAAAGCTATCGCCACCTTGATTAAAGCCTATCCGATCTGTGTTATCTACCAGGTTTATACGCCATTCTACAAAGCCAAATGCATCCCAGCCTTCGGTCAGCTCTTGAGTATAGGAGAAGTTGATCCTTGAATTAATGTCGTCCATATCGGTATCACCGTCGGACTGGGTAAGATTCATCTCGAGGTAACCGCCAATGGCCGCCGTTGTTTTTCCGCTTTTGTAAACATCAGCCGCATGGGCCGTCGCTGGCAGTATCAGTGTACTGATAGCCAGCGCAATTATTGATTTTTGCATTGCGAAGTCTCCGTATTCATCCTTTCAAATACGCACTTAACTCTTTTATATATAGAGATATTTGGCGTTAGACTAAGCGTAGCACCGTATCGGCTTTATATATGGTAAAAGTAAGCTAAAACGTAAAAATCAGCTTTGAAAAACAGTGCGGGGGATTGAAAGAAAGCGGTAAATAGGTTTTGAGCTTTTTTTACCTTTACTTTATTGAAAAGTGAGGCTCGTCGGGCGGTGTTATTGGGCGCAAAAGTGTATGCAATCGCGCCGCTTTTCAGCTTTTTGGTTTTGGCTTCTTACTGTTGATTGATTATCCAAATCTGGAAACGTTTTTTTGTTTCTTCATCTGCTTGTCTATATAGCTGCTGCAGTGCTTCTAACTTATCACTATTGACTCGGGGAGCTGCTGGTGTGGTTTGGTCTGGGGGGGGCATCACACTGACTGACTCTGTGCCCGTTGTCGCAGTTGATAAGGAGTTATCTAGGCCCGTTGATGCTACTGGTGCAGATGGTGTTGGAGGTGTTTGTATTTTGGCTGGTTGAAGTTTTTCGGCGGCGGGTTGCGCTAGTGCGGGTTCATTTGATGTGGTAGCAAGAGAGATTTGATGCTGTTTCTTATAGGCTTCAGCTTCTGCGAGTAGATCTCTGTTGAGTTGGAAGCCATCTTGAGGAGGCAACATGAACCTCTGGATTGGAAGCTGAACACCATTTTCATCAATCAGCTCGAAGCTAGGCTGATTGACATATTTCCGCGCCTCGCGCTTGTTACTAGGGAGTGCTGCTTGAATTGAAATCGTCTGCCCTGGCTGACTACTGAATAGGACGACGATTGGCTCAGAGCTAATGACATCTGGCGAGGTGGGGCGCCCAAAATCCTTCGAGTAGCGCAGTAAAACTTGATGGTCACCGGCGTCTAGTGGAAAGGGTTTTCCTTGAGACTGGAATGAGCCTATCTCTTGATCGTCAACATACAGCACTTTGAAAGCGATATCTGCGCGAAAGCTATCAGCTGCAGCCGGAACTGCAGCTGATACTAAAACGCCACCAATCACAATCCAATAGTTGTATCCTGAGCGGAAAAAGAATAGCGAGTGTGCGAAGTATTTGGCCCACATTATTTACTGTCCTTCCTGGATTTAGATAGGTACGGAAGTTTAGTTGACACTGAAACTTCGACTCTATTTATGCAGATAAGTCTTTACTAAGCTTCTGATGCTCGCTCTCTGAGAAAATGGAGTGACTTTTCGACGGCCTCGTTGGCCTGCATCTCCATTTGTAAACGTTCATTGGCGGGGAGATAAAAGGCCATATCTACTTCGTGGCGAATATAGCGAGGGGGCAGCTGATTTAATGCTAAACACATGAGGTCAGATTGAAACTCTACATCGTCAGATTCATCGATGTTTAGTTTTGCAATCCGCTCTGCAACCAATTGCTCAAAATAATTGCGAATATCTAAATCCAATTTCATAGCTGACTCTCAATCTCGTTTCAGATTTAACAATCAATAGCCTAGCTAAGCGATGGGCAGTTATACAATCGGTGGCATCAAACTATGAGCTATAGCTCATGGTTTGATGCCTGTCTTTGAGGGGAGGGTGATGAAGACTATTGGCTGAGTACTTCTTTCATGAACTGTTGGCGGGTTGCAACATCGGCCTCCTGCCACCAGTATCTGAGCATCTCAAGTGTTTTAGGCGTAACAGGCTTAGCTCCGGTTGCCACCGAGGAAGCTGTTTGTGGCGTCGCTAAGTCGTCAGAAGTTGGAACTGCGGGGGCAGAATGTACCTCGTCAGCATCTGGCAGAGCTAATAAACTGGCAAGCCAGTTTTGCTGTTGCTTGGTTTCTGTTACCTGTCGAGTCATTACTACAGAGTTATCTTGTGTATTGATTATCTGCACACTAGGCGCTGCCGCAAAGATCTCTGCACTTTCTTCATCTTCCGGGGTTTCCAGCAGCATCTTAAATTCGCCATTTTCGATAGCGGCAAAACGGACATACAAGGGCACAGATTTGATGACCGCGTGCGCACCTTCATCGTCTTCGAATAAGTCTTTATAGCGCAGTTCCAGAACATGCTCGCCTTTTGCGAAGTTCAGCTTATCAGGCTGATTTAGCAAACGAAATCCAAGATCTTTGCCATCAACACTGATTACTTCTATCTCTTCTGGAATGGCTAGTGTGGTATTAGCTGTAGCTTGTTGCGGCAATGTTATAGCTACTACTGATAACAAGATAATGATTAGGTGACGCATCCTTGGATTCTCCTCACTATTGATGCTGGCGTTGCGCAAGCTCTAACTGATCTTCGATCTCAGCAGATGCCTGTCGACACTTCTGTAGTCGGCTTTTTTCGGTTTGTAACCAATTTAACCATTGCTGGCGGAATTGCTCACTTCTGGCGTTGTCCACGGAGTGCTGACACTGTTGCACTCGTCTAAGCAATCTGCGTTCATATTCTCTATGCTTGTCCAACTGCTCTTTCAGCTTAAGTACTTCTGCAGAGTAGTTTGTGTGTTGTTCAGTTTTAGTTTGTGACGCCTGCTTGACGGCATTGAACAAGGCGGCAAGCTGGTCATTAAGCTGTTCGCAATAATATTGCAGTAATGCTTCACTTTTATGACGCTGTGAGGCTTCGCGAACCCGGGCTAGTGTTTCTCTGCATTGCTGGCAGGCTTGTTTCAGGTTAACAGGGTAGGTGCCAAACAGCTGTTCGTGACGAATACTGCTCTTGAGGTGCCCCTCTTTTATTTGTCTATCTAGTGCATCAATTTTTGTGCCGATACCTTGTAACCACTGATTTGCCGAATTCACCATGCTTGATATGCCAATTTAAGTGCCATCAACACGACGACAGTAATAAAAACAGGTTTGATAAAACTTGCACCAAAACGGATCGCGGTGTGAGCACCGATAAAGGAACCTAACATGATGCATATTCCCATGGCTAAGCCAATTCCCCAATTCACATGACTTAACCAAATAAACGCAGCCAGTGAGCAAGCATTGCTGACGAAGTTCATCGCTTTGGCAACACCACTGGAGCGTAAAATATCCATTTTGTAGATCGCCATATTTGAAACCATCCAAAATGCACCCGTGCCAGGACCTGCAAAACCGTCGTAGAAACCTAAAACTACGCCTTGTGCAGATTGTGCTTTAACAAGGCGTGATGAGCGCTTGGGTAAACGGTTTTGATATAAAGGGGGGGTACGTTGAAACAGTGTATAAAGCGCAATAAATATGATGACTAAAGGCAGTATACGCTCCAGCCAGTCAGCACTTATTAGATCCACGACCACTGTGCCTATGATGGCACCGACCGCTGTGCAGCATATTGAATAGATCCAAAACATTGGTTGGAACAGACGTTTGCGATAATAAGTAAGGCTAGCTGCGAACGAGCCGAACGTGGCGGCCAGCTTGTTGGTGCCTAATACGATATGGGGCGGGAGTCCGGCAGACATCAGTGCAGGTACGGTGAGTAGACCTCCTCCGCCAGCGATGGCGTCAACAAAACCTGCAAGGAGCGCGGCTCCGCAGAGCAATGCCCATACATGTAGGTCTAAGCCTAGTTCAAACATTTTACCGCAGTATTCTATCGCTAGGAGAGATCCAAGGAGGTTAACACAGCCCTCCATATTGCTCTAGCTAGCCGCCGTGTAATGTTGATTCGCCTTACGGGCGGTTCGGTGGCGGCTAAGTATCGAATTTTAGTGTAAATAATGTACTGTAACGTTTCGTTACATCCCTTCAACACTTGCTTAGTAATTGCATCAATTTGGCGCGCCGGTAGCTCCTTTCGCACTAAAGTCAAGCAATTGCTCTCCGCTAACACCTTGATTCTAAAGTGATAGGCTTTTTGTGGTTTTTGTAAAGCTAAGTAAACGGATATTAACCAATTGTAAAATTGGTGTTGACCAATTAGGGAATCTTGTGCTTATATCCGAGGTGCGACAGAACAGGTTTGCTTAGCTGACTTGTTCAATATTCGGACTGACTTGATTCAGCCGATGCATAAAAAAAACACTTTTAAAAATAAGTGGTCCAGGGAGAAAAACAGATGTATACATCCAGCAAACTGGCTAAGGCTGTGCGCCTAGCTATGATTGGTGGCGCGTTTGCGAGCGCAGCTACCGCAGTTCCGGCCTATGCGGCGGACGAAGAAGAAGTTGAACGTATTGAAGTCACCGGTTCGCGTATTAAGCGTACTGACTTAGAGAATGCTAGTCCGGTTAGTGTTATTACTGCTGATGACATCATGAAGCAAGGTGTAACCAATGTTTCTGATGTATTACAGCAGATGAGTGCTTCAGCCGGTTCTGGTTTGACTCCTGCCATCAACAATGGCGGTGGTGGTAAAGCCAGTGTTGATTTACGCGGTTTGGGAACCGAGCGAACTCTTGTACTAGTGAATGGTCGCCGTATGGTGAACTCAGGAACAGGTGCTGACGCTTCTGTTGACTTGAACACCATTCCAATCGCTATGGTTAAGCGTATTGAAGTACTGAAAGATGGTGCTTCAGCTGTTTACGGCTCGGATGCTATTGCCGGTGTTGTAAACGTTATTTTGAAAGATGATTTCGAAGGTGCCGAGATCTCAGCACAACACGGTGCGACTACTAAAGGCGATGGCGAAGAATATGATTTGTCATTGACTTTGGGTGGGGCAAATGACAAAGGTAACTTTGTTATGAACCTTGGCTACTACAAACGCAAGGCTGTGGGACAAGCTAACCGTGGATTCTCTGATTGTCCAATCGCTGAAGAAGATGAGTCTAGCCCTGATAATGCGAAGTTCTGTGCTGGTTCTTGGTATTCAATTGGTGGTCACGGTTATCTAGGAAATCCGAATGACCCTGATTTCTTTGAAAACGTACAGTTTGAGCCGGGTGGAAATCCAGCTAACGCTACTGGTGGTCAGTACCATGACTGGGTTAACAGTGGAGATAACACGGACCGCTACAACTATGCAGCAGCGTCTTACCTTTCTACGCCAGCTGAACGTTACACTATTAACACTATTTCAGAATATGAAATCGCTGAAGACATTCGCGTGTTTGGTGAGGGGATGTACACCAAGCGTGAATCAGATCAGCAGATGGCACCACAGCCTATTGGGGCATGGTTTATTCCAGCCTATGATTCTGAAGGTAATTTAAACCCCGCAAATGACATTGTGGATGAAAACGGTAACCCTCTCGATGTCACTCTTTGGCGTCGTATGGCTGATGTCGGTCCACGTAAATTCCGTCAGGACATTAGTACATTCAGGGTTGTTGGCGGCTTTGAAGGTGACTTTGATTGGGCTGATCGTTCATTCTCTTGGCAGACTTATTATCAGTATGGGCGCAATGACGCTACCGATATTTCTGCTAATTACGTGAACATGTATCGTGTTGAGCAGTCTTCAAACCCTGATGTATGCTCTGGTTCTACGGCTGATGCCGGTTTTGATCCTGCTAGTGATGTACCGTGTATTAATTATACTGGTGCTGACGCACTTTCTAGTGCGGATGCCGATTATATTCGTTACACAGATCAGGCTACAGGCTTTAATGAACAAAACGTATGGGGTGCTAGCATCGGTGGTGATGCGTTTGAACTGCCTGCGGGAACACTTGGTTTCTCTTTTGGTTTCGAACATCGTGATGAAGAGGGTGGAAATCAGCCTGACGCTCTAACTGTATCAGGTCAAGGAGCCGGTAATGCAACGCAGCCAACTCGCGGCGGGTACACGGTAGATGAAGTGTACTTGGAAACCATCATTCCGTTGTTGTCTGATATGACCGCAGTCAAGCAGTTGGATCTTGAAGCTGCAGTACGTTATTCCGATTACAACACTTACGGCGACGATACCAACTATAAGTTGGGACTGACATGGCAGGTGATGGACGGATTAATGTTCCGTTCTGTTAAGTCAACTTCTTTCCGTGCACCTAGTGTAGATGAGTTATATTCAGGGCAGTCTGATTCCTATTTGGATCATAACGATCCTTGTAGTGATTACACATCTCTAGATCCTAGTAGCGTTATCTACCAAAACTGTTTAGCACACCTTGGTGGTAATGACTTCACCCAGCAAAACGATCAAACTCGTGCGATTGTGGGGGGTAACCAAGAGCTTGAGGCTGAGACTGCTGATACCTTAACTTTAGGTGTGGTATACGAGTCCGAATTTTTAGAAGGCTTCTCTGCGACTGTTGATTATTATGATATTGAAATTGACGACGCTATCTCCACACGTGGTGTCAATGATGTGATTAATGACTGTTACAGCACTGCAGGAGCGATTCTCGGCGAAGGGAATTGTGCTAACGTTGGACGTGACCAGACTGGTGCGCTAGACGGTGTAGCGGTAATTAACGAAAACCTTCAAAAGATTGAGACTAAAGGTTATGACATTGCAATGCGTTATCAAACGCAGGTTAGCAACCTTGATCTCGGTTTTACTTGGGAAGGTACTTATGTTGACGAATATGTGATTGACGGCAATCATGATGAAGGTCAAATTTTTGCCAACGCAGGCGGTATTCCTGAGTTCAAGTGGACTTTAGGTACTGATTTGAGTGGTGACGACTGGTCGTTGAACTGGCAGATGCGCTTTATCAAGGGTATGAAAGACGAGACTATTGATGAGGCTACTCCTGATCCAGTTTCAGGTCTAACAGGTTGGGAACACGCTTTGGGTAAAGAGACTGATGATATTTTCTATCATGACGTCGCTGGTACTTACTTCGTAACAGATAGTATTACCCTCATCGCAGGTATCGATAACCTGTTGGATGAAGAGCCTGAGTATTATACTAACTACAATGATGCGAATACTGACCCGTACACCTATGATGTACTTGGTCGCCGTTATTATATCCGCGCAGTAGCTAAGTTCTAATTTGTCAATTGAACGAACAAAAAGGCAAGCCATCTGGCTTGCCTTTTTTATAATGCGAGATAGTTAAGCTGTTCTTTGTTAGCAACTGCTTATGTCTTTGGAGGGAATTTGTCTAAATTAAGCATTACCCCCGCGTTTGCTGTACCTATGGGATCTGCTCATTGGGAGAGGGCGAATGAGATCAACTCGGATTTAATTACAATATTTAAGCGGCTTAAATCCGAGGGCTTTGAAGAGTCCGGAGTGGCGACAACACGAGTGAATATATTTGAGAGTAGTTTCGACCTTTTCAGGAGAAAAGAAGAATCAATTCAACACCTTAAAAAATTTTGTTTGACGAACATAATGCTGATGGTTGGGGCAACCACTGGTAAGTCAAATGACGAATTACAGAAATTGACCATCTCCAACCATGCTTGGTTCCATATCACCAGTAAAGGGGGGTACATTGGTTATCATAACCACCCGAATGCTAGTTGGTCTGCTGTTTATTATGTTGATGTTGGAGGCGAAGCCGCATCTTATTCTGAGAGCGGAAGAATTCGTTTTTTTAATCCAAATTCTGGTAATCATATGTTTGGTGATGCAGGTAACACTAACTTTATTGCACCGTTTCACCAAGGTACGCTTGCAGTAGAACCTAAAGCGGGGGATTTAATCATTTTTCCTTCGTATTTGATGCATGATGTAGCCCCTTATATGGGAGAGGGCGAGCGAATTTGCGTTGCGATGAATTGTTGGTTTAGCCATAACTCGTAGTCGAGGGACTAATGGGGCACTGCTATTTCTTCGAGTCTTTATGTGGCACATTTAGTTTACTATTCCTTAATTGGTCTATGTAACGTTTGGCATGATTTATTGACATTTGCGCGCAGATCTAAGAGGATTTGTCAGTTGTTGTGCGCTGTTTGCACACGCTAATAATAAGAAAGACAATAGCCAAAAAAATCCCATGATCCGTCATGGAAATTCTAACGCCAATAGTTGGTTGGGAACTATGTCCAGAGTATTAAAGAAAAGCCTTATCGCTTCTGCGTTGGCCGGGGCTTTTGCCTTCGCTACCGTGAGCGTTACAGCGGAACCGCTTACTGATGTCCAGGCAGAATCGGTCCGTATTCATAAAGAAGCTGCAAAGTCACAGGATAAGATCGATAGCCTGTACGAGCAGAGCCAAGATCTGCTTGTTGAGTATCGTGAAGTCGTCGACCAGACAGAAAATTTGAAAGTTTACAATGATCATTTACAGCGCCTTGTGAATGATCAAAATGCCGTTCTTTCTTCGCTTCAAACGCAAATAGATGGTATCGAAGAGACCCGCCAAGGTGTTGTTCCACTGATGTATCGCATGATCGATACGCTGGAACAGTTTATTGCTCTCGATGTGCCTATTCTGATCAAAGATCGTACTGAACGTGTTGAGCGCCTACGTGAGCTGATGGGGCGTTCTGACGTTACCACTTCTGAGAAGTATCGTCAGGTGCTAGAGGCTTACCAGATCGAAAACGATTACGGTAACAAGATTGCATCCTATCAAGGTGAACTAGAGCTTGATGGCTCTGTTGTCACAGTTGATCTTTTCCACTTGGGTCGTGTGGTTTTTGTTGCTCAGTCACTAGATCAGAAAAATGCTTGGGTTTGGGATAACGACGCCCGAGCTTGGCAAGTGCTTGGTGATGAATATCTGAATCCGATTACTCAAGCGATTCGTATGGCACGCAAGCAGGCTGCGGTCGATTTGATCAAACTACCTGTTAAAGCAGCGGAGAGTGGAAAATGAGAAAAGTTCTAGTAAGTATCTCAGTTGCTGCCGCTGTACTTTTCACAGCCTTACCAGCATCTGCAAACGTCGCGAGCCTTGACCAACTGCTCAAACAGGTGAAGCAAGATCGCATCAGCGAACGCAAGCTGAATAAGGAACGCGAGCAAGAATTCCTTGATGAGCGAGCAGACAAACTCTCTCTATTGAAAAAAGCTAAAAGAGCGCAGGCAGCAGAAGAAGCTCGCCAAGTTAAACTGCAAAAGCAGTTTAACGCGAATGAATTAGCTTTAGTCGAAAAAGAGACTGAGTTGGAGAATGCCAAGGGTACCTTGGGTGAGATGTTTGGTGTGGTTCGCCAAGCCGCCGGTGATACCGTTGGTCGTATTTCTACTTCTATCGTTAGTGCTCAATATAAAGGCCGAGGCGAGTTGCTGTCTAAATTGGCTGAAGCTAAAGAGCTACCAACCCTGAAAGAGTTGGAAGATCTTTGGTTTGCTCTTCAGACCGAAATGACAGAATCAGGCAAAGTGGTTAAATTTAACGCCGAGGTTGTCGAACTTGAAGGTGGTAGCACCGAGCAAACTGTTACTCGTGTCGGTACTTTTAACCTACTAGGTGAAGATAAGTACCTGTTGTTTGGTTCTGATACAGGAACAGTGCAGCCACTAGGTCGTCAGCCTGACGGCTACATCGTTGGCGCAGTTTCTACGTTCAATCAAGCAACGGCAGGCTTCGAACCTTTGTACATCGATCCATCACAGGGATTGATTTTAGGTTTACAGACAGCGAAAGCGACGATTACAGAGCGTTATCATCAAGGTGGTTTGGTTGGTTACATCATTACCGGCGTGCTAGCGCTTGGTTTCTTGATCGCCATTGAACGCTTTATTACCTTGGGTTTGATTGGTGCCAAGATCCGTCGTCAATTGAAAAATACTGATGTGCCTAATGAAGGCAACCCTCTGGGTCGTATTCTTAAGGTATATCAAGAGAACAAGGCTTCGGATACCGAAAATCTTGAACTCAAACTTGATGAAGCTGTGCTACGTGAGACACCTAGAATCGAACGTGGTGTAGCCATTATCAAAATCTTAGCCGCAATTGCCCCACTATTGGGTCTGTTAGGTACTGTAACAGGTATGATTAAAACGTTTGAATCAATCACACTGTTTGGTACCGGTGATCCTAAAGTGATGGCTGGCTCTATCTCTATGGCATTGGTAACAACGGCCCAGGGCCTAATTGCTGCATTGCCATTGATCCTTGTGCATAGCTTGGTTGCTGCTCGCAGCAAGAGCATTGTTCAAGTACTTGACGAGCAGAGCGCTGGAATTGTGGCCGCTCATGCGGAGCAGGAGAAAGCCTAATGATGATTTACCTGATGGAGCTTTGGGAATCTGTCAGGAACTTCATCGCTACTGGCGGTGACGTCCTCTGGATCGTTGCGGCCGCGCTTTTCCTAATGTGGGTACTAATGATCGAAAGATATTGGTTCCTCTACGTTGAGTTTCCTCGTGTTCGCAACGCTATCGTTGCGAATTGGGATGCTCGCGCAGATACCACTTCATGGTACGCACACAGGATCCGTGAGGCCTGGATTTCCGAAGCGGCTGAAAAGCTGAATGCACGCATGCTGTTTATCAAAACGCTGGTGGCTATTTGTCCACTGATCGGTTTGCTTGGCACCGTTACAGGTATGATCGCGGTATTTGAGATCATGGCTGTTCAAGGTACGGGTAACCCACGTTTGATGGCATCAGGTATCTCGATGGCAACTGTCCCTACAATGGCAGGAATGGTTGCTGCATTATCAGGCGTATTTTTTAGTTCACGCCTTGAGGCCAAAGTTAAAGTGGCCCGCGAGAGTCTGATCGACAGCTTGCCGCATCATTAAAGAGAGATTTTGAGATGGCACGTAAACATAGAAGCCAAGAAGAGGAAGCCGGCATTGATATGACGCCGATGCTCGACATCGTATTTATCATGCTGATCTTCTTTATTGTGACGACCTCCTTCGTTAAGGAAGCGGGTATTGAAGTTCTTCGTCCAAAAGCATCAACTGCAACTAAGCAGAAGAATGCTAACATTTTTATCGCAGTTCGTGAGAATGGTGAAATTTGGATGGACAAGCGTATGGTTGATGTAGAGCGTGTTGGCGCTAATATCGAACGTATGCTGGCAGAACAGCCGACTGATACTGTGGTTATTCAAGCTGACGTCGAAGCCAAACATGGTGTCGTTGTTAAAGTGATGGACCAAGTTAAGCAGGCAGGTATCGACAAGATATCGGTTGCCGCGGAGAATAACTAACTATGGTACGGTTACTGATTTCCCTATTGTTGGGCGTAGCCGTCACCTTCGGTCTGTTCGTATTTATGGCTGCTCTCATTGGAGGGGGGCCTAAACGGCACGAAGCGGGTGCTCCAACACCCGTGATCGATATCGTGATGGATAAACCCAAATCGTCGGTGCAGGAACGTCGTCGTGTTCCGCCACCGCCACCACCGCCACCTAAACAGCCGCCTAAAGCGCCGCCAGTTGAGCCTGATCCAGTCGATGATTCTGCACCGGGTATATCGCTAGATGTACCAGCTGTTGATATATCATCGGATTCGGGCGGTATGGGAACGCCGGGTATGCTTAACAAAGAGGGTGATGCGACACCTAAAGTGCGTATTCCGCCTGATTATCCGCCTAAGGCGGCCCGAGATGGTATTGAGGGCTGGGTTAAACTGCAGTTTACTATCGGTACCGACGGGCGCCCGAAGGATATCAAAGTTCTTGAGGGTAACCCAAAGCGGGTCTTTGATAAGAACGCTAAGCGTGCTTTGCGTAAATGGGTTTATGACCCTAAGTTTGAAGATGGTAAAGCCGTTGAGCAGCCGGGTATAATTGTTCAGCTGGACTTTAGCCTTGATGGAGGGCAGTGATGATTAGATGTAAAGCATTACTTTGCGCCTGCATATTGGCCGTGGCTTTTTCCTCTTTGTTACCTGTCAGCGGAACTGTCTACGCTGCAGAAAAGAAAAGCGATCCTGTTGCCGAGAAACATAAGAAGCGTAAAACTTATCTTTTGTCTCCGAAAATAGGGAAAAAGGTCACTAAAGCATTTGAGGAATACTCAACCAATAATAATGTTGATGCTGCAATTGCGATTCTTAATGAAGTAGCTGAAAAGGCAAGACAACCTTATGATGTTGCTTATGTTGATCGTTTTTTAGGCAATATGTATGCGTTGCAGGAAGGTGGCACAGCGAAAGCTGTGAAGCATTTGGCGGCGGCTGTGAAGCTCGATGTTTTGAATACCGCTGAGCAGGCCCAATCACTTCGTTTGTTAGCTGACTTGCAAATGCAAGATGAAAAATACGCCGATGCGATATCTTCCTATGATGCATGGATGGACTTTACTGGAAAACAAGAAGTATCTGTTTTTCTTCGTAAGGCTCAGGGTTATTACCAGATAGGTCGTTATGCCGAAATGATAGCGCCGATTGATCAGGCTATAGCCATTGCCGATAAGCCAGAGAAAAACGCTTATGTGTTGAAGCTTTCCTCTTACTATGAGCAAAAAGACTTTAACAAAAGTGTGAAAGTGCTTGAGCAGCTAGTGAGTTTATTTCCTGAAGATAAACGATGGTGGCCTCAGCTTGGTATGTTCTACATGATGGTTGATGAATATACAAAGGCTCTGGCAACGATGGAACTTGCCTATAAGCAGGATATTCTGGAAAAACCCAATGAAATAAAGGCGTTAGCCCAGTTGTATGCTACTAATGGTATGCCCTATAAGTCGGCCGTGATTCAGGATAAATATCTTAAGTCTGGTCTGCTTGAACGTAATGAGCAGAGTCTCTCGGTGTTGGCTAACACTTGGCATTCAGCAAAAGAGATCGGTCGTGCTGCTGAGTACTATAAAGCTGTAGCTGAGATGACAGATAAACCAGATTACTGGCGTAAGCTAGCGAATCTTCAGCTGCAAAATCAAAACTATTCAGCTGCTGTCGAAGCGTACAATAAGGCATTGGAGTTGGGAGCGAAAGATCCCGGTCGTATCTACATGTCTTTAGTCGAGGCGTTCCTTTACCAGAACAAGTACCGTGATGCATATGCTAGCGTGTTGAAGGCTAAGGAGTACCCAAATACTAAGAAGTCTGCTACGAGTTGGACTGCTTATATTAGGGAGAAAGCTGGACGTAACGGCGTTAAGCTATAAATTGAACGGCTTCTTCGGAAGCCGTTTTTGTTTCTATTTAGTGTCTCATCGCGTGTATCGATAAACGTTCCAGTTCAAACTGGTTTTGCCCTTTTTGTTCTGCGGCGTTCGTTAATCTTTGTAGTTCA
Source organism: Corallincola spongiicola (assembly GCF_004284785.1). Taxonomy (NCBI): domain Bacteria; kingdom Pseudomonadati; phylum Pseudomonadota; class Gammaproteobacteria; order Alteromonadales; family Psychromonadaceae; genus Corallincola; species Corallincola spongiicola. The sequence continues at coordinate 27,125 of NZ_SHLY01000001.1, forward strand.
GCGAATAAAGAGTCGATCTCAATATCTGGCGATGGCAGGACGTTCAAAGCCCCGATGGCAATGTTTACTGGACTGCCGTTTTCCTCGCTTTGGCTGATCTGCAATTGTTCTAACATAGCAAATAGTCGGTTCAGTACGGTCTCTGTACCGGATTCATTGAGATTGAAAAGGCATAGTGTAAATAGCATAGGATCGATTCGGGAAACAATGTCGGTAGCCCGATAAGTGCTGTCTTCAAGTAATCTGGCAAGCTTGTTTAGTAAAAGCTTTTGTTGTGCTTGTGGCGTGTGCGGTAGATGTGGGTCAATGAGTAAAAGCGAAAGCGATTGCTGCTCTCGAAGCTGTCGTTGCCATTCCCGTTGAAACACCTCTAAGAAGTACGCTTGGTTGTATAAACCTGTAATAACGTCCCTAAATGCACTATTTCGATAGGAAAAAATCATAACAATCGGCTCTGAGTTTTATTATCGTAGTTAGTCCAAGTATAGAACGCAGTCGATGGATAGGTTGGAAGTAAGTGATGCAACGAATTTTCTTTACCATAATCTTTGTACTTTTTTTATCAGGTTGTGAACCCAAATCTGACATAACTGTTCAGTCCGCTAAATCAGCTGATCAAGCCGTCACAACTTTGGTTGATGGTTACTTAGATGAAGCGCTAGCGTTAGACCCTTTGTATGCGCCATTCATGGGGGAGTATCAGTATAACGGTGTGCTGGGCAACGATCTTACCGACGCTTATTTACATGCTAGGCATGAGTTGAATGCCAGCTATGAAGAAAAGGCCGAAGCGATCCCTAGGGATAAGTTATCTGCGGCACGAAAGTTAACCTTGGATATATTTCTGTATGATCGCCAAGTCGATCTCGCAGATGAAACGTTTCCACAGCGTTTTATGCCGATTAATCAATTCTATTCTCGCTACAGCACATTTGTGCAACTTGGCAGTGGGGAGAGCGCACAACCCTTTACTACAGAAAAAGACTATCGTGATTTTATGGCGCGCATGGCCGGCTTCGAACTTTGGGTTGATGATGTCATCGTCAGGATGCGAGAAGGGGCCGAGAGTCGCGTTGTGTTGCCGAAGATATTAGTTGAGCGAATGCTTGAGCAGATATCGTCACAACTGGTTACCGATATAGACACCAGTACTTTTGTACAGCCACTTAAGCAGCTTCCTTCATCGTTGAGCGAAGAACAACAGCAACAGCTCCTGGCGGATTATCGCAAAGCAATTTCTGAACTCGTGATCCCTTCATTTACTAAGCTCTACCGCTTTTTGAACGATGAATATCTTATGTTAGCGAGAGGCTCTGATGGGATGTGGGATCTGCCGAACGGCGCGACCTGGTATCAACATCTGGCCAATCGTCATACAACAACCGAGATGCCAGTGGAAAAGATCCACCATATTGGTTTAGGGGAAGTTGCTCGGATCCGGAATGAGATGGAAGCAGTGCGTCAACGAGTAGGGTTTACTGGTGATCTTTCAGCATTCTTGCAGCACCTGGCATCTGACCCAAGTTATTTTTTTAGTGACAAAAGTCAGCTGATCGCAGGCTATAGTGGCTTAAAAGCGCAAATCAATGCTGTACTCCCTGCCTATTTTGACGTGATGCCTAAGACCGACTATGAAGTTCGGCCCGTTGAGGCATTCAGAGAGCAGTCTGCAGCGGGAGCCTCTTACGAGCCTGGCTCTCCTGACGGTTCTCGTCCGGGTGTTTTTTATATCAATACATACAATTTGCAAGCGCAACCTAAGTGGGGGATGACCACCTTATCGTTACACGAAGCTGCCCCTGGGCACCATTTTCAAATCACTATTCAGCAAGAGTTGGACGATCTGCCTGCCTATCAGAGGTTTAGTAGTGCGACAGCCTTTGTTGAGGGGTGGGCGCTCTATGCGGAATATCTTGGAATGGAGATGGGCCTGTTTAAAGATCCCTATCAATACTTTGGAAAGTTGAGCGATGAAATGTTGCGCGCGATGCGCTTGGTTGTCGACACAGGTCTACATGCCAAAGGCTGGAGTCGAGAGCAAGCCATCCAATATATGCTGGATAATTCCGCCATGGCGAAGTCTGACGTCGTCGCTGAAGTTGAACGCTATATGGCGATCCCAGGCCAAGCCTTATCTTATAAGATTGGCCAGCTGAAAATCATTGAGCTAAGGGAGAAGGCTGAAGCTGCTTTGGGTGAGCGATTCGAGCTGCGTGAATTCCACAACCAAGTATTGCTCGATGGCAGTTTGCCGTTGGCAGTACTTGAAGAGAAGGTGGATAATTGGATTAACTCTTTTTCTTGAGTTGAAGTGGCCGCACTGGTTCAAGTGCGGCCATTTATCTGAGGTTCACTTAGAGCCAGACTCGTTTGCTACTGGCTGATAATTGGTTGAATTTAGCTTCGCAGATGCCACAACGCTGCTGGGAAGGCTCCTGGAGTAAGCGTTCTAGGGTAATTGGGCTTTCGCAATCAGAGCAGAGCCCATACAGACCCAGCTCAATTTGCTGCTGTGCGGCCGCAATGCCTTCAAGTTTTCTTCTTATCTGGAAAGAGGCATCGTCATTGCACTGATAGAGAAAGTCTATCCAGTGGTCGATGCTGTTGGGCTGTTTGATATCGCCATTGGCTGCCAATGCTTGTGATGAAACGTGCAACGCCTGTGCTTGTTTACACAGGGCATCAGCTTGTTGCGATAGCATATCTTCAAACTTCTCTTGGTGCTGTTTGCTCAAAGGGCTACACATGTAAGCTACCGTTTTGACCTAATAAAAATACAAAATGTGATGTAGCTATCATAGGTAACGGCTTGGCTATTTCGGATGACCTAAATCAAATCGCTTGAATGCTGCCAAAGAACTCTGACTATTTCTTGATCTGACGTCAATTTGCGGATCCTGTTAAAGGCTTCTTTTGCTTTGGGGTGATGGAGGCCTAATTGCGCCAACCATTGCTTAGTTCGATTGGCAAAATAGGCTCTATTGCGTGAACGCATTGTCAAACGGTAGAAGTAACCCAGTTCAATTTTTATTGCTTCCCAATCATCAGGGGGGATCTTAACGCCTCTATTGGCTCCCTTTATTTGTGCTGCCAAATTGGGCATACGCAGGGCTCCACGACCTAACATGATGTCATCACAACCACTTTCGTCTCGACACTGGCGGTAATCATCAGGGCTCCAAATGTCACCGTTGGCTATTACCGGTATTTTAAGGTGCGAGCGGATTTTTCCTATGCGTCGCCAGTCGGCAGGCGGCAGGTAGCCTTGTGCTTTGGTTCGGCCGTGAATGATGAGACTGTTAGCGCCTGCGCCTTCTATCGCCAGCGCATTATCTTCCGCTAGCTGGCAATCTTCCCACCCTAAGCGAATTTTTACCGACAGTTGACTACTGGAGGGGATAGCCGCTCTCACGCTGGCAACGATACGTTCAATCTGTGCTGTGGATTGTAAAAGTATTGCGCCTCCGCGGCTTTTATTCACGGTTTTGGCCGGGCAACCAAAATTCAGGTCGATCCCTTGCGACCCTAGTGAAATCGCTCTGGCGGCGTTTTCTGCTAACAGCTCGGGATCTTGACCCAAGAGCTGTATTCTCACCGGAGTACCGTTCGGTGTCTTGCCCCCTAATGCGAGCTCAGGGCAGTAACGGCGAAAGACTCTATTCGGTAATAGACCATCAGAAACCCGAACAAACTCCGTCATGCAAAGATCGAAATTACCCCGCCTGGTCAAGAGATCGCGCATGACGTCATCCATCACGCCTTCCATTGGGGCCAAATATATTTGCATGGGTAGAAGCCGGCTTCTGTTGTTCAATTCGCAGCAGTTTAATCGCTTGTTTTAGAGGCGTCACGCGGTTCTACCTTTCTTGTTCTAAACTATGTTGATCAAAATCATTGAAAAAAAGTGAAATAAAAATCTGACCGGTAAGGTCTTATCAAATACATCGGGGCTGTGGCTGAAGCAACGACTCGATATTAACCACAACAAAATTGTTAAATACGTAAAAAGGAAATCGTTATGAACAAGATTAAGAAGACTAGCGTTGCAGCAGCTCTGGGTGCGGTTGTTATTGGTTCATTAGCCGCTCTGCCGGCACATGCTGAAGCAAATCCATTTGCGGTGCAGGATCTGGTCGCTGGTTATCAACTTGATGGCGCTGAAGGTAAGTGCGGCGAAGGCAAGTGTGGTGAAGGTAAGAAATCAGCCAAAGAAGGTAAGTGTGGCGAAGGTAAATGCGGTGGCGAAAAGAAAGCCGCTAAAGAAGGTAAGTGCGGCGAAGGTAAATGCGGTGGCGAAAAGAAAGCCGCTAAAGAAGGTAAATGCGGCGAAGGTAAATGTGGTGGCGAAAAGAAAGCTGCCAAAGAGGGTAAATGCGGCGAAGGCAAATGTGGTGGTGCTAAGTAACTACTAATTTGCAGGTGGAAACGCCATGGCATACAGCCAGCAGCTGCTGGCTGTAGTTGTTTCTGGGCATTGAGAAGTTCGGGGTAGTAAGATGAAGCCTGTTGACGAAATTAAAGGCGCCGGCCTAGGGCTGCGCAGAGAAATGCTGGATGATGCACTCGCTAAGTCAGCCAATGAGGTCGATTTTTGGGAAGTCGCTCCAGAAAACTGGATGCGATTGGGTGGTAAATTCGGCAAGCAATTTCGTCAGTTAACTGAGCGTCATCAGTTTTTATGTCATGGATTGAGTTTGTCGATTGGTGCGCCTCAGCCGTTGGATTTGGAGTTTGTTCGCCAGGTCAAAGCTTTTTTGGATGCACACCAAATTTCTTTGTATTCAGAACATCTCAGCTACTGCTCCGGTTACGGTCATCTTTATGACTTGCTTCCAATACCGTTCACAGAAGAAGCCGCACTCTATGTCGCGGATCGTGTAAAACAGGTGCAAGAGATATTAGAGCGCCCATTGGTTCTCGAAAATGTCTCTTATTATGCCGCGCCCGGCCAGGAGATTAATGAGCTCGATTTTATCAATCGAGTATTGGAAGAAGCGGACTGTGAGTTACTGTTAGATGTTAATAACATCTATGTGAATTCAGTTAATCATGGCTATGATCCAGTCACTTTTTTGCGCGGACTGCCGAGCAAACGGATCCGCTATATCCATGTCGCAGGGCACTATAACGAAGCCGATGATTTAATCGTTGATACCCATGGGGCGGACGTGATTGACCCGGTCTGGAATTTATTAAAGGAGGCGTATCGATTTCATGGGGTACTTCCGACTTTATTAGAAAGGGATTTTAACTTACCGCCGATGAAAGAGTTGCTGCTAGAGGTTGATAAAATCCGCCAGATCCAGCAGAGCATGACTGTTGAGCCCGAGGTGTTGATAGCATGAGATCATTTCAGGTTATTCAATATGAGTTGACTGAGCATATTCGTCAGCCACTTGATAACAAGCCTCCTAGCGGTATCGAAGAGCGTCGACTGAAGGTATACCGGGAACTTTTTTTTAATAATGTCAAAGGCTTCATTGATTCAGCATTCCCTGTGCTTCATTCGCTTTATCATGAGGATGAGTGGCTCTTATTGGTGCGTCAGTTTTTTGCTTGCCATGATTGCCGATCTCCCATTTTTCTCGATATCTCCAATGAATTCGTGACCTTTCTTGCTGATGAATATCAGCTTGGAGATGCCGACCCGACATTTATGCGCGAGTTGGCCCATTACGAATGGGTTGAGCTTGCTGTGTCTGCTGCATTAGATACTGAGTCGGACGGATTTGTTGCTACAGCCCCTGAAACCTCTGAGCGACTAATGTTGGCTAATACCGCAATGGTGGTCAGCTACCAGTACCCTGTGCACCATATTAGTGTTGAGTTCCAGCCTGCAGCTGTGGGGGAACAGCCAACCTATTTAGCGGTGTATCGCGATCGTCAGGATGAGGTGTGTTTTCTAGAACTTAATGCGATGACTGCTCAGTTATTGCAAATGTTGAGTGAAACACCAGGTGGCACTATTACGACGTTAGCTGAACAGCTAATTGCTGTTGCTCCTCAGTTCAATATTGAGCAGTTAACAGGTGGAGTTGCGCAGATAGTTGCTCAGTTATCGCAGCGTGGAATTATTCGTCATTTTCATTCTGACTAATGCTTGTGACCGAGTGGCTTTTTCAGTAGCATGCGCGCTTTGTTTTGATCTAGATCAATTTGATGGTGTCGTATGTCTGAGCAACCGTTTAAAGAACCCTTTAATTTTGCCTATTTTTTGGGCTTTTTAGCTGTCCTGTTAATCCCTACCTTACCTGCCACTTTGACGTGGTTTAAGCTCGTAGGTTAAACACTGTCGAGGCTTTCACAACGGTGTTAGCCTTTCCCTTTGCTGTGCCTTCCTATATTCCTCTTGCTAGTTATTTTTAGCTTCTTTTTGATGAAACTTATCTGTTCAGGGATAGGTCATACCAAGTAGTCAATGTCGATCTGTACCGATGTATTGACGTAATTTATCGATTTTGTGATGGCTGTTTTACGTTGTTGCGGCATAGAGGCTAGCGATTAGAGGTGTTTTCTCTATAATGCCCCGCGATCGCCGCTCGTAGTCACCAGATAAGGACGTGAGGCAAATGGAACAAACAGTATTGTTAGTGGATGACAACATTAAAGTGCGTAAGGCCTTAGCCTTGCAGCTTCAAATGCTCGGTGTCTATATTGAACAAGCCGGTGATGGCTTGAGTGCATTAACTTATGCACGAAAACGTAGCTTTGCGGCTGTGGTTATCGATCAACGTATGCCTATTATGGATGGTATGACGTTGGCGAAAAACATTCGTCGGCTTCCTGCCTACAGTAATACCCCTATTCTGTTGTTGAGCACGGATAGCCATTGCGAATATGATCGCCAGATAGTTGATGGCGTCCTATCCAAACCGATAAACGGTGACCTATTGCTGGAAACAATAAAGCAGTGCCACCGCTCGATGGCTGCCTAAATCTCCCTTCTGTGATGCAAGCCGGCGTGTGACTTTTTCTGCATAGTGACGTTCTATGGTAATCTTTGTTCCAATGTTTTCCTAACAACAGATTTCCATGGATCCGCAGAACCTCGCCACTATTCGTAACAATATTAAAACCATTCCAGATTACCCCAAGCCAGGGATCCAGTTTAGGGATGTCACCTCACTGATCGAGCACGGAGAGGCGTTTTCTCTTGCCATCTCTCTGTTAACTGAGCCCTTTAAAAATGCGGGTATCACCAAAGTTGTCGGTACCGAGGCTAGAGGTTTTATCTTTGGTGCTCCTGTCGCTCTTGCGCTAGGTGTTGGCTTTGTGCCGGTAAGAAAACCAAATAAGCTACCTCGCGAGACGATTGATGAGACCTATGAGCTCGAATACGGTATGGACACGTTGGAATTACACGTTGATGCCATTGAGCCAGGTGACAAAGTGCTGTTAGTTGACGACTTACTGGCGACAGGCGGCACCATTGAGGCCACGGCTAAGCTGGTTCGTCGTATGGGGGGAGAGGTTGTTGGTGCGAGTTTTGTTATCTCTTTGCCTGATATCGGTGGCGAGCAACGTTTAGTCGAGCACGGAATTGAGTGTCACTATCTATGTCAGTTTGAGGGTGATTAACACAGATGAGCTATCAGGCGTTAGCACGTACATGGCGGCCTCAAACCTTTGCTGAAGTTGTTGGCCAACCTCATGTTGTTCAGGCGATAAGTAACGGTATTGCACAACAGAGACTGCATCATGCTTTTCTTTTTAGTGGTACGCGAGGGGTGGGAAAAACCACCATCGCAAGGCTACTCGCAAAGAGTTTGAATTGTGAGCAGGGACCGACACCGACACCTTGCGGTGTATGCAGCGCCTGTATAGAGGTAAAGCAGGGCAACTTTGTTGACTTGATTGAAATTGATGCGGCGTCGCGTACCAAAGTCGAAGATACACGAGAGTTATTGGAAAACGTGCAGTATCGGCCGACTCGGGGACGTTACAAGGTTTACTTGATTGATGAAGTGCATATGCTGTCTAAACACAGTTTCAATGCGCTGTTAAAAACTCTGGAAGAGCCGCCGCCCCATGTGAAATTTTTGCTGGCCACCACTGATCCGCAAAAATTGCCTATCACTATTTTATCCCGCTGCTTGCAGTTTAATCTTCGTAGTCTGTCGGTGGATGAGATATCAAATCATTTACGCTCGGTACTCAGTGCTGAGCAGATCCCGTTCGACAATGATGCGCTGATTGAGATCGCCCGTGCTGCTCGAGGTAGCATGCGGGATGCGCTTAGTTTGACCGACCAAGCGGTTGCTCACGGCAATGGCTCTGCGGCTTACCTGACGGTATGTCAGATGTTGGGTACGGTGCAACGTGAACAGCTGACGCAATTATTAGCCGCCATAGTCAAGGGCGATGGTTCCGCCGCGATGGCGCAAGTTGACCACTTGGCTCAATACTCTCCTGATTTCGATAAACTGCTTTCCGAGTTGTCTGATGCGTTGCATCGTATTGCGATGTTGCAACAGATAGGTATGGATGATTCCATCGCACAGTCTGCCCTATGGCAGGGACTACCTGAATTAGCCGGTGGTATAGCCCCTGAGATGGTTCAGCTTTACTACCGTTTTATGGTCGAGGGACGTAGAGAGTTGCCACTTTCTCCTGATCCGCGGGTGGCTTTGGAAATGACGCTGTTACGTTGCCTTAGCTTTCGCCCAAAGGGAACTGAGCAGGGCGTTGAACCCAACAAGAGTGTCAGCACTTTGAGTGCTCATGCTGATAGTGTGGTAACAAGCAGTGCAGAGCCAGGAGGGGAAACCCCGGTAGCAATCGTCGAATCTAGTGCCAACAAGACCACGCCGAAACCGGTAGAGCCTTTGAACAGGCCGTCAGATCTCCCTGTCTTGGATCCACAACCGCAAGCGGTTGCCGATGAGCCGGAAAAGCCTCCGCAGCAGCCCCATGGTAGCAGTGTTCCAGCGGTAACCTCTGCTGAGGCAGGCTCAAGTGTTGGCGTTAGTCATGATGAGGTAGAGGCGTCACCCGCGAGCGTAACTGTGCCGCTTGTGGTAGCGCCTGCGGTCATCGAGCATTCCGCCACCGATAATCATGCTGAGACAGATAACCAGAGTGGTGATGAGGAACAGTGGTCATCAAGTGACTCCGCCGCATTAAGTATGCAAGACGCACTGGTTAGGGAGCAGGAGCATATTATGTTGACTGCTACTGAGCATGGTTATTCGGGCAGTCAGCAAACTTCAGCACAGCAAACCGCTGTTCAGGATGTGGCAATTCAAGATGCCCCAGCACCTCATTCCGACGTTCAGAGCGGGGCGGGTAAGGCTATTGCCGCAAGAAATATTCTGCGTAGCCATAAACTGAATTTGGAGCGAAGCGGAAAAAAGCCTAAAGGGTTGGGCGCAACATCACCCAACCCGGTGATGTTAAACAGGGCACAGCCTAGCGAAACAAGTCAGCAAGAGATAACGTCACAACAGCAAGCAGTGAATGAGAATACCGCGGATGCTGATAGCGGCGGACAAAGCTCAATACCGACAAACTCTGTTAATCAAGCCGCTTCAGTGCCAGTTACGGCTGATTCGGTAAGCAAAAAAGCGCCATCAAAACGCAAATTACTGCCTACCGATGATGTGTGGAGCAAGTTGATTGAGCTTTGCGAACTCGGTGGGATCGTGCGACAACTTGCTATCAACTCGGTACTAATTGAGCAGGGAGATGTTTGGCGTCTGGGGTTAGTGGCAGAACAAAAGCACCTGGCAACGGAACGCTTACAGGCACAGTTGGTCGAAGCATTAAGTGATCTGTCTGGGCAGCGTATCTCTTTAGTCATCGACCTGGCTCAAGAGGACGCAGATGAAACTCCTCGGCAGATACAGCAGCGTTTAAAAAACGAGTTGTTGGAGCGAACGAAACAGATCATCAACGCCGATCTGAATGTTCAGTTTTTCGTTGAGCAGTTCGATGCCAGCGTTGATGATGATTCTATCAAGCCATTAACTTGAAATATTGAGTCGCCCTGAGTATGTTGGCGGCATCAAAAGTTCATCTGTAATGATGATAAAAATGAGGAAAGAACGATGATGAAAGGTGGCTTAGGCAACCTGATGAAACAGGCGCAGCAGATGCAGGATAAAATGCAGAAGCTGCAGGAAGAGATCGCCAATATGGAAGTCACCGGTGAAGCCGGTGCTGGTCTTGTTAAGGTCACCATGACTGGTAGTCATAGCGTACGTCGTGTTGAGATTGATCCTAGCCTGATGGAAGATGACAAAGAGATGGTGGAAGATCTGGTGGCTGCAGCCGTCAATGACGCCGTTCGTCGTATCGAGGAAACCAATAAGAGCAAGATGGCGGAAGCCACTGGTGGTATGAAATTACCTCCAGGTATGAAGATGCCTTTTTAGTAAAATACGCTCTTTATAAATCAGCCGCTTCATTGCGGCTTTTTTGTCTGTTTGATTTGCCTCACAGATTGTTATTTTCACTTTTGATCCTGATTAATTTTTGTTAAGTAATGGTTAAATTAGTGTTGTTGATTTGATACCCTACTGCTGAATTTCCCGCCTCTGCGAGTGAGTTGGACGCTCCGTATTTCGCTCTAAGGGTTTTTACATTTCCATTGAACAGTGCAAAGGATCAGCAGTAATGATGCTAACAAAGAGTAAACTGGCTGCAGCTATAGGTATGGCTGTTGTACTTTCTGCGTGTGGTGGCGGAGGTGGCGGTGGCTCTACTACCGTTAATCAAGCGCCGACAATCTCAGGCTCTCCAATAACGACGATCGATGAGGGCAGCAGTTATAGCTTTCTGCCTACAGCTGCTGATGCAGAATCATCACCACTTACATTCTCTATTACAGGAATGCCAGCGTGGGCTGTTTTTGATGAGCAAACGGGTCGCTTGACAGGCACGCCCACGGCCACAGATCTTGGTACAACCTCTTCTATTGTTATCTCTGTTACTGACGGTTCGCTTAGCGCTAACTTGCTGGCTTTTGAAATTACGGTTAACAATGTTGCTCCGGCTATTTCAGGTGCACCTGTGGTTCAGGTCGATGAAGGAGTGGATTACTCTTTTACACCTGTAGCGATGGATGCTGGTGGTGCGCCGCTAACATTCTCTATTGAAAATAAGCCTGATTGGGCTGAGTTCGATACGAACACAGGGGCTATTACTGGCGTCCCTGAAAGTGACGACAGCGGTGTTGTTACGTCGGTTGTCATTTCAGCCTCTGACGGAGTGGTATCTTCGTCGTTACCTCCTTTTGATATTACAGTCACAGACTTAATTACGTTAGACGGCAAAGTTATTGATGGCTATGTGTCTGGTGCCGTGGTTTTCCTTGATAGGAATCTCAATGGTCAATTGGATGAGGGGGAGCCTCGTGCTGTGACCGACAATACGGGGAGCTATTCACTCGTATTGACCAGTGATGATGTGATGTTAGCAACGCAAGTTCCGTTACGAGCATTGCTGGGTGACGGTGCGGTTGATGTTGATACTGGTGAAGATTTCTCGTCTAACCCCGTCGTTTTATCCGGACTTCCGTTACCTGAGTTAGATTTTGCACAGGCTCAAGCGGAAGCGGGTGTTGTCACGCCATTTACTACCTTAGCTGTTGATGAACTGGAAGATACCCTGCACCTTGCTTTGACTGGTACAGTGACTAGCGAACAGCTCAAACAAGAACTGCTAGCGGCGAAAGCGACAGTTTCCACTTCGTTGGCTCAAAGTGCGGATGATGCGCTGTTGTTTGGTGACTTTCTTGATGATGCCGTTGCTGATGAGTTCAAATCTGAATTGGCAAAAGCTGCGATTGAGAGAACCGACGATCTGCAGGCGGCTAAAGCCAAGGCCGACGAAATAGCTCAACAACTAGAAGATAACCAAACGGTTAAAGCTGGAAAACGCCGTTATAGTTTTGTCGATTGGCATACGTCGGAGCTTCTTTACCTGGTTGAAGAGTACTCAGAGATCATCACAAAGGGTGAGGCTCGAATTGTAGAGGGCGAGGCGGTTAAGTACTTCGCAGATGCTCATTACAATTTGATACTCGAAGATGGCGAACCAGTTGCGTATGAAACGGCGCAATGGAAGGAAACTTTCTCTAGCGATGGTACTTTTGTAAGCATTTCTTCATGGCAGGTCGATAAAGACCGTGATGGTGTAATGAATTTCAAGGGGCAAAGTTACCGTGTTGGTAACTATGATGACGCCGCGCAATCTAAAGATTACATAGAGTACTTTGACGAGAGCTCACCTTCCGTTGAAGGCGCACGCGACAATGGCCGAATATTTGATGATGTTGATTTAGTTGCTGCAGTCGCTGAGCAGGATTTTTCTGCGCTAGATATGGTTCAGCATCGAGTTGAATCGAAGCAGTTTAGTGAAGATGGTTTGGTTCAATTAACTCAGTTTGATGAGTTCGAACCCACTGATCTTGAAACAGCCACATATAGTGAAAGTCGCACTCGCACTACCAGTCAAGCGGGCATTGTGACTCACGTCATCGAGAAAGATTGGAGTGCTGATGGCTCCGTCAACGAAGTTATTACCGAAGTTGTATCTCCCGATGGGACACGTGTCGAGACCAATGCCAAACCTATATTTGCCAAAAGCGGTGATAGAGAACTGGAAGAGTATGCCGATTTCCGTTGGGATGGTGGTGAGCTCACCAGTTTCTGGGATGAACGTTCTGAAACTACCCGTTTGGTTGATGGCAAACGTATCACGGAATTGTCTGGGGCACGTTATGTGTTAGATCCAGAGTCTTTAACACCGGTACTTGACCTTGATGGGAATAAGATCAAGTTCCAGGATTGGACAACTGTTCTTCGCACATTAAGTGACGAACGAACCACTGACTTTACGACGTACCATCACTATGCGTTACCTTCCTATCCGTTTACTAAAGCTGAAGACGACATCGGCCAAGTTTTACGTGTCTGGGAGCGTGGTGAAAACGGCCTTTGGGTTGGACACGAATATCCAGAGTGGGGTACTCAAGATGTTGTTGAACTAGAGTCTCAAGTCCTTCAAGCGTTGGCAGATGGTTTTTCCTTCGCAGAAATAGATGAGTCTCAGATCCCGGGGCTTAGCGACTATAACGTACTTCGTTTTAGCGAAAGCTTCTTTGTTGACGCCGATGGACAAACGCGTACTTGGTTTTTGGTTAACAGATTTGAAGATGAATGGGTCGTGACTGAGACAGCTCTAAATGAGCTGCCTAATGGTTGGAAACTCAGACTTGTGCCTGGTGGGGTCGTTGTTCAAAAAGGGTTGTATTACTCAAGTATTCCTCTTGATAGTGTTGATACTGAGTTAGGTACATTTAGTTCTCGCATGGACTGGAACCAAGATAATGTATTCCATGGTTTCCTGAATGAAGCTGATGCAGAGAGCAAACTTGAACAGATTATTATCGCGGAAGAGGCGGCGAGACCTCGTCAAACGGTTACCGTACACTTTGCATTGCCATTGTCGATGACATATGACTTAACGGATGCCGAGGTGTTCGAACTTTACCAAGACTATGAGCTGTATGCTTGGAATGACGATAGTTGTGATGCGGTGACGGAAGTATTTGAGAAGACTATTTCTATGGACAGCGGTGTTCGTGCTGCGACAGTGGGTGACTACGGTGGCGTGTATGAAGTGTCTGCGTACACTGATAGCTCTGACTGCTTTAAGTTCCTTGTTCATGACAACTACGAAAATGCCATTGCCGGTGACTTAGTGTTTGATACCACGGAAGGTGCTGCCGGATATGTAAACTATGGTGAAAACGTTATTGCGTATGAAGCGCCGCCATTGGTTTTTGAGCCTAATGACCCGCCTGCACCAGAGGCTCCGCCGCTGGCCGAGCCCGTTGATTGCAACGCGGCAGCAACCGGTGAAGTTGGACCTATCGGACAGGATATGTGGATCCGGGGGAGTTATGTGACCGGTGATAACTTTGCTGCCACACCAGACACTCATAAGTTTGAGTATGTTGGTGATAACCGTTATCAAGTAAAAGTTGCTGAGCCTATGGCTACGGACTTTACCTTTAAGTTTGCCAGTGCTGATTGGGCCTTTGAGTATGCAGCAGGCGGTAGTGTGACGGTCGATCAAGTGACGTATCTTGAAGTGGCGTCTGGTGCACAAAGTGAGAGTGAAATAAGCATTCCTGCGGCAGGTGATTATGTTTACTTGTTTGAAGTGAATGACAATCTGGATGAAGGTAATCTTTTAGTTGCGACCTGCAACTAAATTTTAGCCGTTGTCGTTAAAAAGGCCGCTATGAATAGCGGCCTTTTCTATTTCAGCAGCTTGATAATAGCTTGTTGAAACTCTTCTGACTCCGGTGCAGTGGTTGGCGGGAAGACCTGAACTGTTCCATCTGTATCAACCAGGTATTTGTAGAAATTCCACTTTGGTGCGCTGCCGCTGCGTTGTGCTAGTTGTTTAAAAATAGGATCGGCATCGTCGCCTCGCACGCTGCTGGTGGCCAGCATGGTAAATGTAACGCCATAATTGATGTAGCATACTTCGGCCGTGTCTTTTTCTTTATCTTCTTCCTGCCAAAAATCGTCTGAGGGTACTCCGATGACGACCAGACCCTGTGCTTGATATTGCTCGTGTATCGCCTCTAGTGTTTTGAAATGAGGAGTAAAACCGCAATGGCTAGCGGTATTTATGATCAGTACCGGCTTATTACTGGTGAGGGGGCATAGCTCAATAGAAGCGCTGCTATGTAACTTCCGGCGTTCTTGTCCGTCAAACAGGCTGTCACAGGTTGCAGCATAAAGCTCTACTGAGCTGATCAGAAAAGGTAGAACCATCCATTTTGTCATTGCGGCACTCGTTGAGTGTTTGTTATAGCTGCAGTATACGTGGCTATCGACGACAGTGATCAACTGAAAAGGAATGTTGTAAGGATCTCGACAGCAACAAGCTGCCACTGATAGATTAGCCTCCTTGCTTACAACGGTTGGTTTTATGAAGTTTTCACCGCTATTAACAGAATTAATTGAAGCTCTGCGCTGTTTACCTGGTGTGGGGCCAAAAAGTGCACAGCGTATGGCGTTTCATCTTTTGGAGCGAAACCGGCGTGGCGGAGCTGTACTTGCTGACGCTCTGCAACAAGCGTTAGATAAAGTGGGCCATTGTCAGCGCTGTCGTACTTATACTGAGCAAGATGTTTGTGATATCTGTGCCAGCCCTAAGCGTCAAGCCAGTGGTGTGCTGTGTGTTGTGGAAAGCCCCGCGGATATTGTTGCGGTTGAGCAAAGCGGCCAGTTTCATGGACGCTATTTCGTGCTAATGGGGCACCTGTCTCCCCTCGACGGGATCGGGCCTGCTGATATCGGACTGGATCAGTTACAGCGGGCATTTTCCGCAGGCGATCTGAAAGAGGTCATTTTAGCAACAAATCCGACAGTAGAAGGCGAGGCTACTGCGCACTATATTGCTGATATGGCTAACAGCTGTGGTTTACATGCGAGCCGAATTGCTCATGGTGTGCCGGTTGGTGGTGAGCTAGAGAGTATTGATGGCACGACGTTAGCCCATTCATTTGCTGGTCGTAAGCGGGTTGAGTAATGATTTGCAATTTCATGATGTTTTATGAGAGTAAAAAGGCCGCGTAGCGGCCTTTTTCTATTTTTGTCTGGGGTTACTTTTTTATTGGAACATCAAAGGCGATCTTTGCACTGTTCGCCTCGACCGTTTTTACTCCTATCCCTTTAACCGCTTCTAGCGTCGCTAACGAGGTAAATGGGCCATACATGTTTCGATAGTCGACTATCGCTTGGGCTTTGTTCATCCCCACCCCCTCCAAAGCATCAGCGATCTCTTCGGCGCTGGCTTGGTTTATCTGAACGGTTTGCTGACTGCTGCTAGCCGTAGAGCTATCGATATCAGCATCTTTTGCGATAACACTCAGACTCGTGGTGGTTAATAGAGCGGCGGAAAATGCAATAGCGTGGAATATGCGAGTACGCATAATAACTCCTCCTTGAGTATTGGTTAGTTGAATATTGTGCATCGGTTGCACAGGATCAATATCTAGCTCAAGTGGCGATAAATGCAGAATTTTTCGACAAGCTTAAAGATGAAAACATGAAGTGCCTCACAAAACGATATGTGATTAAGTCTTTGATTTATTAGTTGTAAATAAAAGGCGCGTTCAAAAATGAATGCGCCTTTCAAGTGCTAGTATGCCGTTTCTAAAACAGCTTTAGATTGCTAGAGCATCAAACTCTTTTTGCCAGCGCTTCGCTTCTTTCTTTGACGGACTGCCCACCGTTTGTGACGCTTGACGAAGACGGGCGCGGCTCAGATCGGGGCCGAGTATTGCCATGGCATCAACCACCGAGAAGGTTGCCGTTGTACCGGCAATAGAGATGAAAATGGGTGCCATAAACTCTTTCATCTTTATATCCATGGCTGTAGCCAAGGACTTTAATGCCGGAAAAATATGCTCTTTATCCCATTGGTTGAGTTGGTCCATCTTCCAAGCAACAAATTGCAGTACCTTACGCAATTGCTCTTCATCCAAGGCTAAGCCATCGAAAGCTGAGGCCGGCAGATCAAGCAGGCCGCTGTACATAAAATTGGTGAGAGGCGCGACTTGAGAGAAGCGTTCTACGCGGCTCTTAATATGAGGCAACATCTGGCGGAGGTAGCTTTCGTTATAGGCCCATTTGTGGATTTCGCTGATAAAGTCATCATCACTGAGGTCTTCGCGGATCCAAAGGCCATTCAGCCAATCGAGTTTCTCAGGATCAAACACCGGACCACCTAATGAAACGCGTTTGATATCGAAGTTTGCAATCATCTGCTCCAGAGTGAATTTTTCGCTTTCATCTGGCATTGACCAACCCATGCGAGCTAAATAGTTGAGCAGCGCTTGTGGTAGATAACCCATTCGTTGGTAATAGAGGATGCTGGTAGGGTTCTTACGTTTAGAAAGCTTACTTTTATCCGGGTTACGCAGTAACGGCATGTGACCCAGAACCGGTGCTTCCCATCCTAGATAGGCGTACAGCTGGAGTAACTTCGGCGCCGAGGGTAGCCACTCTTCGCCGCGAAATACATGGGTGATCCCCATCAAGTGATCATCAACCACGTTGGCGAGAAAATAGGTGGGTAAGCCATCCTGTTTCATCAGCACTTGCATGTCGATCTGTTCCCAAGGGATCTCAACTTCACCCCGTAGGTGGTCATTAAACTTGAAGCTGCCTTGTTCAGGGATCTTCATACGTATGACGTAGGGATCACCGGCTGCCAGCCTCTGTTCGATCTCTTGCTGGGTGTGATTGAGTCCGCGGCCATCATACTTGGGGCGCAACCCTGCTTCCTGCTGTTCTTTGCGCATCTGGTCAAGTTCTTCTGGGGTGGCAAAGCAGTAAAAAGCATGGCCATCAGCAATGAGTTGCTGGGCATACTGCTGGTAAATATCGCCACGTTCACTTTGTCTGTAAGGGCCACAGTCACCGCCAGCGTCAGGGCCTTCATCCCAGTCCAGTCCGAGCCAGCGAAGTGCCTTAACAATCATCTGTTCAGATTCTGGGGTACTGCGTGCTTGATCCGTATCTTCTATTCGTAGAATAAATTTGCCGCCGTGCTGCTTAGCAAAGGCGTAGTTGAACAGAGCGATATATGCAGTACCTACGTGGGGGTCTCCAGTAGGTGAGGGGGCGACGCGTGTGCGAACCTGAGTCATTTAAGGCCTCGATTGTTTTCCAAATAGATAACCTGCTCGCGGCAGGCACTTATATGGGGCGCTATTGTATGCCAAGGGCTGCGAGCGTGCGAGAGTCTGTTGCCGCAAAGGCGGATTTATCTCTCTGTAGCTTGCTGTAACCTAGTTCATATAATTTGCTATCGGGCTGGCTTGTTAGGTGCTGATGCTTCAATAATGTAAGATTTGCTAGTCGAGTTGTGTTGGCGACTAGGTTAAAAAGTCTTATATTCCAAAATGGAATAAAAACTAAATAAAAAGTCTTTTTTGGAATATGTGAGCTGGGTTAATTTAGCGCTATGTTAAGTCAGCATTTTCGGCTGGCGAGAGGGATTTCTTAATGAATAATATCGTTTGGCATCATCACAAGGTCACCAAGGCGGAGCGTGCAGAGCTCAAGTCGCATAAACCTGCGGTTCTTTGGTTTACCGGGTTGAGTGGCTCGGGTAAGTCGACAGTGGCTGGTTGTCTGGAAGAACTGCTCCATCACAATGGTGTGCATACCTACCTGCTAGATGGTGACAATATTCGTCACGGTCTGTGTGGTGATCTGGGATTCAGTGATAAAGATAGAGTAGAAAACATCCGCCGTATCGGAGAAGTGGCAAAGCTGTTTGTTGATGCTGGCGTGATGGTGTTAACAGCGTTTATCTCACCGTTCCGCGCTGATCGGCAAATGGTTCGTCAGCTACTTGAAGTAGGTGAATTTATTGAGGTGTTCGTCGATACACCTCTGGATGTTTGCGAACAACGCGATCCAAAGGGTCTGTATAAGAAAGCGCGCAAAGGCGATATTCCTAATTTCACTGGTATCGATAGTGAATATGAGACACCTGAGCAAGCGGAAGTGATTGTTAAAACGGCGCAGCTGAGTGTCGAAGAGTGTGCGCAACAACTGCTCAGTTATTTGGAAAGCGAAGGCTACCTGCCTGCAAAACGCTAATCCCTTAAGGAAGAGAGTATGTCTTTAGCTCAAGATAAAGAACTCCTGCTTGATGTGCTCACTGTGGCTGAGGCTGCTGGTGATGCCATCATGGAGGTCTATGAAAGCGATGACTTCGATGTACAGATTAAAGGCGATGATAGCCCTTTAACTGCGGCAGATTTGGCATCACACCAAGCCATTATGCAAGGCTTGTCCCTACTTACCCCTGACATCCCTGTGTTATCTGAAGAGTCTGATGATATCGATTGGCCGACCCGTCAGCAGTGGAATACCTATTGGCTAATTGATCCTCTTGATGGCACCAAGGAGTTTATCAAGCGAAACGGTGAGTTCACGGTCAATATTGCCCTTATCGATCAGGGTAAGCCGGTGTTAGGCGTGGTTGTCGCTCCTGTACTTGGTACCGCCTACATTGGCGGTATTGAGCTCGGTGCTTACAAAATTGAGTCAGGTAAAGAAACCGCCATTTCTGCATTGGCACCACGGCCGAGTGATACATGGGCTGTGGTGGGCTCTCGTAGTCACCAGTCCAAGGAGGTCGCAGAGTTTCTCACCAAGCTGCCGAGTCATGAGATGGTGGCGATGGGCAGCTCTTTAAAGATCTGTTTGGTCGCCGAAGGACGTGCGCACCTTTATCCTCGCTTGGGTTTGACTTCTGAATGGGATACGGCTGCGGCACATGCGGTATTGGTGGCTGCGGGTGGTGAGATGGTTGATGCAGATAGCAGAGAGCCACTTCGCTATAACCACAAAGAATCGATACTCAATCCATTTTTCATAGCAGCGAGCAGCGCCTTGCTCTCTGCAGATGCTTTTTAACGCTAGCAAAGTAGTGACTGAACCATGAAACCGTTCAATATGACCCACCTCAAGGCATTAGAAGCTGAGAGTATACATATCATCCGCGAAGTGGCGGCTGAATTCGATAACCCAGTAATGCTTTATTCTGTAGGCAAAGACTCGGCGGTGATGCTGCACCTTGCTCGTAAAGCGTTTTATCCTGGTAAATTGCCATTTCCATTACTCCATGTGGACACCACCTGGAAGTTTAAGGAGATGATTGAGTTTCGTGATCGCTTCACGGATAAGCACGATATGGATCTGTTAGTGCATATCAATCAGGAAGGCGTGGATATGGGCATGGGGCCATTTACCCATGGCAGCGCTAAGCATACTGATGTGATGAAAACACAAGGCCTGAAGCAAGCCTTGAATCACTATAAGTTTGATGCGGCCTTTGGCGGTGCCAGACGTGATGAAGAGAAATCTCGGGCCAAAGAGCGGGTTTACTCATTCCGTGATAATCATCATCGCTGGGATCCTAAAAATCAGCGACCAGAGCTGTGGGATATCTATAACGGCAAGGTTAATAAGGGCGAAAGTATCCGTGTATTCCCCCTATCTAACTGGACGGAACTAGATATCTGGCAATATATCTATTTGGAAAATATAGAGATCGTGCCTTTGTACTTCGCCGAGAAACGTCCAGTCGTTGAACGTGATGGTACCTTGATCATGGTTGACGACGAGCGCATGCCGTTGAAAGAGGGCGAGGTTCCCGAGATGAAGATGGTGAGGTTCCGTACCCTCGGATGTTATCCGTTGACGGGGGCAGTTGAATCGACTGCTACGACGTTGCCGGAAATCATCCAAGAGATGTTGCTGACTAAGACGTCAGAACGTCAGGGACGGGTGATCGATCACGATCAGGCGGCTTCGATGGAACAGAAGAAACGTGAAGGTTACTTCTAAATAGATCGAACGATAGCGACGAAAACGGAACAGTAGAATATGTCTCATCAATCAGATTTGATCGCCTCGGATATTCAGGGGTATTTAAAACAGCATGAACAGAAAGAGCTAATGCGCTTTCTGACTTGCGGTAACGTCGATGATGGTAAAAGTACCCTCATTGGTCGTTTGCTGCACGATTCCAAGATGATCTTTGAAGATCAGATGGCGTCAATTAAGAAAGATTCGAAGAAATTTAACACCACTGACGAAGAGTTCGATCTAGCCCTTTTGGTCGATGGTTTGCAGTCAGAGCGAGAGCAGGGCATCACTATTGATGTGGCGTATCGTTATTTCTCCACGGATAAGCGTAAGTTTATTATCGCTGACACACCGGGTCATGAGCAGTACACACGTAATATGGCGACGGGTGCGTCGACCTGTGATTTAGCCGTGATCCTGATTGATGCTCGTTATGGTGTGCAAACGCAAACTAAACGTCACAGCTTCATCGTCTCTCTGTTGGGGATCAAACAGGTGGTCGTGGCTGTTAATAAGATGGATTTGATGGAATTCTCTGAGACTGTGTTTGAAGAGATCCGTAGCGAGTACCTTAAGTTCGCAGAGAAGCTAGAGATCCCTCATATTAAGTTTGTGCCACTGTCGGCCCTTAAAGGCGATAATGTTGTCGAACGAAGTGAGCAGACGCCTTGGTATCATGGTGAAACTCTCATGGGGATGCTGGAAAGTGCTGAAATTACGGCGGCACGTAATTTCGATGATTTCCGCCTGCCAGTTCAGTATGTCAATCGCCCCAACCTGGATTTCAGAGGCTTTGCTGGCACTATCGCCGGTGGTGTTGTTCGTGTCGGTGACGAGGTGGTCGCGTTACCGTCTGGTAAGCAGTCTCGCGTGAAAACGATCACCACGTTTGATGGTGAATTGGAAGAAGCGTTTGCTAGTCAGGCGATTACCCTGACATTGGAAGATGAAATTGACGTGAGTCGTGGCGATATGCTGGTTCATGCCAATAATCGTCCACAGGTAACAGATGCCCTTGATGTCACCATTGTTTGGATGGCGGAAGAGCCGATGTTGCCGCGTAAACAGTATGATTTTAAGTTAGCGACTAAGACGACAGCGGGCAGTGTTTCAGAGATCGACTATCAGATTGACGTGAACACCATGGAGCACAATGACGCCGTGCGCCTCAACTTGAACGAGATTGGCCGGTGTCAGGTTAACCTGAATCAGCCGGTGGCATTTGATAGTTATCAGAAGGTCAAAGGTTGTGGCAACTTTGTCATTATTGACCGATTGACCAATGTGACGGTCGGTGCTGGTATGGTGGTTGGTGCCGGTAAACGTGCGGAAAAGAGTCGTTCTGATTTCAGTGATTTTGAATTGGAGCTTAATGCGCTCGTACGTAAGCACTTCCCCCATTGGGAAGCGAAAGATCTGCTCGACATCGTGAAGTAGATCCGATGACGCTAACGCAGTGGACGGTGCTCGGTTTGTTTGGCTTTCTGCTTGCCGGATTGCTATTTACCCGTGTCCGTCCTGCTTCGTTATTTGGCATCGTATTGATTGCCGCGTTAGGTTTGTCGCTTGTTGATCAAGCGGAACTCATTAATAACGCGGTTAATCCAGGCCTCGTCACTCTGTTGTTATTAATGAGTGTGTCACTGGGTTTGGAAAAGACCAGTTGGTTAAAACGGCTTTCCCATAAGCTAATCTCCACGAGCTATTTTGTTACCTTACTGCGCTTAATAGGTTTTACCGCGATTACTTCAGCGTTTCTTAATAACACTGCGGTAGTGGCTTCACTCATTCCTTCACTGCGCAATAATGGCATTCACGCGCCTTCTAAGCTGCTTATCCCTTTGTCTTATGCCGCCATACTGGGTGGCACCATGACCTTGATTGGCACATCAACCAATCTGATCGTCGATAGCTTAATCATCGATGCTGGTGCGCCAGGATTCGAATTTTTTGATTTTTTCTGGGTCGGCCTTTCTCTGGTTGTTGCTGGTGGAGCCACCCTCCTGTGTGTTAGTCATTGGCTCCCCTTGCATGAACAGAAAGAGGGGGAGTTCAAGCGCTATTTCATTGATGCCAAAGTGGCTGCTGACTCACCACTGATCGGTAAGAGTGTGCTCGAAAATGGCTTGCGTAATATGGAGTCACTTTTCCTAGTGGAGATCGTTCGTGATGAGCACCTGATTAGCCCTGTGACACCCCAAGTGTTGATTGAAGCGGGTGATCGTTTGGTGTTTTCCGGTGACGTCAGCAAACTCTATCAACTCAAGCAGTATGATGGCTTGAATATGTTTGCTGAGAGTAACGGTCTCCCTTCGGAAAACTTAATTGAAGTGGTGGTGACACCAACGGCATCGGTAATTGGACGCACCCTTAAGCGCGCTGGTTTTCGAGCCCGTTTCGATGCTGCCGTTGTGGCGATGCGTCGCGGTGGTGAGCAGATTAGCGGTAAGTTGGGTGATGTGAAAATACGAGCGGGTGACAACTTAGTGTTGGCTGTCGGCCCTGATTTTACTCAACATCGTAATATCGCTAAGAACTTCTTTATCGTCAGTGGCATTCGGTTACCAAAGGCGCTTACCCGGTTGCAGGAGTGGGCTATTTTGGCCGGCTTTGTTACTGTCATTGGTCTGGCTGCGCTCAATCTCCTATCGCTGCTCTCTGGATTGATCTTTTTGTTAGCGGGCATGTTGGCCATCAAAGTGTTAAACACCAATGAAATTAAGCGACGTTTTCCTTTTGAGCTTTGGTTAATCGTGACAGCTGCGCTGACGCTAGCCAAGGCTGTTGAAAATAGTGGCTTGGCTGAGTTACTGGCGCTTTATGCTGAGCGTGTGTTTGCTGGACAAGAGGTGTGGTTGGCATTTGTTGGTGTGTATTTGATGACTTTGGTGATGACCGAGTTAGTCACGAACAATGCCGCAGCTGCATTGACCTTTCCGCTAGCCTATGGCCTGTCTATGGGGTTCGATGTGAATTTGATGCCCTTTGCCTTAGCTGTGGCATTTGGCGCTAGCGCCAGCTTTGTCAGCCCTTATGGCTATCAAACTAACTTAATGGTTTTTAATACGGGCCGCTATCAGCTTATTGATTTTATTAGGGTAGGGCTGCCTATTTCCGTTGTTTACAGTCTTGTCGTTATTTTTCTTGTTCCACGCCTGTTCCCATTCTGAATTGATACTTCGATGCACTGATATGGCGCATTAGCGAAGACTATTAAAATTTGATGAGACTTAAGTCACATTTTAGCTTAACGAATCTGTCACATTCGGCGTATAATCTTCTCAACTTCACCTAATAGTAAGTAAGGACACGTAAATGATAAGGAAAGCAGTGATTCCGGTTGCCGGTCTGGGGACCAGAATGCTTCCCGCCACCAAAGCCATCCCGAAAGAGATGCTGCCGATCGTCGATAAGCCTTTGATCCAATACGTTGTAAATGAATGTGTTGCTGCAGGAATCAAAGAGATCGTTTTGGTGACTCACGGCAGTAAGAACTCAATTGAGAACCACTTTGATACCTCCTTTGAACTTGAAGCGACGCTGGAAAAGCGTGTTAAGCGCCAGTTGCTCGACGAAGTGCAAAGTATTTGTCCGAAAGATGTCACCATTATGCACGTGCGTCAGGGGACGGCTAAAGGACTTGGCCATGCTATTTTGTGCGCCCGTCCTATGGTTGGTGATGCGCCTTTCGCCGTAGTGCTGCCAGATGTCATTATTGATGATGTTAAGAGTGATCTTACTCGCGACAACATGGCTGAAATGGTGCGTATGTTCAAGGACACCGGTTGTAGCCAGGTGATGATGGAGGCGGTACCTGACGAAGATGTTTCTAAGTTTGGTATTGCCGACGTGAAAGGGCACGAGTTGCAGCCTGGCGAATCAGCGCCGATGACAGCTATCGTTGAGAAGCCTGCTAAGGAAGATGCTCCTTCGAATCTCGCCGTCGTTGGTCGTTATGTTTTAAGTTCTGATATTTGGGACATTCTTGAGTTTACCCCGGCAGGTGCAGGCGACGAAATCCAGTTAACAGATGCGATTGCTGTACTGATGAAGCAGCAGCAAGTTAATGCTTATTATATGAAAGGGCAAAGCCACGATTGCGGTAGTAAGCTTGGCTATATGAAAGCCAATGTCGAGTACGCACTGCGTCATAAGGGGCTGGGTAAAGAGTTTGCCGAGTACCTGAAAGAGGTTACAGCTAAGCTGTAAAAACTCCCTTTAGGTTGGTTCGATTAGTGCGTTACGCACTAATCGGCTTTTCTATCAAATAAGTGGATCTCCCATGACGATATTAGTAACTGGTGGTGCTGGGTATATTGGCAGTCACACAGTGGTTGAACTGTTGAATGAAGGCCAAGATCTGGTCGTTGTTGATAATTTATCAAATTCGTCAGATGTTTCTCTGGCAAGAGTTGAACAGATCACTGGTAAGAAAGTGCCTTTCTATCAGGTCGATATTTTGGATCGTGAAGCTTTGCGAAAAGTGTTCCAATTACACGATATCTCCGCAGTGGTGCATTTTGCTGGATTGAAGGCTGTTGGGGAGTCCGTTCAGAAGCCGCTCAGCTACTACATGAATAACGTCACTGGTACGATAGTGCTTTGTGAAGTGATGGCAGAGTTCGGCGTTAAGAACCTGGTATTCAGTTCATCGGCCACGGTTTATGGTGATCCGGTATCGGTGCCTATCCGAGAAAACTTTCCTACCAGTGCCACTAATCCTTATGGCCGCAGTAAGCTGATGGTCGAGGAAATATTGCGAGATCTATATGTCTCCGATAATAGTTGGAATATTGCTTTGTTACGTTACTTCAACCCGGTCGGCGCTCACGAAAGTGGCTTGATTGGTGAAGATCCTAATGGTTTACCAAACAACCTGATGCCTTATATTTCGCAAGTCGCAGTTGGTAAGCTTGAGCGGTTGAATGTGTTTGGTGATGACTACCCAACGCAGGACGGAACAGGCGTAAGAGATTACATTCATGTGGTGGATCTGGCGGTTGGGCACTTACGTGCCTTGGATAAGCTGACTAAGTCACCAGGCGTCGTTACATATAATCTTGGTACTGGCTGTGGTTATTCAGTACTACAGATGGTGAAAGCGTTTGAAACTGCCAGTGGTAAATCGGTGCCATATACTTTGGCGCCAAGGCGGGCTGGAGATATCGCTGAGTGTTGGGCGGATCCTGCGTTAGCCAGTACGGAACTCGGGTGGCAAGCGACGAGAACGGTTGAGGATATGACCGTAGACACGTGGCGCTGGCAATCAGCCAACCCCCATGGATATGCTAAAGCATAGGCGCGTGGCATTGCTGAATTCGCATGAAAGTGTAGTTTGGTGTCGTAACAATTGAGATTAAATAGCTCGGGTTTTCCGAGCTTTTTGCTGATTTATAATGGGAAAGAATGATGAAATTTCTTGTGACAGGTGCGGCAGGCTTTATCGGTTTTCATACATCGATGCGTCTATGTAATGAAGGACACGAGGTTGTTGGTTTAGATATCGTTAACGATTATTACGATGTGAACTTAAAGCTTGATCGTCTGCGCATGTTAGACAAGTTGGTGAACTTTCGTCATGTCCGAGTGGCACTGGAAGATCGAGATGGTATTGCCAAGCTGTTTGCTAATGAGAAGTTTGATCGTGTTATTCATTTGGCAGCCCAAGCAGGGGTGCGTTATTCCTTAGAGCATCCGTTTGCTTATACGGATGCCAATGTCACAGGTACACTGACCATTCTGGAAGGGTGCCGCCATAACGATGTTGAACATCTGGTATATGCCTCTTCCAGCTCTGTTTATGGGCTGAACACCACCATGCCGTTTGCAACGCATAACAATGTTGATCATCCGGTGTCTTTGTATGCAGCAACCAAAAAAGCTAATGAATTGATGGCACATACCTATAGCCACCTTTACGGTATGCCAACCACGGGTTTGAGGTTCTTTACTGTATACGGCCCATGGGGGCGTCCAGATATGGCGCTGTTCTTGTTCACCAAGGCGATTTTGGAAGGGAAACCTATCGACGTATACAATCACGGAAAAATGCAGCGTGATTTCACTTATGTTGATGATATTGTTGAAGGGATCGTCCGTATTCAGGATCAGCCCGCAGCACCGAACTCGAGCTGGTCTGGCGCCGCGCCGCAGCCTCATTGTTCAAGTGCCCCATATAAAGTCTTTAATATCGGTAATCATCAACCGGTAGAGTTAGAGCATTTTATTACTTGTATTGAGAAAGCGCTGGGTAAGGAAGCTGAGCGTAACTATATGCCGATCCAACCGGGCGATGTGCCTGCTACTTATGCTGATATCGAAGATTTAAACAAATCGGTAGGTTTTCATCCGTCGACGCCGATTGAAACGGGGATCCAGAATTTCGTCGATTGGTATCGTGATTACTACCAAGTATAAACGATGACTGTTCGCATATAAGATGAGCGGCTTCCTCAAGGTAAGCCGCTTTTTTTATTTAGAATTTGTTAGTTCTCGCGGTGGTGATTGAGAAACAATTCCGTGAGTCGTTGTGTGCCTGGACCAACGTTGTCGGGGGTGGGTTGTACCAGACTAAGGACGACGGATTTTTTTTTGCTCCCAGAGAGAGACAGGCGCGAGAGCTTACCCTGTTGCACCTGCTCAGTGACAATATGTGGTGGTAGCCAAGCAAATCCAATCCCTTGTAGCAAAAGATCCAGTGCCTCATAGAAATTGTCGACCGTCCATCGCTGTTCGGATTTCAGCCAACCCTGTTCTTCTTTTGGTTGCTTTCCGGTGTCTCGGATCACCAGTTGCAATGATTTTTCCAGGTGCTGCGATTCCAGTGGCACCTCATTGTTGAGGGGATTATCTGGGTGGCAGACCAGCCAAAGCTCTCCACTGCAGAGCGGCTGGCCAAGATAGCCTTTGGGTACATGATTGACGATGGCTAGGTCGACCTCTCCCGAGACAATCGCCTCTTGACCACCAGATAGGACGACGCGTTGAATATTGATCCTTGAGCCGCGACTTTCAGGCTCGAAAAAAGCCAGCACCTGATTGAGGGCTTCTGTTGGATAGATTAATTCAACAGCGAGTCGGATCTCCGGCTCCCAGCCCATATCAATGTTTTCAGCCAGGTTTTCGAGTGATTCGATATTTTCGGTCAGCTGTCGCGAGCGCCGGAGCATCACTTCTCCAGCCTTAGTAAGGAAAGCCTTGCGGCCTCTGACCTCTAATAGCTGGACACCTAATAGCGTCTGCATCTTGGCGACAGCGTGGTTTAACGATGATTGACTCTTGCTGAGTCGTTCGGCTGCTTTGGCGTAACTGCCAGCATCAACGACGGCTTGCAAGATACGCCACTGTTCCAAAGTAGTGCGGGGACGGTATTGTGTCATTTCTCTACTTCCATTTTTGCAATGAGACAAAAGGGCGTGACATGCCTTTACCTACATCCATGTGAGCTGATCATATTGTAACTATTCAATTTTGTTGCACAAGGGCAACCGTGTCAGTGGCGCAATAAGGATTTGGCGAGGCCACTTGCGAGTGGATCATCGATCTGGTCGAGCGCTGCTAAATCAATTAGGGATTGTTGTGCCGTAGCCCCTCTGAGTTGATGCAACGCCAGCATAATATCGCTAATGGTGATTTCTCCTCGCTGGTAGCGGTTTGCGATGCGTTTAGCTAACGCATATTGCCACAGCGCGCGATAGCTCAAGCTATCTGCTGTAGCAAGCGTCAACATAGCGTATGGCAAGGATGTTAACGGGGCATCAACAAGATGGCGGTTATCTCCGAGCAGGCGCATGTTTAAGGACGTTAGGTCGGTCATGCTCAGATTATGCTGATGGTATACATAAGCCAATTTGGCGATTAGCACACGTTTGAGTAATTTCACCGGAGGAGGGGAGGTAAAACTGTTTGGCTTGGTTATCTGGTTAAGTAATCGCTCTTCAAACCCTTCCAGATCCGGGTAGGGAGATGAAGAAAAGTCAGGGTGTGTCGGGTGAAACAGTATGCCGTAGATCGCTTTTAATATGCTGCTATCTACTTTTGACGTAGTAACCGGCTGGGATCTATTGGTACTGATGAGCATGGCACCTGACTGAAATCCGGCTACAGGGTAACGTAAACGACTCGTCGCTAAGCCCGGATCAGGGCTCGATAGATCAAGGTAAATTTCGCCAAAGATCAGCCCCTCTTCATCGGTGAGTTGCCACACCGCCATATGACTTTGCCAGATCGGCAGATTTACTTTTTTGCCTCTGATCCCTAGCGCTTTGGACCAGTACAGAATCTGTTTATTAAATATAGTTCCGCTTGGGATTATCTCTTTTGTCGGTGATTCTTTGGCTGCTATTGCTTGATGCCGCCAGTGATCCCATGGTTTAAACTGTTGCTTAGTTTTCGTGGATACTTCGACAGTGAGGGCTCGTTCTAGGGTGGTGAGAAAATCCCTGACCTGTTTACGTTCTAGGAGCGCATCCCGTTGCCTATAGTGTGACCAGCTGGCGTAGCCCATTTGCGTCGCCAATGAGAGTCGAGCAGCCAACAAACGGTTAAGCTGTTTTCTCGCGGCTTTGCCGCCACGTTGTTGATAGGCTCGATAAACGAAGGCTCGACATTCGCTGCGATAGGCTGAGCGCATAAAACTGAGATAACGACTGGGTTCGGAAAAATCGACCGTTATTGCGAGCTGTTCACTTAACTGCTGTGTTCGTAAGGGCGTTTTTTCAAGACATTTTTTAGGCAGTGTTATTGGCAAGTCTTGTTGGAGCGCGCGTTTAAAGCTTAGTCGCGCCGCGTTTATCTCCTCTTTGGTTGCTGCTGGGTAATTTTTCTGCCACAGCCCAGGGTACTCCTTTCGCCATTGATGCTGTTGCCATGACGCAGCCGGGCTTTCATGTTTCGACTGGAGAAATGGAGCAAACCAATGATCACTGTTGCCATTGTGCCATTCTGTTATGGCTAGGTTGATAGATAGGCGGCAATAACCAGCGGTTTCTCGCCAATGAGGATCGGGATGTGTGCGCTGCAATTGCTCGACTTGAGCCAATAGATCGAAAAAAGGCGTCATCCAGATCCCTAACTTGCGCCCTGCATCTGCGCCGTGATCGGCTGTAAACCTTGGCCCATTCATCATTAGGTCGACCGCTTGGCTGCAACGCTGGCGCAATAGATCTGCACTTTGCCACTCCGCCGCCAGTGCTGGACGCTGCGCGCTCGAAGCTGATGCGGATAAACAGCTCCAAACGAAAAACAGTAGCAATGCCCATAGGAAGGGGGCAGGACAGCTCGGGAAGAGGCGCCTTAAGCTCATTCCGGTCGATTAGCGATGATGATTGATCTTTTTGGCGCAGGATGACCTTCTACTGTTTTGCTTTGGTCATTCCGGTCTAAATAGTTGTTTAGCGACAACCGGTCCATCCAATCTGTACTGCGTTGTTCGTCAACGGTGGTGACATTTATATCAACGGTACGAATATTTACCATGCCGCAGCGCTCCAGCCAGTGCTCTAAGGCCTCACTGCTGGGTACAAACCAGACATTGGGCATTTGTGCGTAGCGCTCACCCGGTACCAGTACCTGATCTTTATCGCCATCGATGACTAATGTTTCCAGCACCAATTCACCGCCCGGACGGAGTTGTGATTTCAGCTGAAACAGATGGTCAATTGGCGAGCGGCGATGATAGAGCACGCCCATGCTAAACACCGTATCAAATGCTTTCAGCTCTGGCAGCTCTTGGATCCCTAATGGCAGCAGGTGGATCGGGTTAGTTTTTGGCGCAAAGTGTTTAATTGCCAGAAATTGTACTAAAAATAGCTGCGTGGGATCGACGCCGATAACCCGTGCTGCACCTTCGCCCAACATACGCCACATGTGATAACCACTGCCACAACCGACATCTAACACGTTGCGATCTGTCAGTGAGCTGATATGCGGAAGTAGCCGCTCCCACTTCCAATCTGAGCGCCATTCCGTATCGATATCCATACCATATAGTTGGAAAGGCCCCTTGCGCCAGGGCATCAGTTGCTTTAGCAAGCCGGTCATACGGGCTCTATCTGAGTTGCTAGCCTCGGCTTCACTACCAAAGGTGACACTGTGTTTGAGGTCGTTGGAAGCACTACTTAGCTCAGGCAGTTTGCTGACCACCCGTAACCAACTGTCTAATTCGCCGTGACGTTGTTCTTTTTGCCAACGGGCTAATTGTGCCGGCGCGGTTTGTAACCAATGGCTAAGCGGTGAGCCGATAATGTCAGCGTAGAAATCTTCAAACAGTTGTTGATCTTGAGAAGCATGCATTGCTATTTGATCGCCAGTAATGAGGTGAAATTAAAGCATTGAAACCACGTGGCTACATGTTTGAAGCCGATTTCATTTAAGCGTTCCGTATGTAACTGAGCGGTGTCGGTTCGCATCACGTTTTCTAAGGCTGTGCGCTTTTGGCTGATTTCCAATTCGCTGTAGCCATGGGCACGCTTGAAATTGTGGTGTAGTTCGGTCAGCAGGTTGTCGACCGATTGGTCATCAAAACGTATTTTTTCTGATAACACCAATAGCCCTCCGGGCTTTAGCCCCTGGTAGACCTTGGTTAACAGAGCCTCTCTTTCATCTGGTGGCAAAAATTGTAGCGTGAAGTTTATCACCACCATCGAAGCATTCTCGATCGCGACCTCTCTGATATCGTCAAGTACCACGGTTACCGGCACGTCTGAACGATAGGCGCCGAGGTTACGCTGACAGCGCTCAATCATCGCTTGCGAGTTATCAACAGCGATCATGTTGACTCCTTGATGGCTGATATTGCGCCGCATTGCCAAGGTGGCAGCCCCTAAAGAGCAGCCTAGATCGTAAACCTGTGATTGTTCCTGAATGTAGTGCTTGGCCAGTTCGCCGATTGTGGAGATGATGTTGGTATAACCAGGCACTGAGCGCTGGATCATGTCAGAAAAGACATCTGCAACCCCTTCATCGAAACGAAAGTCACCAATGTTACTTAAGGGATGAGAAAAAATAGTGTCTTTATTTTCCATGGATTACAAAGCGATCGAGTTAGCAGTATGGAGCAGCTATTGTAACTCATTCTTCGACTTCGCGGCGAGCCACTTATCACTAACCCGTGTGTCTCAGCCTTCTGGTTGCACTAACCTTTTTACTATTTAGATATATTATCCGCTTCCAGTTATACTGAGCCAATAGCCTTTTTGTTGTTGCTTTGTATTTTCTGCTTGTAGGGAGCAAATAGCCGTATTTATTGCTGCATGTTTGTGGTCGGCACTTAAGAAATTCAAAGGTTTATAATTCAACGCGTTGGTCGGTGCATTAGGTAGTCGTACTGAGAAGTCAAAGGAATGCGATGTTTGCGCGAACTCTATTAGCTGTTTTAATCTACTTATTCTGTTTTATGGCACAGCCCTTTGTGGCCGCACAGGATAAGCCGCTGGTTATTGTGACCAGTGCAGAGACCTATCCTTATCACTTTGCTATAGATGGTCAGCCACGGGGGATGTTGGTTGATCTTTGGCGGCTATGGTCCGAGAAGACCCATACTAAGATCGTGCTCGTTTCTGCGTCCTGGGTTGATAGCCTCGAGATGATCCGTAGCGGAACGGCAGATATCCATGCAGGTATGGCTGTTAATGAACAGCGCGCGACCTACTTGGCCTTTGCAGATTCTCTGGCGACCGTACACTCCAATATTTTTGTTCACCGTTCACTGCCAGATATTAAGCAGCCGGAACAACTGCGTCCCTACTTAGTCGGTGCGGTAAAAGAAGCCAACCATGTGACGATGTTGAATCGTCTTTACCCACACCTCGCTATCGCAGAGTATGACCGCCAGTTCAGTGTTTATGATGCTGCGATGCGTGGGGAAGTACTAGCTTTTACGGGCTTGGATCGGGTTTCATCGCAATATGAACAGGTATTAGAGTTAGAGCAGCGATTTCCCAACCACCGTAAACTGACTTATCACACCACGTCTCTTCACCCCTCTGTTCAGTCAGACAATGATGCTTTACTGGCTAAAATCAATGATGGCTTTAAGCTGATTTCCGACGAGGAGAGAGCAGCAATCAATCGCCGCTGGTTCGGAACATCCGGTGAGCAAGCTGGCATCATGATCGCCATTTTACCGGACGCACCACCTTACATGATGCTGGATGAGGACGGTGTGCCTAGCGGCATGTTGGTCGATATATGGAAGCTTTGGGGTGAGCGTAATGGTTATGAAGTTAACTTTATGGTGCAGGAAAAACACACGCTGGATAGCCAGATGGACATGCAGCTGGTGGATATTGTTTCTGCATTACCCAGCGCCGAGAATGATAGCCAGGCTTTAGAGCCAGCAAATCAATTAATGACGCTCAAAGTGCAGTTCTATACACCTGAAAATTCAGGTGTTAATGCATTAAGCCAGGTCAGCGAATTACCCATTGGAGTTTTAGAGCAAGCGAGCTATTTACCGCAGCTTACCAGCCAATATCCCAAGTTAAGCTTTAGTTATTTTTCAGACCATTTCGAGTTAATACAAGCGGCAATTAGTGGTGAGATCGCTGGCTTTTTCGGCTTATCTAACTTGACGGAATATGTCCTTATTCAACGCAATCAACTTAATCAATTTCGGCGTTTGGACAACCCCACCTTTGCCGCCGAAGTGCTCGCCTTGGTCGGCAAGGGCAATGAGAATCTTAAACAAAGAGTGCAGCTAGGTTTTGAAGCTGTTGAACTCTCAGATTTAGCAGAGATTGAGCAACGTTGGATACTTGCTCCTCAGGATCGCTATTTTGAGAATCTGCCACTGTCGGTCGAACTCAGTGACGTGGAGAACCGCTGGTTATCTAGTCACCCTGTGATCCGTATGGGGGCCGTTAAGGACTACTCGCCATTTGAGTTCGTTAACGAAGTTGGCGAGTTCGCTGGGGTTAATGCAGATCTGGTTGAGTGGTTGGAAAGCCGTACAGGATTGCGAATTGAGGTGGTGCTTTTCGAGCATTGGCAGCAAGTGCTTGAGGCTGCTATGCGGCATAAAGTCGACTTTGTCGCCGCTATCAGCGATACACCGGAGCGTCGACAATCACTGATTTTTTCAGATGGGTATTGGCCAACCCCATGGGCGATAGCGATACGTGAAGAGGAACTTTTAGTTTCTCAACTCAGCCAGTTGCGAGGTCGCACGCTGGCGGTCATCGCTGGCTATCAAGTGATCCCCTGGATCAGGCGAAATCATCCAGAAATCGAATTGAAAGTATATGAATCGGGGGCTGAAGCGCTGCAGGCTGTATCTTCCGGTGAAGTGTTTGGAGCGTTAGATAACCTTACTGTTGCCGTTTCCATGGTGAGGGAATTGAGCCTGAGTAATCTGAAACTGTCTACTTTGCACGATATAAAGCAAGAGTCCTCTCAATTCGGTATTAGAAAAGATTGGCCTGAGCTCAATAGTATATTGAATAAAGCATTACTGATGTTGACGGAAGACGAGCGCCGCAAAATTCTATCTAAATGGTTAGATTTGACCATTGAACAAGGGGTTTCTAGTGAGAAAGTCTGGCGCATCAGTGTCCAGATTGGTGCCTTGGTTATCGTGGTGATGACATTGATGGTCTTGTGGAACCGTCGCTTAAATAAAGAGATTGAACGTCGTCGAGCCGCAGAAGAAACGATCCGCCATTTGGCTCGCCATGATGAACTAACTGGCTTAGCTAATCGGCGGCAGTTTGAGGAACAGATTCTAGGGGCGCTAGAGAACCATGCGCGAACTAAGAATCTTATGGCTTTGATGTTTATTGATCTGGATGGGTTTAAAGAGATTAATGACCAACATGGTCATGGTGCTGGCGATCAGGTACTCAAAGAGGTAGCAAAGCGTTTTCAGGGAGTAGTAAGGCGCTCTGATACGTTAGCGCGTTTTGGTGGCGATGAGTTTGTTGTTTTAGCAACTAACTTGCATCACCGTCTGCACGCAGCTGAATTGGCGAAGAAGCTCATTTTTGCCCTTGAAAAGCCATTCAAGGTAGGGGATGCCAAGTGTTCATTAAGTGCCAGTATTGGTGTGGCAGTCTATCCGGAGGATGGTGAAACGCCTGATGTCTTGTTACGGGTGGCGGATAGCTTGATGTATAAGATTAAGCAGCAAGACAAGAACGGTTACCTATTGAGTTAAATTATCTGTTATGTAGCAGCCGGTCGCGTGACAACTGATGCCGTTTGCATATAATGCCTCACTGTCCGTCAATCTTTATCTGGCGAAGCGGGGGAACAACGGCAATGCCTATTTATGAGTACCAATGTGGGTCGTGCGGCCATCAGTTAGAGAAACTCCAACGTATTAGTGATGCGCCTTTGGTGGATTGCCCCGATTGTGCGGCCCCTGCGCTGAAGAAGTTGATTTCTGCAGCTGGTTTCCGGCTTAAAGGTAGTGGCTGGTATGAGACTGACTTTAAGAGTGGCAGTAAGAAAAACGTGGCTTCGGACAGTCATTCGAAATCGAACTGATTTGAGCCAACATTTTAGTTTGAATGATATTTAATCAATTTATGCGCTGCCTCCAAGGCGGCGCATCTTTATTCTGAACAACAGGAAAGTACACATGCGCAGCCATTATTGTGGAGAGGTTAACGAATCACTGATTGGCCAAGAGGTCACCTTGTGTGGCTGGGTTAATCGTCGTCGTGATTTGGGGGGAGTGATCTTTCTGGATCTGCGTGATCGAGAAGGTATCGTTCAAGTTGTTTACGATCCGGATATCGAAGATGTATTCGCTCTAGCAAATACCCTGCGTAACGAATTTTGTGTCAAAGTGACGGGCAAAGTCCGTCCACGCCCTGAAGGGCAGATCAATAAAGAGATGGCCAGTGGTGGCATTGAATTACTGGGTTTGCAACTTGAGATCCTTAACGCCGCCGCACCGCTGCCGTTGGACTTTAACCAACAGAATAGTGAAGAACAGCGCTTACGCTTCCGCTATTTGGATCTACGCCGGCCAGAAATGAGCGAAAAGCTTAAGTTCCGTGCCAAAGTGACTAATGAAGTTCGCCGCTTTATGGAAGAGGCGGGCTTTATGGATGTAGAAACTCCCATCTTAACGGCGGCAACGCCTGAAGGCGCACGAGATTACTTAGTGCCTAGTCGCACTCACAAAGGCAAATTCTTCGCTTTACCACAGTCACCACAGTTGTTTAAGCAGCTGCTGATGATGTCCGGCGTTGATCGTTACTATCAGATCGTTAAATGTTTCCGTGATGAAGATCTTCGTGCTGATCGTCAGCCTGAGTTTACTCAGATTGATATCGAAACCTCATTTATGTCTGCGGATCAAGTGATGGCGGTAACGGAGCAGATGATCCGTCAGTTGTTCACGAAATTGATGAATATTGATTTAGGTGATTTCCCGCGGATGACCTACGAAGAGGCGATGCGTCGTTTCGGTAGTGATAAACCCGATCTGCGTATTCCGTTAGAGTTGGTCGATGTCGCTGAGCAGGTTAAAGCGGTCGATTTTAAGGTGTTCGCTGGCCCGGCGAATGATGACAATGGCCGCGTTGCAGCAATTCGTGTTCCTGCAGGTGCCGATAAGTTCAGCCGGAAACAGATTGACGAGCTGGGTAAATTTGTTGGTATATACGGTGCCAAAGGTCTGGCATGGATGAAAATTAATGATCGTGCCGCAGGGCTGGAAGGGGTGCAATCCCCTGTTGCTAAGTTCTTCTCTGCTGAACAGATGGAAGCATTGCTTGCTCAAACTAACGCTGAAAGTGGCGATATCCTGTTCTTTGGTGCAGATAATAAAGTGGTTGTTACCGAAGCAATGGGCGCGTTGCGAATCAAACTAGGTGAAGACCTTGGGTTGGTTGCCGATGAATGGCGTCCGTTGTGGGTTGTTGATTTCCCAATGTTCGAGGAGGCTGATGGCCGTGCTCATGCGCTGCATCATCCGTTCACCGCACCATCAAATGCAACCGCAGCGGAACTGGAAGCTAACCCTTACGGTGCGTTATCCGATGCGTATGACATGGTATTAAATGGTTGCGAAGTTGGCGGTGGCTCGGTACGTATTCACGACCAAACTATGCAGGCCACTGTTTTCCGTATTCTTGGGATCAGTGATGAAGAAGCCCGTGAGAAGTTTGGTTTCTTGTTGGATGCGCTGCAGTATGGTGCGCCACCACATGCGGGTTTAGCGTTTGGTTTAGATCGTTTGGTCATGTTGATGTGTGGTGCCGACACTATCCGAGACGTGATGGCATTTCCAAAAACTACTACCGCAGCATGTCCACTGACCGATGCACCTGGAAAAGCAAATCCGGAGCAGTTGGTTGAGCTGGGTATTGCGTTGGTAGCGAAGGAAGATGCTAAATAGTGAGTTACAAGCGCCCTGAATCTGTCCTGGTAGTGATCTACCGTGAGGATTTCAGAGTGCTGCTTATGCGAAGGTTGGACCTGCCAACCTTCTGGCAATCTGTTACCGGCTCATTGGAAGTGGGCGAGCTACCGATTCGTGCGGCGGCGAGAGAGTTAAAAGAGGAAACCGGTATTGATGTGGCGATGTTGCCTTCAGTGTTAGAGGATGCGGACGTTCAGGTTCGCTATCTTTTGCACCCTGAATGGCGTCATCGATATGCGCCGGGCACCACCCACAATCTTGAGCATTGGTTTTATCTTCGAGTACCGGTCACCACTGAGATCCAGCTGTCGGCGACAGAACATCTTGAGTATGTATGGCTGGACTTCGAGCATGCGATACGCAAAGTTAGCTCTTCGAGTAACCGCGATGCCTTGATCACTTTGCAAAAACGGCTCACTAAGTAATGTCTGCAGAGCTTCTTAGTTAGGTATAGAAAAGCATCGCCACAAGACGGTGCAGTAAGCGTGGAGAATAGATATGGCTGGTCATAGTAAATGGGCGAACATCAAACACCGTAAGGCAGCTCAGGATGCCAAGCGGGGAAAGATTTTTACCAAGCTGATCCGTGAGATCACCGTTGCTTCGCGGGAAGGTGGTTCTGACGCCGACAGCAATCCTCGTTTGCGTGCCGCTATCGACAAAGCACTGTCCAATAATATGACCCGTGATACGGTTGAGAGAGCGGTTAAACGCGGTGCCGGCGAGCTCGATGGCCAAGAGTTGGAAACTATCATCTACGAAGGGTATGGCCCCGGTGGCACAGCAGTGATGGTGGAAACGATGACGGATAATCGTAATCGTACGGTTTCAAATATCCGCCACCTGTTTACCAAAGCCGGCGGTAATTTAGGCACCGATGGCTCCGTCGCCTATCTATTCAGTAAGAAAGGGGTTATCTCTTATTCTGAAGGTCTCGACGAAGATGTGGTGATGGAAGCAGCTCTTGATGCCGGTGCAGAAGATGTCGAAACTAATGATGATGGTTCGATAGATGTCTACACTTTGCCGGAAGATTTTGGTGGCGTGAAAGATGCACTGGATGCGTCAGGTTTAGCAGCGGTTAACGCGGAGGTCACTATGATTCCGTCGACCAAAGCTGAGCTAGATTTAGCCACTGCTGAGAAATTTTTCCGTCTGGTCGATGGACTTGAAGATGATGATGATGTGCAGGAGGTATATCACAATGCTGATATTACCGACGATGTTATGGAACAGCTAGGTTAACCCTTTTGAGTATTATTCTTGGTATCGATCCCGGCTCGCGGATCACCGGTTATGGTGTGATTAAGCAGTTGGGTGCCAAGTTTAGTTATTTGGGGAGTGGCTGTATCCGCATCACTGCGCCAGAGTTGCCTGAACGATTACGTATTATCCATGATGGTGTCAGTGAGTTGATTCAACAGTTCCAACCTGACGAGTTTGCCATCGAGAGAGTGTTTATGGCTCGCAATGCTGACTCCGCATTAAAGCTTGGTCAAGCACGTGGCGCGGCCATTGTGGCGGCCGCTTGTCGTGATATTCCTGTATACGAGTACTCTGCCAGAGAGGTTAAGCAGGCTGTGGTTGGTACTGGTGGGGCGGATAAAACTCAAGTCCAGCACATGGTGAAGCAAATCTTGTCATTACCAGCGACCCCACAAGCGGATGCGGCTGATGCTTTAGCTATCGCCCTTTGCCATAGCCATACGCGACAAAGTTTAATCGCCATGTCGGGCAAGGTGTCGGGGCAGGCGCGAGGGCGTTGGCGTTAGACTTGTTGTATCGCTAACGCTCAGTTAGCCTGTATCTTCAGTTAATTTCACGTTAACTGATTGTCTTGCTCTTCTCGCTATAGAATTAAGGAATCACTTTGATAGGACAGCTTCGCGGAACCATTATCTCTAAGCAACCCCCAGATCTTCTGTTAGATGTTGGTGGGGTAGGGTATGAGGTCCAGTTACCTATGACCAGCTTTTACCAATTGCCGGAGGTGGGAGCCGAAGCTACAGTGGTGACCCATTTTGTGGTTAGGGAAGATGCTCAGCTGCTATTTGGCTTTTGTGCTTTGCATGAAAGAGCGATGTTTCGTGAGCTGATTAAAACGAATGGTGTTGGGCCGAAACTCGCCCTCGCCATTCTATCTGGAATGTCCGCAGAACAGTTTGCCCAAGTTGTACACCACGGCGATATCACATCATTGATGAAGTTACCTGGTGTTGGCAAGAAGACCGCAGAACGCTTGTTAGTGGAAATGAAAGACAGGCTTAAGGATTGGAATGCACAGCCTGTTGATTCTGCCGCAGACGGATTCGCATTGAGTGGACAAGTTGAAGATACTTTCGTGCGTCCTGTGGACGCGACGGAAGATGCCGTTGCCGCGCTTATCGCACTGGGCTATAAACCGGCGCAAGCTAGCCGTGCCGTTGGCAAGGTAGCGGTTGAGGGGATGAGTAGCGAAGCGCTGATCCGCGATGCATTACGAAACATGCTGTAAGGGTTAATAATGATAGAAGCTGATCGACTGATACAAGGTACAACGCTTCACGAAGAAGAAGCTGTAGATCGCGCGATCCGCCCTAAGCTTTTGTCCGACTATACAGGGCAGCCCCATGTTGTGGGGCAAATGAACATTTTCCTTGAGGCTGCTCGTAGACGCGGCGAAGCCCTAGATCACCTGCTTATTTTCGGCCCGCCCGGTTTAGGTAAAACGACACTGGCTAACATTGTTGCCAATGAGATGAATGTGAGCATAAAGACCACTTCTGGGCCTGTGTTGGAAAAAGCAGGGGACCTCGCGGCACTGTTGACCAACTTAGAGCCCAATGATGTGTTGTTTATTGATGAGATACATCGTTTAAGCCCTGTCGTTGAAGAGGTCTTGTATCCAGCAATGGAAGATTATCAACTGGATATCATGATTGGTGAAGGCCCTGCCGCACGCTCAATTAAACTTGATTTGCCGCCGTTTACACTGATCGGCGCAACAACCCGAGCTGGTTCATTGACCTCTCCACTGCGTGATCGTTTTGGTATCGTCCAACGTCTAGAATTCTACACCGTGGATGAATTAACTAAAATTGTGCAGCGCTCTGCGGCTCATTTAGGAATGGAATTGGTGCCGACTGGCGCAAAGGAGATAGCACGTCGGAGCCGCGGTACACCTAGGATATCTAATCGCTTGCTGCGTCGGGTAAGGGATTATGCAGAGGTGAAAGCTGCGGGGAATATAGATGATGCCGTTGCCGCCAAAGCTTTGGATATGTTGGATGTCGATGATGCCGGTTTTGATTTTATGGATCGAAAACTACTTCTAGCACTGATCGACAAATTTGATGGCGGCCCCGTCGGACTGGACAACTTGGCCGCCGCTATCGGAGAAGTAAAAGAAACCATTGAAGATGTGTTGGAGCCCTACCTGATACAGCAAGGTTTTTTGCAACGAACCCCGCGTGGGCGGTTAGCTACCCAGAGAGCATATTTGCATTTTGGCTTGGATCGTCCAGCTAGCTAAGTACGCCTACTACTATCGAATATGGCTATAAAATCCAGACAAAAAAAACCCGCGAAACTCGCGGGTTAAATGAACTATATCATTCACGGGGAAGCGCCAAAATGGCAAAATCCAGAACTGATACAAAAGAGGCAAAGCCTCGATTCCAGGGAGAGAAGACACTCACCGCAATCATCAGAATATGATGATCAAAAAACTACAAGTAGTTGCCTTCAACTGCCGACCATTTTAGGTGCGAGCGCGCAGCTAAACAAACGAGTTATTTTAGCGTTAGTCATGAAAAAAACTAATGTCAAAGTTGTTTTTTAGGCGGCGGCGCACTCTCTTTTTTATCTTTATCTTTTTGTTTTTATTGTATTTTGTTTTCATCTGTGTGTTATGTATTCAGGTGTAAGGCATATTTATGCAGTTACTTATATTTGCGTTAAAAGATGGGTGGTTGGTCATGACGCTGCATCGTGCCAGCGTAGTGTAGTAAATTGATTGAGATCAATTTACTACACTCTATTTAACTGTTTTAGATGATGTTGTGGGTAACCTTTTGTTTTTATTAAAGTGATGGTTTTTTGCTTGCTTTGGTTGTTTTTTAGTCGAGTCCGATCACATTATCTCCTCAGAACGTTTTGGGCTTATCATCCGTGGGGAACTTTCTGTATAGTTAGCTGCCATCAATACAAATAAAAATTATTTTGTCTGATTGGACTTTGGCAGGGCTGCCTTGAGCGATACGATCTTCAATTGGCCGGTACGTGTTTATTATGAAGACACTGATGCTGGTGGCGTGGTTTTCTACGCCAATTATCTTAAGTTCTTTGAGCGAGCTCGTACTGAGTGGTTACGCTCCCTCGGCATTGAACAGGATGGTCTGTTGGCTGAGGGTGTTGCTTTTGTTGTTCGTTCGGTACAGATGGAAAATTTGTCTTCAGCCAAATTCAATGATCAGCTTAGCGTTTCTGCCGAGATATCTGAACAAAAGAGAGCGAGCTTGATTTTTAAGCAAGCCATCGTTGATCAGAGCAATCGGCTAATTGCTACGGCAGAGATTAAAGTTGCTTGCGTGGACCTGAACCGCGCCAAACCAATCGCTATTCCAAAACAAGTCGCAGGAGTTTTGCCCCGTGTCCACTGAAATATCGTTTCTTGAACTGATCTTTGATGCCAGCTTACTGGTGCAATTGGTCATGCTAATCCTTTTAGCGATGTCCGTGCTCTCCTGGGGGATGATTTTCCAACGCGCTAAAGCTTTGAAAGAAGCTCAGGATAATGCCGACCGTTTTGAAGATCGTTTTTGGTCAGGTGTCGACTTAAATAAGCTCTATCAGGAAGTGAGTGCGAGAAGTGCTGAGGCGAAGGGCATGGAGCAGATCTTTAAATCTGGTTTTAAGGAGTTTGCGCGCTATCACCAAGGAGGCTCTTATACCGGTGTCAGTGCGGTAGAAGGTACGGATAGGGCGATGCGTGTGGCACTCTCCAGAGAGGTTGATGAACTTGAGCAACACCTGCCTTTTATGGCTACGGTTGGCTCAATTAGTCCTTATATCGGTCTTTTCGGTACGGTGTGGGGAATTATGAATGCTTTTGTTGCCTTAGGTAGCATGAATCAAGCGCAATTGACCTTGTCACTGGTCGCTCCAGCGATTGCTGAAGCCTTGATTGCGACAGCGATGGGATTATTTGCTGCGATCCCTGCGGTCATCGCCTATAACAAGTTCAGTCACCAAGTTGAACGCTTAGAAAATAGCTATGGCAACTTTATGGAAGAGTTTTCAAGTATCCTGCATCGGCAATCCGTTGCCCGCGAGCAGGAGTAACAGGACATGAGTTATCAGCGTAAACGGCGGAAGCCCAAAGCTGAGATTAACGTAGTGCCATATATCGATGTCATGTTGGTATTACTGGTCATCTTTATGGTAACTGCACCGTTAATTACGCAAGGGGTGAAGGTAAACCTGCCTAAGCAGGATGCCAATCCGCTACTTGAAGATGCTAAACCGCCAATCATTGCCACTATTGAGTCGGATGGCACCTATTGGTTTACTGATGATAAAGGCTCTTCAGAAGAGTTACCGAAAGATGATTTGGTGGCTCGGATTGCCGCTATCGTTGAACTTGCACCAGCTACCCATGTGGTTGTGAAAGGCGACGCGAAAGTACCGTACGGC
Source organism: Corallincola spongiicola (assembly GCF_004284785.1). NCBI lineage: Bacteria > Pseudomonadati > Pseudomonadota > Gammaproteobacteria > Alteromonadales > Psychromonadaceae > Corallincola > Corallincola spongiicola. Next base: position 69,584 of record NZ_SHLY01000001.1, read on the forward strand.
TATGTCGTTTCACTGATGGCCGATTTGGAAAACGCAGGTATCGAAACCGTCGGTTTAATGACAGATCCGAGCGGGGGATAAGACGGAGTGTCTGAGCGTCCACTACACCATTTCGTCATCATTTCTGTTCTTGCCCACGTGGTATTGGGGTTAGTGCTATTTGTTAGTGTTCAATTTACCAAGCCCGATAAGCAGGCGCAGCAGGTTAACACTGCGCCGATCCAAGCGGTGACCGTTGATCGCAAGTTAGTTGAGCGGCAGCTGCAGAAATTAGATGATCAGAAGAAAGCGGCTGAGCGAGCTGAGCAACGCAAGTTAGATGAGAAAAAGCGTAAGGAAAAAGCAGCAGAGGATAAGCGGAAAGCCGAAGATGCGAAGCGGAAGAAGCAGGCTGAAGAGAAAAAGCGTAAACAAGCTGAACGCAAAAAGGCTGAGCAGGAAGCAAAAAAGGCCAAAGCATTGGCGATAAAGAAAGAGAAGGATCGTAAGGCAAAAGAGCAAGAGCGCAAGAAAGCGGAAGAGGCCGCCAAGAAAGTTGAAGAAGAGCGGAAAAAACAGGAAGTTGCTCGTCGCAAAGCTGAAGAAGCAGCAAAGAAGAAAAAGCTAGAGGAAGAGCGAAAGCAGAAGGCGGCTGAAGCGGAGAAGAAACGCAAAGCTGAAGCTGAACGTAAGCGTAAAGAGGAAGAGCGCCAACGCGCCGAGCTTGAGCAGATGATGATGGCTGAAATGGCCGCAGAGCAAGCTCAGATATCCGAACAACGGCAGCAGATGATTTTGTCTGAGCGAGCGAAATATGAAGCGATGATCCGACAGAAGATCCAGCGCAACCTTAACGCTGACGGTCTGCAAGGCAAGACCTGCCGAATTTACTTGAAACTGGCACCAGGCGGCTTAGTACTTGATGTGCGACGTCTTGAAGGGGAGCAAGTGGCTTGCAGTGAAACCATACGCGCGGTGCGTAAGGCTGAGCCTCTTCCTGTCTCTAAAGATCCCGAAGTATTTTCACAGTTGAAAGAGATTAACCTTTCACTAGATATTGATAATTAATACAGGACTCACAATGAATCGATTTCTCACAGCCTCTGTATTCTTGTTGTTTGGCTATGTAAACAGTGCCTATGCTGCCTTGGAGATAGTGATCACCGAAGGAATGTCTGAGGCCAGACCGATAGCGGTGGTGCCTTTTAAGAGTTTGGACGGCAAGGTGCCGCCAACAGACATCGCTGATGTGGTCGCTAATGATTTGCGCCGCAGTGGCCGTTTTAATCCTGTTGCTATTCAACAAATGCCGCAACAACCTTATTTAGCTAATCAAGTAGATTTTAATGCTTGGGCGATATTGGGCGTCGAGGCGGTTCTGGTTGGTAGTGTGAAACAGCAAGCCGATGGCAATTTTGTCGTTAACTACGAACTGGTGGATGTCATTGAGGGGAAAGAACTCAATGGTGGTAAGCCGATGCTGAAAGATCGGCAGCTGGTTGAAAGTAAAGAATTTATTTTGACTCAAGGTCAGCGAGTCGTGAAATCTAGACAGATGCGGCAATACGCTCACTTGATTTCGGACCGGATCTATTTGAGTTTGACTGGGGAGCGAGGTGCATTTTTAACCCGTATTGCCTATGTGGTGGTGAATCACGACGCCAAGGTACCGTTTCAACTAATGGTCGCCGACTATGACGGTTACAATGAAACGCCTTTGGTTCGTAGCAAAGAACCGATTATGTCTCCTAGTTGGTCTCCTGATGGCAAAAAGTTGGCATATGTCACTTTTGAGAAACGTAAGTCTGAAATATTTATCCAGGATATCTATACCGCAAAACGCACTAAATTAACCTCCTTCCCGGGCATCAATGGTGCGCCTAACTGGTCGCCAGATGGAAAAAAAATGGCGATGGTTTTGTCGAAAGATGGTAGCCCCGACATTTATGTAATGGATATTGAAACCAAAGCGTTAACTCAAGTAACCAGTCATAGAACCATTGATACCGAGCCTTCATGGACACCTGACGGAGAATCGTTAGTGTTTAGCTCAGAGCGGGGTGGTAAACCTCAGATTTATCGCGTACATTTAGCAACTGGCAAGGTCACGCGTCTGACTTTTGACGGTGAGATGAACCTAGGAGGTTCTATCTCGCCAAACGGTGATGAGCTGATCGTGGTTAATCGAACTAACGGTCGTTATCATATTGCCAAACAGGATTTGACTTCAGGAACGTTGCAAGTACTGACACAAACCCGGTTGGATGAATCACCTAGTCTTGCCCCGAATGGAAGTATGATTATTTACAGCACGTTGCACGGTGAACGGCAAGTGTTAGGAATGGTCTCTATCGACGGGCGATTTAAGGCTAGGCTGCCAGCGGCGAATGGTGAGGTTCGAGCTCCTGCGTGGTCTCCATATTTGTACTAGGTCTAACAATAATTAATCGAAAGGAACGTAAGAATGCGTCTCAAAGATCTGCTTAAGGGTGTTGTTGTTGCGCTGCCACTGTTTGCTTTGATGGCTTGTTCTTCTACTTCTGATGAAGTAGATACAACGTCAGAAACTGCGACCACTGAGCAGACAACTCCGGTGGTTGAAGATACTACGACTGAAACCAACGTAGTTGAGCCAGTATTGACGCCTGAACAAGAGCGTGAAATGCAGCAGGCAGAACTGCGTAAGCAGCACATCATCTACTTTGAATTTGATCAGGCAACGGTGCAAAACCGTTTTGCTCAGATCCTGGATGCACACGCCGCCTACTTGCGTGCTAACACTCAGGTGAAAGTATTGATCGAAGGTCATGCAGATGAGCGTGGTACGCCAGAGTACAACATCGCCCTAGGCGAGCGTCGTGCTAAAGCCGTGGCTATGTACCTGCAGGGCTTGGGTGTGCTTGATTCACAAATCTCTATCGTCTCTTACGGTGAAGAGAAGCCTGTTGATACCAGCCGCACTGAAGCCGCATTCGACAAGAACCGCCGTGCAGTTCTGGTCTACTAAGAAGTAAATACTATGAAGTACGCAGTTATTGGCGTACTGCTCAGTGTTTCCTTGATCCCGGCGCAGTCTCTCGCAGAGCCTGCGCCGGTTAAGGATCTGGGGGGTGCTTCGGAGCAGAAGGTCGCCGCGTTAGAACAGCAGTTGGTGCAAAGTAATCGTTTGCAACTCCAGACGCAACAGAGCCTCCAAGCTTTGCAGTCCGAGGTGGATGAGCTAAGAGGTATGCTGGAAACACAGAATCATCAGATGCAGCAGATCTTGCAACGTCAGCGTGAATTGTATCAAGAGTTGGACCGGCGATTGGCGAATAGCCCGGTGACAACGCCTACTGTGCCTGACAGCACCGCGGGTGGAGTTAGTCCGGCGGAGGGTTTGACTGAAACTGCTGCGTATGAAAAAGCCGTTAATTTGGTTTTAAAAGATAAGCAGTATGATCAGGCGATACCTGCGTTTTATGATTTTATTAATCAGTATCCGGCATCGGACTTAACCCCCAATGCACGTTATTGGTTAGGTCAGTTGTTGTTTAATAAAGGTCAACGTAAAGACGCTAATGCGCAGTTTGAAGCCGTGGTAAACCAATATCCTAATTCACCTAAGCGTGCCGATGCGATGTTGAAAATGGCAATGATCTCGCAACTGGACGGTGATAATACCGGTGCGAAGAATTGGTATAACCGCGTGATCAAGGAATATCCAGATTCTCCTAGTGCACAAATTGCTCGAACTAAGGTTTCTTCGCTCAAATAACAAGCGAACGCGTTGAAAAGTGTGAAAAACAGCAAATAAGCTATTGCAACCGGCTGCCAAATAAGTATTATTAGCCGCCGTCGCCGAGGGGGGCTAAGCTTAATCCTCGAGACGCATGATGGGTCGTTAGCTCAGTTGGTAGAGCAGTTGACTTTTAATCAATTGGTCGCTGGTTCGAATCCAGCACGACCCACCATCATTTCTCAGTCTGCTGAGAAAAGAACAGGCCAGATACACCAACCTCTTGCCTGTTAACATACCGCAAGGTATCGCGAGAATTTGAGTTGGGTCGTTAGCTCAGTTGGTAGAGCAGTTGACTTTTAATCAATTGGTCGCTGGTTCGAATCCAGCACGACCCACCATCTCAAATTACCGTTTTAGCCTTTAGAATGGGTCGTTAGCTCAGTTGGTAGAGCAGTTGACTTTTAATCAATTGGTCGCTGGTTCGAATCCAGCACGACCCACCATTCTAGATAATCTTCTCCACACAATACCTCGTTTAAAACCGCTGCTGTTTATATCTTTAATCGTTAGAGCCATTGGCGTTCGTGTAGTTGCTTCGCGTATAATCTCAGCTATTGAAGTGACCATGAGTAATTCCGTAATGAGCCAGATCGATATTCTCGAGCAGTCTAGCTATCCGTTCCCGCCAAAGCCCGTTCCGTTAAGTGAGTCTGAGCAATTGGCCTATAAAGAACGTATTAAGCAGTTGCTCAAAGAGAAGAATGCTGTCCTGATAGCCCATTACTACACCGATCATGAGATCCAGGCGTTGGCTGAGGAGTCAGGTGGGTTTATCGGCGACTCTTTGGAAATGGCTAAGTTTGGTGCTAATCATCCCGCAGACACTGTGATTGTTGCCGGTGTGCGCTTTATGGGGGAAACAGCCAAAATTCTCAGCCCAGAAAAGCGTATTTTGATGCCGACGCTTGAAGCCACCTGCTCTTTAGATCTTGGTTGTGAAGAGAATGAGTTTGAAGCTTTTAAAGCGCAGTATCCTGATCACACCGTGGTTGTTTATGCTAATACATCTGCAGCCGTTAAAGCTAAGGCTGATTGGGTAGTGACATCAAGCATTGCATTAGATGTGGTTGAGCATCTTGATAGTGACGGGCAAAAAATACTATGGGCACCAGATCGCCATCTGGGCTCATATATTGCCAAACAAACCGGTGCCGAGATGGTGATGTGGCAGGGGGCCTGTATTGTTCATGATGAATTTAAGAGTCGGGCTCTGTTGGATTTGAAAAAACAGTACCCAGATGCAGCTGTGCTAGTGCATCCTGAATCGCCGGCGAGTGTGGTTGATATTGCGGATGCTGTTGGCTCGACCACGCAGTTGATTAAGGCCAGTCAAGCGCTACCAAACACACGATTTATTGTCGCGACAGATAAAGGGATCTTTTACAAGATGCAGCAACTGTCACCTGAGAAGGAGTTCATTGAAGCACCTACCGGTGGTAATGGCGCAACCTGTCGCAGCTGTGCTCATTGTCCGTGGATGGCGATGAATGGACTTAAGGCGGTCGAAGAGGCTCTTATCGGTGATACTGAAGGGCACGAGGTGTTTGTTGACGACGAGCTCCGTGAGCAAGCGCTGGTGCCGCTTAATCGCATGGTAAATTTTCAAAGCACGCTTTGATCTCTGTCTTATTTTTGTTCGGCTGGTGGTTGTAAATCGGATTGGGTCTAGATATTCTGCTTAATTAGTATTTAACAAAAAAATAACAAAGCAGTGTTAACATGGAAGTCCCTCGTTTTTTTCTAGCAGTGGCTGTAATAGCCTTATTCGTTAACGGGTGTACATCAACTGCACATCACGTCAGTGATGTGCAGAGCAGTCCGAATAATTTTGGTTTATTACCTGGTGAGCATGAAGTTATTTCACGTTCCGATGGTATGCACAAGGAACTTTCTGAAAACGGCGTGCTGCTTGCTGCAGATAATGAGCTACAAACCTACCTTGATACGCTACTTGTTAGCCTGCTTTCTGCCGAAGAAAGGCAGGCGAATATTTATCACATCTATTTGACTCGTTTACCCGACTTCAACGCATTCGCTATCGCTAACGGCAATATCTATCTAAATATAGGTTTGGCTGCCGGCTTAAAGAGCCCGGAACAACTCGCGTTTGTGATGGCTCATGAAATTGAGCATATCAATCGGCGCCATTCTTATAAAACGTATTACGACAGCAAACAGTCCTTGGAGCTAGCAAGTGCGCTGGATATTCTTTTACTGGGTACCAAGCTTAGCTATCTAGGAGCCTATAGCTCTCTTGCTTCTACCAGCCGGGAGTTTGAACTGGACGCTGATACGCAAGCGTTAGCTAGATTGCAGCGCGCAGGATATGCAACGTGCCTCGGGCCATCGGCGCTAATGCGAATTAAAGAGGTGATGCCAGCTAGTAATAATGCTGATTCGACGTTTGCATCCCACCCGCATATAGACCTTCGTATTGAGGAGCTGTCGGCATATTACCGAACGGACTGTTCGAATGATAAAAATCAAAAAGAGTTTAAGAAGATACGGCAGAAGATTTTCGCTTTAGCGATTGAATCAATGCTGCATAGTGATCTGCCCTTAATGGCGCAGAGAACACTCTCTTATGCACCGGATTTGCTGCCCGGCTGGAAAGCTCACCAATTGGCAGCACTATTGCATTATCAGTTGGCACAACAGCCCATAGCTGCTGGTAAAGAAAGGGCTGCATGGCAAGGACGCGATTTTACCGATGAGGATGCTGCGCCTTATCAATCGGCTGTGGAAGAGAACTCAGTGATTGCTATCACAGAGGCCAAGGCGGCGCTCGCCCTAAATCCTAACGAAGCGCAGCTTTATAAGACGCTGGGGACGGTAACTTACTATAGCGAACCGGTGGAAGCCATCGCTGCTTTTCAAAACTACTTAGCGCTAAAACCCAAGTCACGTGATGCCAAGTATGTGCGCTATCAAATTGAAAAATTGATGAAAACGAAGGAAGTGTTGTAATGAAGTGGGTGCCAAAGCATTGTTTAGTTGCTCTTTTAACACTGTTATTTGCTGCTGGCTGCGCGCAACAGCAAACCTCTGTCAGGGCGCATCCTGATTTTGCGAATAATAAAGTCAATATTGAGCGCGTTGCAGTAGTACCTCCTATCGTTGAATTTCATACGGTGGAATTTTCCGGTGAAGGGGTGAGGAACTTAGAGCAGGAAGCAAGGTTTGAAAAGTTGCTTATTGAGCGAGCAGTATTAGCATTGCAAAATCGCGGCTACACACCCGTGGTAGTCGATAGGGAAGAGGTTAGTCATGAGCTGGCTAACTTCAATGTCGATTTAGGAAAGCTGCGGGAGCAGTATCAGCAAGCGAGTGAGCGTTTGTACAAGCAGCACCATGTGAGCTTTGAAGAGTCGGTGTCTTTTCAAGAGTCAGTCGGCGAGGCTGCCTCGATTGTGGCCAGCTATGCCGATGCTGATGCAGTATTGTTAATGCGTTACAGTGGCTTTGAGAAAACTGGCGGCGCATTGGCTAAAGATGTCGCTGTGAGCGTACTTGTGGGGTTGCTAACGGGGTATGTCCCAGTTCAAGAAGCGGAAGGGGAGTTTATCGAAGTCGCCGTACTTGATGGCATTACTGGGAACGTATTGTGGGTGAATGCGGCGAGTAAAGCCCAGGCAAATAATTCAGCACTACCCGAAGCGTTTGCCGCGTTACAAGATGATATTGACCCTCTACCGGGCGAGGCACCTGTATCGGTTAATGCCGAATTGACAGAAGCTGATGTTGACTTGGTTGAAGAATCATCAGAAACGAAAGAAATCAGCCTTTAACCCCTACTTTATGCATCGACCGCGTTGACGCCGTCGATGCATTTACTTAATATACGCCGCGCCTTAAGGGCTGGTTTTGTTGTAGATTAATGGTTTTTTATTCCGCAACGCATAGTGAGCTGACACGCTAAACAGCAGACAATTTGTAAATTGGTGAGGTGTCCGAGTGGCTGAAGGAGCACGCCTGGAAAGTGTGTATACGGCAACGTATCGAGGGTTCGAATCCCTCCCTCACCGCCATTATTCAAGACCGCTGATTATTCAGCGGTTTTTCCGTTTTAGTGCCCTAAAAAATTGCCTGCTGGTGGCACAGTCTATGTCTTACCTTGTTTATTCCCGTCAATCTGGTATTTCAGATGGTCAGTGACTCGTTCCGGAAAGTACCAACAAGTAAAACAAGCCTGAGAATAAGATGTAGGCTGTTAGGAATTGCTGTCCAGGCTACTGCTTTGACCATCCTTTTTGAGGCATGTATCTTACAGTCACAGCAAGAGTTAGTAGGGTGATAAATGTAAGGGCATTTGCTGGTGCTTGAAGATTAAAATCGACAAAAGAATGAATGAGCATCCCTATGATTGCCATACATATTCCAAAAGCTAGACCTTTCATCGTTTGACTTTGTCTCGTCCTCATAGTCTGTACGCATAAAATTAGCGCAAAAAGGACGCTGATGGATACAATTCCCAAAGCTGGTAAACCATACTCAACAGCTATTTGGAGGTAGTCATTGTGGGCGTGATCATAAAACCCTCCAACGTCAGTCTGTTGAAAACGGTTGAAAGCGGTGTAAAAGCTTCCCCCGCCAAAACCAAGTAGTGGATTCTCACTGATCATAGGAAGTGCTTGTTGGATAACTTCATCTCGTGACTCGGCTGTGATGCTGGTTTGTTTAATTCTCTCCTCAACATTTTTTAGTCCGACCAATGACCCAACAACTAAAATATCAACAATAAGGAGAGATATAATGAAATATACCAATGCCTTAGGCCTTGATTTGTATGTGGTTAGAGCAATAAGACTGGTGAACAGAAGACTGGTGAAGAAAGCGACATTTCCCATGCGGGAGCGGGTCAGGACGATACCAATAACAATCAAAATTAGCCCGCTGCGAAGCACCATCTTTCGACCGGTCATTGCTCGTAGAAGTTCGTATACTTTTGCTTTGGTTGAATGATAGTGCTTATTTTTGAACTGGCTGATCATGAGGCCTATTCCAAACGATCCGCAAAGCAGTAGATAATTCGCTAAATGATTGTGATAGATAAAGGAGCCGCTAGCTCTGTTTGTAATGTCGACAGCGAAAATAGGCGTTTTCTCTAAACCTGAAAAAAGTAATGTTGCAGCATAAAGGACTTGCAACACTGCAGAACAGACTAGCGCCGTGGCAATGAGTCTAAGTCTGCGAGGTGAATGAGTAAAAAAAGCAATACAAAAACTGAAAGCTATATAGCTGATGCCTAGTAAAGCGACTGACTTCGTCCTAGCAATATCTTCGGTATAAAGAGCGGCTGATGAACTAGCATTCACAGGCAATGCTGCAGAGGGGTTAAGTACTATTTGTATGATAGCGACAACAGGAAGTGCACTCAGACTAAGCCACAGAGGATAGAATTTTTTTAAGCGTTGAGCGTAATGATGGTAGTTAAAGTAACAGAGTACAATGGCAGATAATAAAATGGAGAAAGTGAGAATTTCAATGATCGACCATGCCCACAACCTGTTGCTCCCTAGTGGTAAAGGTAGCCATATAAGTAGGAATAGCATTGTTGAAAATGCAAAACGATCAAGGTAATTGCTAACCACAGCGTTATCGACCTGACAAAAATAAAGAGCTCACTGGTGAGCTCTTTATTGTATTAGATTTAAAACCTAATTGGCAGAGATAGAACCACCGCCACCGCCACCGCCACCGACCCCGAGATTTGCTGGGGTGGATAGTGGGGTTAGGTTATCGGAGGCGTCACCTGCCGCGGTGACAGGCGCAAGTGCTGTCGGGTCAACGCCGCCAAGAATTGCTGCCGTAATTAATGATGCTTCGTCTAGCCCTCGGTTGTAGGCTGTATCGTAGAGTGTCTGATAAGCATCGGGAGTGGCCATATCGAAAGCGGTCGCTAACACACTATCTAGTTCTTCCATGCTTGAATGCTTTATGGCGGTAAGTGCCAACTCATTGGCGAGTGAGCCGCAGACGTTGATTGCAGCCGTTAGAAGGTCGCTGGCCGAAAATAGCTCAGCTTTTAGCTGCGCGGTTAGAACAGCTACAGCATCCTCTGTGCAAATTTCTTCCTGATCGTTTGCATAGAAAAGTCGTTCCAAGTTTAAAGTGTCGGCCACGCTGGGTTCCAACGGCGCAGTTTCCACTGCCCAAGCACTAATAGACGTGCTCATCAGTACGACTGTTAAACAGGTCGATATGACAGACTTCCGCATGTCCTGCTCCTCAATATAAGACATCATTGCATGGGGCTTCCCATGCATAACTGCTAATACAATAACATTGAATCAGCAAAAACGAAACAAAGTAACGCTACGAAAGCAAATGCGCCTCAAATGGTCAAAAAGACGCTTTTTGCACCATGACGGAGCGTTTGCGTTAATCAATCTGTTTATGTTTTAGCTTTTGCTCTTGTTTTTATCAATAAAAACAGTGTGATAATTAGGTTTGTATCGGATCTTTTCTGCTTAATAATGATAGAGTGTTGCAGGTTGATGGTGGGCATAATTTGACAAATATTGTGATCGGTGGCACAGTTTGCTTGCTGTTAATAAAATGTTGCGATGATGCCGCTAACCCTTTGAATTTAGGGACTGTCATTTGCAGGGAAGATTGAATACATGGAGTTTTATGGGGGCGCAACAGATGTCTAGTCGATTTCCACGGGATTGTCACATAATATTTGTTGCCGTATTTCTCTTCAGTTACCTCCCCAGTAGTATTTTCTCTTGCGATTTAGTTGTAACTAAACTTAAACATTTTAGCGGTTATCTATGTTTGTGTATGAAAATTGCTGGTAGCTATCGAAAATAGCTGTTTTGTGCATGATTTGGTCCTGAGTGATACAAGTACGCTTTTTTACTAAGCGCAGTGATGGAAGAGAAGCTCGGCTGTCGGTTGTGTTGGTGTTTATAACTCGCGTTTTTATTGGAACTAATAATGTTTAAGAATCTGAAAACTACTTACCAGACATTGATCGAATGCATTACGGTGTTTCCGTCAAGTGAGGCTGCTGAAAGTTTGATTTCAGAACGAACTGGTGAAGGCGTTGGCATGGTGATTAGCTTCGTAAATGCCCATGCTTTCAATATGTGCAGTCACGACAAAGAGTTTTTATCTGCCTTAAGTTCTAGTGATTTAGTGATGAGAGATGGCATCGGTGTCAAACTGCTATATCGAATGCTCGGGAAGGACCCCGGTTACAACCTTAACGGTACAGATCTTATTCCTAAGCTCCTCGCTAACAGCTTTAAAGGGAAAAAAGTTGCGATGCTGGGTTCTACAGATAAAGAACTTGTGATTGCTAAGGACAAAATTGAAGCGATGGGGTTAGATGTGGTGCTGACCCAGCATGGATTTTTGCCTGAGGCTGACTATCTAGCTTTACTTGAAGGGCTAGAGGTTGATGTGGTTCTGTTAGCCATGGGTATGCCAAAGCAAGAAAAAGTAGCCGTTGCTCTTAAATCAGAAAATGCAGCACTCTCTATTATTAATGGGGGGGCGGTTGTCGATTTTATGGCTGGTAAAGTGAATCGTGCACCAAAATTTTACAGGGATAACGGGCTTGAATGGTTGTATCGCCTAGTCAATGAGCCAAAGCGTATGTTTAAACGTTACGTTGTCGGTAACGTGTCATTTTTATCTCGCGCATTTATATATTCTCGTTATGACTCTCATTACGATATTGGGGATAGTAAATGATTACTGCTCGAATAATGCGTTCGCTGCAGCGTTGGCGAGACGCAAAGGCGTATAGGCAGTATATCCCTCAGAACAATGGCGCCTACGACAAAACGCTCCAGGATGTATATTGCTCCGAGCAACCTTTCACTGAAAGAGTTAGCTTTCTTTGTCGATATTTCGTCACGTCATTTTTTATGCATGCAAATGAAACTATGACGCGATGTTATTTTGAAGGGGCGTTTAGTTACAATGACCGTGATCTAGATGCGATTGAAGGCTGTACTCGGATGCTACCTTTTTTAGCTTCAGTGTCTGAGCATTATGGTCAGATCGTAGAAGGACTAGACGGTCGCTTAATCAACATCGATGAGGTTCTTACCACCGCTTTTTCGAATGGTACAGATCCTGAGTCCAACGGTTATTGGGGTAATACAGTTGATTATGGTCAACTGATATGTGAAGCCGCTGATGTGGCTTTGGCTATTTGGATCTCTAGAAAGAGTGTCTGGGACAGACTCGAACCTAAGCAGCGAAGTAATATACTGCAATGGTTAGATACTGCGAGTCGGAGTCAGATTGTAGATAACAATTGGCATTTGTTCCGCTTCACGATACTGGTCGTGATTGAAGCGCTTGATCCTGATAGGAAAGCAGATACCTCAAGCTACGAAAGAATTAAGTCGTTTTATGTTGGCGACGGCTGGTTCACTGATGGTGAAGGGCAGCACTTTGACTACTACAATGCTTGGGCATTTCACTACACTCTGTATTGGCTAAATGAAATACAGCCTGAGCTTGATCCTCACTTCATCAAGTTAAGTAGCAAGAAATTCTGCAAAGGGTATAAACACTTTTTTTCTCCTTTAGGCGTCCCATTCTTTGGCCGTAGCCTCTGCTATCGAACTGCAGCTCCGGCACCATTGGTCGCCTCTGTTTTACTGAATAATGACGAAATCTCTCCAGGCCTCGCTAAGCGGGCATTCGACCAGATTTGGCGACTATTTATCGATAAAAAAGGTATTAAAAGTGGCTTACCAACCCAAGGTTATTTTGGTTCTGATTTAAGATTTTTAGATGAATACTCCGGCACTGGTAGCTCTTTATGGGGCTTGAGAAGCCTTATTTTACTGTTAAGGGCGGATCATGATAGTGAGCTCTTTTTAGCTAAAGATGAAAAATTGCCCGTAGAAAGGTTTGATTTTGAATTTAGCATTGACAGTATTCAGCTTCAACTTTCTGGTGACTACGAGTCGCACGATATCACAGCGACATGGATTTTTCGGGATAGAGTTCCATTATCAAAGTCTCCTGATAATTATGGAATAGCTGAACGTATCAAAGAGATCTTAAGTCAACGACCTCAACGACCAAAGAATGAATATGTTAAGAACAAACTTTATAAGTATATATGTTCAAAACCTATTGGATTTTCGTGAATATTTAATTGCATAGAAATTATATCAACTATTAATTAGAGACATCTTATGACATGCCTTACATTCATTATTCCTATTCGACATCAAGAGAATGCAAGTAATTGGGATATGCTCATTTCTAATTTAAAACAGACGATAAAGTCTATATCAGCTCAAACTTCAGATGATTGGAAGTGCGTTCTTGTCGCGAATCATGGAGCTCGTCTTCCGGAGCTTCCACAGCGTTTCGATGTTTGTTGGGTTGATTTTCCAAAAAATGAATTTCATCTTAAAGGAACGATAGATAAAGAAAAGTTCTATGATGCTATTCGATTTGATAAAGGGATGCGGATCTTATCAGGGCTACTTCATGCTGGCGATAGTAAATATTTTATGTTTGTTGATGATGATGACTTTATTCATCGAGACTTAACTCAATATGTTTATGATAATCAAGGTGGAAATGGTTGGTATATCGGTGATGGTTTGGTCTGGAGTGATGGTGGAAGAGAGTTAATAAAACATTCCAACTTTCACCTTTATTGCGGAACGTCTCATATAATCAGAGCGGAACTTTTGATGCTGCCAACTAATATAGAGGATGCAGATGTTGAATATGTAAAAAATATGTTTGGAAGTCATATAAAAATTAAAAATGAACTAGATATTTCTGGTCACCCTTTAGAAAACCTCCCATTTGATGGTGCGATATATCGTATCGGCCACAGTGACTCACATAGTAAGTCAAACGGAATTATTAAAAATTACTTCTTTACGAAGAAGGTATGGGAACATCCCAAGCAAATCTTCAAAAATTTATTGCGACTTAGGTTTGTTAATAAAAGAACGAGGATTGATTATTTCGGAACTTCATATTGATTTATATAACTTGGGCAAATAGGGTGTTCTCAAATGACTGAAAAGAATATGTTTAGATCGTTGATGGGCGGTGCAGCGTTTAGAACTATATCTCTATTTCTCAACGTGGCCGTCGCATTCTTTATGATGCCTTACCTAATTCAAAATTTAGGTGATTATTGGTATGGGATTTGGGTGATCGTCGCTACCGTTATCGGCTACTACGGTATGCTTGATATGGGTCTGAGTTCTGCATGTCAAAGGTTTTTAAGTAAAGCTTATGCAACAGGATCTAGAACAGAAATTAATTCCTACTTAAGTACCGGATTCTTTTCATTTATATTAGTTTCATTTTTATTCTTTATTGTTACTCTTGCCCTTTCCGGTATGTCAGATTTATTTTTTGATGAAGTGGATGATGCCAGTGTTTTTTCTCTTCTGATGCTTTTGTTGGGCGCTAAGTTACTTATAACCATGCCATATAACTGTTATGTAGGAGTTATAAATGCTCATTTTCGATATGATATCGTCAGTAAGATAGAATTAGTTAAGACTTTAGCAAGAGCATTTGGATTCTATTTTTTATTAGATAGTGGTTATGGAATAATTTCTATTGCTGTATGTACGACAGTTATTGAAGTCATTGGTGCATTTCTTCTTTTCTTTGGCGCCAAGTCACTAGATCCTGATAATAGTGTTTCTTTTAGGTTTTACTCAACTAAATGTTTAAAAGAATTCTTTGACTTTGGTAAGCACTCTTTTGTAATAAATATTGCTAACTTATTCAGGTTTCAATTAGATAGTTTAGTTATCGCTGGTATGATCTCTGTATCGATGGTTACGCATTTTGGTGTCGCTTCTAGGTTAATACAGTATAAGGGGCAACTCTTTGATAGCATCATGGGGATCTTCATGCCTGTTTTTACAAAGATGCACAGCTTAGGTCGAACTGAACACTTAGCAAGCAGGCTACGATTAGTTTTAGGGATATCTTCATTCTTAGCATTTCTTCTTTGTTCACTGCCAATAGTCTTTGGTAAGTCATTTATATTGTTGTGGATGGGAGAAGACTATTTAGATGCATACTACCCATTAGCTGCTCTTTCTGCTAGTTCTATGTTTGCGCTTTGTACATATCCTTTGCTCCCATATTTAAACGCCTTGGCTCAGCATAAAAAATATGCGTATATAACTCTAGCAGAATCAGTGCTTAATATTGCTTTGAGTATTCTACTTGCTCCCAGCTTAGGTATTCTTGGTGTTGCTCTTGGCACTGCAATATCTGTTTTAATATCTAAGTCTTTATTCATAGTTCCATACGCATTTAGACTTTCCAATATGTCTTTGCGTAGTTTCTATATCCCTTTCTTTTATAGGCTTTTGGTTTCTTTTGTATATTTTTGTTCAGTATTTTTGATTTGTAATTTTTATTGTGAAATAGATAGTTACCTAGAGCTTGTTATATACGTGTTTTTTTCTTCTGCTATTTACTGTTTCATCTATTTTTATTTTTTGGCGGAGCTTGAACTTAGGAAATATTTGTTTGATAAATTTCCTGTTAGGTTCCATGGCGTTTTAAAGCTGTTATGGCGGCTGTAATCTATACTTTTTGATTCCTTTTTTGAACGGGGTTTTATAATGTTTTTTAGTAAACGCCTTATTGTTGCTGGTTATAATAATGCCAACCTTGGTGATGACCTGATGTTTGCGACGGTAGTTAATAGCGCTAACTATTCTAATTGTTATTTTTACGGTCCGCAGTTAAAGCCTGCGTTTATAGAAAAGGATATAGGCTTCATTAAGTATGGGCGTGGGGTTCCAATACGTTGGAAACTAGGAGCTGATTTCGCTTTGATTGGCGGAAGCCTATTTATGGGTGAGAATGATACCCATATGGAGATGTTTAAATGGAAACTAAAATTACTTCGTTTGAATAAGCTTCTCGGTGGAAAGAACTTTGTTCTAGGTTCAAATCTTGGACCTTATAGGGATTACGATGAATATGTTTATGCTCTGAAAAAAGTAGTTAAGCTAGTCGATCATTGGAAGGTTAGAGACCGATATTCCTATGAATTGCTATTGAAGGTAGGGGCTAAAAATGTTGAGTTTATTCCTGATATTGTTATGGGATTTGACCTGTCTGACTATTATGAAATTGAGCCTAAGAAGTTGATATCTATCTCGGTTACGGATGTTAACAAGGACGGTAATAAGCTTCTTAAACAAGATTTGTTTGAGAAAGAAGTTGTCGAACTAATAGAAAGGTATCATCTGCAAGGCTATTCCGCAGAGCTGGTGAGTTTTGAAGATTCCAAAGATCTCACTGTGATGGAGCGAATTAAGCAAAAGGTGACTTCCAGTGGTAGTGTTGAACTGGTCAAAAATATAGATGATAACGTATTGAAATCAATCGCTTCTGCGGATGTCGTGGTTTCAACACGTTTTCACTGTATGGTGTTGTCCGCCTTACTTAATAAATCTCAAATTATCTATCAGTACAGTCAAAAAACAGCAAATTTCGCCGAGCGATACGGCTTTAATGTGTATCAAATATGCGGCGATGCGTCAAAGAAAACGCCTGTTTCTACAGGGTTTGACGCCAAAGATACTGAATTTGCTTCGAATATGTTTAAGTCTATGGAGAGCTTGGCGTGAATATTAGTGCTGTGATCCCTTGCTATAACGGGGAAAAATTTCTTCGAGAAGCTGTTGCATCAATCAATTCACAAACGTACCTTCCTAGTGAACTGGTTATTGTGAATGATGGTTCTACGGATAGTAGTCTAGCTATCTTGGAAGAACTCACAGCATCGAGTGACGTTCCAATCGTTGTTGTTTCTCAAGTTAACCATGGGGTTTCTGCAGCTAGAAACGTAGGTATAGGTGCTGCATCAGGAGACTGGATCGCATTCTTGGACGTTGATGATATCTGGCTACCAGAAATGTTGGCGACCAAAGTTAGTTTTGCTAAGCGTGTCGGTATGACCTCTGGCCTTATTTGCTGCAACTATTATGTGGATGAGCAAACCGAGGCGGCTAAAAAACACAATGAATCGACGGTGGTGAGTAAAGTTCATGATCGTCTGTTGAAGGGGCCTGAATTTCAACGATTCTTTATTGAGGAGAATTTTATTGGCACCGCTACAGTCATGATGTTTAGTCGAATTGACGCACTACGCGCCGGAGGGTTTGACTACTTCATGAAGCATTCCGAAGAGTTTGATTTCATGCTTAGATTCACATGTGAGTATGACGTTTTAGTCTTGTCTGAGCCGCTAGCGATCAAGCGTCACCATGGAGACAACCTTAGTAACAATAAGGAGCTCTATTTTTATAGCCATGCATTTTCTTGTTTGAGAAATTTAAAGTACGAGAAACAATATAGTCGCTCTGGTTTTAATGACGAAATCAAAAAACTAATGAGAGTGGATGCTGATAGATTTGTAACTGGGTACTGTAATGAAGTGTATGAGCTTAGCTCGTTCCGCGGTGTTCATATTTACATAAAGAGTTTTTTTTCTATGAATTCATTCAGTGGCTTCGCAAATCACTTTATTGGTTTTTTAAAGAAACTGATTCGTACGTTAAGTTTTGGTCTGGTGAAGAACAGAACGTAGCCCTTTATTGCCGGCTTTGTTAAGAGAGGTGTTCCGTGCTAGTGACCGTTTATATTACGACTAAAAACAGACTTCAGCTGCTCAATAGGGCGGTTGAATCGGTTTTTTCGCAAACTCATCCAGAGGTTGAGCTGATTGTTGTCGATGATGGCTCAACAGATGGTACCAGGGAGTTTTTGCAGGAACAGCAAGATCAAGGCCGTTTACGCTGTATTTTGCAGAAGGAGTCTCAAGGCGCTTGTGTTGCACGAAATGCTGCCATTGCCATCGCGACTGGCGAATTTATTACCGGCATGGATGATGACGATTGGTTTACAGAGGATCGTATTGAGAAGTTTGTGAAGTTTTGGGCACAGCTATCTAGCGATGAACAGGCCAATATTTCTGGGCTTTATGCCGATAGTATTGAATTCTACCCTGAGGGAGAAGAGCTTCAAAAGCAAAGAGCTTCTAGGGTTTCATATGAAGACCTGCGGAAAAGTAATGGTGTGGGAAATCAAGTCTTCGCTCCGAAGAATCGATTCGTTGCTATCGAAGGTTTTGATCCTGAGATGCCTGCATGGCAAGACTGGGACTGTTGGTTGCGCATGGCAGAAAAATCGGGTGATTTTTTGAACTGCGGAGCGATGACTTATTTGCAAGATGCGAGTCATGATTCTGAGCGTATTACTGCAAAAGATCCGAAGAAGATTCGAACAGCTCATTCTCGGTTATGTGGAAAATTGGGGTGCATTACATTTAGGGAAAAGTTGCTTTTAAACAAAACGCTTGTCGATTATCGCCAAGTTATCCCTAAGGCATCTGAAACGCTGACAACGCTATTTGTTGGGGATGTATGGCTGTTTATGAGCTGTGTTAAAAGAATGCTTTCGGCGAGAGCTCGATAGTGGCCAGCTTCATGCAACAAGCTAATTTGTCTAGAGTGCTCATCAGTGCGCATTTTTTGCTTTTGATGCTGATAACACGGTGCTCGCTCGACCCAATACTAAATATGACAAAGGTGGGTGGTATTGGCATCGGGGCGCTATTGAATTTGGCAGTGATTGCCTATGGTGTTGTCGCATTTAGTAAATACCGAAGAGAGATCCCTTTGTTTTTGGTTAAAACGTGGGGAATATTTTTAGCCTCTGGAATTATTTCTATTATCCTTTCGCCGGTCATGATGCAATCGGTTCGCTCATTTGCATCTGTTGTCACCTATTTTGTTATTTTTTCTCTGCCTTTCTTTCTTGTTAGAAGTCGTGATGACGCGAAATTTTTACTTCGGTTAATTATGTTGTCTTCCATTATCCCAATTTTTTACGGCCTGTTCGAGTTTGTAGTGTTCGGCGGAACAAACTCTGTTCAAGGTAAGCGGATATTTTCGACGTTCTCTCATCCAAATATTTTTGCTTTTTATCTTGTTCTGGTGCTGTCTTTGTCTTTATTTTTCTTGAAAAGCACCCAGTTTAAAATGTCTATAAGGTTTCGCAAGTGGATGCTTAATGCCGCGATTTTCGGTTTGGTTTTACTGGTGCTCACAAAAACTAGAAGTGCATGGGCAGCGTTTGTGATGGTTGTACTTGTATACGGTATTATGTCGGAAAAAAAATATCTCTTATATTTAGCTGTTGCTGGGGGGTTAGCGATGCTTATCCCATCAATTCAAGAGCGAATCGTTGATATATTTTCCGGTAATGATGCTGATTCATTGTCGTCAGGGGAAGCTTTAAACTCCTATGCATGGAGGAAAGTGGTATGGGAGTCATCGTGGAGTTACATAGAGAATAAACCATTTTTAGGTCATGGTTATGATACTTTTAAATACTATTTTCTAGGTTTTTTTCCTCTGGAGGGTGAAAAAATATTTGATGCCCATAATGTTTACGTACAGATAGTCTTTGATATGGGCTTTCTGGGGGTGCTAGGGTATTTTTGTATATTTAGTTGTGTTCTATACCGTCTCTTCAAGTATCGGAGATATGATCCCAAAGGTGGGGCAGTCCTTATTGGGCTAGTGTGTTCATATATGCTCGTTGGTTATTCTGACAACATGCTCTTTTATCTGTCGTTTAATTGGTATTTTTGGTTGGTTTGCGGCATTTTTTGCGCATTGGCAAATCGTCCTGAATTATTTACCGATTCTTCTGAAAACACTCTTAAGACAACCAATCAAACTGGTCATTTAGAATGAAAATAACGTATTTTGTCAACCAATATCCGAAGGTTAGCCATAGCTTCATTCGCCGCGAAATTCTCGCATTAGAAGAGGCTGGTGTGAGTATACAGCGAGTCTCGATACGTGGGTGGGATGCTGACGTTGTCGATCCTTTAGACAAAGAAGAAAAGACAAAGACATCCTATTTGCTGCAAGACGGAGTTAAAAGCCTTCTGACCTTGGCTTTTTCAACGTTCATTAGTAGCCCTAAATCGTTTTTCAGTGCGCTAATTTCCGCATTGAAAATGAGCCGCATGTCTGAACGCCATGCGCTTTACCATGTTATGTACTTCTTAGAGGCATGTAAGTTAAAGCAGCTGTGCGAAAGTGAAGGAAGTGAACATGTGCATGCTCATTTTGGCACTAATTCGACAGAGATTGCGATGTTGTGTCACCTATTGGGTGGCCCAACGTACAGTTTCACTGTGCATGGCCCTGAGGAGTTTGATAAACCGCTTGGCCTCCATTTGCGGGAAAAGGTCGCCCATTCAAAATTTGTTGCGGCGATAAGTAGTTTTGGTCGTTCGCAGCTGTATCGCTGGTGTGATTATTCTGATTGGAAAAAAATTAAGGTCGTCCATTGCGGCCTGGATGCAGGTTTCTTTTCTGACGAAGATACGAAGTCTCAGGCTGGATCAACAAAACAGTTGCTTTGCATTGGTCGCATCTGTGAACAGAAGGGGCAGCTATTGTTGGTTCAAGCACTGCGTAAAGCGCTCGATGCCGGTGCAGATGTTCGTCTGACACTTGCTGGTGATGGGGAGATGCGCGAACAGGTTGAAGCATTGATTGAAGAGCTTAAGCTTTCAGCGCATGTTGAAATCACGGGGTGGGTTAGTTCTGGAAAAGTCCAGTCGTTGTTGCAACAATCAGCTGCCATGATTCTGCCCAGTTTTGCAGAAGGGCTACCAGTCGCAATTATGGAAGCTCTAGCAACAAGAACGCCTGTTATTACTACTTATATCGCCGGTATACCAGAGCTCATTAAGCATAAAGAGACGGGGTGGCTATGCCATGCCGGTGATCCTGATGCTATTGCTGACACAATTATAGAATTTTCTCGCACGTCAAGTGATGAAGTGGTTGCGATTACTGATAGAGGCTATCAGGCGGTTCAAGCTCGTCACCATATCGATTGTGAGTCGCGTAAGCTCGTTTCACATTTCTCGGAACAGTAATAGCGAGTTGAGGTCTTTATATGAATCTTGAATTAGTTCTTGCGCTTGTTATCTTTGTCGTCGTTGGCGTGCCGTCGATATTCTTAGCGCTACAGTATCTGTTTGGGCTGAGATCTTCGTTTGGTCGTGATGATAGCGAGGGTAGCCGAAACCCATGTGTTGTGCTTATTCCTGCTCATAATGAATCGTCGATTATTGCTGATACATTGACGTCTCTTAAGTCTCAACTTCAAATAGATGATCGTATCGTCATTGTTGCTGATAATTGCTCGGATAATACGGCTGACATTGGCCGAGATTTTGGCTTTGAGGTGTTAGAAAGGTCATCTGATACAGAAAGAGGGAAAGGATATGCCCTTGATTTCGGCTTGCAGCATATTGCTAAATCTCCGGCGGCCACGGTTGTTATCTTTGATGCTGATTGTGAGTTTCTAGAAGGGTCTCTTGATGTGCTTGTTCGAGCAAGCCAGAGAAGGATGCGTGTTGTACAGTCGTTATATTTAATGAAGGCCCCCAAAAACGCACCTCTAAAAATTAGACTGGCTGAATTCGCATGGAAAGTGAAAAATCAAATCCGTCCAGAAGGCCAGAAAATGCTTGGATTGAGTTGTCAGTTACAGGGCGCAGGAATGGCGTTTCCGTGGACGATCATTACTGCTCAATCATTGGCGAGTGGTAGCATCGTTGAAGACTTGGAGCTTGGTCTCAAGTTGTCTGAACGCGGAGAGATGGTGGACTATTTACCGTTAGCAGGCGTAGACAGTTATTTCCCCATGTCAGATGAAGCGCTCGAAACACAGCGTACGCGTTGGGAACATGGTCATTTGGCCTCCATTAAAGAGTTGATACCAAGATTTCTTGGTGCGTTAGTTAAAGGAAGGCTAAGGGCGGGACTGATGATGCTCGACGCCATGATACCGCCGACGGTGCTGTGGCTAATGATTTCAACACTTAACATATGTGTTGCATTTGTCTTATTTTTGTTCGGATATTCTCTGTTATTTACACTAAACTTTGTCCCTTATCTTCTAATGGTTTTCTCTTTGGTTTTAGTCTGGTGGATACATGGTCGGAGTCTAGTGAGTGGCAAAGATTTGTTTGGTGTGCTTAGTTTTATTCTTAAAAAAATAACGCTTTATAAAAAGATATCTAAGACTAAAGAAAAGAAATGGGTAAAAACGGATAGAGGGTGATTTGTCATATGGAATTGAAAAATAGTATGCTGTCTAGATATGATATAACTCTTTTACTTCGAGCATTTTCTATATTTGCTATCGTTGCAGGACACTTTAAGTTTATGTCCTTAGGGGGAGGGGCTTTTTTTCTGATCGCTCTGTCTGGATATAATTTCGTGAAGTTCACCTTACCAAAACTGAATAGAACGTCTTCAGAAAACCATTCCGCTAAAACTATAAATTACCTGAAGCCCTATTTTAGGTTTGTGTTTCGGATTATTCTTCCAACACTTCTATATTTAATTGTTCTCTATACCTATTTTGGCGAGTTTCATTGGTTGGGGTTCTTCTTCTTAAGCAACTTCTCTGGGCCAAATTATGCTGGTGGCTTTAGCTACTGGTTTCTTGATGTTTTAATTCAAATATATATAGCTTTTTCCTTTGCATTGATTATAAAACCAATTCGTGAATACCTATTTAATACGACATACATATTTTTTCTGATTGGTATTTTGGTATCTTTTCTTATTCGAGAGTTGTCTTTATCAGCCTTTGATACTGAAAATCTAATGAATAGGTTACCTCATTTAATGATATACATATTTTTTATCGGAGGATCAGCAGCGGTTAGTGATACTCTATTAAAAAAATCGTTAACAACGGTTGTAGTTGGTTTAGTTTGTTTTGAAGCCATACTTAACAACATGTTAGGTTATGAATCACTCTTGTTTTTTGGGGTGGTATTAACAATTTGGATTCCATATATTTATATGCCAAATATTTTAATACCGATAGTAAATAAAGTGGCGATGGCATCGCTTTTTATATATCTATCTCATTTCCAGGCAAGAAGTTTGTTACAGAAAATTGTCTCCGATCCTACGCCTCTTATGAATACTTTCTTTGCGATTTTTGTTGGGATATTACTGAGCCTGATTTGGAAGAATCGAAAACTATTTATTGATAAAACATGGCCATTTTTAATTAAGAGGCTAAGGTTTGGCTACTAAATATGTTTGTAATATAGCTATAAATGATACAACATCCAGTCAAATAAAATATTGCCGCATTCTATGTGTATATTTCATGATAATAGTGCATCTTCCTCCTTACATTTCTGATGCACATATTCCGGCGTTTTTTTTTCCAATAAAAATAGTTTTTTATGATGTGTTTGGTCGTGCTAGTGTCACAGCGATGAGTTTTGTTAGCGGCTTTTTGATTTATTTTTCTTTGTTGGAGTTAAGCTGGAATAAAATTGTAGTTCGTCGTTTTAAAAAATTGATTATTCCAATGGCATTTTGGAATTTTGCAATGATAGTTTTCAGTATCATTGTTTTTTTGTTTTTAGGAAGAACTCTTCCCGCTTATGAGAATGTTAGAGCGCTCAATTTACATGAAATATTATTTAATAGCATTTTTTCACTCAACAACTTAGCTGCTTCTGGTACCTTGTCCTTTATTCGAGATCTCTTTGTTTGTTCCGTCATTTCTACTCCGTTAGCCTTTCTTATTAAAAGGTTTTCTTGGTTTGTTATTGCTGCTTTACTTATTATCTATTTGACGATTTCGTTTGAGCCTATTGTTTTTAGAGGCTCTATTTTTATCTTTTTTGCTTTGGGTATGGTAGTAGCTCAAGAGATAGGTCATTTAAAGGTGAGTACGTTATTAAGATGTATTTACGTTGTCGTAATTTGCGTTGTTTTCGCTATTGAATTTGGCCTGTTTAGTGAATTCTATATGTACGATCTGCTGAAACGAGCAGCAATTGGCCTATTTTTTCTAGATTTATCTTTTTACTTGATGACTGTTCTAAAAATTAGAATGGTTGATTCGTTTTCTGGCGCAACATATCTTATTTATTTGAGTCATGATATTGCATTTATGATTTTATGGGGTGTTTGGAATATCTTTGTCGGAAAAGATATAACGCCAGTTTATCTTTTGTTTTTCTTTCTAGTACCATTAAGTTGGTTCTTTGTTGTTAAGCATTTATTAAGAATATTTAAATTTCTTCCCGCATTCGGACAGGTTCTAATTTTTGGTAAAGTCCGGGGATAACATTTCTCTCGGGGTCGCGACCTTCTTTGGGTGGCTAAACTGAATTCATATATTTAGGATACCCTTATGAATAGGAAGTATATATTTTCAATATTATTATTTGCTGTAGTTTCTATCACAGTCTTGAGTCTTAGCCGTCTTAATGAACAGTCTGGATTGCATGCTAATGAAATGTCATGCCCAAAATGGAACGGTTTTGAGGCTTGGTCCGGAGGAGGGGCTTACCCTCAAGTACTAGCCGAAGGTGATGATATTTATCTTGTTTCTGATGTGGCCGGAATATGGAAGGCGGGTAAAGATGAATCGAATTGGCGGCATATCACTAATGGACTAGATATTCTTCGAGTCGCTGCTCTATTAGCTCATCCAAATGATGCTAGTCATTTCTACGCTGCGACATCGAAAGGTATCTATCAAACATTAGATGCTGGTGCTAACTGGTCGTTATTAGATAGTTTGGGGGCGGGGGTTAAATTTTGGCGTTGGAACAGTGTACGTCCAATGGCGATCCATCCTGCCGACGATAGTAAAATTTTTGCGGGGGATGCTAGAGGCAACGTTTATCTTATTGATAATGAAGAGTCTATCGTAATCGGCACTTCTCCAAGGGCCAAAGCGGTTACTGTAGTTGTCCCGTTAGATATGGGGAACAAATTGTTGGTCGGTACTGCTGAATCTACGACAATTTTTATAAGAAATGATCAGGGGTGGAGGGTTGAAAGTAGCTTAACTGAAAATGCTTATGATGCTGATTGGGATCGAAATCTTTTGGCACCAGCTAATATGGTTATTGCTGGTGAGCGGCGATTAAAGTTAACTCGTGATGGCGGTGATTCCTGGCAGACGATATCTCTAGATAATGCATTACCTTCTGGAGCAATTGTTCATCGAGTATCTATGTTCAACGAGCAGAGCGGCAACACCAAATTCTTAGTCGCGTGGTTTGCTGGTTGGCGCTCAGGCATACTTCAAAGTAATGACGCAGGTGTGAATTGGAACGATCCTGTTCAGAAGAGAAACTTTGATAGCTCAAATCCAACACGCACTTGGAAAAAAGGCTCTTTTGATCGAGTTATGTCTGTGCATATTGACCCATCAGATTCCGGAACAGCTTACTTGTCTACATATTGGGGTTACTGGCGCAGTCAAGATGATGGTAAAACGTGGACTGAAAATTTTATTAACGGGGCTCCAAATACCGCTGGTTCATCCTTAATCTATACTGACAATGGCGAACTGATTACTGCCTCTATGGATATTGGACTGGTCAGCTATGCTCCTAACCGATCGGCGCTTTCTCTTTTCCCGAAAGCTGGGCGTTCTTACATTAAAAATAGCTTTATCGATACGTGGGATATAGCAGGTCATGCATGGAGTGTTGTCAGTCATGGTCAGAAGATTGTTGCGAGTATTAGCCCTTGGTCTGCAAATCAAAATCAAGTTGTTATAAGCGAGGACTTCGGAGCTTCCTGGGAGGTTGTTACGTCAGGGCTGCCATTAGAATATGTGAAAGAAGGTACAGTATGGGAAAAAGGTTATGCTAGGGCACTGGTCAAGGACCCTTATAACCCTGAAAAGCTTTACCTTGCTATTGATGGTGCAGGGCTATTTGTATCTGAGAATGGTGGCTATCAATGGTCTGAATCATCAGCTCAACCAGATAGTGTAAAAATATATAATGGGTTAGTTGCTGATCCTAATCATCAAGGCTATCTCTACTGGGGCGCCCCTGGTGTAGGTGTTTACGTTACTAAAGATGCCGGTCGGTCATGGATTTTTACTGGTCTCAGAGGTAAAGCTATTTATGACTTAGAAATGAACACTGATGGTCGGCTATTTGCTGCAACGCAAGGTGCCAAGCCTGAGTTATTTGTAAAAGATGGCTTAGGTAAGCAGTGGCGGCTATTAAAAAGCTTTGATGCCTATGGTACGGCAGAGGCCATTGCTATCTCGCCTAATGATCCTAATACGATAGCCATAGGAACAAATGGCTGGGGAAATGAAAATAAGGGTCAGGTTTTTATTTCAAGAGATGGTGGCATTCAATGGACTGAACTTGAGGGTGATTTTGGAGTTGGTGCAGCAGATATGGCTTTTTCACCATGCTCAGATACTCTATCTGTGCTGCAGTACGCCGGAGGCGTCGTTCACCTATCCATAGCAGAGTGATGAGTTGTTCCCTTTAGACAGAAAGTAAAGGCTTTTGAAGGGCGATTACGTCAAAGTAGTCGCTCTTTTTTATCTAATTACGAGTCTCTTTCTAAGCTTCCTCCAACCTTAGGGTTGTAAATTTAGGTTGCTGTCGTAATGCGTCGGTAACTTCCCTCAAATAGTCTTGTTTTCCCATAACTACTTTTTATATCTTCATCTTCATCTGTATCTAATTAACGAAGGTGCTTGAGTACTTTGGTTGCACCTAATTGGTGCAATTTTGCTAAGTTTCCTCTTTTCGATGGCATGTATGGCCTTTATTAGTGTCTAATTTATTTATCTATTTGATTCTAAAGTGGTTTTTTTTAGTCAAGTAATGGCATCGATTTTGCAGAAACTGTTATAAAAAGGTTGCAAATGTGACGTAGATCCTGAAAATAGGACGTTGTTTGTTTTTAGAGCGAATTTATAGTGTTGTTTAAGTTTCGCAGAGGAGAGAAGGGCAATGGCTAGGGAAGGTTTTATCCGATCTCACCAAAATCAGTTTTCGACGCTGTACCGATTTTTTGATGTGTTCATCATTATCGGCAGCTTTTTACTTACATGCCATTCATTGAAACTTGAAGTAAGTTCGACTTTTACTTTGATGGCTGTTATTGCTGCTATTAGCTTTATGCTTACCGCTGAAAGCATGGAGCTCTATCGCTCTTGGCGCTTTTCCACGAGCTCAGAGTTGCTTGGTACCGTTAGTTTTAGTTGGGGAATTGTTGCCATAGCAGGTTTGTTATGTCTTTTTCTTTTCGAAGACAAGATAGGTATGCCGCGGAATAGCTTTTTTGCATGGATTATATTTTGCTGGGTGCTTTTGTGTGTGTGGCGTTTATGGTATCGCCAAATTCTTTTCTTTATGCGAGAGCAAGGCCACAACACTCGTACTGTCGCAATTATTGGTATGACGGAATCTGGCTTGGAGCTTGCCAACCAAATCGAGAGGAACTCACAACAAGGTATCCGTCTGAAAGGTATCTTTGATGATAGAGATATGGACCGATTTTCATCTCAAGATCGAGCGCGAATTATCGGCAACATCGAAGATGCAATTGCTATGGCGCGGCGCAATGAGATCGATTTGTTATACATTGCGATGCCACTAAAAGCAGAAGACCGGATTTTTCAGATATTGGAGCGTTGTGGGGATACTACCGTTGATGTTCATATCATCCCAAATCTGTTCATTTATAAAATGCTACATGCGCGCTGGCATAGCGTGGGAGATGTTCAGACGCTCAGTGTATTTGATTCACCTCTTAACGGTTTCTCCTCCTGGCTTAAGCGAGTAGAAGATCTTGTATTAGGTTCGTTGATTTTAACTTTGATCGCTATTCCTATGATGTTTATTGCCCTAGGTATTAAGTTCACATCAAAAGGGCCGGTTTTCTTCAAACAGGATCGTTACGGTATTGACGGCTCTAAGATCCGTGTATGGAAGTTCCGCTCTATGCGGGTGATGGATAATGGCGGTGATGTAAAGCAAGCCACGAAAGGTGATCCACGTGTTACTAAGTTCGGTGCCTTTCTTCGCCGGACTTCTTTGGACGAGTTACCACAATTCATCAATGTGTTGCAGGGTTCGATGTCGATTGTTGGGCCGAGGCCTCATGCGGTCGCTCACAATGAAGAATATCGTTCACTAATTTCTGGTTACATGCTTCGTCATAAAGTTAAGCCTGGTATCACTGGACTAGCCCAGATTAGCGGTTTTAGAGGCGAGACAGATACTCTAGAAAAGATGGAGAAACGAGTTGAGTTCGACCTCAATTATATTCGTCAATGGACCGTTTGGTTGGACATCAAAATAGTATTTTTGACCATTTTCAAAGGATTTGTCGGCAGTAATGCTTATTAAGGGAACCTTGTATGTTGAAATCTAAAACAAAAATTGCATTAGCAACTGCCACAGTTATCAGCAGTTTTATACCATCCGTTCAAAGTGCTGAGTTTGATCCCGCGCCTTATAAAATGGAGTCCGGGCTAGTTTTAACTCCAGTGTTAGAAACATCTGTTGGCTACGATGACAATGTGACGAATAGCGATGCCGATGAAAAAGATAGTATGTTTACCGTCATTTCTCCTAGCGCCACACTTGCCGGTGGGTCAGAAGTCTCCAATGCAGTATTAGAGTATGGTTTTGATGCCGGCTGGTATATAGATTCTAGTGACGATGACTATGTTGATCACTCGTTGAAAGGCGGAGTTCATCATGAGTTTACAGCAAAGTATCGTGTTGACTTTGATGCAAGCTATCAGCGTACTCACGATGCTCGAGGTACGGGGATATCGGAAGGGAATGAGGGGCTTTTCGATGATGTCACCAAGTATGATATTTATCGAGCAGGCGGAGTGATTGGCGTTGGAGCACAATCATCAACGCTTAAATTTGATGTGCGCTCCTTGTATGAGAAAAAAGAATACCGGAATTTTGATGACGTAACTCAGTATAGGGATTTTGACTCTATTGAGTTTGGTGCGACAAGTTATTGGACCATAATGCCGAAGACAGACTTACTCTTTGACGTCGGATATGAAACGATTGAATATGATAATACAGAGCCCGGTGCAAGCTCTCGAGATAGTGATGTTTTAACTGTTTTAGGGGGGGTAAAATGGGACATTACCGGGAAAACAGATGGTCAGGCTCGGATTGGTTGGCAGGATAAAGATTTTGATGAGGACGGTCGGGAAGACTTTGATGGTATCTCCTGGGACGTATCTCTGACTTGGCAACCTAAACAATATTCTTTGTTTACTATAATGACGGGACGAAGCGCCAAGGATCCAGACACGTTTGGTGACTACGTTAAGGAAACGACAGCGAAAGGCAGCTGGCGGCACAAATGGCTTGAACGTTTTACGACTGACGTAGCGCTTCAGTACATCGATGAATCATACACTGGCCTGGATCGAGATGACGAGTATTGGGAGGCATCATTAGCTGCTATCTATGATTTCCGCCGGTGGGTACGTATCAAAGCTGAATATGTTTGGAGCGATCAAGATTCGAATATTGATTCGGTCACTTACGATAAGAATGTATTCTTAATGTCTGTTCAAGTGTCACTTTAAGTAAGCCATATGAGAGCTGTAATGAAGTCAATCCTATTGCTCAGTGCTAAGTGTTTGATGGTGCTTAGTATGTTTAGCGTTGTGTCAAACGTTCTAGCTAACAGTGACCCAAGTGGCTACCGTTTAGGTGCCGGAGATGAAATTCGGATCCATGTTTTTGGTGAAGATGATTTATCAGTTGAAACAACACTGGGCAAATCGGGCGTCGTTACATACCCATACTTAGGCGAACTAAAGGCCGTAGGCAAAACGACGGCTGAACTGCAGGCTTTTATAACCGCAGGGTTGAAAGGGGACTATCTGATCAACCCTAGCGTGTTAGTCAGTATTACCACATATCGTCCTTTCTATATTTACGGGGAAGTTAAACGTCCTGGTGGTTATCCCTATCAGCCAGGGTTGACTCTTGAAAGAGCAGTTGCAATTGCTGGTGGTTTTACTGAACGAGCGTCCACGACAAAGTTCATGCTTTCGAAAGAAAATACACAGGGACAAGAGAAGGAGATTGCCAATCTCTCTACGGAGATCAAACCGGGAGATACCATCCTGGTGAAGGACAGTTTCTTCTAATTGAGATTGAAAAAGGATTAAGCAGTTATGCAGCTAAACACAGCTGACGGTAAGCTTCAAAATGAAGAGTTAATTGATTTAAGAGCATATTTTAGAATCATTAACCAGTATAAATGGAGAATCTTCACATTCTCTATCATGGTCACTTTAATCGTCGGTACGGTTACTTTCGCTTTAACTCCAAAATACAAAGCAACGGCAGTGATGCTGTTAGAAGCTGAACATGTTAAGGCTGTTTCTATTGAGGAGGTTTATGGATTTGATTCTAGTCGTAAAGAGTATCTACAGACACAATATCAAATTCTTAAATCTCGTCGTTTGGCTGAAAATGTAATTGATGAACTCGGATTACTTACCCACAAAGAATTTCTCCCAAAAGAAGATAGTGCAGTTAAGCAATTCATTGATTCTATTAAGGAAGCGCTTCCAATTGAGAGAGAAGTCGTTGAAGTTTCAGAGGCAGAAAAGCTTCGGCGTGCTAAGTCTAGAGCTATTGCTATTTTTCTGAGTCGGTTAACTGTTTCTGCGGTGCCTAAGACTCAGTTAGTCAATATCAGCTTTGAAGCTGAATCTCCGCATTTCGCGGCGAAGGTGGCTAACGCGTTAGGTGAAGAGTACATAGCCAGCCATCGGGAAGACAAAGTAATCGCTACAACTAAGGCGTCCGACTGGATCCGAGAGCGGCTAGAAAGCCTAAGCGTTCGCCTACGAGCTTCGGAAGGTGAACTGCAACGTTTTCGTGAAGAGGAAGGTTTGGTTGATATGGAAGGCGTTGTTGCATTGGCGTCTAGAGAACTCAACGAAATCACTTCACAACTGACCAAAGCTAGGCAAGCACGTTCGCAGACTGAGACGCTTATGCGGGTGCTTGATAACCGGAATCCAGATGATGTCTCTGAGTTGGAGTCGTTGCCCGAAATATCTGAACACCGTTGGATTCAAGAAGCCAAACGTGCTGAAGGTGTTGCTGAACAACGAGTCGCAGAGCTATCAAAACGCTATGGGCCCAAGCATAGCCGGATGAAGGCTGCTCAAGCACAGTTGGAAGAGGCGAGAGCAAACTTACACCGACAGGTCGAAAAGCTAATACGGGGTATTGAGCAGGAAGTGCAAGCCACTAAAGACAATGAAGTGGCATTGGTAGCTGAACTGGCCAAGGCTAAGCATCGTTATCAAGTATTAACTCGGACAGAAACAAGGCATCGTGAGCTGACTCGCGAGGTCGAAAGTAATCGCCGCTTGCATAACACGTTCATGAACCGCCTTAAGGAAGCAAGTGCTGTCGGTGATTTTAATACGGCCTATGCTCGGTTCACTGATCGTGCTGTACCACCGGGATTGCCTGCCAAACCGAATAAAAAACTGATTATTGTCGCAGCATTTATCGCTTCATTTGGTTTAGCTGTCATCATGGCTTTTTTGATACATAGCCTAAGCGATACGATAGCCTCGCCTGAGGATGTTGAACTATATCTATCCCAAAGAATTGTTGGTGTTATTCCTAAGGTCAAAGTGAAAAAGAAAGGGAATGTTCGCATTCATAGTTTTTTTGAGAACGATATGCAATCTTTCTCTGAAGCGTGGAGAACACTGCGTACAGGGCTTGTTCTTTCTCACTTAGATGCACCGTCAAAGGTGATTGCTGTTACCTCGACGTTGCCTAATGAGGGAAAAACGACCACGGCAATCAATACAGCTTTCGCTATGGGACAAGTCGAGAGGGTTCTGTTGCTTGATGCTGATATTCGCAAACCTAGTGTATGCCGACGATTTGGTATTCCCAATTATCAGCCTGGCGTCACCAATCTTCTTACGGGAACCCATTCATTGGATCAGTGCATATATCATGATGATGTGTCTGGTATCGATATCTTGGTAGCCGGTTCTCCTATGCCCAATCCGCTAGAGTTACTCGCTAAAAATGGATTTGAAGAACTCGTTTCTAAGTTACGTGGACTTTACGATCGAATCATTATTGATACGCCGCCTTCGCGAGTCGTTTCTGATGCGTTAGTCGTGGCCAAACAAGCGGATTCAACGCTTTATGTAGTTAGAGCAGATCAGGTTAGGCGTTCCACGATTTTGGAAGCGATTGGTCGGTTACAAAGGTTAGAGGTGCGTGTAGATGGCGTGGTATTAAACGCCATTAATAAACGAAATAGTAAAGATATTTACGATTATAATTATGGCGATGTTTATGGCTCTACTGATTATCAGGAGCAAGTCGTTTCGACAAGGAAAGAAAGTGTCACGTGATTGACCTCCACTGCCACCTGTTACCTGGCGTCGATGACGGCGCCAGCGCTATGTCAGAATCTTTGGAGATGGCTAGAATCTCAGTAGCTGAGGGGATACATACCTCAGTGCTTACTCCTCATTTCCATCCTGGAATATACAATAACTCTATTCGTGCCCTCCAAAATACTTTTGATGCTTTTTCTAAAGCATTGATGGAGGCAAATATACCACTAAAAATTCACCTGGCTGGGGAGGTTCGTCTAACGGAGCAGATTCTCCATGCGTTACCAGCAGGTGAGATTCCAATGCTAGGAGATTACAAGGGAAGCCAGGTTTTGTTGCTAGAACTGCCCTATAGCCATATTCCGCCGGGAACCGATAATTTGCTTAAGTGGCTAAATCGTCACGGAGTTATACCGATGATTGCTCACCCAGAGCGAAATCGAGAGATAATAAGGAACCCCAACGCGATATCTCGCCTAACCAAAGGTGACGTCTTTTTTCAGCTAACACTTGGTTCATTCGCCGGAGATTTTGGTGAACGCCCCTACGAAACAGCTATCGCTTTGAGTAAAAAGGGTTATGTTGATGTATTGGCTACTGATGCGCATAGTATTAAACGTCGACCGCCGGTCACGGCAAACGGTTTGGATGAAGCTAGGAAGTGGATTGGTGACGAAGGTGTTCACTCTGCGATAGAGGAACTGCCGCGTGCAATCATTAGTTAAACTAGTACATATAGTGGTCAAAAAATTAGCTGCGATTAAGAAACTACGTCAGAGACTTTTCTATGGTTCAGCTATTGCGGTTCTTTTTTTCCTCGGTTGGGTCGCGGTACTTCATGGCGTTGCTAATTTGAGTGGTGTTTATGCTGAGCGAAAGTTAAATAAGTGGGCCGTGCAAAGCGCTATTAATCAAAAGGAACTCGTTCTTGTTGAAAATAGTATTAAAAGAGCGCTTAATCTTCAGCCTGACAATGCTCACTACCATTTGTTGCAAGCAAAGCTATTTGAATGGAAAGCTTTTTCTGACAAGGAGCATGCCAATACCTACCTCAAAAAAGCGACAAGTTCGCTTGATGCGTCGATTAACTATAGACCTAACTGGCCGAATGTCTGGTTAGAGATAGCTTTGATAGAGCATAAGCTTTCTAGATATGATGATCGCTTTCAGCAAGCGATCATCACGGCTGAGCATCTTGGTGGATATAAGCAAGATGTGACCTTAGGATTGATTCGCTTAGGATTTGAGACTTGGTATGTTCGGAGCGCATTTATGAAAGGAAAGCTGATTGAGGCGATTAAACGAGGATTGGCAACTGAACATACTGCATGGAAAGTACTGGAATTAGCCAAAGAGAATGGTCATGTACGTATCGTATGTATCGTGCACCGTCGTTTAGAAGGTGCTTCGGCATTACCTGCACAGGTTGCGGAATGTAGCTAACTGTCATTGTTGTGAGATGAAAATCTTTCTTGTTGCATAATTGTTGCTCCATATTGTGTGGCAAATGCTCTTCTTCTAAGGGGGCGTTTTCAGGTTTACTTTTTAAATCAACATGTTGCTCGTTTTTTTTGTTGGTTTTTTTAAACTGTTAAAAATGATGACAGTATTCGAGCTCAACGGAATCCGGTATAGTTCCATTAGTTAATACTATATTGATAATTGTTTGGAAAACGCTCGCAAGGAGTAGTAGAGATAATGCGTAGAATTTTATCCGTAGTAGCACTTATCTTTTTGAGTGCCAGTGTCAAGGCCGCCCCCATGGTAGATCTGACCATCGATGGCAGTACTTGGAGTAAGCCATTTGTCTTACAGAATTTGACTGGTGGTGAGTTTAATATCATTAACATAGATATTGATCTTACTGCCACAGACCTCGTATTTGATGCCGGACCTGAGTATCCAGGTAAGCTTGAAGTGTTGAGTGACGTTGATGCAGACTTTTCTGTCTCTGACAAAGTCTTAAGTATCGACTTTAACGAAGTTTTTCAAAGCTTTAAGTGGTTTCTTGATGTCGACTTCTTTAGCACCGGAGAGTCTTATGTGGTTGGTTCCAATCTTATTGGTTCTGACGTATCAGTTACTTTCGACAACGGTAAGAAGTATTTGGGCGGGTTTGTGGGCGTGGAACAAAATACAGACGCCGCAACTTTTGCATATGACACTGTAGTGAGCGTTCCTGCGCCAGCAACATTAGTGATGCTGAGTTTAGTGTGTCTTGCGTTAGGTCTTCGCAAGAGGAGCTAACTGCGCCTAGCTTGTTCTGATATGAAACCAGTCATTTGACTGGTTTTTTTTTGGTTTATCTTATTCCTAAAACTCTTTCTGGCATCGAGAGTGTTAAGATATAACTATCTTATGCTTTTCATATTTTGAGAACGATTTTGACCAATAACGATATCCTTAGACGCTTACGTTACACCTTTGAATTGAACGACTCGAAGATGATTAAGATTTTTCAGTTGGCTGAGTTGCAGGTGAGCAGAGCACAGGTGAGTAGCTGGTTAAAGAAAGATGATGATAAGGCTTACGAGAAGCTTAATGATCTGCAGTTTGCGACGTTTCTCAACGGGTTTATTAATCTTCGCCGTGGCAAGCGGGAAGGCGCGCAGATTGCGCCAGAAAAGCGATTAACCAACAATCTGATCTTTCGTAAGTTAAAGATTGCTCTGGATCTGAAAGATGATGACATCCTTGCGTTAATGGATCTGTCTGAATTTAGTATTGGCAAACATGAGCTGAGTGCGTTTTTTCGCAAGCCAGGCCATAAAAATTACCGTGAATGTAAAGATCAGGTCTTGCGCAATTTTCTGAATGGTATGCGTTTGAAGTATCACGATAAGGTGACTGCGACCAATGGCTTTGAGTGGCCAGTTGCAGAGGACAAATCCGCAGAGTAATCACCTTTGCTGAGCAGGTGTAAGGTGTAACGACGGGGACGACAGCTCGACTGCATTTTTCTGTAGGTTAGTTGCACTCTTCTGCGTCTTTAATCCGTTGCTGATTTTCCTGCATCTCTTCAAATGCTGCTTTAATTTCATCAACGATAGAGCTCACATCCGTGATCTCTTCACTTTCAACGAAGTCACCAGTAAGCTCAGCATCTGGTGTTAACTCGCCACTTTCATACAGGGCCCAGATCTCTTTAGCGTATTTAGTGCTGAGTAATTCTGGTGCGAATTGACCGTAATAGGCTGTCATATTGTCGACATCGCGTGCAAACATGCGCTGAGCATTATTGTTTGCTGATGCGTCAACCGCTTGAGGTAGGTCGATGATGACTGGACCGTAGTCATCTACCAGTACATTAAACTCTGATAAATCACCATGAACGACACCGGCACAAAGCATACGTACGATGTATTGCATGACGATCCGGTGATCCTCAATCGCGTGTTCTGCCGGCATCACCACATCGTTCAGGCGAGGGGCCACATCACCCTCGTCATCGGTGACCAGCTCCATGAGTAACACGCCGTCATAGCAGCCAAATGGTTGTGGTACACGCACCCCAGCAGCGGCGAGCTTATACAAAGCATCCACTTCGGCGTTTTGCCAAGCGGCTTCTTGCTGATCGCGACCAAATTTGGAGCCTTTTTCCATTGCTCTAGCACGGCGGCTATTACGTACTTTTCGGCCTTCTTGATACTGCACAGCTTTTTTAAAACTGCGCTTCATCGCCTCTTTATAAACCTTGGCACAACGTATCTCATCGCCACAACGGACAATGTATACGGTGGCTTCTTTGCCGCTCATTAACTGACTGATCACTTCGTCGACTAAGCCATCGTCGACCAGCGGCTGTATGCGTTTCGGTATTTTCATAGCGTCCTTATACAGGAGTTGCGTAAGTGATGTAAAACTTGTCCGCCGGTGTCCGCCTGTATCCGCGGATTTGTTGCTATGTTATCGGCTAACTTTGGGCGTTTTAAGTCATCTTTCGTTAATTGGCTGTAGGATAGCTATTAGCTATTGAATACAATGAAAACTCTATATGCAGATGGTGTGCTGTTTTTGTGTGCTCGCTACAGATAATGCGCCTACGCCGTTGTTAACCTTGGTTGCTGGAGCGATTCTCTTTTGAAGTTTATTCATACCTCAGACTGGCATTTAGGGCGGCAGTTTCATAATGCGTCGCTGTTGGAAGATCAGCGTCATATTTTGCAACAGATAGTGGATATTGCCGAACGAGAGCATGTAGATGCAGTGATTGTGGCCGGTGATATATATGACCGTTCAGTACCACCTGCTAATGCCGTGGCGTTGTTGGATGAGGTACTCGATAAACTGTGCCATGAATTGCAGCTGCCAGTGCTGATGATTTCCGGCAATCACGACAGTGCCCAGCGTTTACGTTTTGCTGCTAACCAGTTACGCCAGTCTGGTTTGCACATCATGGGCGATCTTGGCTTGTTAACCACACCCGTGTTGCTGCACAGCGCAACGGCGGGCACAGTGCAGTTTTTCGGTTTGCCGTACTGTGATCCTGAGCAGGTGAGGGATGCTTTTAACGACGAGGCTAGTGCTCAGTTGAAAACTCATGATCAAGCGATGGCCTATTTAATGGCGCAACTTGATGCAGCACGGGATAAACAGTTGCCATCAGTTGTGATTGCTCACTGTTTCGTGGCTGGCGGCACCGGGTGTGAATCTGAACGTCCTCTGTCCATTGGTGGGGCTGAACAGGTCTCAGCCAGTCACTTTTCTGCTTTCAATTACACCGCGCTGGGTCACCTGCATGGTCCGCAAAAGCAGGGGGCTGAACATATTCGCTATTCAGGCTCACCACTTAAATATAGTTTTTCTGAGCAAAATCAGAATAAAAGCATTTCATTGGTCAGTATTGATGAGGCCGGTGCTGCTCACGTTGAGCTTATACCGTTACAGCCCTTGCGTGATATGCGGATCATTGAAGGGGAGCTGAACGTGTTAATTGCGCAAGGAAAAACCGATCCCCATAGTGACGACTATCTGATGGTGCGGTTGACTGATACCCACGCCATTCTTGATCCCATGGGTAAGCTACGTGCGGTTTATCCAAATGTGCTGCATTTAGAGAAACGGATGTTGCAGGCGCGCAGTGACAATGAGCAAGCCTTGCAGCGAGAAAAATTGCGGCAAAGTGAGCTGTCGATGTTTCGTGATTTCTTTCAGCAAGTGCACGGCAACGAACTGACAGGCGAACAGGATCAAGCCTTACAAACAGTGATTAAGCAGTTGCATCAAGACGAGGCAAACCGATGAAGCCATTAATGCTGACGATGCAGGCGTTCGGGCCGTTTTCTGCCACTGAAATCGTTGATTTCAGTGCGTTTGGCGATAATGCTTTGTTTTTGATAAATGGCCCCACCGGTGCCGGTAAAAGCACTATTTTGGATGCGATCTGTGTGGCGCTTTATGGGCAAACCACAGGCGCCGAACGTGAGTCGGCGCAAATGCGTTGTGACCATGCCGATCCTGAGCTAGCCACAGAGTTGACGCTGGAGTTCGAACTGGCTGAAAAGCGGTATCGGGTGCAACGTAAGCCGCAACAAGAGAGACCAAAAGCCAGAGGCGAGGGTACGACAACGCAAGCGGCCGAAGCGAATTTATGGCTGCACTGTACCGATGACTCAGCAAACGCAAGCACAGCTTGGACGTTATTAGTGAGTAAGAAGGTCGGTGAAGTTAATGATGCCATTCGTGACATTACCGGACT
Organism: Corallincola spongiicola; assembly: GCF_004284785.1. Taxonomy (NCBI): domain Bacteria; kingdom Pseudomonadati; phylum Pseudomonadota; class Gammaproteobacteria; order Alteromonadales; family Psychromonadaceae; genus Corallincola; species Corallincola spongiicola. Next base: position 107,314 of record NZ_SHLY01000001.1, read on the forward strand.
AAGTGTTGAGCAGTTTCGTCAGGTGATGGTATTGCCGCAAGGAAAATTTCGTGAACTCTTACTCGCCGACTCCAAGAGCCGGGAAGCTATTTTTAGTCAGCTATTCCAGACGCAGATCTATCGCAAGATAGAAGATAGCTTGAAGATCAAAGCCAGTGCTATCCGCCGTGATGCTGAAGCCCATCGAAATAAAATCAAAGGGATCTTGGAAAACGCCGGTGTTGACTCGGAACAGGCTCTCAATGCTGAACGTAATGCGCTTGCACCACAGTTGCAGGAAGCAGAACAGAAGAAAAAGCGAGCATTTGACCAACAATTGGGGGCGCAGAATGCCCTTGAGGCGGGTAAAAATCTAACTGAACGCTTTCAGCGTTATCAGCAAAGAAAACAAGAGCTTATTCAGGCCGAAGTTCAGGCTGAGCAGATTGAAGGATTAAAGCAGCAATGCTTGCTGGCGGAGCAAGCGGAGCAGATCAATCCAATTTATACGCCGGTAGTGGAGGCTGAACGCGAATTAAACAGCTTATTGCTGGTTAGGGAAGAAGCAAAGCATTCCCTATCGCAGGCGACGACAACTTATCAGCAGGCGTCGACTCGCTACGAGCGTGCGATAGAGAATGCCAAACAGGTTGATGAGCTGAAAAACCAGCAAAATGAGTTAGCTCGTTTGCAAACGCAAGTGGTTAACTTAGGTCAAGCACGCTTGCGTTGGTCTTCTGCACAGCAAGCTGCAGAAGCGAGTGAAAACACTTACCTTCAAGCTCAGCAGGTGCTCGTTGACAGCAAACGGCAACTCTCCGAATTGGAACAACTGAATGTAACCGCGCAGCAGCAGCTCATGCGGATGCCGGAGTTACAGGTCAGACAAACCACGCTCAAGCAGCAGCGCGATCACCGGGTTGCATTAGATGAGTTGCGTCAGCAACGAGCGCAGGCAGAGATGAGCGGTAAGCAAGCGCTGCTGGAAAAGCAAACTTTGCAACAAGAGTCAGCGCGTTTAGCACGCGACATGGCCGCGATAGAAATGCAATGGCACAGCGGTCAGGCGGCCCTCTTAGCGGCGCAGTTGGGGGTTGGCGAACCATGTCCGGTATGTGGTAGCAAAGAGCATCCGCTACCCGCTCATCGGGCGATGACGGATGATGGTTCTGCGTTAGTGACACATGAGCAAGTTGAACAGGCGCGGCGTCGGGTGAACGACCAACAGGGGCTGTTACAGCAGGCAGAAAACAGATATACCGAGTTACAGCAGGTCTGGAAGGGGCTCAATCAACAGGTACTGGCGGTGGAATTGCAGCTAGCTGAATTTGCAGAGCAATCGTTAGTTCAGCTGGACGAGGAGCTTGCTCAGTTATCTGCTGATGTTGATAGATTACTACAATGCCAACAGCAATTAGCGCAGCGCCAGAGACAGATTGAAGCATTGCATCAGCAATTGACCGGCTTGGAAAGCGAGCAGCTTAAACTCCAGCAACAAAGCGCGGATGCACAAAAAGCTGTTGCCGTGGCCGTCGCTGAGCTGCGGCGCTTGGAAACCGAGGTACCGGAGCATTTTCGGGCTAACGGTGCTTTGGAAGCTGAGATCACCCGGTTTGAAAAGCAATGGCAAGCATTAGAGCTGGCGCTGCAACAAGCGACACTGGCACGTGACCAGGCGCGCTCTGCGCTGGACAAAGCCGGTGAGGGAGATAAGCGTTTGCAACAACAGCTAGATGAAAGCAGAGCGAAACAGCAGCAGCGTGTGCAGGCATGGCATTCGGCGCTTAGCAACTCAGGTTTTGCAGATGAAAACGCTTTTCAACAAGCCCGTTTAGCAAGTGATGAGCTGCAAGCTATAAAGCTGACGATCGAAACATATCAACTTCGTTTCAGTGAACTTCAAGGACAGGTCAAGCAGTTAGCGGAAGAGTTAGATGGGCAGGCAACACCGCAACTAGAGGTATTAACGCAACAATTAGCCCTGTGCCAGCAGACGTACAGAGAAACTGATCAGCGAGCAAGTACGCTGCATGCGCGCCTCACTTCACTCGATCATACGCTGAAAAACCTGCAGGCCGCTCACCTGACAAACCAAGCGCTGGAAGCGCAATATGAGATTTACGGTACGCTTAGTGATGTAGCTAATGGTCAGACAGGTAACAAGATCAGCCTGCAGCGTTTTGTTTTGAGTGTTTTATTGGATGATGTGCTCATTCAGGCATCACACCGCCTGCAACTGATGAGCAAAGGCCGCTATTTGTTGCTGCGAAAAGAAGACCGTAGTAAAGGCAATCGCGCCTCAGGACTTGAGTTGGAGGTAGAAGATGCTTATTCGGGCAAGACTCGTTCGGTAGCGACACTGTCTGGCGGCGAGAGCTTTCTGGCTGCGCTTGCCTTAGCTTTGGGTGTGTCTGATGTGGTACAGAGCTATTCCGGGGGGATTAAGTTAGACACCCTGTTTATCGACGAAGGCTTTGGTAGTCTTGATCCCGAGTCATTGGATCTGGCTGTACGTACTTTGGTGGATCTGCAACACAGTGGACGTATGATTGGTATCATCAGTCATGTCAGTGAACTGAAAGAGCAGATGGCGATGCGGCTTGATGTAGTTGCAACGCCAAAAGGCAGTAGTGTCCAACTTATCGCCTAAAAAGATGCGCTGAAGCGGTTAAGATTAACGGGAGTAACACCTGATCTTAATGTTTTTCAATAGTTTCAGTCACACAGCAGTGAGTAGCCAGTATAATTACTCTGCGATATCTATCTATTTAAGGATGATCTGATTTATGGGGCGGCTCCGCAAACCCAAGTTTCACTTCAAGTTACGGAAACCAAAAATAAAGCTGAAAGGTGGCTCCAGTTGGATCTTTATTGGCCTAATTGCTGGTCTGTTTACCGGATTGTTTTTTGGTGAAATGGTGGGTTGGATGCAGTGGCTGGGGAGCGCTGTTATTTTTCTACTGCAAGCCACTGTGTTGCCTTATATGGTTATGTCGTTGTTATACGGGGTTGGCTCGTTAACCACTGGCCATGCCAAACTACTATTCAGTAAAACGAGTATTGTATTGGTTCTTTTATGGGTTCTGGGTTTATTGGTGATTTTATTATTGCCGCTTTCTTTCCCTGAACAGCTAAATGCCTCGTTTTTCTCGGCCAGTGTGCTGGAAGTGCCTCCAAGCCCCGACTACATGAAGCTGTATATACCTTCAAATCCTTTTCATTCATTAGCGGAAGGCTACGTTCCTGCTGTTGTTATCTTCTGCATGCTGTTTGGTGTGGCGCTTATTCGCATACAAAACAAGCAAGCCTTTATGTCGCTGACTGAAACCTCCGTGACTGCGCTGAGTAAAATGACCGGCATGATAGTGAAGATTCTGCCTATAGGTGTCTTTGCCAGTACTGCCGCGGCCGCCGGTACCATGACATTGGAGGAGTTCAGTTCGCTACAGGTGTTTCTTATCTCCTATATGGTGCTGTGTCTTTTTCTGACCTTTGTCTTGCTACCATTTACCTTGAGTGCGCTAACGCCGTTTACCTACAGAGAAGTGATGACTATCAGTCGAGATTCACTGATCACCGCTTTTGCCACCGGTAATATCCTGATCTTACTGCCAGTCTTAACCGAACAGTGTAAAAATATTTTTCATGCCAGAGGCTTAGCGACAGAAGAGACCGATAAGTTGATCGGTGTGACCATGCCTGTCGCGTTTACTTTTCCTAATTTGGGCAAGTTGACCGTTATCTTGTTTGTTCTGTTCGCTGCTTGGTTTGTTGATAAAGAGCCGCCCTTTTCTTTAGCGACGATGACCTCTATTTCTGGCCTGTTTACTCTCTTTGGCAGCGTTCAGGTTGCCGTACCCTTTATGCTTAATCTGCTGGAAGTGCCTGCGGATCTGTATCAACTGTTTTTGATCAGTAATGTTATTACTTCGCGGTTTAATTCCATGGTAGCGGCGCTGAATTTGGTCGTGTTGGTTCTAATCACCATCACTATGGTACAGAACCAGCTACGGATCACCTTGATGCGGGGGCTATTTTATTTAGGAATTCTTGCGGGTGGTTTTGTTGCGACACTGCTGTTAAATCGATTGATTACCGCCCCATTTGTTGAGGACCAGTACACCCAAAGTTCATTAGTTGCAGAGATGAAGATGGTCGGGCAGGTACCTGAAAAAGTGTATGCAGAGTTACCAAAGCTTTATGAAACCGGTCGTTTCTCTAAAACAACGGTCGCGCAGATAAAGCAGCGTAATATTCTTCGTGTTGGTTTTCATCCGAAGAATGTGCCGTTCTCTTATTTCAACGCTAATGGGGAGTTGGTGGGATTTGATATCTCGCTAGCGCATCAGTTGGCCAGCGATCTTGGCGTCGAGATCCGTTTTGTACCACTCGATTACAATAAGCTGCCCATCGAATTAGGGCGTGGATTTTATGATATTGCGATGTCAGGATTGGCGATGACAGCCGAGCGTATTGCCGATATGTCGTTTACAGATCCCGTGCTACAACTTCATGTGGCGGTCGTCGGAAGAGATCATGAGTTAAGTGTTCTTTCCGATCCCGAATTATTGAAGAAACAAACCAAGTTGGTGATTGCCACATTAGATCATTCGGACATCGTCAAGCATATCAACAGAGCCTACCCAAATGCTGAAGTGGTTATGCTGAAAGATTACGAGCAATTTTTCGAAGCAAAAGAGGGCACTTATGATGCTTTGTTGGTTAGTGCTGAGGCTGGCTATGCCTGGACCGTGCTTTATCCAGAATTTGGCGTCTGGATCCCGACTAACGCGAAGAAGAGGGTGCCTGTTGCCTATGCCCTCAATCGTTCGAATAATGATTTGTTGAGTTATCTGGATGATTGGTTGGATATCCAGCAATCTAATGATTTTATTGGCCAACAGTATGAGTTTTGGATCCTTGGCGGCGGTGCCAAACATCGACCACCTCGTTGGTCGGTGATTAAGGATCTTCTGGGCTGGGTCGGTGATAAGTCCGAGCCAGATGAATAATGCTTCGTGCGTGGGAGTTGAGTTGGCATTTCAGACCATTATTATCCACGCTATTAGCCATGCAAGTGGTTGATTTTCAATATTGAGCTTGACGTAAAACTTTTGCCTCTGTTAGCTTCTAATGAGTTGATGGAGCAATGAAATTGGCGAATGTCATAAAGGACAATGATCGCAGCCGAGCACTGGCTGAGTCTAAATGGATCGTTTTTTTAACCAGTATCATGTTATTGATATTGGTTATCTGGGGCGCGCTTTCTTCCATTCAGCTTCATTATAATTATCAAAAATCCCTGATGGATTCGGTCACTAAAAGTGTCTTGGCTGAGTATCAGGAACACCTCACGCAACTTCGCTTAACGATTGACCAGTTTCAATTTCGCCACGCATCAGCGTTGGCCCAGTTGGTTCTATCCGGTAATCAGACCTCGAAAGATGAGTACATGGAGCTGTTAACGCAGCTGCGTGAAGAGGTCGATGATGTGCGCTTATTTGCCATTGTCGACAGTTCAGGAAAGGGGGTGTTGTCACAGTTCACAGGGGAATTTTTGCCTGACTGTAGAGAAGAGATTGATGATACCTTGCTGCGAGGCAGTCAGGAGAACCTGTTTCTGCATCGCAGCCCGAATGGTTTTCACTATGACCTGTTGCAACCCTTACTTGTTGATAAACAGGCCGGTCTGTTTCTTTTTGTTGCTTTTGACCCTGCGGTATTAGAGAGGATATTAACCCAGCACCAACTTCCCTATCAGCAGCTGTTTTTGATGCGTAGTGACCAGTCCGGCAAGATTGAGTTTGGTACAGAGATCTCGCTTGAAAAAAGTCATGATCAGTCGATCTATATGAGTGGGGAAGAGGTGCATCAATTTGATTTCCTCAAGCCCATTCCGGGGACGCGTTGGCAGTTGGCTATTCGTTTGGCTCCTGAATATAACGCGCGAGTTTACTTGGAAAGCATTCTACAAGCGTTATTGCTTTGGGGAGTGACTACCGGTTTCGTATATCTATTCTATCAGGCCCAGCGCCGGCGCCTCTACAAACAACGGATTATGGAAAAAGAGTTGAGCTTTAAGACCTCCCACGATGAGCTCACAGGGACCATGAATCGTGCAACTTTTGAGGGACAGTTAGCAGCGTTTATTGCGCAGCACAGTGGCCAACTGATGATGGAAGGTGTGGTGTTGCTCATCGACATCGACCAGTTTCAATTGGTGAATAACAGTTTTGGTTACAGCGCTGGAGATAGCTGCCTTAATTTGCTCTCTTTTGCCCTGCGGCGACAGCTACCAGCTCAGGCAAAAATAAGTCGACTTAGCAGCGATGAGTTCGCTGTGATGTTGCCGGAATTGCATCATGAACTGGCTCATGGCTTTGCCGAAAAGGTTAGGCAGCAGATCGAACAGTTCGACTTCACCCACATCGCACCCGATCTTTCTTTGTCAGCCTCCGTTGGCGCTTTCGTTTTAGATGGGCAACAGTTAGGTAGTGAGGAGGTATTTAATGCCTTGGCACAAGCTGTTCGCCTTGCGAAATCGAAAGGCGGTAATCGAGTACAGCTTTACCACAGTGACGATGTCGCGTTATCACAGCATGCACAAGAGATGAATGTTGTTCGCGAGCTGCGAGCAGCACTTAATGACAATCGTTTGCAGCTTTATCGCCAGCGCCTAAGAGCTTTGAGCGATGCATCACAAGCGTCACGTTACGAAGTGCTAGTGCGGTTAATCGATCATCACGGCTCTCTTCTGACGCCTGATAAATTCATACCTGCGGCTGAGAAATACGGCTTAATCAGCCAGGTTGACCACTGGGTGATTGAAGCAACATTTGCTGCGATAGCAAAGGACATCGGCGATAGTAGTAGTCATTACAGTATCAACCTGTCGGGTGTGACCCTCGGCGATAAAGGGATCATCTCTTTTGTTCATGCCATGTTGGAAAAATATCAGGTAGCACCGCAACGCATCGGCTTTGAGATAACGGAAACCTATGCGATCACTCACCTAAGCGCCGCTATCGCCTTTATTGAGCAGATGACAGCGATTGGCTGTGAGTTTTCATTGGATGACTTTGGTAGCGGGCTATCATCGTTCAGCTATCTACAGCAACTGCCGGTGCACAACCTTAAAATTGATGGAGTGTTTATTCGTAACATCTGCGACAACCGCTTGAATCAAGTGTTTGTGGAAACGATGCACCGTTTGGCGAAAGAGATGGGTAAGAAGACCGTGGCAGAGTTTGTAGAAACTGAGAGCGCGCAGCACTACCTGTCATCAATAGGGGTGGATTACGCCCAAGGCTATCATCATCATAAACCGGAGTTTTGGTTCGAATACAGTGCGGACGTTACGGGTAGTTAGCGTCGATTTATTCTATTCATTAAATTCCCGATAAGTCAGATATAAGCGGGCGTCAAATTCCAGCTGATGGTAATCGGGCTCCATATGACAACAAAGCGCGTAAAAGGCTTTGTTATGCTCCTTTTCTTTCAAATGTGCTAGCTCATGTACCACCAGCATTCTTAACAGTGGCTCCGGTGCGTTGCGAAACAGGCTGGAGATCCGTATCTCATTTTTGGCTTTCAGGTTTTTGCCGTGTTGCCGTGAAACAAACGTGTGTAAGCCCAGAGCATGATTGACCAGATGGATTTTGGGATCGTAAATGACTTTACTTAGTGGAGCGGATTTTTTCAGGAACTGGTTTTTAATCGCGAGCGTATAGTTGTATAGCGACTTTTCAGTTTTTAGATCGTGCAGTGTGGGATATTTGTTTTCTATCCACGTAGCTAATTGACCGTTTTTAATCAATTTTTCGACTTGCCCAAGTACTTCGGGCGGATAGCCGTTTAGATAGCGTAATTCGTTCATGGTAGAACCGGTGTTTTAGCCTGACGCTATGATACCGAGGAATAAATTAAATATATCACCAATTTGCTGACGTACATATTACAGATCGTGCATTCCAATGGCGTTACTGTACTTTTGCCCCATCTGTTTCAGCCAATCGTTAAAGCCTTTAGTTGGTTTTGCTGCAGAGTTTAGCTGAGACACTGTTTGGCGCTGCATGGCATAGTAAGTTGAACTCAGGATAACTTAGGGAGCAGTTTTTATATGGGCCATAAACCACTTAGCCATCACAGCTATGATCTCTTATTGATAGGGTTGGTGGTGGGATTGCTGCTCCTGCTATCCGGTTGTGATCAGCATCAGGACGCCGAACTCGCCTTTCATCCGTCAGTCGATCTGGAGTTTCCCGAGCCGCAGTATTACGGTGCGATGTTCCTGGCTAGTGCGGTTCATCGCTGTGCCAGTGATAACCAAGTAACACCACAAGCCTGCGTAGAAAATGATGTTGTTGACATCGCCGTGCTGGATGATTCGCGGATAGCGCAGTTTAGTCTGCTTCAGTATATCGATCCGGGTAAGATCAGAGCTTGTGATGCCGACGACCAGGCGGTTTTCCCACATCACAGTGAGTATCCTGAAACATCTGTGTTCTGGGTCTGTTTTGACATGCAAGCACCCTATGAAGGGCAACGTTTGTTGCTGCATTTGCAACCGACGGATCACCCTCCTAGTTATCGCTTGGTCGGCATCGTGCGTTTTTAAGTCGTGAGTTTAGGTTTTGTCGCTACTTCTCACCAACGGAGGTGGATAGCATGGAATGTGTGAATAGAGAGGCAGTACCTAGTGCGTTAAGAAGTGCCCGTTATGCCATGTTAATCGGTGTCGGCTTACTGCTGCTAAGTGCGGCAATATCGGCTCTGTTTCAGACGGTATCTATGTTTTATTTGGCATGTAATGTCTACTTCGTCGGTTTTATTGCTGTGTTAGGCGGCTCAGTGACGGCGCTTCGCTTGGCAAAATTGAATGAGATGTTTTGGTATCGGGGGCAGTTTTTGGCGTTAGATAAAGTGACTCTGCTGCTCTACACCAGTTTTCGGTATCGGATAATCGCCGGTGCCACTATGTTGACCCTGTTTAGTGTGGGGTTGGCCGTGATCGCCTACCGCATCGTCGCTATAAGTTAGCGCACTAAAGTTGGTAAGGTTCGGTTTTAAAATTGGAGCCGCCCCAGCAATGAAACGCCTCCATATTTTTGCCGTGAGTACGGGGCTAACGGTTAACCACTGCTGCTGGATGAGCCAGCATTTGCAGTAAGGGGTTACGCATAAATATATAGGGTTTTAGCGCAACGCCCATGATTAAACCGCTAACAAAGCCGCCGATGTGGGCCCAGTAGTCAACACCACCTTCGCCAATCATCATGCCCAATACATTTAGTCCGACCCAAATAGCGAAGTACCAAACTGGCGCTAATTTCTTTTGATAGATAAATATCATAAACGTCAGGCTGGCATGGCGGAACCAGACTAAATAGACCCCAAATAACCCGGCTATTGCACCGCTGGCACCAATGGATGGGATCTCACTCTGCCAATTAAGCACTACGCTGATCAGACTGGATAAAATACCGAGAGCAAAATACAACGCGATGAAGCGGCGACGACCTAATGCATCTTCAATATTGTCACCGACTACATAGAGGAAATACATATTTCCCAGCAGGTGAAGGGGATCCCCATGCAAAAACATGCAGCTTGCCAGTGTCCATAATTGATCGCCGGCCAGTGTTGCTGCGGGCACATTGCCAAACAGAGAGACCAATTGGTTGGCCAACTCTGGATTACCAACATAACTCATAAAAATAAGACAGTTGAGCGCCATTAGCGTCCAGGTGACGACCGGTTTACGTTTCGGCTTAATGTTGTACTCGACTGGCATCTGCGATAGAAACTGAAATACGCGACTTTTCCAGCTCAGAGCTTGATTCAGCGAGCCAAGTGCTTGCTGTAACTTCGGAGACTGCTTTACTTGGTTAAGCTCATCGCTATCAACCCATACCCCTTCGCAATGCTCACATATATCAATTTCCAGTTGATAATCAGCGAGTAGGTGATGGCTTTGCATTGGGCCATGACGATCCGGACACTGGCGTTCACTAACACCGATTGACGCACCTAAATGCTGCTGATATTCGACCTGATCTTGGCCATTATCAACTTTGGATAACACCTTGTTCATTTCGCCTTGTTCAAACCAGTGGCCGCCACATGAACGACAAATGTCTAACTCCTCATCATGACAAGTGGTTGTCTCCAGATAGGTATCCGTGCAGCTAGGGCAGAGCGCTGGTGTTGCCATTATTTCACCTCATCCTGAAGATCAACGACAACATCGTACTTTTGCAGTTCAACTGTCAGTGCGGTGGCGCTCGCTTGCAGTTTGGGAAGCACTTCGTTGTTCATAGTGTCTAAGTGCTGCTGCAATAGGCTGCTGGCATGCTGACTACCATATTGACCTTGTTCTACTTTATGGATGATCTCATTGACGTCCGCGTAGAAGCGGCGCGTTTGAGTTAAGAAGTAGGTTGGGGTTTCCAACGTCGTGGGAGAAAACTTCATACTTTCCCAAACGTAGGAGCTTAAGCGTGGGTTTCTCAGCTTGATCGTATCAACAGAAACTCCCTTCTTAAGAACGTCGTGGTTGTATGCGTTGAGTAGGGCGGTATTGTCAGCTAACTCAGCATAAAGGGAGGAGCGGAGGTAGTAATTGTTCTGCTTGGTTTGCAGCGTATCGAAGATCAATGCCTGGGAAAGCCCCGCTTGTGCTGCGAGGTAAACGCCAATGACCGTTGCCAGAATGGTTAACAGATGAGAAAGCCAAAAACCGCTCTTAGAAAGATCTTTATTGTCGAGCTTTGGTAATGGCTTTTTGCCTGGTTTGTCGGACTTAGTTTGCGGGGCGGGCGTTTTCATTTCGACTCCATGTCTGCGTTAAGGGGTGAATGGTATGAGAATGCCGCTGTCATTAGCAAGTGATAGCCGCTGTTTACATGCTTAGTTGTTACTTAAACATGACTAGTGGTGAACGGAGACAATCTGCTACATTGCTTCAGCCGTATTTATGTTCATCGACTTAATTTATTGAAATAACAGATGCTAAAACCCCGTATTGAACTGATTGTTGCGTTGCTTTGCGCGCTAATACTGATCTGGCTACCTTTGGTCAGTGCACCATTAAAGTATTTTGAAACCCTGCTGCATGAGGGTAGTCATGGCCTCGCTGCTATTTTATCGGGTGGGCAGGTGGTTTCTATTGCATTGCATCTTGATGGCTCCGGTCTCGCTACCTCACGTGGCGGCTGGTCGTGGTTGGTCACTTTTTCCGGTTATGCTGGGGCCTCCTTATGGGCCTATACCTTGGCGCGGATCCAGTTTAGTAGTGTTTCCCGAAGAGTCGGTAGCTGGATCTATTTTGCTATTGTCGGTTTGTTTGTGCTTGGTAGCCTGATCTATACCCGAGATCCCATCACCTTGTTGATTGTTGGCTTTATCGGTGTGACATACTGGTGTTTGTTTCGCTGGCGCCACCAGCATTGGGCGACGTTCGCCAATCAGGTATTGGCGCTGTTTATCCTGCTGCAAAGCGCCATCAGTCCAAGCTACCTGTTGTATGTGGGAGACCGGGGTGACCATCTGGCGATGAAAGGTTATACCGGTATTCCGGGGATCGTTTGGGTTGTGCTTTGGACGCTCATCGCTGGCTTAATGATCTTCGATTTGTGTCGACGAGCTTGGGCGCAACCTCGTATGGCCAGCGAGCCTCTCCGTGCAGAGACTAGCGGCCTCTGAAGCACAGTATTGATGCCGTGCTTCGTCTGTTGAATCCTTTTAACTTCAGCGGCTGGTGAAAAAGACTGAGCGAAGTCTGCGCCATAGTAATAGAATGTGCCGTTATAAAGCGCTGTTTAACCCCGCGTTGCAACAGAAACCAGCGATAATGAAGCTCATAGTGCAGCTTCATTTTCCCAATTAGGAATAATCCCTTGAGCGAACTCGACTTTGCCTCCCTGGCGTTGCCCCAGCAACAGCTGACTAATTTATCTTCATTGGGCTATGAACAAATGACGCCCATTCAAGCGGAAAGCTTGCCGCTAATGCTTGCCGGTAGGGACGTTATCGCGCAGGGCAAAACTGGCTCAGGTAAAACCGCCGCGTTTGGCTTGGGGCTGTTGTCCCGTTTGGATGTAAAGCGTTTTCGAATTCAAGCGTTGGTGCTCTGTCCGACTCGCGAGTTAGCCGACCAAGTGGCGGTTGAAATACGCCGTTTAGCTCGCGCCACTCACAATGTGAAGGTGTTGACCTTATGCGGTGGTATGCCGTTCGGGCCGCAGGTCGGATCTTTGGAACACGGTGCGCATATCATTGTTGGCACACCGGGACGGATAGAAGAGCACCTAAGTAAAGGGCTATTGAAGTTACAGGATTTGAATACCTTAGTGCTGGATGAAGCTGATCGTATGCTGGAGATGGGTTTTCAGAGTGCGCTTGATTTCATCATTGATGAAACACCAGCAGATCGTCAAACCCTGTTGTTTAGTGCGACCTATCCGCCACAGATCGAATCTATTGCTAAGCGGATCATGGTGACCCCGGCGTTGGTTCAAGCGGCATCTACCCATGACAACAGCAGTATTCGTCAGCACTTTTATCAGGTGGCGAGTAACGATGATCGCCTACTGGCACTGAAGTTGTTGTTACTTAAACATGATCCTGAATCGGCTGTGGTTTTCTGTAATACCAAGCGTGAAACCCAGGAGGTGAATGATGCCTTGGTTGACGCTGGTTTTAGTGCGATGGCGCTACACGGCGATCTTGATCAAAAGGCGAGGGATCAAGCGCTGGTGCGTTTTGCCAATAAGAGTGTGAAGATCATGGTGGCGACAGATGTCGCTGCCCGCGGGTTGGATATTGATGCCCTGGATGCGGTATTTAACTACCACATAGCTCGTGATGCTGAAGTGCACGTTCACCGTATCGGGCGAACCGGCCGTGCGGGAAGCAAAGGCGTTGCGTGCTCCATCTATACCGATAAAGAGGCGTATAAAGTCTCTTTACTGGAAGAGTATTTAGATCGAGTCATTGAGGGTGAGGTGTTGCCATCACGCGAGCTGTTAAGCCAAGTGCCATCACAAGCAGAGATGATGACATTACAGCTCGATGGCGGTAAGAAACAGAAGATCCGCCCAGGTGATATCTTAGGCGCGCTGACTGGTGATAACGGTATTCAAGGCTCTCAGGTGGGTAAAATAAAAGTGGGTCCAATGTGGGCTTATGTCGCCGTGCACCGAGATGCATTGAAGCCTGCACTGCGTAAGCTGGAGCAGGGTAAGATCAAAGGTAAATCAGTACGCGTTCGTGTTATACGCGGTTAGTCGTCGCTGGATTTAAATTGATGCAGCTGCTTTGGAACGAGCCATGATATCAAAGCTAACTCGTTGGCTTGTTGGGCTTTCTGCTGCTGGTTATTTCACACCGATCAGGCACCCTGCGATATAGCCAGTGGCAGTTTGTTGCGTTAGCGGTGCCTGCGTCTATCTGTTTGCTATTAGCTTATCGCTTATTACGACAATACTAATAATTTGCCTGTGAGCGCGCAGTTTTCTCTGCAATGAGTTCGTAGTATGCCCAAATGAGCCGATTCAAGGTCTGTTTTGTACCTTGCCTATGTCGAATTTGGAGTATCGCTTGAGCGTCGCAGAAGAGAGAAAGCTGCTTGTTATTATCCGAGTTGAGCCCGGTTGCCTAGGGCCTGATGGTGCCGATCACATTGAAGGGTTTTGTCAGCTAGCGCAGCTGGCATTCGAACCTCGCTATGCCGGGATTATTCGCTGGCAGGTCGTGCCGCGCTACGATAAAAGCCTGCCTGAACTGCAGTATCTAATGGCAAATAAAAATCTTGCCCATGAGCAAGTTGAGAAAGTTTTAGATCTCATCAATTTGTCTCTCGACGACTTTGAAATAGAAACGGGTGATCGGCTGTCCATGCTAATCGATAAAACATTACGCCGTTAATTCAGCAGTGCTATCACTTTTGCCCGTATATCGGCGTATCTGAATTGCTCACATGAGCCGAACCCGGGTAATTGCCTGACCTTGTTACGCGCAAACAATGGGATGCTGAGTCCGGCAAGAAAGCGGCAATAGGTTTCTGTGGTTAACGAGTGCTTGGCGCGAGTGGCCATATGTTGCTTTAACCCGGCTAGCATTACTGACAGGGTCTGCTCATCAGCCCAAATAGGCGTTTCCGAGTAGGCGAGCTTGGCAACGTGACCGTGACATACGGAACAATGCCCGCAACGTTCAGGGGCTTGCTGATCATCAAAGTAACATGACAAGTTGTGACTGAGACAGCGGTCTAGCTCAAAAAAGCGTACCAGAGCGGCAATACGTTTTATCTCTTTTTGCTCTTTGTCGACAAAATATTGATAGAGGGTTTGTGCCAGGTCGGTGGCCGCCAGTGCAGATAGATTGACGTTAAATACCTCGGTCATTTTCTTAGTTTCTAGCTCAACTAACTGCTGCTCTTGCAGGTATTCCAAAGCGGTGACAATCCGGCCTCGCTGGCATTGATACGCGTGGCAAATACCATCAAAATCCGGCTCACCCCATACTTTCTTAAATCTCGTGTTGTCGATGATCGCTTTTATAAACGCTTGTCGCTCGCCTTCAAATCGCGCTAGCACAGTCTCTTTCGGTTGAATAAATTTGTACTTAAAATCGGCAAAATACGCATAACTTGGTTCTAGCACACCTAATAGTTCTAACTGCACCAACAGTGTTTTCAGCGGTAATTGGCGAATGTTTGCAGCATTCGACAACGCCGTTACTTGTAATTCCCATTGTCCATTTTGGGCTTCATCGCGAATGCTCTGAAGCACAAACTCAATACCATTTAGCTCCGGCGTGTCACCATATACAAAGTTCTCAACAGTATTGATTCCATCCAGATTGGCTAACGTGATGCAATGAGAAGGGTGCCCATCGCGTCCTGCTCGGCCTATTTCCTGGCTGTAGTTTTCAATCGACTTCGGCAGATCATAGTGGATAACGAAACGTATATCTGACTTGTCGATCCCCATGCCAAAGGCAATGGTTGCCACCACAATTTGAATCTTGCCAGCCATAAAGTCTGCTTGGATCTGTTTACGTCGTTCATCATCAAATCCAGCATGATAAGCACTGGCATTAAGCCCTTGCTGCTGTAGATAGTTAGCCACTTGTTCGGCGGTTTGCTGAAGTGTGACATATACAATGCCAGCTCCATTTTGTTGTTGTACCTGCTGTGCTAGCTGGGCGTTTTTTTCTGCGCTGGCAACGGGTATGACACTCAGGTCTAAATTGGCGCGGTAGAATCCCGTCTGCACTATGTGCTGTTCAGCGATGGCGAATTTGCTTGCCATATCCAGTTTGACTTTGCGGGTGGCGGTCGCGGTAAGTAGCAGCACCAAAGGGATATTCAATTGCTGCCGATAGGCGGGTAGCTTGAGGTAGTCTGGGCGGAAGTTATGACCCCATTCAGAGATACAGTGGGCTTCATCTACCACTAACATCGACAACGGCACACTGCCGATAAACTGGCGAAAACGTTCATTCTTAAATCGCTCTACCGACACCATCAGGATCTTCAATTTGCCTGACCGTACATCGGCCATCACCTGCTGGTTCTGTTCCGGCGTGAGAGTGGAGTCGATGCTGGCAGCAGCAATCCCCTTACTGGCAAGAAAGTCCAACTGATCTTTCATCAATGCTAATAGCGGTGATACCACCAAGGTCAAATGAGGTAGGTGAATCGCGCTTAGCTGATAACACAATGATTTTCCTGAGCCGGTGGGGAAGATCGCTAAGGATGAGTCTCCTGCCAAAAGTTGAGATATGGTCTGTTCTTGACCTGGACGAAACTGATCAAAGCCAAAAAACTGTTTAAGGGTTGCTGCTAGAGGCATGGATTATCCGCGGCTGGAAAGTCAAAGTGCTGAGCATAGAAACTAACATGGAAAGCGGTGTGTGGGGAGGGAGAGGCGATTTTCAACGACAACAGAATGTCGCTCTTTCTGTTAAAATAGCGTTTGCTCCTCTTTATGATGCCAATCGATATCGACTATGACTGACCGCTTTCGTTCGCCGCAGACTTTTTTATTGTTAATCGCCTTCGCTATGCCGGTGGCATTTTCCACTTGGTTGGCACTGCTTAATAACTTCGCTATCGATGGGGCAGGGTTTACCGGTAAAGAGATCGGCATCTTGCAAAGTTTGCGCGAAGTTCCTGGTTTCTTAGCGTTTACAGCCGTCTTTGTACTGCTCTTTATTCGTGAACAACGTTTTGCGGTGGTATCCCTGCTGGTGCTAGGGGTAGGGGTGGCTATCACCGGTTTTTTCCCCGCGGCTATCGGCCTCTATTTGACGACGATCTTGATGTCAATTGGGTTCCATTATCTGGAGACCATCAATCAATCGTTAACACTGCAATGGTTGCCAAAAGAGCAAACCGCACACTTTATGGGGAAGGCGATGGCCGTTAAAGGTGCAGCGGCAGTGCTCTCTTTTGGTGGTGTCTGGTTGTTGTTGGACTACTTTTCGGTCGCTTATGTCTGGGTATATCTGCTGTTTGGTTGCTTTGCGGTGTTGTTAGCAATACTGATGCTGATGGCATTTCCGCAGTTTCAAGATGGGCATGAACAACATAAAAAGCTGATTTTGAAACGCCGTTACTGGTTGTTCTACCTGCTGACCTTTTTTTCCGGTGCCCGGCGGCAGATCTTCGTTGTATTTGCAGGCTTCTTGATGGTGGAAAAATTTGGTTATAGCGCAGGGCAGATCGCCTTACTGTTTCTGTTTAACCATTTCTTTAATCTGTTTTTTGCCAGTCGAATTGGCCGGTGGATCGGCCATATTGGTGAGCGCCACGCGCTAACCATAGAGTATGTTGGCCTGTTCCTGGTTTTTACCGGTTATGCACTGGTTTCTGATGCTGATATAGCTGCTGTTCTATATGTGCTCGATCATCTGTTTTTCGCATTTGCCATCGCTATTCGTACCTACTTTCAAAAAATTGCTTCGCCGGAAGATATAGCCTCAACGGCGGGGGTGAGCTTTTCCATAAATCATATTGCAGCGGTGATTTTACCTGCGGCATTGGGGCTGGTTTGGTTGGTGTCACCTGCAGTGGTGTTTTATCTGGGCGCTGCGTTGGCTTTGGCATCGCTGCTATTAACCCAGTTGATCCCCAACAAACCACAACAGGGAAATGAGATCCGCTGGTTTGATTCGGCTGCCACTGCGCAAAGGCCAGCAAGTTAGTGGGTAACCTTACTGGCGCTTGTTGTCGCTCAGGGCATCAGCGACTTGCAGTTAGGTCAGATATCAACTGCTTAGCAGCTTCATCCACCGACAATTCGTCATCAAAGTATTGATGTTCCAGTAAGCTAGCTGGCAGATGGTTTGCAACTTCATCAGAAACGCCATAGTGATCTTTTAGCGTCTCGGCCACCTCTTTTTGCCAGTCAAAATAGTGTGCTGTGCTCATCGCTATACCCTCCTGTTTATCTGCAAAGGGAGCTGGTACTTGCTTTCCCTAGTAGTTTTGACAGGCAGAACCCATGAATTACTGCATCGCGGAGCTAATTATTCTTACTGTGCAGAACAGTCGATGTGGACTTGATAGTGCAAGTTACCTGAGATCGTGGAAATCCAATTGAATGATGAAATCCTTTCTGAATTAAGCAAATGCTAACATTTCCAGATGGTTTTCATTTCCTGATGACAGTGCTAGTCTTCACAATCTAGCAATTTTAATGGATTTTCAGCCCAAGCAGTGGGCCAGGTGAATGTCACAGGGAATGTGAAGGAAATGCCAAATCGAAGCAACAAGCTCCTTTTTTTAAGGAGTGTCAATGTACAGTAATACGCCAGCGAGCGTTGCCGCCAGAGTTAATCAAACGCTCCTTATCGACAATCTTGCCAACAGTTACATATTTTGCACTAGCGCTCAGCTTGATGGCAAAGATCCCCAAGATGCGCTGTGGTACCTGCGCGATGATTACTATGCGGGATTATTGTTACGCAGCCACAGTGATAGCTGGGGAGTGGCATTCAGTATCCGCAAGCTCTATCTGCAAATTAAACCTGAAGCGACATTGTTGCATCTAAAATCTGATGCCCAGTTATCGCAAGAGTTGACTGCGCTTATCGCCCATGGCGATGTGATGGTATTCAGAGAAGAAAACCGATATGACCAACTTGCCGCTGCCAGACGTTGGCAAGATGTGCCTCCTGCGGGCAGCAGCCAGCTAAGCGTGCCTAAGTCGGCCAAATCGTCACCCTCGAACAATAGCAACAACGCAGGGCCTGGTGTCAGTCAGCCAACCGCGCAGGGGGGGAAAGTAGCCACCGCTGCAACAACACCGGTGCTAGAACCGTTAGATCTCTATTGTGCATTGCCTAATGGCAAACCTGCGGCAGGGTTACCCTACAAAGCCACGCTGGCCACCGGTCAAGTCTTACAAGGTAAACTCGATGCAAAAGGCTTTGCCCACTTTACCGATTTAGAGCCCAGTAAGGTTGATGTTGAGTTTGGTGAGCTGCCAGATGAAGCGGCGATAAAAAATACGCGTAGCCAAATCGCTACTACGTTTGATGCCATTCTTGCCGACGAAAGAGCGGAAAGTGCTAAGTTAGAACAAGAATATCAAGCCCTAAACCCTATCGAAAAAGCGATTAAATTTGAGTGGTATCGGACTAAAGGTTTTTGGAATGCCGGTGTCGGCATGTTGGAATTTATCAACAATGGCTATGACGCAGTGGCACCCACCTCACAGCTTCGCCGTGGACTTGCTGCAGCTTGGGAAACGTTTGACACAGAAACTGATGATTGGCTGGGAACGTTCGCTGATAACTGGCAAGACAGCAATCATGAAGCGCTCGTCAAGGCGCTAGGCTTTGATCCGTCTGCAATTACAAAAGAAATGCTGGCAGAAGCCTACGAAGTTGCCAGTTTTATTTATGATGATGCTGAAACCAAAGCACTTCTACTAAAATTTGGAGCTGATTACGGCAAGGCTCAGCATATGTTGGAGCTGGCAGAGCTTTCTGGTGGTGCGGCCTTTGAAATTGTTTTGACAGCGGTTCTTGCTGCGTTAACCGGTGGTATCGGTGCGGCGGCATCTATTGCGAGCAAAATGCGTTACTTGACTCGTTTGAAGAAGTTGGGTCAGCTGTTCAGAGTGTTAGCGAAACAACTTAAGAAAAAACTTCGCTTTAAGAAAAAACAGGGAAGAACGGATCAACGCATTGATAGTCGCATCGAGAAGCCTGATGGGGCTGAGGTCGGCGGTATAGATACAGCTCAGAAATCTAAGACTATTTACGATGCAAATCATGACGCTAAATTGAATGAACATCATACAGTTGTTGATAAACACCAAGAAAAGTATGAGCAGCGTCGAGATGAGGCTATCGAAGGCGGAGAGAGTAACAGAACAGTTGGGGCGCATAAGGCTAAGGTCACTGAAGCTAAAGGAGAAAGGGCTGCGGCAAATTACATGGAGCAAAATCACCCTGACGCACAGATGGTTAGAGGATTTGAATCAGGAACAGGCTTTGATCAAGTCTGGGTTAAGCGGAATGTCGATGGTACGGTGAATGAAATAATTATTGTTGAAGCGAAGGGGCCTGGAGCTAAGTTAGGCACAAAAGCCAAGAAGGGTGACCAAATGTCGCAGGAGTGGATTGAAAATACTGCTGCTGAGATGGAGCGCTCTTCAAACCCTGCTGTCAGCGAGTTAGGCCAAAATATAGTTGATGCCATTGAATTTGGCCCTCCACCAAAAGTGTCAGGTATAGGGCTAGAAGCTATTGAGACAAATGGGGTTGCTAGCGGAGCTAAAGAAATAGCCCTTCCTAATGGGAATGCTTTTAATTAAACAAAATGAAAAATGCTATGAAACTTACAAGTAATTTAATCAATCTAGAATTGGTAGAAAGAGATTTGCTACGAAGTCAGCGAGTGATGGATAAGTGGTTGGCGGACCCAGAGTTAAATACTTCAGAAAAAGGGCAGCATCGGGTGACAGTAGCAGCCAATAAACTGGGCTACATTAGCTATTTGAAAGAGAGCCCTATTATAGAAATAAAGAAGTACTTCTCCCTCGCTGGAAGTGCAGGGTTGGCTAAACATAATCTGCGAGAGTTAGATTTACCCATAGGTCAAACGCGAAGTGCATGGGGTTTTTACGAAAATTTAAATGTATTGATATGTTTTGCAACAGATGAAGAGCTTAGATTGGCTTCAGAGGTCAATTCGTTGAAATATGATTACCCTGGGAATGAGGAGAAGCCCTGGTTACTTGTGCGTTATATTGCAGTGCTTAAAAACTATTTGGCAGATAAACCAGTTTTAGATACAGAGCTGGCGGCATTGTTGGAGGAGTGTGAACTCCCCTCCCGAACTAAAGAAGAGCAGGTCTATGTTGTCCCCATGATCCGTGGGCTTGTGGCGTTGTTTCACGATAATGAAACTCAATGGCAAGAAGCCATTAGTGAATGCGTTGAACGTCACATTGATGAAGTGAAAAATGGCGACCTTAAGCAAAGTTATGATGGCTACTTTTCTATGCCAGCTTTAGCTTTAGCTAAGTTGGGTTTAAGCAAAGGATGGAAGCCTAGCGTTGAATCTGTTTATTTACCCGTGAGTTTAATTTCCTAATATGAAAGACCATATCGCATTTTATCTTATCGACGAAGCCGACTATCCCAACGAGTTAATCGGCTCGGATGAGGAGAAGCTGACCGAATTGGTTTGTCTCACTCAAAAACACGGCATTTTCCAGAGTGAGCTGGAAGTTGATCGTGTTGCCTTTATGTTTGGGTTGGAGGCTATTGGCGCTTGCTTTGGTGTAAGAGAGCTTATTGCCACATTAACATTTAATTATTCACCGATGAGTCTCTTAGGGACTTCCCCAGAAACTAATGAGGCTTTTGGATTTATCAATAAAGTGATGTCTAAGGATCTCTTTGCAGCCCTTGAGAGCCGATTTAGCGGAACAATGGATAGTGTTGAACCAATTCTAAATGACGACTACTACAAGCGAACGTCAAGGGATCTTGTGGAGCGGATATGTAAGATCTACTTAGAAGTTTTATCTGTTGCTTCTGCTAAAGGGCTTTCTGTTGCAGTGCTTCATAATCAATGAACGTGACTGAACCTAGGTAGAACACCTGTTCTACCCATTTTGTATTCAACCAACAATCACATGGGGCACAAAACGGCTGGTGTCTTTGGTGATCAAACTATTATCCTCCCGTATCGTTAGGCCGGCAGCTTCGTGGCCGACCACCCAGCTACCGATGAGGGTAAAGCTCTCGTTAAAGCGGGGCAGGGGGCTGAGAGATTGGTAGATATAGCCCTCTTCACCGTACTCACCGCCGACGGCCAGTGTGGGTTTGCCATCTTCTATCAGTGAGATATTTGCGCCTTCACGGCTAAACAGTGGCTTTTTACAGTAGCTGTTGCCTAAATCGGCCTTTTGCTCACCTTCAAAATAGGATGGCAGCAAGTTGGGGTGACCTTTATGAAACTGCCACAACAGGGGCAATATCCCCTTATTGCTCAGGATCGCTTTCCAGGCGGGTTCGACAAAGCGGGTTTTCGATTTTGCTAAGTAATCACTGAAAGGATCCGTGAGCATCCATTCCCAGGGATAGAGTTTGAACAGGCAACTTATCTCGTAGTCGTCGAGATCGGTGAACTGACCTTTGGTGTTAACGCCGATATCTTCGACATAGATAAAGCGTGTCGCGAGTCCAGCTTGCTGAGCGCAATCTTCCAGATACTCGACGGTCGCCCGATCTTCGGTACTGTCCTGACAACAGGCAAAGTGCATTTCACCATCAGAGGGGATCTTTGCCATCTGGGCGATCAGCTTTTCCTGGATAGAATTAAACTGGTCCGTGCTACGCAGTAATGTGCCCGCTTTGACCTGATCTTCGAGCCAAATCCATTGAAAAAATGCAGCTTCGTATATGGAGGTTGGTGTATCAGCGTTGTATTCAAGTAGCTTGGCAGGGCCGTTGCCGTTGTAAGCAAAATCCATTCGCCCATACAGGCTAGGTTCTTTGAAGCGCCATGAATCAAGAATGAGTTGCCACTGATGCTTGGGGATCTGGAGTTTTGTTAGCCAATACTCATCGCGAACAACTTGCTCAACCAGATCCATGCAGAGCGCTTCTAGCTCGTTGGTAGGATCTTCAAGATCCCGTTCAATCTGCTGGAGCGTGAATTGATAGTAGTGGTTTTCGTCCCAGTAGGGTTCGCCATCAATGGTATGAAAGTCGAACCCATACTGGTTAGCACGTTGCAGCAGATTAGGCCGCGGTGCACAGGCGATACGTAGCACTAACTACCCCAGCCGCCGCGAGCAGCTGTTTTAGAACCAAAACCACCACGGCTGACCGTCGCGGCTTTTTTGCCATACTGGCCAGAACTGCGTTTAATTTGGCCGGAGTTATTTGGTACGGTAGTCATGATAGAGCGCGGTAATTTACTGGCTCGGCCAGTGCTGCCGTAGCTGCCTACCGGATAGTTATTACTGGTACGGTACATGCCCCAGTCGTCACGTGAACGGTATAAGGGGCGTGAATAAGCGCTACGATAATAGAGGCTATTGCCTACATCGCGAGCGATCATCGACATCATGTAACCAGCCATAAAGGGCTGCCAAAAGCCGCTGCTGCGTGATGGCTGGCATTGCTCTGCACCAAAGTCCATTTCACAGTTGTACCGGCTATCGTAGCGTGGTGCTTCCAGTTGGTTTGCCGCTACTGCTTTTTCGTATTGATACTCGCAATCGCTGGCTTCAAACAAGCCGCTGGCCTTGCACTCTGCCACACTTTTAAAAGTAACGATCTCTTCTTGTGGCTCGCTACAGCCTGTCACCATGCCGCCAGCGAGTCCCATCAGAGTAAGTTTGACTGTACGGGAACGTTTCATTTTGACGCTCCTCTAGTAGGTCATACAGGCAGCGTTCAAAATACCGGTTGCCAATGCGCAACAACCAAGGAATACACCCGCAGGCAGCTCATTGGCAGTTAGGCGCTCAGTCAACCGCGGCATATAGAAGCGGACAGTAAAGTAGGTTAATAGCTGAGTTACCATGGCTACGCCACCCCAGATAATAAAGTCGATAACGCCCACAGAGTTGATGGCTGCACTGGCAACAGGGATGGTGAAACCCACGACGGTTAGACCAAAAGCAACTGCCGCTGCACTGTTGTTTTCGCGCATTAAGGTCCATTCACAGTGTGGTGTTGCTTTGGTATAGATGGCGGTAAACAGCAGGATCATTACGTAGCCGCTGACGAAATAGAGGGCAAAAGCAGGTAAACCCTGAAGGGATTCCATAAACATAGTTATTCGCTTCCTTAATTGTTTAAATTTGACGCTGATTCTTGGTGTTATAACGACCGGATATTGTTTATCTAGGCCGTTGGGTTATCTTTAGCTGATCACTCTAAATTGCGACGGTGATAGGTTGACGCCAAGGGCGTAACTAAGCATGCGCTCATTGTCACCGCTCTCCTCGGCATTAATCAATAGCAATTCGTTGATATCGTCGTTAATGCCTCTTTCATACAGCATACAGAAGTTATCAACGCTATAACGTTCGCCGGCTTTGTTTTCTACCTTTTCAGTCATGGCCACGGGAGGCACATTACCGTCGTTATCGCCAAAAAATACCCGTTGGAATTCGCGGTCACTGTGTTGAAAGATCGGGGTACCAATAAAGTCGGCGGCGATCACTTTTTCCCACTCCGCTTTGGTTGCGATGGCGTTGCTCTTATCGTAAACAAACAGCAATACATCTTCGACATTATGTTCAGTTTCGTCGCCGCTGTAGTTTATCTGGATAAAAGCATCGTCGCTGGTGTAGTAACGCAGCATATAAGACCCTGCGCCAAGAGAGGTACGGCTAATCGCTTCAATTAATTGCGTGTCGCCCGGAAACTCCATCTTTAATTCGTCACCGAGTACGCGAAAATCCAACGAGCTTAGCTCTACGGCACAACCCAGGTGCAAACCAAACAAGCCTTTTTCTGGCTGCTTGGGTGCTTCCTCTTGCTTCTTTTTACCGAACAGATCTTTGAAAAAACTCATGATGCTTTCTCCGGGGCTAATGCTGACCAGTTAACGCTCGACTCTGCTAAGCGTTGGGCGGCAATATAATATAGCGTTACGCCTGAGCTGAGTGGTTTGTTCATCGCCGGGTTGATCTCCACTTCGCCTTGAGTGCTATGGTCGGCCACGGCAATCAGGGTGGCATCATGTTGCTGTTTTAGGTAGATAAATAGCTCGCCAAAACTTGCGGTCGGTGCATTAACTGGAATAGTTAATGAAAACTGCGTGGCACCGTCGAGCGTATTCATCAGTTGTTCAAATACTCGGCTGGAGCCGGGATCTTGCATGGAACGTGTCAGCAGTTCAGCCTCGCGTGAGGTACTGACCTCAATATGGGGATAAGCCGTTTCTACTAGTTGCGCCATCGATTCACTTTCAAAGTAAGCGCAGACATGGGTGGAATCTGGCTGAGTCAATGCGCCAACCCTTAAAGCGATGGCCAAAGTCTCTTCGTCACTGTCGCCATCAATTATTACTTTATCCGCTTCTTCAATTCCAGCTCTCTGCAATGAACTAGGTTCAGAATAGCTTTCAACGCGAATAAAGTTAACTTCAATACGGTCAGGGCAGGGGTGTTCCATCTCATCTGTCACGCACAGAAGGATCTGACGTTGTTGGCGATTTTTATCACCCAGTATCAGTTCGATAATCTTTAGTGTCTGCATCGGCGTCCAGCCGATCAACACAATGTGATTAGACAGATGCCCGAAATCACGTTCACCTTTCATGGTTTGCTCCCACATTAGCGAGATAGTAGTGGCAAGTTTGCCGATAAATGAACCGAATAGACCTAAACCGAGGGGGATAACCCACAGTGTGACAGCCCACATGCCAGAGGTACTCTCTGGCGAATAATCGCCGTAACCTACGGTAGATATGGTGACCATAAACCAGTAGATATAACGGCTGAGGTTTTCGGTTAATGCGGTTTCGCCTGCCAAATAAAGCAAGGCATAAGAAGTGACTGCGTGACCAACGACAAGGCCGGCAAGTGCCGGCCAAGTTAGTGAACGCAGGTGTTGATTGAGGCGCAGGCTAGCCCAGCGCAACCACCACTGCATGGTAATCGTCCTTTATTAGCCTGCTTGTTTTGCTTTCAGTCGCTCTAACACAGAGTTAGCTGAGGAAGTAGAACTACCGATCCCAGCGTCCTTGAGTTTCTTCTCTAGTTCATTGCCGTCGTCAGATAACTCTTCCGCTGCTTCAAGTTTAGCTTGCTTCTCAGCTTGCTTATTCTTGATGCGCTGCAGTGAATCTGCGGCATTGGCTACTTTTGAATTGGCATTGATACTGGTTGCAGCGATCTGCTCTTGTGCTTTTTGTACTGCTTCGGTCGCTTTCACCTGCGCCAGTTGACGCTCCATTTCCGCTAACTGTTTCTTGCTTTTAGCGATAGTGGTTTCGATACGGGCAAAATCAGCCTTAATTGTATCCAGATGCGCTTTGTCTTCAGTGAACTGAGTTTCCAGCGCTGCAATTTTTTCTGCCACTTCGCCAGCCAAGGCTTCATCACCTTTGCTTAGGGCTTCTACGGCAAAGTTTTCATATTTGCTGATCTCTGCTTGCAACTTGTCCACCTTAGATTCAGCCAGTTTTTTCTTACCTGCTAAATCAATACGGCTACGACCGGCTACGTCCATTGCTTGGCGTGCGTCGCGGATATGCTGCTCCAGCAAACGGATTGCTTGAGCGTCGGTAAATTCTTCTTCCATCTCGGCTTTGATAGCACGACCGAAAGTAAACAGTTTCTTAAATAAACTCATGATAAATTCCTCTTATTCGGCTGCAGGGTGACGGGCAATTTGATCTTCACACGCTTCGGCAACGGTTAATACGTTATCTGCCAAGCTAGTGAGTTCCAGCAT
The DNA here is from genome assembly GCF_004284785.1 of Corallincola spongiicola. Lineage (NCBI taxonomy): Bacteria > Pseudomonadati > Pseudomonadota > Gammaproteobacteria > Alteromonadales > Psychromonadaceae > Corallincola > Corallincola spongiicola. The sequence goes on from NZ_SHLY01000001.1 coordinate 133,240, forward strand.
TACGTTTTCTATGGTTGATGTCGCACTCAGCGCACCAAATAGGACGTAATGGTCCTCGCCGTTAATGGTTTCAATGGCAACGGTAGAAAGCGGCAGGTACTTATGGTTGCGAAGGAACTCATCGTTCAACGCTACCTTGTCCTTAACTACTGCAACCGGAAACAATACAGACTCCATCAACATCTGATCTTCAGAGATGCTGATAACGACGGGCAGGTCACCCTGCTCATGCATGGTGGCTGCCAAGCAGTCGCCTACCAAAGATACAGTTACCTCTCCAGAAGTAATCGCATCAAGTTCGTACATCGCGTCTAATAAAGTTTGTGTAGTCCAGCTCATGATTCACTCCGTGTTATGGGGGCTGGCGAACCAGCCACTTAAGGATGTTCTCAAAAATAATAAATGTCAACTATATTCAACATTTGTTTTGTTTTGTTGCTTTTTGGTTCGTATTGACCAATACTCGTATCATTCACAATATGTAATGATTGAGCGCGCAAATATGCGCGATGAAATTACTAAGGAAACACTATGACAACAGATACGCCTCCTGCGTTCGATTCTGTTATTAAACGCCTGGTGAGAACCATGATGGCGCAAAGTGGTATGACGTACGCTGAACTGAGTAAACAGTTATACCTGCAGTTCGGAACGACACAGTTGGACAATAATCTGAGGTCGAAGGTTAACAAAGGCAAGATGTCTGCGGATCTTTTTATTCAAATTTTGTCTGTGTGCAAGTTTTCGGTGTCACCTGAGATAGTTAAGCAGGTGATAGAGGCGACGCGTAGAGCTTAGGTCAGTTGTGTTAGTTGGAATTTGTTAGAGCTTGTTCATAAAAATAGTGGGTGTAAAGAGCAGTTAGGCGCCTAATTCTGTATATTCGCGCTTTGGTTCAAAACTAAGGGATTTTTGTTTTGGAATTAACCATCACTGACGAACAACATCAGCAAGTATTAGATGCTGTGACTCTGCATAAAGAGCGCTTAAAAGAGAGCCATTACGCAGAGAAATTTATTATAGCGACAGCTGAAGCCACGGGTACCGAGCCCGTATTCGTTGAAAAGATAGTAAAGCGAGTGTTAGCTCAGCGAGAGCCTGGAGTACCGCTTCATAGACAGTTGCGCAGGTTGTTTTTTAGACAGCATAAGCCATTGTATATCGTATCTATTTCTTTATTTGTGTTGGTCGCTGGTTATTTTTTCTATCAACCTCTTTGGAATAACCTAGCGCAACAAGCCGAACATGAAACTGCCAATACTTTTTTAGCTGAACACTATCAAGCCAATCAGATTGCCCATGCTTATAGTCAGTTGGCTGTCGTAAAGCTCATGGTTTCGACATATTTTCTCGAAAACGATCAGTTTCCTGATGATTTACAAGAGCTTGGTTTTGATGTGAGTCAGTTGCCTAACGACCCAGTTATTCATGATATCTATCTTGATGATAATGGCGAAATCCGAGTTCAGTTTGAAAAGAGTATTGGGACCAGCCTTGAAGGAACTAATCTCGTGATGTTTTTGACTCCGGTACTGAAAGACTCCTGGAATGGCGTTCAGTTTGATTGGCAATGCAGTACCACGATTAAAAACATTCAGGTGAATTATTGCCTTCATAACGGCATGCTTGTGTATAAGGGATAAATGATATGGATATTTTCTTAGCTACCTTGCTGCAATTCCCTACGGTTATCTATACCGTCCTGTTGGGAGTCATGCTTTGCTACTGGATCGTTGCGGCCCTGGGAACGGTGGATGTTGACGTATTAGATATCGACATTGATGTTGATGCGGATGTCGGCGCCCTAGAAGGTTTTGCCGGATTGCTACTGAGACTGGGGTTGGCGGGTGTGCCTTTAACTGTCGTGCTGACAGCGATTGCACTCACAGGCTGGAGTATCTGCTACTTCTCCATGTTGCTGGTGATTAATCCTTTGTTTTCGTTCTCTGGTGTATTGCAGTGGGTATTAGGTGCCGGTGTAGCCATGGTGGCTTTTGTTGCCTCCATTTTTATCGCCGCGCAAATCGTTAAGCCTCTGCGACCTTTGTTTAAGTCAGCGAATGCGACATCTACCAACGATTTGGTAGGTTCAAAAGTAGTTATACGCACCTCAAAAGTCACCCCTACATTTGGCGAAGCCACATTGGAAGATGGTGGCGCGGGCATGGTGTTGCGCGTGCGGGCCGACGAAACGCAAAACTTAACTCGCGGCGATATTGTCGTGATCCTCGAATACCTGCCGGAAACACATGCCTATCGCGTGATGACAGAAGCAGAACTGTTTAAGCAATAACTCAATTTAGAAACTAATTTTCGTACAAATTTAATTTGAAAAAGGAATATTCAATATGCCTATAGATATGGGTCTAGCAATGGGTGTACTTACCATCATCGGTGTTATTTTTGGCGTCATATTCGTACTTGCGATGATGTTTAAGGCGTTTTACGAGAAGGTTCCGCAAGGAACAGCGTTGATTGTGAATGATATGAGTTCAACGCCAAAGGTGAAGTTCACCGGCGGTATGGTCATCCCCGTTATCCACAAGAAAGAGCTGATGAAGATATCTTTGATCACTCTGGAAGTGGATCGAAGAGGACGTGATGGTTTGATCTGCCGCGACAATATGCGTGCGGACATTACCGTGGCGTTCTACCTGCGCGTTAATGAAACCCAGGAAGATGTATTGAAGGTCGCTAAGGCGATTGGCGTAGAGCGTGCATCTGACAAAGCGGCGGTGAATGAGTTGTTTAACGCCAAGTTCTCCGAAGCGCTGAAAACCGTTGGTAAGCAGATTGAGTTTGTACGTTTGTTTGAAGATCGTCTGACCTTCCGTGAAAAGATTGTTGAGGTGATTGGTGATGATCTAAACGGTTACATTCTTGAAGATGTTGCCATCGATTACTTAGAACAAACACCAAAGAGTGCCTTAGATCCTACCAATATCTTGGATGCTCAGGGCATACGAAAAATTACCGAACTGACGGCAACTCAGAACGTGCAAACCAACGAGTTTGAGCGTAATGAAGAGTTGGCGATCACCAAGAAGAACGTAGAGACCAAAGAGTCTATGTTGGCGTTAGAGCGTCAACAAGCGGATGCCGAAGCGCGCCAGGCTCGAGAAATAGCTACGATCCAAGCACGTGAAGAAGCTGAAACCATTAAGGTCAGTGAAGAGGAGCGTCTGCGCTCGGAACAGGCCCGAATTAAAACACAGCAAGATCTCGATATTCAGGAAGAGAACCGTAAGCGTGAAGTCGAGATTGCGGTTGAAAATCGTCAGCGCGCCGTAGTGATTGAGAAAGAAAAAGTAACGCGGGCGCAGGATTTGGAAGTGGTCTCCCGCGAGCGTGAAGTTGAGCTTGAGCGTATCGCCAAAGAAAAAGACCTGGAAGTTGAGCGTACCAATATTGCTAACGTGACCCGTGAGCGTGTGGCAGTAGAGAAAACAGTGGCTGAAGAGGAGGAGCGTATCAAGGAAGTGCGTGAAGTTTCTGAAGCTGACCGCTCTAAGCAGGTGTTGATCTTAGAGGCGCAGGCGCAAGCCGAAGAGGAGCTGGTTAAGCAGGTTAAGCAGGCCGAAGCCGATGAAACCAAAGCTAAGCATAAAGCCGTTGAACTGAACGTATTGGCGCAAGCTGAACTGGAAGCGGCAGCGAAGAAAGCCGATGCGATGAAACGTATGGCTGAAGGTATTGAAGCGGAACGTGCGGCGCCAGGGTTTGCTGATGCCCGTGTGCAGGAAGCAAAAGCGGAAGCACTAGAGAAAGAAGGTGCTGCTGAAGCACAAGTACTCGCGAAGAAGATGGAAGCTCAGGCCCAAGGTGATGAGCAGCAAGGGTTGGCGAAAGCCCGTGTGATTGAAGCGCAAGCGATTGCCAAAGAGAAAGAGGGGCTGGCCGAAGCCAAGGTGCTGGAAGAGAAGCTGGGTGCGCAAGCCAAAGGCGACGAACAGCAAGGTCTCGCAGAAGCCGCCGCAGAAAAAGAGAAAGGTTTGGTGGCTGCCACAGTTATTCGCGAGAAATTGACCGCAGAAGCTGAAGGTTTAGTGGATAAGTTCAAGGCGATGGATGCCATGAGCGATCAGGCGCGCAGCCACGAAGAGTTCCGTATGCAGCTTGAGAAGCAGTTTGAAGAAGCGATTGCGTCTATCGGCGCGAGCAAAGAGATCGCCAAAGAGCAGGCTGAAGTTCTGTCAGCTGCGTTGTCGAATGCCAATATCGACATCGTTGGCGGTCAGGGCGAGTTCTTTGATTCGTTCGCCAAGTCTCTGTCTGTTGGTAAATCAGTTGAAGGGATCGTGGGTAAAAGCCCCGTGGTGCAGGAGCTGTTAAGCAAGGTGATGGCGCTGGGTGGCGGGAAAGGGGGCAAGAAACCTTCTAGCTCAACCTCATCAACCGATCTGTTGTAAGCCCTATGGCAAGCGTCTTTGTGCGGAGTTAAATCCGCATTAGGACGGTCAATATGGCTGGCCAGTTTCACCTGACGTCTCAGGAATACATCATGGGATGTCAGGGTGGCCAAACTGTTTCGACAGCACGCAGGGAGTACACAGGGTGCAGGATAAAAACCTAGATAAACAAGGCGCTGAAGCCGGTATCGTTGATAAGGCAGTGACCGAAGGTGGCGCTTATGAAGTGATCCGTAAGCGCTTGGAAGGGCAAGGGAAGCAGCTTCGAGAAGAAGTCGATGCTCTTAACCAGTCACGTATCAGTGAGTTTGGTAGTACCGAAATGAAAGTGCTGGGGCGTTTGCGTACCCGCACGGAAAATAACTGTATTGCCCAGGATATCGTCTGCGTTGGCGAACACCTGCTGTTTGGCTTCAATGTGTTTATGGGGCTAAAAAAAGAGACTCACATCAGTGATGTATTTGCTCTCTATCATTTCCAAAAAACTGCTGATGGCTTTGATTTAGAGCCCGCGCGCAGTGACGATACGTTTTTGGCCAATGCTGCCTTTGTGCGTGAGTTTAATGAACTGTACGCCTATTACAAAAACACTCGTTTGTCGCAGCTGGTGGTCAAAGATGGCAAGTTACTGGCCAGCTTCCAGATCGGCGAACGGGAAGAAGATATCCGTGTGTTTCGTTGGTCGATCAGTGCAGATGGCAAACGTGTAGAGTATATCGACAACCGTGGTGAGCGTGATATCGCCTTGCCATCGGCTTATGATTTTGAATGGCAGGCAACCAGTCGTGAGAATGCTGTTCATGGTAAACATCCTCACCTCAATATTCTCGATACCCTGTTTGTGGAAACGGTCGGTGGTGATCTGACCGTTAAGATAGAAGACAACACCGCGTCCGGAGAGGGGATCTACGCCGAAGCTGTGGTGGATCAGACCCAGTCGCTGGATGATGCCGATGTGTTTTATGCCGAGGTCGGCCACCTGATCCTGCTAAAAATCTTGCCTTATCGTGAAGAGACCTGGCGCTACTTGTTATTTAACAAGCTGACCCATGAAGTGTTGCGTGTCGATGCTATTGGTCAGGCATGTCGGCTGTTGCCAGAAAATCACGGCATTATTTTCCCTGGCGGCATTTATCTGGAGTCAGGCGGGCTTAAACTGTTTGATGAAGACATGACTGGCATGCGTTTCCGTCGTGTGCGCCGCTCGCCCAATGGCGAAGATGCCATGTATGTGTTCTACAACCCCGAGAACGCAACGATCGCCTTGTTTGCGTACAACCTGATCGAGAAAAGCCTGCAAGTGCCGTTACTTGGCCATGGTTACGCCATGCTCGATGATGGCACCATGGTGATTTTCTATGCCGAAGGGGATGAGCCAACCCGCGTGCATCCGATGCAGGTGTGGGAAACGCCCTATTGCAGTGATGAGCATGCCAGTAAAGCACCGGTGAAAGACAGCGTCTATGGCCGCATTGGCAATGCTGAATTAGTGCGTGCTATTTCCGATTTTTACAGTGTATGCCGTGCCGTAGATGAGCAATCCGTGTCGGCGCGTTTATATGATGAACTGTGCAAAAATACCTTGCGCCTGTTTGATAGCTACTACTGGTTGGACAATCAGGAAGTACAGGGGATCTCAGATCTGCTACACGAGATCGCCAAAACCAGTGAACTGGTGCTGGATGAGTTTGAAAAAGTAGAAAGTATTCGTCAGCAGTCAGAGTTGGCGATGGCTGAGGCGGAACAACAGCAAAAAGCGCTGCTCAAATCGATGAATGTCGATAGTTGGCACAGTGCTGAAGCTTTTGTTGATGCCCTCGATAGCATTCGCAAGCTGCGCGGTCACTTACTGACGATCCGTGACTACCGCTATATCAATACCCCACGTATTGATGAGATGGAGCAGCAGCTACAAGAAACCGGTGACAAGATATCACTGAAGACCGGCGAATTTCTCTCTTCAGCTGAAGCCATTGCCCCCTACCATGATCGTCTAGGGACGCTGGAACAGGCGCTTGCCGATGCGAATTCGATTGTAGAGCTGGAGGCACCTGTTGCCGGACTTGAAAAGATGGCTTCAGAGCTGGATCTGCTATCTGAGCTGATGACCAGCCTGAAAGTGGATGACGCACAGCAGCGTACCGCCATTGTTGAGGCTATCTCTGAGGTTTACGCCAAGTTAAATCAGAGCCGTGCCCGTGCCGGACACAAGCAAAAAGAGCTTGGCTCGGCAGAAGCTGTGGCTGAGTTTTCCGCGTCGTTTAAGTTGTTTTCTCAAGGCATTACCAATGCCCTGAGTGCGGCCACCACGCCGGAGAAGTGTGATGAGCAGCTGACGCGCTTGCTGGTGCAGCTAGAAGAGCTGGAGAGCCAGTTCAGTGAGCATGACGAGTTCTTGGCCGATATTCTTTCCAAGCGGGAAGAAGTTTACGAAAGCTTTGAGGCGCAGAAACAAGCGCTACTTGATGAGCGCCAGCGCAAGGCACAGAACCTGCAGGATGCCGCCAGCCGTATTCTCAGTAACATTCAAAAACGGGTACAGCGTTTCACCGAGCCTGATGAACTGAACAGCTTTTATGCCGCCGATCCGCTGGTGATGAAAGTACGAGAGATCAGCGAGCAGTTGCGCGGACTCGATGATCAGGTGAAAGCCGATGATATCGATGCCCGTTTTAAGATGGGTAAAGATCAAGCGCTGAAATCGCTGCGAGATAAGAGCGAGATCTATGAAGAGGGCGGTAACGTCATCAAGCTGGGACCACGGCACAAATTTAGTGTGAATACCCAGCCGCTAGATATCACTATCTTACCGCGTAATAACCAGCTTAATTTCCACCTCACAGGTACCGACTATTTCGAGCCAGTAGAAGATAAGCGGCTGGCTGAGTTGAGCCAATACTGGCAGGCGGATATCGAATCAGAATCTGCTGAGATCTACCGCGCTGAATATCTGGCTGGATTGATCCTCGATAGCGCTGATATGCATGAGCATGGCCTTACACCAGAGTTATTAAGCAGCGCTGCCAGTGAGCAAGAGGCGCTGGTTAAGATCGCCAGAGAGTTTGCTGCGCCAAGATATAAAGAGGGCTATCAGAAAGGGGTTCATGACCATGATGCTGCGCTGATCCTGGCCAAAGTGTTGCCTTTACGGCAAAGCGTCGGCCTGTTGCGGTTTGATCCGCTAAGTCGTGGTTTAGCGATTATCTTTTGGGCTAACAATCAGCAACAAGCTTGGGCGAAAAGCTGCCCCCAGCGGGCACGCTCGGCATTGACTATGCAAACCCTGTTTGCCAGTGGCGAAGCACTCGTTTTACTGGAGCAGGAGCTGCTGAGTCAGCTGAATACCTATCTTGAATTGCATACCATTCCGGTCAGCCAGAGCGACTGCCAACGTGCGGTGAGCTATTTGGTGCGTGAGCTGGCCAACGACAGGGTGGAGTTTGAAACCAGTAAGTACGCCCGTCAGTTGGCAGATGAGCTAAAGCAGTCTCTTAAAGCTGGCAAAGCGCTGCGCACATTTGAAGAAGCATTGCAGCAGTTGGTTGGCAAAGCGGGGGAGCGCTGGGCGTTAACCCACAGCTGGTTAACCGCGATGTTAGCGAGTAAGAAAGCAGGCGCCGCGGATACAGCGGAGGCATTAGCCGCCTATGTTCCTGAAGCCGTGGCGATCATTAACGCCGAAGAGAGAGTTTCCCGTCGTCACAGCGAAGCGGATCTTAATTTCAGTGTGGATGGCCTCTTGGGTGAACATAGCCGCATTGACAGTCAGTCACTGCAGTTGCGCTTGGATAGCTTCCTGACCAACTATCAGCAGCACAGAGATCAGTTTGTGCCGGCCTATCATGAGTACCTCAATACGCGACAGCAGGTGATCAGCGATCGTCGTAAACAATTAAAGCTGCATGAATTTGTTTCGCGACCACTCAGTTCATTTGTTCGTAACCAGCTGATTAATCAAGTTTACCTACCAATTATTGGCGATAACTTGGCGAAACAGATGGGCACCGTGGGCGAAAACAAGCGCACCGACTTAATGGGCTTGTTGATGATGATCTCGCCGCCCGGTTACGGTAAAACCACGTTGATGGAGTATGTGGCGAACCGGCTGGGTTTGATCTTTATGAAGATTAACTGTCCGTCGCTGGGGCATGAAGTGGATTCATTGGATCCCACGCAAGCGCCCAACGCTACCGCGAAGCAGGAGCTGGAAAAGCTCAACCTGGCGCTGGAGATGGGCAATAACGTGATGCTGTATCTTGATGATATTCAGCATACCCACCCCGAGTTCTTGCAGAAATTTATCTCCTTGTGTGACGGCACCCGTCGTATTGAGGGGGTATGGCGTAACGAATCAAAAACCTACGATATGCGCGGCAAGAAATTCTGTGTGGTGATGGCGGGCAACCCATACACTGAATCCGGCGAAGTGTTTAAGATCCCCGACATGTTGGCGAACCGTGCCGATATCTACAACTTAGGTGAGGTGCTTGGCGGCATGGAAGCGCCGTTTGCACTGAGCTATATCGAAAACAGTCTGACCTCGAATCAGGTGCTGCAACCGCTAGCAACCCGAGATATGCAGGATCTGTATCGTTTTGCCAAAATGGTGGAAACCGACACCATCAATACCAATGACCTTAGCCATAGTTATAGTGGCGCCGAGGTTAATGAGATCCTGGATGTGCTGCGTAAATTGATGGTGGTGCGTGATGTGCTGCTGAAAGTGAACAAGCAGTACATCGTTAGTGCCTCCCAGGCGGAAAAATACCGTACCGAGCCCGCGTTTAAGTTGCAGGGTTCATACCGCAACATGAACAAGATGGCGGAGAAGATCTCGGCGGTGATGAACGACGCCGAGCTAAAGCAGGTGATTGCTGATCATTATCTCGGAGAGGCACAACTACTTACCGGCGGGGCGGAAGAGAACCTATTAAAACTGGGTGAGATGCGCGGCACACATACCGATGCAGAAGCGGCTCGTTGGCAGCAGATCAAGGCCGACTTTGCCCGTAGTAAAGCGATGGGCGGCGACGATGCCGATACTGGCATGCAGGTGGTTGGACAACTGCACGACTTAGTTAGCAGCGTAAAAGGCGCGGCAGAACTGATGGTCAATAAGCCGGAAGTTGCGGATAGCGGTAGCGAGCAAACCTCACAAGCGATCGTTCAGTTGTCAAAAGAGCTGTCTCAGGCACAACAAGCGGCTAGTGATCGTCATATTGAAGTGGTTGAAGCACAGCATTCGGCATCTCGTGCCAAGTTCAATAAGTCGGCCCGCGCTTTTCTGACGTTGTCGAAGGTGTTCGCAAAAGCGTTATCCCGTGTTGAAGTGGTGAATCAGCCCATTCCTGGGTTAGAAAATCAGCTGGCGACGCTAACTCAGAGCTTGCAAATTATCGCCCACTCGTTGGCGCCAGATGATAACGATCAGATCCAGATCTTGTTGCGTAATATTGGCAAGTTGGAGCATGAGTTAGCCGCGCTTAAAGGCGGTAAGCAGAGTGCAGAGGATGCATGATGAGTGAGTTAAGCGTATTAGAAAAACAACTGATTGATAGCTTCGATGATCTTAAGCTCAGTGACAGTGAGCGGGCGGAGCTGAAGGAGCTTGCTCGACCATTAAGCACAGATAAAGTGAGCTTTATTCGCAACAGAGCGTTTGCTATTGCCCGTGACAAAATTGCTACGGCTAGTGGAGATGATAATGCTGCTGAAGCGTTGTCGGCGCTTGGTTGGCTGGAGCGGGTGGTGAAAACCCTTGATCAGGCCACGCGCAAACAAGCGATCACCTCGGGAGCGTATTTCAGCCCAGGCACGGCTTGCATGAAGAAGATCGTTGACCTTTGTCATCAAGCCAAGCGCAACATTGATATCTGTGTCTTTACTATCTCAGATGACCGCCTCAGTGCTGCGATTAAGAAAGCCCATGATCGCGGCGTGCAGGTGCGGATCATCACGGATAATGACAAAGCCAACGACAGTGGCAGTGATGTCGACCGGTTAGCTAGACAGGGCGTGCCGTTACGTATGGATCGCACTGAATATCATATGCACCACAAATTTGCGCTATTTGACCGCGGAACCTTGCTTAACGGCAGTTTTAACTGGACCCGCAGCGCGACAGATAAGAACGAAGAGAACATTTTGGTGACGGACAGTGAAACGCTATGTGCTTCCTATCTGGAACAGTTTGAGCGTTTGTGGCAAAAGTTCGCCTAATATAGCCTGCTATTGATATGGGCGGGTGAGAGTTGATTGAAGGTAGCAGTAAATCAAAATGAATAAACAGAATTCAGGAGAAGAAGCGATGCGCGGAGCAGGCGGAACCAGCGGTGGGGTGGGGCAATTCTTTATTGGCTTGGTAATGATGTGTGGCGGTTTTTATATGCTGTTTAATGCCATTACAGTGCGTTCCAGCTTTGGTATGCGTACCTCTCTATACTCCTTTGGCTCAGGCTGGGGGATCACCAGCGGTATGGTGATGATCCCGTTTATCTTTGGTATTGGGCTTATTTTTTACAACAGCAAAAATATCCTTGGTTGGATCCTCACCATCGGCTCACTGGTGGCGCTTATCTTTGGCGTGATCTCCTCGATAAACTTCAGCATGCGTACTATGACCTCATTCGATCTCATTGTGATCTTAGTGTTGTCCGTTGGTGGCGTAGGCTTGTTTTTGCGCTCGCTAAAAGGGCTGCCGGAAGTAAGTGAATAGTACTCGATGATAGGCTAACTTATCGCGATACAAGGGCACTATCTAAGGTGCCCTTTTTTTCTGGTTGCTCATGGGTTCTCTCTGTTACAGCTGTGGTTACCCATTTTCATCTCAGTCACACACTCTTTACTAAGGTGCTTGAGCATCGTTTCTTCGTTTCACCGAAATAGCTGGCTTTGTGTTATCTAGCTTCTACCGTCGAATTCGTTAGCGTACGGATCAATTCACTCTCAATTAACACTACTCTTTTGACATCTGTTACGGCGGCTGATTTTTGGTGGTTAGATAGGTTAAATGAGGCTGGGAGGGCTTAATCTAGTTGTTTGGCTGGTAGGAGGATTAGTTACTTGTGCGCTTGTAACTTATTGAATTAAAAGTGTAAAAAATCCTGACACCAAAAATAGATTTAACTAAATTAGTTTGTTTATCATGTTGTTATGGAGAACGTCGTCAAATGGTTGTTTTGAGGCATTCTATTTAATATTAGCTTGCTATAAGATGCGTAAAAATTAAGCGTTTTGTAACAAGAAAATAACAAATAGGTGAAGTAGCTATGACGTATTGGCGAGTAGTAGTATTCTCGGCTCTTATAGCAGTATTGACGAGCGGTTGCGCAACCCAGCCGCTGGATCTTGGCCTGAAAGGCGAGTGGCAGATCACTTTGCTTGATGGCAATCACTACCCAGCAACAATTCAACAGCTAAGCATGGATCGTGTACAGATTAACTGTGCGAGTTTAAAGCTGTCTGGTGAGTATGAATTCCATGGTAGCGCATTGACGTTGGCTAAAGCTGATACCGCACGAGTAAAATCCGCTTATTTTGAAAAAAATAGTATGGGTAACTGGACGGTGATGTCTGCTAGAACCGATACCTATTTGATGCCACACCTGCTCGGCGCACAACTCGTCCGCATAAACTGAGTATGCTTGTCACTCGGGGAGGGCAAATGTGTGTTACTCCCTGAATTTGGCAATGCCTCTGTCGATAAGCTGCCATCGGCTTAGTGCTTATCAAAAAAATCTTTTCTACGAATATATTTCCCCATGTCATGGTAACTGATTGGCATCATGAGCCAGCTGGTTAAGCTTTTGACCAGGCGAAAGTGCTCAGAGACATTTTCGTAAATCTTATCGTTATGCAGCCATAGCATCCGCCCAACATGCCAGTAAAGTCCGGGAATAGGCGGTAAAAAAGTCACAATATCGATATCACAGCAGATCCTGTACGTACGTTTATGCAATAAGTACTGCTTTTTGAAGCTCCATGTGCCCGTGCCGGGCTGACCGAACGTGATCACTCGTTTTACCTTGGTTGGATAGCGTCTTTCTAATCTATCTGCGGCCAAGATGGCCATAGAGCCACCAGAGGAGTGCCCGGTGAGTGTAATCCGTTTACCGTCAGCAATGAGCGGTTCAAGAACTTGTTGGAGCCGTTCATATACGCTGACGTTCCGCTCTTTTTCTGCGTGATCCCGAGGCACGATTTGAGAGCCGGGTGGCGTCGGCGGCAATAGGGAAGGTTCGGTGGCATATTTTGCCAACGGACTGGGTTGCTCCAGTAATCGAGAGTAGCCCCAGTGGACGCGATAGCTTGCACCTGGATATGTTCGTTTTACTGGAAATAGTGCCAGATTAGTTAGCCAATCGGTTAAGTGGTAAGTCCCTCTGAACACCACGACAACTTCTCTTTTTTCTCCCCACATGACCCGAATTGATACTTGACCACTTAAATCGCGGATAAGGCAGTGGCCTTCAGTATTGAACCCGTAAGCGGTGTGATCAAAGTCTGTCGGGTAGGACGCTTGGCACAGCAGTGCATAGCGCTCGTATTGATAGCTTTTTAACTTTTTCAAAGGAGAGTTCTGTAGCTACTAATACCCCCAGATTAACGTCGAGATGATGATGTCTTCGTGGCAATTTTACGACATTTTTGTTTCATCACTTTTAGGCGACGACGCGGATGCTGATGTTGCGTTATTATTTTGCTGAGCAATCACTGCTTGCAGTTCGTTTAGCTGTACTTGGAGTGTCTTGATGTCATCACGCAGATTTGTAATGGCATGCTGATCCTTGCGCTCCTCATCCTCCTCCAGTAGCCAGGATGCAACAAAACCGGTAAAGGTACCGAACAGTCCAACACCCGCGACCATCAACATAGCGGCGATAATACGCCCACCGATAGAGACAGGGTAATAGTCACCGTAACCCACCGTTGTTATCGTCACAAACGACCACCACAACGCATCCGCACCGGTTTCTACATTTGCCCCCTCAACTCCCTGTTCCAGTTGTAAGATGGCGATTGCAGCAAAGATAATCATCAGCAGTGACACGGTACAAACGAGAGTAAAAGAACTCTCTGTTTTATGACGCATGGCGTAGCTGATGAGTACTTTTGTTGAACGTACTGCTCGCAGAATACGCATCACCCTGACGATGCGTACGACGCGGGCATAGCGGAGCGGATCGATCATTGGGATACTGGAAATAAAATCTATCCAACCCCATTTCATAAACTGTTTTCGGTTATCAGCACGGTACCATCTAATAAAGAAATCCGTCATAAAAATCAGGCAGATAGCGTTGTCGGCGATATCGAGAATATCGACAACTTCTGCTGGTAGTTCGAATAGACTTTGAATGATCAACGCGAGTAAGACATAGAATGACAAAGCCAAAAGGGCTAATTGAAAGCTGCCAATAGGCTCCTCATTTTGTGATGGTACTTCACTCATTGTTCGTGTCATTCCAATTTGATTTCAGCAGCACGTCGTGCGTCGTTGCTAGTTACAACTGTTGTAGTCGTCTCAGCATGTGTTCGTCATGGCCATAAATATCGTCAAACAAGAAAATATCGCCAGACGAGTCGATGACCGCAGTTTGATACAAGATGGCGACCAATACTTCGTTTTCTAGATTAACCTGCTTTGGTTGCTTGCTTGCAATGACTTCGTCCACCTTGTTTCTGTCCCAGCCTTGTTCCTGAAATATCCAAGTCGCCAGTTTAGGGACGTTTTCAACGCGGATGCAGCCATGACTGAATGCGCGAACACTTTGCTGGAAAAGTGAATGCGCTGGTGTGCCATGTAGATAGATGTGGTTAGCATTCGGAAAGATAAATTTGGCTTCGCCTAATGCGTTGTGCGCGCCGGGAGTTTGGCGCAAAAGTAGTTTGCCATTCTTGAGCTTTTCAATGTTTTCTGGTGTTGGCGGATGAACTTTGGCCGTCCAGCTAAAGTGCTCGATCATCTCGTAATAGTGTTTGGAAAAATATTCAGGTCCATCAATTGCTGGGACAATACTGCGGTGGAGGATACTGTTCGGGATGTTCCAATATGGGGTGAACACGACATACTTCATTACTTCTCTAAATATCGGGGTGCGATAACGGCTGTAGCTCTTCCCGACGACCACGGGCATCTTTAACTCAGGATCAGAGAGTGCACCGTTGAAAGCCCTCAGTTTAAACTCGGGCACATTAACAATGATAAAGCGTTGTTGAGGTATATGTGCAGGTAGCCAGCGCAACCGTTCCATACTGGCAATCATTTTACCAATTCGTGCGTCCCAGCTCATATTGAGGGCTGTCAGCGTCTGCTTTCCTACGACACCGTCTATGGTGAGACCATGCACTTTTTGCAACGCTTTGATGGCATCGACCCACGCGGTTGAGTAAATATCACTGCTTTGTGGTGCTGGAAGACGATAGAGCGCCAGTCTATCTAAGATCCCTGCAGCAAAGTTGGCAGGTAAAGGGTCTTCTGGGTTTAAGGTTTTGCTCAGTTGTAAGGCCGTTAATTCACCTTCATGCAAGATACCTTGCCATTCATGCATCAAGCGCCGCATCGCCTGATAGATATGTATTTGCGGGGCATAAGCGTCTATTAGTTTGACCGGATCTTCTCCGTTTGCGGCCGCGGCAAAGAAAGCCTGATGATCGACTGGGTTATCCAATATGGGTAAACCCATCTGCAGGTCACCTGGTGTGAGCCTGCCGTTACGCAGGTCTTCGGTAAACTGCATTGTTGAAAGGGTTAATAACAGCTCTAAAACAATAGGATCTGATGATGGGGTTTCTTTTGCTAGCGTATTTAGCTTGTCGAGCAAATAGTGTTCAGGATTTAGTCCGTCACTTTGGGCTTCATTGAGGCGGCTTAATAGTCGTTTTCCGTTAGCGGTTAGTTTCGCCGAGTCATCGATCCAGATTGGCCGATATAGCCGTGCATCATAAACTTGAACCAGTATCGAAAACAGCGATCCCATTTCGCGGATCTGTGTGATCTGTTTTGGTGGTGACTGGTGCAATACATTGGCAATTTTATCGGGAATGCTATTGGCGTGGACAGAAAGACTCATGAGAAAAAAAAGGGCAGCGATATTCCATATCTGTTTGATCATGATGCAATGCTTCTTTCTGATAATGGTTAACTATTACCATAGCTTATCAGCTAGGATGCCATCCCCAAAAGCGTGTTCTTCCGCAATCGATATGGATAAATTGATCTTTGGGGTAATAGCCAACCCCGCCAGATTGGCATTGCCATGCGATATCTCTGAGTTGACTAAGTTTGACCTCATTGACCCGAAAATCGATAGCTTTCCCCTGCATATGTAGACTGCGTTTTGCGACACCATTGCTACTGTTTGCCAACTTGGCATTGCTTTTGGGTGAACGGTAACCGGAGATGATGCCGATCTCTTTCTCTGTACCTATTTGTTGAGAAATCGATGAAAGAAAATCTAACACTCTGACATCGATGGGATGCACTTCTTTGGTTCTTCTGTCTCGCAGTAGGTGTGCGATTTGCGCCAGTGCATCAGCGTTATAGCCTGTACCGTCAGCATAGGCGATAGCAAGTCGTTCACCTGTATGAAGGTTATGCAGTTTTAGCGGAGCGTATTTGGGCTGTTCCTGAGATCCTGATGCCATGGCGTTCAGTGGTGTATTAAGGGCGATGGCTGATAGGGAACCAGCAACAGATTTTATGAAGGTACGTCTTTTCATAGCTGTAATAGACTGCGCTAACGGTTAAAAGTTGCACAAAGGATCGTGAGGATACAGGTGGTGTTTACTAGCTGTATGATTGTATTGAATTACTCAGTGATAAAAGCTCAGTCTCTATGCGAACAGAGACTGAGCTTTGTGGTGAAAAAGGTAGTTATGGTGTTTCTTTCTTTTTAGCAAAGCTCACTTTGCCAAAGTCATCCAATACTGAATAAAAGGCCGGCACCATAAACAATACCAGTACTGTTGAAGCGAAGATGCCAAAGACCACAGATATCACTAGGGGCTTGAGCACTTGCGCTTGCAAGCTCGTCTCCAGCATCAGTGGCAACATCCCTGCGGCAGTGGTCATCGAGGTGATAAAGACCGCGCGAAAACGCTCACGACTGGCTTGTACCACGGCTTCATGCACGCTATCCCCCTCTTCGACGTGATGACGAATGTATTGCACCAGCAGGATAGAGTCGTTCACCACTATCCCTGCCAGTGATACAAAGCCCATCACTGATGGCATAGACAAGCTATAGCCGAGTAGCAGGTGCCCCCAAAGCACACCAATTAAAGCTAAAGGGATCGCAACCATGACGGTGACCGGTTCCAAATAGCTTTTGAACTGCAGGCTTAATATCGCAAAGACGCCAAAGAGACCGAGCAAAAAGCCTTTGCCCATGGAGCTTCCGGTCTTGGCGCTTTCTTTAACTTCTCCTTCGAACTCTATACGCAGTCCTGGATGCTTCGCCAGCAGTTGTGGCATCAGCTCGTTGCGGAACAGCTGCAGTACCTCGTTGGTGTTGGCCTGGCTGACATCGACATCGCCCAGCACACTGATTGTTCGCAGGCCATCTATCCGTTCAATACGGACAAACCCGCGTTGAAAGGCTATCTCGGCCAGTGAAGCAAGTGGCACCTGTTTGTCGCCGACATTAATAGGAAAGTTGAGAAGGTTGCTTAGCTTAGCCGCATCAGCTTTGGCCAGCTTAACGTCGATCTGGATATTTTCCGGCCCCACTTGGATCTCATCAGCGGTTTGATGGAAATAGGCGCCGCGCAGCTGGCTGGCGAGCATCTGACCATCGATACCATACACCTCTGCACCGGGACGCAAGGTGACTAATATTTCCTCTTTACCGGGGCGCATGGTATCGAGCAAACCGTAAACTCCCTGAAAATTCGATAGGTATTGTTGGACCTCGGTGGAGACCTGCTTAAGCAGATATAGATCGTCATGCCGTATGCGAATTTCGATGGCGCGCCCCGCGGGCCCCATCTCTGGTTGTTTAAATACCATAGACAAGGGGGCGGCTAACTCGCCGGTTTCTTCACGCCATTGGCGAATGAACTCGTGTATTGATCCGTGGCGTAGTTCCGCGCTTAGCAGATCCAAGCGGACGGTGGCGACATGTGGGCCTTTCTCTTTCGCATCGTTATTGAAATTGAATTTTTCAGTCAGGTGTTGCACATAGCTTTGGTCCACTTCCTCGGCAGAAAAGCGTTCATCTACTTTTTCTGCTGCCGCGACGATCTTTTCGACCACTGTTTTTGTTTCCATCAGCGTTGCACCGGGTGGCAGTACCACGCGCGCTTCGACGATATCGCCATCAAGTTCTGGAAACCCGATAAATTTCACCGCGCCGCCAGCCACCAAGGAGAGCGAGAGTAAAAATAGGGCGATGATCGCGCCCAAGAAGCCGTAGCGCCATTTAACAACCCACTCAACGGCGTTGACCAACTGGTTGTTTCTAAACGCTTCAAAGTGCTGATGGAACCAAGCGCGGATCCCTCTTGGCGCATCGCCGTCACTGTTTTTGCTGAGCGCATGGGACAGGTGATTAGGCAGGATCAAAAACGCTTCCAATAAACTGATTGTCAGGATCAGTAGCAGTGTTAAGGGAACGACTTTTAGAACATTGCCCATCTGACCATCAAGAAACAGCAGAGATGAGAAGATAAATACCGTGGTTAAAAACGATGACAGCACGCCCGGTGCAACCTTTTTAACGCCTGCAACAATGGCTTCAGAACGCTCCATACCGCGTTCTACATGGGAAGCGATTGACTCCGCTATCACAATGGCATCATCCATCATGATGCCGATCGCCATGAGAAAAGCGACCAGCGTCATCACGTTAATCGACAGGCCAAACAATGGCATCATCGCTACGGCCGCTAAGAAGGCAACGGGTAAGCCCATGGCGACCCAAAATGAGTAGCGAAGACTGAAGAACAGCCACATGGTTAGGAAAACGAGGAACACCCCCTGCAAACCGTTTTTGATCATCATACTCAGACGATCTGAGACCAGTGAAGACATGTCGTTGGTGGTTTGTAACGTCACACCTGCGGGCAGGTTAGGGCGTATCTCATCAAGCAGTCGCAGCAAGTCTTCTTTGACTTTGAGTACGTCCTCCTCTTTGTTTTTACTGATGGACAAGATGGCGGCCGGTTTGCCATCAAACAGCACATGCTCTTCGTCCAGCTCAAAGCGATCAGTGAGCACGGCAACATCGCCGAGCCTGACGATACCGCCATCGGTATTTGAACTGATCACTGTTTCTGCCAATGCCGCAGGGGTGACCTTTTGTTCATCAAAACGGATCAGCAGGTTCTTGTCGTGGGTCTCGATGGTGCCGGAGGGCAGGCGCACGTTTTGCCGACGTAATTTGTCGGCAATATCACCGACTGATAAGCCGAGACGACGTATATCTGTCAGCGACAGTTCCACCAATATTTGATGATCAGAGAAGCCATTGATGGTGACCAGTTTAACGCCCGCTTCAAGTTTGATGCGGCGCTTCAGTTGTTCGGCATAAGCCTTTAGCTCCGACGCTGGTAGATCGGCGACTAGAGCGACATCCATGACCGGTTTGGTACGGGACAACTCGGTGACGACCGGTGGCTCAGCTTCATCGGGAAAGTCTTTCACCGCATTAATCTGAGTCTGTACATCGAGCAACATGCGGCTGATATCTGTGCCGCTATTGAGCTTTAGGGTCAGGGTGGCCATCCCTTCCACGGCTTCACAACGCACTTCTTCGATATCTGATAGGCCATCAACGGCATCTTCCATTCGCTGACACAGGTTTTCTTCGGCGTCCTGAGGCGCCGCACCCGGTTGCACTATCTGTGCTTGCACAAAATCAGATTCGAATTCTGGAAAGGTCTCCCGCTTGATCGTTGGGATCACCATTAAGCCAACCAAAATCATCGATAACATCAATAGGTTGGCTGCGGTTGGGTGCCGCGTAAAATAGTTGATCACGGCTGAACCTCGGTGTTGATTACTTTCAGTGCCATGCCAGCCACCGCGGGCATTAGATCTGTGGTTATCACACGATTACCCGGCGAAAGTTCGGCGGTAATGGCCACTGATTGGCCGTTGAAGAACAGCATTTTCGCTGGAATGATCTGTAACTGATCATTGTTATCCAGCAGATATATCTGATTACCGTGCAGTGCTTTCAGTGGTAATAGCCAATGCGCTTTAGGCTTGCCCTTAATTTCCGCACGGAGAAACATACCGTTGACTAGCGGCGGTTTAACAGCGGGCTCAATCTCTTGCCAGTTTTGTTCAACTTCCAGAAAGATACCGACGGTGGCTTGGCTGGGATCAACCGTGTCACTGATCCGGTCAACGCTGGCGGGCCAGCGATAGTTAAAATCGAATCCTTCCAGGATTAGCTCGGCAGTCATTCCCAGTTCAGAGACTTGTGGCATGCCATTGTCCAGTGGCTTGAAGTTCAAACTCCGTACCAGCGTTCGCATATCGTGAATGGATACTTGCGCATTCACGTTCATCAGTTGCATACCATGGGCGCTGACCATCACTTGCTGACTATTAACAACTTGGTCCAATTCGACGTCAACTTCTGCGATTCTGCCTCGAAAGGGCAGTACTACCTCGGTTTTATCCAGTTTGCGTTTGGCATCATCAACTCTGGCGCTGGCTTGGCGGAGTTGTGCTTGCAACAGTTCCTCTTCGTTAGGCATCAGCTTTAACTGGTTTTCCAGTTCTTGCACCTTTTGCTGCTGTTGCAGTAGGTTTTGCGCTTCAAGATCCAGCTCAGACTGGGACACTAGGTTTTTATTCTTTAGCTGTTTTTTCCGGGTAAGCTCTTGTTTGGACAGCGCCAGACGATCATGCTCGATTTGCAAAGACAGCGCTAAGTTTTGCCGTTCTAAGGTTTTCCCTTCGAGTTGTACTTCAATGGCGCGATGGTCAGCTTCGGCCTCTGCCAGGCTGATCTCATAATCAGTGCGGTCGATACGCAGCAGCGTGCTACCTGCTGGTAGGGTTTTGCCCTTATACATGTCTGGGTTGCGGTAAACCACACGGCCGCTCACTTCGGCAACTGCTTGCCATATCTGCTTCGGCTCGACACGGCCGAAGCCCTCAATGGTTGGCGCAATCAGCTGTTGTTTGACGACCAGTATGTCGACTGCCGCAGCGTTCTCTGTGGAAGGTGAAAGTGCTGGTTTGCCTTTTAGCGCGATGATGACAATAAGAGCCAGTAAACCAGCCCCCACACCGTAGACAAATAGGCGCTTTTTCGGCGTGAGGGAGTTAAGCTGAAAGCCCATGTTTTAACAGTTCCTTATTATGTTTCGCTAAACGTTGTAGGAAATTAGTATCTAACTTGATGCCCTGCATCTGCATGATGGCCGGTGGCATTAGGAATGGAAATACCATCAGACTGATAAGGGACATACGGATCAGTTTAGGATCAAGATCTGGCTTAAGATCCGCTTTACTCATGCTGGCATCTATCTTCCGGTCGAAGGTGTCGTTGATATGGGTAAACAGGCGCTGGATGATCTGTCGGGAAGGATCATTTTCCGGCAATGACATTGCCCGCTGCACCAGTTTCGGAAACGCCGGCAGCGGCGCCATCGTTTCGTAATAGCCGCTGATAATATCGCCCAGCCCATCGACGCTACTATTATTCACAAACCGTTCCAACTGTGCCGTCATCTGATCGATGAACTGGCGACAGACAGCTTCGAATAAGCCTGCTTTGTTAGCAAAATAGTAGCGGATCATACCTATGTTGGAGTCTGCTCGGGTCGCGATGGCACGAGTGCTGACTTTTTCGTAAGGCAGCGACGTAAATAGTTGCGCCGCAGCATCAATTAGCCGCTGTCGAACGCGGCTATCTTCACTTGGTCGTCCAACCATGGAGCGTTTCCTTGTTAATCGAGTGATTAATATCTTAGACCGCGCCATGCTGAATGGCGAAGGGCTTTAATTCATCGTATATCTGGGAGTGATTAATTTACGCTGATTCTCGGTAAATAGGGGTAAAACACTGTAAAGATAGGTAAAGCACATGCTGTGCTTTTCTCCTGTTTTATCTCTTTGATTAACAGGACTGTTGACGCTTGTTTGGTGTCGTAAGAATAATCGCGCACTAACGGTTGTCAGTGGTTATCGAAATAGTCTTTGCTTAGGGATATTTGGATTACGCTTATGGCAGTACGCGTACTTTTCAATAATCCCGCTCATTGGAGAATATCAGCATGGCCAACTTAGATAACAAAGTGGTTTTGGTAACCGGTTCAACAAAAGGGATAGGGTTGGCGATCGCGCAATCCTTTGCTGACAAGGGTTGCCGCGTCATTGTGCATGGCCGAGATGCACAACAGGCCGCACAGGTTTGCTTGGACATTAAGGGCTATGCGAGCGTAGCTGGTGATCTTAGTAGCGCGAATGCATGTGACGAGGTGTTACAGCAACTATCTCATTTAGATGATGTTGAATATTTAGTGAATAATGCCGGTATTTTTAGTGTGGCGGATTTTTTTGCCATTGATGACGATGAGTGGCTGCGTTACTACCAGACCAATGTGCTTAGCGTTGTGCGTCTTTGCCGGGCGCTGATGCCAGGTATGTTGGCGCGCGACAGTGGTGGGATCATCAATGTGGCAAGCGAAGCTGGCTATAAACCGTTACCGCAGATGATCCATTATTCCGTGAGTAAGACGGCGCTGACAGGCTTATCACGTGGACTTGCAGAGTTGACTAAAGGGACCAACGTTACCGTCAACACGCTATTGCCGGGGCCAACCTGGACGGCTGGGGTAGAGGAGTACTTTGCAGGTCTAGCAAAAGAGGAGGGCAGGCCACTAGATGAACTGGTGGAAAACTACTTCCAGGAACATGAGCCGAACTCGTTGATCCAGCGGTTTATTACCATTGAAGAGGTGGCCGATGCTGCCGTTTTTGTTGCTGGGAATGGTGCGGTTAATGGCAGTGCACTAAGAGTTGAGGGCGGGATTATTCGCTCGATATAAGACGTTTGATATAAGGATCCAAACAGGCACCGATAAGATGCCTTTTGGATTGACTTAGCAGCTTTTATGCGGCCACTTTCAACTGGATTGGCGCGCTGAGCTTGTGCTCGCCAATAGGTAATACTGTGCGTCCATATTGCTCATTGATCACGGTCGCCATTGCCAGATAGATTGCGCTAGCGCCACATAAAATACCTTCGTAGCCAGCAATCGTGCCTATCACGGCGCTGCCGGTGAAATCGCGGAGCGCCAACAAGAAGAACAGCAGCGTTAATGATGCAAAGACAAACTGTTTAACCCGTGGAAATTTGACTGTGCCTGCCAACATAAACAGGGTAAATATGCCCCACATCAGCAGGTAAAATCCCATGTAGGCTTGGGGCGTTGCTTCAGCGATACCCATTTCAGGCAAGACCAGAAGTAGTACCAAACTCCACCAAAAAGTACCGTAAGAGATAAAGGCAGTAACGCCAAAGGTGTTACCGCGTTTGTATTCCATGATGCCGGCGATGATTTGAGCTAAACCGCCGTAACAGAGCCCCATGGCCAGGATCATGGCGCTAATAGGAAAAAAACCTGCATTGTGGATATTTAGTAAGATAGTGGTCATGCCAAAGCCCATAAGGCCTAATGGGGCTGGATTCGCCAACTTTTCGGTCACGTACGTTACTCCGAGGGAGGGAGGTAATTAAGGAGGCGCGATTGTAGTCGTGTGACATAGATCACACAAGCTTTGTATTACATTGGCAAATGTCAGCGAACAAAACATAGCCAAGATCGCTTATTAATAATTGAGATAGCTTTGCGAACTCGTTCTGCCGCCATAAATTTGCAGTGTATCGAGTGGATCTTAACCAAGCTTTATTTGCTCATGGGGCTGTTTTATTACCATTGATTGTGCATATTGTGGAGTGCGGAGTGCATCAGCTCGTCATCGTTGACTTGGTTATCTAAGTGGTCGACCGGCTGCTCACCCATCGTGGCATCATCAAGTTTATGCTGGTGTTCATCCTGCAAGGGGTTTTCAAACGCGTCTGCAGGCTGGGTATCAAACATCTCTGCATCTTGGTTAATCTGTGTTGCTGCCATATCAGGTAAATCAGTGGCCAATGGTGTCTCAGATGCTGGCGTAATATCCGTCTGACTTATACCAACCATTTGTAAATAGTGATCGATGGGTGAACTTGCTTCTGAAGGACTAATCGGAGTTGTATGTGACGGCTGAGCGGGAGGCGTTTCATCGGCAGCGCCAATATCTGATACTACATGGTCAAATGATGATTCATCTTCTGTGATGCTGGCGCTAAAAGCCTGTATGTCGTCCGGTGCGTCGTGCATCTCAGCAGCCGGTGGCGGAGCCACCGAAGTGTCAGGTGTGACGGTCATAGCAACAAGATGAGTAGAGGTTTGATTGTGACCACTATGGCCATGAACATAGGTCACATCCAGATTCACTTTAACATCCACATTTGATGCATGTACATCGTGATAAACAACTTGAAACACATCATGATGCTCTTCTGATACTGTTTGCCCTGCCCAATGGGTGCCTCCTGCTGCTTTATTGCCAGGAGCTGGCGCTTGGCTATAAACATAGTCAACGTGACCAGTATCTGGGTCGATAGTTAAGGTGCCATATTGGCCGTGTAGGCTAGTAGAGGTATGACCTTTTCCATCACTAATCGCCCAACCACCACTGGGTAAATGAGGGGTGAGTTGTTGTATTAACGGTGGTACAACCAAATCGCCAGATATGTGCGAGCCAATACTGCCACCGCCCGTAGGTGTGGGTGGTGCTTTAAAGCTCAAGCTCGGTACAGGATTAGCGCTATCACCAACAAAAAGCGGACTGTGTATTGATGCTAGATTACCCGCAAGATCCTGAACTGACGCGGTAATATCAACGGTGCCTCCCGGCAGAGCCTGCACCTCTGCTGCAGTTAAAGAAGTACTCCAAGCACCATGAGCCACTGCAGCTTGGTAGTGATGACCGCCAATGGAGACTGTAACTGTTTGTCCATCTTCAACCCCAGACACAGTACCGGTTATATCAATGGTTTGGTGGTGTTCACTCGCTTCAATAATATTGTCGCCGGAAATGGGGTTAACCCGAATGCTTGCGCCTGTATCTATGCTGTAGTGATGGTTATCTGTCGCGGTGGCACTGTTTCCGGCTTCATCGGTTATAGTGATTGATGCCATGATATTGGTGTGACTGCCCAGTTGGTCGGCGGGAACGTCAATAGAGAATTGATGATTAGCATCAACTGCACCGGTGTATGTGCGTGCCCCCAGCGTAAGGGTAACCTTATCTCCTACATTGACCTCGCTGCTCACTGTCCCAGTGACCGCTAGATTAGCACTGAGCTCTGTTTGATTAAGCACGTTATCGGCGGTAACAGGATCAAGACTAATATGTGGCGAAGGTGATTGGGTGTCTAGGGTGAAACTAAGACTGCTGGCTGCTGAAGCATGCCCAGCACCATCAGTCTGTCTCACCTGTAGCTGATTCACCCCTTCAATTGGCGAAAATTGAGTACTCCAATTTTTGCCGCCGTCAATAGAATACTCTACCTGCATTCCCGCTGTTTGGCCTGAGATGCTAAGCGTCCCATCCTGAGTGACTAAATCTGTAGCCGAGCTACCGGTATCATTTGCCAGTGCTACCGTTAACGGTGCAATAATGGGAGGCTGGTATGGATCTATATGAATACTCAAGGTGTTCTGGCTATTATCCGCATAATCACCGTGCGTGTCTGTTACTCGATAGATAAGAGAAGGCACTTGCCCACTAAAAGAGTTGTTTGGAGTAAAGCTGTAGTCGCCATTGGCTGAAATCGCAATCATCCCAACACCGCTAATGTTGTGAGTTTGCCCCGCTTGAACCGTCACGTAGTGCTGCGTTACAGGATCTTTATACTGCACATCATGAAGCTCTAAGTGTGCACCATCATCCACATCTGTTGCGCCTTGGAGTAGATTCCCTGTAACCGGGCCATTGTTTTGTGGCGAATGCGGGCTAAAGCTGTGAATAATCGGTTTGTCGCTGGTGCCAGTGATAACTACTCGTGCTTGCTGCTGCGAGGCTTGTAGGTTGCTGCCCGCGCTTTGTTGTAACTGATACTTAATGTCAATGGTTGAGGCAATGCCGTTAGCTAAGTGGTTGTAGCTATTGTGGGCGGGGTCGACCTGCAAGGTATGCCCATCTCTGGCAAGCATAAAACCATCGGGCACCCGATTAGAAAAGTGGATACCGTCAGTTGAAAATTGCAATTGGCTCACGCCCGTAGCATTAAGCCCGCCAAAGAGATCGAGTGACTGCTGTGCTTCCCCTTCGTTGAGGCTGAGGCTAGGGCGATCATCATGGCCGTGAACTTGAATGTTGATGGTATGGCTAGCTGTGCCGTCGGGTGAACTAAAGGTAAAGCTATCGGTGACAATTTGGCCTGCCTTTAAGGCATTGGTTGCGGCTAACTTATTGTTTAGGCTATATGCCCAGTGGCCATCTGCTTCTATATTTATTTCACCATATTGCCCCAGTAAATGAGCTTGTGGCACAAAGTTGGCTTCGCCGCTATCCACATCAGTCAGTGTTAACTGCCCCGTCAGACGACTCGTTGCAGCATCTTCGAAGATATCGACGTTTGATGATGCTCGTGACTGACCATTGATAAGGGCCGCATCATTCACCGCCGCAAGAGTCGTACTTGCGCTGGTGTGGGTTATTCCACCGTGCGCGTCTTTGACGTCATAGTTAAAGTGCACCGCGCCGTTGTAGTCTTTGTCTGGGGTAAAGGTGAAGGTGCCATCGCTATTAATTAATATCGAACCATGGTCGGCGTGCAGGTTTTCAATGGTTAGTTTACCGGCGTCATTGGCATCCACATCGACAGTATTTGCCAACAGTTGACCGGTAGTCAGCGTTTGGCGTGTATCTTCACTGCCACTTTGTAGTAGGACCTCGGATGAGCAATAGGGGCGGTCATTACTGCCATGAATCGTAATGACAATATCGTGAGAGGTGCCATCTTTTGAATAAACCGTAATAGTATCAGTTAGGGTTTGGCCTTCACCGAGCTGGTCAATTGTCGAGCCTCTGTTGGACGCGTAGCCGCCTTTAATGCGCACTCCGCCAGCATCAGCATAATAGGTCCATTGACCATTTTCTTGAAGCAATAGATCACCGAATTTACCCGAGTAGGTAAAACCGATCCCGTGAGTGTTGAAGGCTGCTTCGCCGGAATCCAAGTCAGAAATAGTTAATGTGCCACTGGCATACAGAGGGTTACGGTCTAGGTGGGCCATCCCCGGTTGCGCATAGTCAGGTGACATATCTTTACCGGCGGAATTTTCGGTGACACTGCTAGTATCGATACCTGCGATGATCGCAGAGTCGTTGCTACCTTGTACATTAATTTGAATATGTTGTGTTGCTTTAGAGCCATCACTTGAAATAGCTACAATATCAAATCCTTCTGTTTGATTTTGTCCCGCCGTTAAGTGCTGTGCTTTGGTAGCATCTAATTGGTAATGCCAAGTACCATCTTTAGCGACACTGAAACTGCCAAAATTACCTGTTAAATTCTGCGTTTGAAAATGCACGCTATCATCTTTATCAACATCGTGTACCTGTAATGTGCCCGATAGGGAGGTTATTTGATCTTCAATAGCAGTGCCCATCGATGCTGTTAACGAATCAGGAGTATCGATAATGACGTGATCCTCTGTGCCTTTAATCGTCGCTGTAATAGGAATGCGCGTGCCATCTGCGGTGATTAATGTCATGTGATCGGTGAGGCTTTGACCATCTTTTAATTGTTGAATTTCAGTGTGATTATTATCTGCGATATAACTCCATTTATTATGCCCATCAAAGCCATGAGTGGTGACAAATGAACCGTGAGCTCCCTGTAAGGTCATTGCAAAATTGGCGGGGACGCTATGCTCTACACCATTAACTTCAATTTTGACAATTTGTGCATCTGCTTGACCATCGGTGTCAGTAATATCAAGATTTTTCCAATAGGAAGTTAACGTATGAGAAGCGGGACGGCTAAGATGATCTTCAATCACTTCGTTGCTAGATAACGCACTCGCAAGTACTGAAGCATCATTGACAGCAACTAAATTGATCGTTGCGTCTGTTTGCGTAGCCCCTCCGTGGCGATCCATGACATCATAATTAAAGTGTACAACTCCGTTGTAGTCTTTGTCTGGGGTAAAGGTGAAGCTGCCATCGGCATTGGTGCTGATTGTCCCATGGTCGACTGTTAAGTGGGTGGCTTTTAGCCAGCCTTGATCGTTGCTGTCACTATCACTGGCATGGGCTAACAAATCCTGTTGGGTTAATATAACCTGCTTGTCTTCACTGCCTTGGCTAAGTACTAGGCCGCTTTTAACGGTTGGCGCGTCGTTACTACCGTGAACAACAACAGTCACTGTCTTGGTGATTCGGCTCCCATCGGTTGATATAGCCTCAATGGTGAAGTGTTCGTTCCATTCATCACCTTGCCCTAATACTCCTGCTTTTGACTCATCGACAACGTAGTGCCAGTGGCCATCGGTATCAACTGAAAATTCACCATATTTGCCAGCAGTTTGGGTAATGGCCCAGCTCACTGAATCATGAGTATCACTATCATGGGCCTGTAGCTGACCACTGACTTGTGCGCCTGTTGATTGATGCTCAATCACATCGCCAAGATGATTGGGGGCATCAATAATTACATGATCTTCTGTGCCTTTTATCTCTACAGACAGTGCTTGGCGGGTGCCGTCTGGCGCAACTAAAGTGATACTTTCGTGTAAAGATTCCCCTTCTTTTAAACCTTGAATCGATGGGTTGCGATTATCACCGTTATACAACCAAACTAGCTCGCCCTTGTGCGGGCCATGGGAATATGTTGTTAGTTCGAACTTGCCATAATTGGTTTGGATATCAAGAGGCGACCCGACTTGCCAAGTAACAGTTTTCCCACCAAACTCAATGTCGATTTGATCAACCTTACTGTCTGTATCCGTAATCGTTAGTTGATGCCATTGGGTACCAGCAAAACGGCTGCCACCAAAGTTGCCATAAGAGTTGGCACCAGGGTCAACATCTTCTTTAGCAAAATCTGTGGTTATGCCAGCAAATACTGTGTGATCATCTACAGCAGTCAAGCTAGTGGATGCACCAGTGTGAGTGATACCACCGTGGGCATCTTTCACGTCATAGGTGAAATGAACTTGGCCGTTATAATCTTTCTCTGGTGTAAAGGTGAAACTGCCGTCTTGATTATGCTTAATGGAACCGTGGTCGGCATGCAGGTTCTCAATGCTCAGCAGCCCAGCATCATTGTTATCTACATCAACCGTGTTTTGCAGCAGTTGCGCGACTGTAATGGTTTGGCGAGTATCTTCAGTGCCTGCATTCAGTTGCACTTCTGACGAACAATAGGGGCGATCATTACTGCCATGAATGGTGATGACAATATCGTGAGATGTGCCATCTTTTGAATAAACGGTCACAGTATCAGTCAGGGTTTCTCCTTTGCCAAGATGATCAATTGCGGTGCCCCTATTTGTTGCATGGCCACCTTTCCCACGGATGTTTCCAGCATCAGCATAATAGGACCATGTACCATCTTCTCGCAGTAACAAATCGCCATATTTACCGACATAATTGTATCCGACGCCATGAGAATCAAATGCAGATTCATCTGTATCAACATCAGTAATAGTTAGCGCACCACTGGCATAAAGAGGACTATTACCTAAATGACTCATACCAGGTTGAGCATAATCAGGGGACATATCTCGACCTGCAGTACCTTCGATGACATCCCCCGTATCAACCCCACCTATGACAGCGGCATTATTAACTCCAGTAATACTAATTGTAAGGTTTTGCGTAGAGCTGGCATTATGCTCATCGGTTACAGTGACCGGGATGGTAAGGGTTTTAGTGACGCCAGATGCTAAGGATTGATAACTTGAGTTGCTCGGATCGAAGCTATAGCTGCCATCAGTGTTAAATATCAGTCCATCAATTTTTGGGGTTGAATAATGCAGTGTTGCGCCAGTATCAATATCTTGCCCACGCATTTGCCCATATATGAGGGCACCACCTTCAATAACCGTATGCGACTGTGCAGCAATCGTGGGTCTGTCATTTGTACCGTGAACCGTCATTTCAATGGTATGAGTGGTGCCATCCGCTGAGCGAATAACAACCGAGTCTTTTATCGCTTCTCCCTCTGCGAGGTGTTGAATATTTCGATTGTCCAAGGTGTAGGTGTAATGACCATTTTGCATTAGCACCACATGGCCGCCTAGCTTAGTGTCATAACCAATACCTTGGTTGGTTTGCGGGCCAATATTTGGATCAAATTTAGCTTCACCGGCATCTGGGTCTTGGATGTTCAGTTGGCCGTTATAATTCAGTTTATAGTGAGTATCGATATAGCCGCGATCTTCAGTGACACCCCGTAAGTTCGGGTTTGTTTGGGCGTCGGTAATAACTGCATTATCGGGAGATGCTGCTAGGTCAAATTTGGCTTGGGTACTAACATTGTCACCTTGCCCATCTACTACGTTATAGCTCAAGCGAACTTCACCATTAAAATCCTTATCTGGAGTGAAGGTGTAGCTGCCATCGTTATTGTTTATGAGGTGGCCATGGGAGGCTTGCAAGTTCTCGACTCGCAGAGTATCAGTGGTATCAATATCGCTTGCGTGTCTGAGTAGATCTGCGATTTGAATTATGACAGGTTTGTCTTCTGTTCCGGCTGCTAGTTGAGCCCAAGCAGTGACAATAGGCTTATCATTACTCCCCGTTACATCAACAACAACTTTATGTGGTACAGCCACTCCTGATGAGTCGGTTGCCGTTACCCAAAATGTCTCTTGTTGCTGTTGACCTGCAGCCAGCTTATCTGTCGTGCCACCTGTTGAATTATCTAACTGATAACGCCAGTTTCCTTGCTGATCGATTGATAAATTACCAAATTGACCTTGAGGTTGGCTAATCGCCCATTGAATACTGTCAGTTGAGTCAAGATCAGTCGCAATAAGGGTGCCAGTTGCATTCGCTTTCCCAGTAATATTTTCTCCCTGTTCAATAACGTTTCCTGAGGATACTCCTGAAATAACGGGTAAGTCGTTAGAGCCGTTAATGGTGACAGTGATCTTTTGCTCGGTGCCGTCAACACTATGAACAATTAGAGTATCGGTAACTGACTCTCCGTTTTTTAACCCTTGAATGGTCGCTTGTGAATTGTCTGCGGTGTAGGTCCAATGACCCAATTGGTTAATCGACAAGGTGCCAAATTTGCCTTGCAATACACCTGCTTGGAATTGGTTTTCTCCAGCATCAACATCAGTGACCGTCAGCGCCCCATCAACGCGAAATAGGCCATTATGAACCTCTTTATCTTCAGTGAGCGAGGCCGTGGCTGTGCCAGCAATCACGGCTTTATCGTCGGTGCCATCAATCGTGACAGTGATTTTTTGTTCAGTGCCGTCAACACTATGAACAATTAGAGTATCGGTAACTGACTCTCCGTTCTTTAACCCTTGAATGGTCGCTTGTGAATTATCCGCAGTGTAAGTCCAGTGACCTAATTCATTGATTGAAAGAGTACCAAACTGACCTTGCAACGAGGTAGCAGCGAATTGGTTTTGGCCTGCATCGGCGTCAGTGATAGTCAGCGCCCCATCAACACGAAGTAGACCACTATGAACGTCTTTATCTTCAGTGAGCGAAGCCGTAGCTGTGCCAGCAATCACCGCTTTATCGTCGGTGCCGTTAATCGTCACTGTGATTTTCTGTTCAGTGCCATCGACGCTGTGAACAACTAGAGTGTCAGTTAAGGCTTCACCGGTTTTTAAGCCTTGAATAGCCGTTTGTGAATTATCCGCAGTGTAAGTCCAATGACCTAATTCATTGACTGAAAGAGTACCAAACTGCCCTTGTAATGAGGTCGCGGTAAATTGTGCCTGACCACTATCCGCATCCGTTACCGTCAGCGCCCCATCGACACGTAGCTGCCCACTATGAACCTCTTTATCTTCGGTAAGACTCGCGGTTGCAGTACCACCTATCACCGCTTTATCGTCGGTGCCATCAATCGTGACAGAGATTTTTTGCTCGGTGCCATCAACGGAGTGCACCAGTAACGTGTCGGTGAGAGACTCTCTGCTTTTAAGGCCTTGGATCGTAGGCTGAGAATTATCAGCGGTGTAGGTCCAATGACCCAGACTATTGATACTCAGCGTACCGAACTGGCCTTGCAATACTTCTGCTTGGAATTGGTTTTCTCCAGCATCAACATCAGTGACAGTCAGCGCACCATCAACGCGAAGTAGGCCATTATGAATCTCTTTATCTTCCGTGAGACTGGCGGTGCTGGTGCCAGCGATTTCGGCTTTGTCATCAGTCCCGTTAATGGTGACAGTGATTTTTTGCTCAGTGCCATCAACGGAGTGCACCAGTAATGTGTCGGTGAGTGACTCACCGTTTTTTAGCCCTTGAATTGAACTTTGTGAGTTGTCTGCGGTGTAGATCCAATGACCTAATTGATTAATCGACAAGGTACCAAATTGGCCTTGCAAAGATGTTGCTTGGAACTGGGCTTCGCCGTTGTCTGCGTCAGTGATTGTTAACGCACCATCAACGCGAAGTAGGCCATTATGAACCTCTTTATCTTCAGTGAGCGAGGCCGTTGCTGTGCCAGCAATCACGGCTTTATCGTCGGTACCGTTAATCGTCACAGTGATTTTTTGTTCAGTGCCATTAACGGAGTGCACCAGCAATGTGTCGGTGAGTGACTCACCGCTTTTAAGGCCTTGGATCGTAGGCTGAGAATTATCGGCGGTGTAGATCCAGTGACCCTGATTATTGATACTCAGCGTACCAAGCTGGCCTTGTATTGAGGTAGCCGTAAATCGATCTTGCCCTGTGTCAGGAGTTATAACATCGAGCTGACCCGAAGTGTGAAGCAGCCCGTTAGTAAGCTCTTTGTCTTCGGTGATTGAACCTGATTTAACGCCCGATATGACAGAATGGTGTTGTGCTGGCGAAGGTGCCCCCAGGGGATCTTTTTCGCTTGAAGAGCTGGTTTGAGTGACGCTAGTATGGCCATCCGTTGGCGGGGTATGGCCTTTTCCAAGCATCTGTTCTTTCGTCTTTGTGTTTGTTGCTTGACCTTGGGGAGGGTTAGTATGTGGCCCGGAATTATCCGGCGCTTTAACCGTTTGTTGACGAATAAACGTGGCTGCATTGTTCTCTTGCGCTGTTTTTGCGACGGATATATCAGGTGCTGTAGTAACTGGGGGTATATGAGTGTCTGTCGGTGTTATGTTGCCATGGGTACCATGATACCTGACTGTACCACTACTTTTGGTCGGCGCTTCAGGCGCGTTATCGATCGACTGTTGTTGCTCTGATCCGCCTTCTGACTCTCTGCTTTGAATTGCCTTCTGCTCAACATTTGCGATGTTAATGTTAGTCTGCGCTTGTTTTTCCGCAGGATCTTCTAGTAACTGCTCTGGAGCAGATTGCTCATTTTGTGAGCTTACAGGAGCAGCTTTTGATTTCGCCGCTACGAGGTCTTCGTTGTCGCCGGTAGTTTTTAGTTCCTTATCTCTAAGCTCTTTGGCTTTTAAGCGCTTCACATCCTTATCGATCTGCTTGGACTTTTGAAACGCCTTGCGTGTTGATTTTTCGCCATGTAATGACGTTTGTTCCATCTGGCTTTGATCGTTTGCGTCAGGAACTGATAGGCCTAGGGTATGAGGTTGTTTGTTATCTTTGTCTGACTTGGTCATCAAATATCCTCCTAACGTTCACCGAAGGCGCTGCTGATGTTGGTGAAGATCGGCTTCCATAGGTATTGGAAGACAGTTTTTTCGCCGGTCACGATATCAGCCTCAGCGGTCATGCCTGGTATCAACCCAAATTGTTCGGGATTATCACGAAAATAGGGTTTTTCGATCGCTATTTGTACTTTGTAAAATACCCCGCCGTGCTCGTCGGCATCCGTGGTTGGTGATATCTTTTTTACAACGCCATCAAGGGCGCCATACCGACTGTAATCAAAGGCATCAACTTTAATTCGAGCCGTCTGTCCTACGGTAACAAAGCCGATGTCACGAGGTGATAGCTTGGCTTCCAGCAAGGCCGTTGGTGTTGTGGGAACAATAACTGCCACCGTGCCTCCCGGGGCAACAACACTGCCCGATGAGGTAGACGGTATTGATTGGATGACTCCATTTACCGGAGACAAAACGGTGGTTTGGGCGACCTGTTGGCCAGATGATTTCAGCCGAGCGCGAACCGCTAACAGTTCTGCTTGCGCGTCAGCACGTTTTTCACTGACTTCAGTAAAAAGCGCCGCTTGCTTTTGTTTTAACTGTTGGCGGTCATTAGCGAGATTTTTAGCCAAGACAAGTTCTTTTCCTTCCATTGCCTTTAGTTCACGCAAATAGCTATCAGTTTTTTGTTGGGCATCTAATATTTGTACTTGAGAAACGGCTTTCTGACCGCTCAGCGAGTTCATCATCGCCAACGTCTTTGTTGAAGCACTGATCTGATCTCTGAGTGCTGGTAATTCAGACTTAATGGCATCGAGTTCAGCTTGCGTTTTTGCGAGCCCCGTTTCTGCTAGTGCTACGCTAGCATTGAACTCTGCTTGCATGTGACCAAAAGCCTTTATCTGCTGAGATACAAGGGAAGGGTAGGTGGTTGCATAATTGGATACATTCATTTCCCGACGTTCAATAAACGCATTGTAGCGTTCTATCTGTAGCGTTAAGTTTGCTTGTTTGCTCTCTAATTCTTCCACTGCGGATTGACTATCAATGGCTAAGAAATTGGCCAAGACATCGCCTTTTTTTACGACATCACCCTCTTCCACGTTAATTGTCGCCAGTGTTCCACCTAGTTGGCTTTGTATTATCTGTCTGTGACCAAGAGGCACTACTTGACCTTTTGCCTTTGCTACCTCCTCGATAGACGTGAAAATTGACCACGTTGCTATTAATAAAATTGCGCCACTCACAATAAAGATAATGTTACGTATTAGGCGCTGTTCTGCAGGGGATTCGACTGCATCAGCGAATTCATACGCGGGCCATACTCGTTGACGAAGAGGGGATTGCTGCATAGATTAAGCCTCCTGCACGGGCTGTGATTGTGGTTGAGGTCCAGCGTAAACTAAGCAGCCTTTGTCTAGCACCAGCACTTTGTCTGCATGTTTTATTAACTCTGGATCATGGCTGCTAAATAAGACGGTATGACGCCCTTTTAGTTGTTCAAGGGTGTGCACAAATTGCCGCCTTGCGCGAGGGTTTTGATTGGCTATCGGCTCATCGAGAAGCAGCAATGGTGAGCGTTTTAATAGTGCTCTAGCTAAGCTAATATAACTGCCTTCAATCGCAGTTAACGTGCTGTAGCCTTGTTCGAATAGATCTTGATTTAGGCTGCCACCTAGAGTGTCTAAAAGAGTGGCGGCGCCTGCTTCTAGCAGTGCTTGCTGTAACTCTTCTTCTGTGGCTTCGGGACGTGAAATTCTTAAGTTATCAGCTAACGTTCCAGGGAACAGATCTGGTTGTGCAGGCGCATACCCAGCCCAGTGTCTGAAGTTGGTCGGATCGTACTGGGTTAGATTCCTGTCATTGATCGTTATAAAACCTGATTGTGGTTCGATAACGCCAAGAGCAGCCTGTAACAATGTTGATTTGCCAGCTTGATTTGGTCCGATAACAACTGCCACTTCACCGGGGCATATTTCGAAATCAATACTCGATAAGACTGGCTCTTGCGTTGCGCTGAATCGCAGTGTGACATGCTGAAATTTCAATGACGGGGGACCCGAACTGTCTGGGATCTCTAGTCGTAATTCATTATTTTCAGTTTTCACTTTCATGAAGTTATCAAACTGTTGTGAAGCACTTTTCAGCATGGCCATTTTGGGTAATGATGCGAAAGCGAGCTGGGCAGGGCCGGTGATCCGCCAAATCAACATCGTGCTGGCTATCAATGCGCCAGCCGTAATACTTTGATCTAATACTAGAAATATACCTGTAAATACCGTAACCAAGGCCGTCATCAGGCTTAGTCCGTGGCTGACAGCTTGGTTTAGGCCATTTCTTTTTGCATAGGCAAAGTTTTGTTGACAGTTGATACGAGTTTGGCGAATAAACCTCTCAATCCAACCACTGTAATTACCACTGGTTTTTAGCGCGAGTAGTTGCTTGGTTAGTTCGTTAATAGAGTTCTGATGTTTAGTCGATAGCGTAGGGGAGGCTCGTTGAGCATATTTTTGCAGTCCGCGAGCTATTAGATAGTACAATCCGAGCATACCGACAGGCACAACAACTAACCAACCACTCAATAAGACGATGGTAAACAGCGCGATCAACGTGAAAGGGATATCAATTAAACCAGCGCCTCCGGGACCGGAAAACAGCATTCGAACACGCTCTGCATTTCTCAATCTGGCAATGTGATTGGATATCCCGACACGGCCTAATACCATTAGCGGCATATGTAATAAGCGGCTAAACGTCATGTCAGAAAGATCACGTGCCATACGGTTACTGACAGAACAAAGAATGGCTGCGCGTACAATGCGACAGACAACGAGTATCGCCAGTGCCAGTATGGCCCCCATTGCGATCCCTGGTAGTTCTGCGGGTGCCTGACCACCAATAACTTTGTCGTACACAGCCATAGTAAACAGGGGGACTGTTAATCCGGTAATACTTGCAAGGAGGCTTAACCAAAATACAGGGCGGTACCATTTTCGGCGTTTATCTAGCTCTTGGGTAAATCTACTCTGTTCTCCTCTTTGCCCTGGCAGATGTTCAATTAACACCATATGGGCGCCAGCCATTGAGGTGATATTGGTTAATGGTTGCCATGTCTGGTCGGCAGCCAAGTGCTCTAAACGCTCATCCTTTCGCCGCGCGACAAACGCTTGTGAGTCACTTGGAATAACCACGAACGGGTGTATCGCACACATCATCTTTTTGTGGTCTGCAGGCAACACTGAAAAATCTATATCGTACCTGTCTAATTGACGATTAAATCCAATAGTATCCAAAAAATGGAGTTGAGGATCTGTGGCTATTTTATTGGCTTGAGCATACATACCTAGCTGTTGAAACAAACCGACCAATGACTGGTGTAAGTCAGAATGTTGAGTATTCATCATGCTCCCTCCTGTTGGGACAAATGAGCATGACCTGAGGAGCCAATTTCGATCTGAGCATCACAGTGGTCGATCAGTGATGGGTTGTGGCTGCTTGCAACAACCGTCATTTCTGGCGTCATCTGTTTTAAGAGTGTCACTAATCTATTTTGGCCATCGATATCCAACGACACTAGTGGCTCGTCCAGTAGTAATAACGAAGGCTTTTGTACCAATGCTCGAACCATGGCGATTAGCTTTATTGCGCCTTGGCTTAGACGAGTATCAGCGCCTTCTCCGACGGGTGTTTGATAACCATTATTTAACCTTGAAATGGTGGTGGTTAGGCCTAAGTCATCCGCTAGTTTCATTGCTTCTGGTGCCAGTTCTGGATTGAACATGGTCATGTTGTCGATTAACGAGCCATCAAATAGTGGGGGCCAGCTGCTAACGTAAAGTACCGACTGAGAAAACTCATTTTGGTTGTGATGGTACTGGGGTATTTCGTTGAAGTAGATATCTCCTTCACAGGGTTTTTGCAAGCCACCTATCGTCGTTAGTAAGAGACTCGCGTGGGTAAGGGGGTCTGAACGCACGACGGTTAGTCTATTTGCAGGGATAGTGAGTGATACATGGTCCAGATGAGCACATACCCTTTTTGCTGATAGTTGACAGAGCTTAATGAACGGAGCGGGTAGTTTTGCCTGATAGGTATGTGTACCTGTGAAGTGACTACTGGGTAAGTTAACGATCGTATCGACGCTCGTCATGGCTGATTTCGCTGCAACCAAACGTGAACGAAGGCTAATGATTGCACTGAGAGGAGCAACTGCTCGACCAGCTAATATCGAACACGCTGCGAGACCACCTGACGTCAATTCACCATTAAGCACTGCTAAGCACCCAACTAACACTAACAATAAGGTTGTGCCTTGTGATGCACCTTGAATGATTTCTTGCAAGCGAGAAGCGAGCCAGTCTACCTGCTGTTGTTGTGCTAACCGTTGATGATTTAATTCGCGATACTTACTTGCGAGTTTGGTTTCCAAAGCCAGTGCTTTCGCCGTGCTAATTCCAATTAACACATGCATCAACATGCGTGTCCGTTGGCTATCACTTAATGCTACAGTATTTGTTACTTGATAGAGCTTCTTACCAAGTAACCAAACAATTAGCCCCACCACCAACCATACCGCTAGCGGAATAAAAACAAGTACGCCACCGATATAGGCTACAAGCACGAGAAAAATAACTACAAATGGAAAATCCATGATGGCTAGCGCTGCTTGTCCAGAATAGAGATCTCTTACCGTGGCAATGCTCGAAAGTCCGCTAAAGATTCTCCCTGTACCTAATTGCTCGATCTGTTGGTAATCGGCATCCATTAACGCTTGCGATGTATTTATGGTGGCAGATAGTTCAAAGTGACTTGCTGAAGCGGCAAGTACCCAACTTCGAGCGAATCGAAGTAGGGTTTCCAACAGGATCGCAATGGCCACACTAACCACCAGTACTGTTGCTGTACCTAAGCTTTGGTTGGGAAGAATGCGATCGAATATTTGCAACATAGTCAGTGGTAGGGCCAGTGACAGAATGTTAATAACGACAGACGCTAGAGCCGCTTGAGAAAACCCTTTTGCCTGTTTAATAAGTGGAAAAGGTCTGGAGGTTACCCGATCCAGCATATATTTCACTCCCCATAAAAATTTTGCTTTGAGTATAGAAGCTACTAAAAGATAGTGTTCGGAATGTGTTGATTTTTATAGGTGTATGCTGATGAGTTGGATCATCTTTTTGTGGAGCGACTGAAGGCTTTCGTTAATAGTGTTACTTCGGAGCAATCCAGAGACGCAACCGCAATAACTGCGCCTCTGAATTGATTATTAACTATAGCGATTTCTTTCATCCGGTATATCACTTAAATACTGCACGAACTCCACTTCAAATCCGGCCGGATCGATAAAGTAGACATTTTTTCGATAGGGCTCATCTGCCCCCTGTTTCGCAACCGGGTATCCCGCAGCTTCTAGACGGGCGATCATGCCGTCAATGTCATCTACGACAAAGGCGAAGTGGGCGAGTCCTGTGCTCAGGCCCGTTAATTCCCTGTTTTCACCCGTGCCCTTGTCATTGAGTGTGATGTAATTGTTTTCATCGCCAAAGTGCAGCCACTCTCTGGGAGTGCCATACCACTCAGCTTCACCGCCCCCCCTTATATGCCAGTGGGGAAAGGCGACTTGATAGAAAGCCAGTGCCGCTTTTAGATCCGGTACGACTAGGTTGATATGTTCTAATCTGATCATCTCTATTTCCTCTATATTTTTTGGGGACTATGCCCGTTACTGTTACATGCCATAAGCAAAATCAGCTTGCTGTGGATGGGGACTGTGTTGATAAGAGTGACGCAGCGGCAATAGTGCCTGAGCATACTGATGCAGCATATGCAGGTGGTAATCGATCCGTTGCCTGAGTTGCTGATCACGCTTGCCGTTAACTTCATTGCCATTAAGACATTCGCCTACATTTCTGACGATAAGGTGGTCTGGCACCGGAACCAGCTTGAGATTTTTCAGTGCATTCATGCGCAACTCAGCGATGGGGTAGGCGCCATTAATACCACTGACGACGGATACCAACATCACGGGTTTGTGGGCGGTATCTTCCAGTGAACTCATCAATAGGAAGTTACGAATAAGCGGTGATGCCATGCCACCCCATTCAGGGGTAATCAATATCAATGCATCAGATTGCTGGCTGCGTTGCCGAAGCGAGTCCCATATCTCTGCGTCCTTGCCAGTCAATGTGTCACCGTCCCAGAATGGTAGTTGGTATTGGCACAGCTCAATGTGGTCTACCTGGTCAAAGCCTTCCATCTTTTCAGCCAAATAGCCTGCCACCTTGGCACTTTGTGAGCGTTTTCTTTGGCTACCGCTGACAATCAATAATCTCATTTAAGTAATCCATTTGGTTTATTTAATGGTTAGGCTAGATTCTTTACCTAAGAAAGTAAAGCTATTAGTTTATTTAATCGGTTTTTTTTGCCGGGTCGTTCACAACCCCTTGCCACGATTGTTGTTTTGTTCGCGCGGGACAGGTTAAATGTCGACTCAAGAATCACCTCTGTAGGTGCGCTCAGGGAGAGAAACAGTGCTACGGCAGATACCTATATTTTCACAGACGCTTGCCCAGAAATTACTTATATCAATAGTCAGTTCAATAGTGTCTGTGAGTGCGTTGGCGTCAGCTCCTGACACCAGTGCGTGGTACCGACAGGCAACCGGCTACCATATTTGGATTAAGTCTTTTGCTGACTCTAATGATGAAGATCAGGTTGGCGATATTCAGGGGATTATCGATCGCTTTGACTATCTTAATGACGGCGACCCTGACACCGGTGGTGATCTGGGAATAGATCTGATCCTTCTCTCTCCGTTTTACCTCTCTGAACGAACGTCAGATGATCCGATGGATAATATTCACGGTTATGATGTACTGGATTACTACACTGTGAATCCGCGCTTCGGTGATGAGAAAACGCTTAAATCTTTGCTGGAGCTTGCCCATCAACGCGGCGTAAAGGTGCTGTTTGATTTTGTGCCAGGCTACACTTCGATTAAGCATCCTTGGTTTATTGATTCAGCGGCAGGCGGGCAGAAGCGCAATTGGTATGTCTGGCAGGATCAACCTAGCAATGATTGGCAAGCGGCTTGGGGTGGTGGGCAGTGGCATGACGTCTGGAAGCCCCATGGTGACCGCTATTTTTATACCTACTTTCAAAGTGCAGAGATCGCGGATCTTAACCTACATAACCCCTATGTCCGTGCTGAAATGGAGAAGGTGCTGAAGTATTGGTTGGATTTTGGCTTTGATGGTGCGCGAGTTGATGGTGCCCCCTACCTTATCGAAGATGGCCCAGGTTTACAGGCCGATAGAGCCGGTACATTTAAGCTATTACAAGATTACCGCAACATTGCTGACAGTTATTCGCCAGCCAAAGTACTACTCGCTGAGACGTGGCGTCCACGTGAACAGGTCGGCAACTATTTTGGTGATGGCAGTAATCAGATCCACCTTGGTTTAGATTTTAACTGGGCGTGGGCGGCAACAGAGGTGGTTGATAATATAGCACCTGATGCGGTCGCCGATCTTAAACGCTATCAGCGTCAGAATTTCCCTTCTGGCTATCAGATGGCAACGTTCCTTAGTAATCATGATAGCTATCTCCCCCGTCCTCTGACTCGCTATGAAGGGAACGCCAATAAAGCCTTTATTGCTGCTGCACTGCAGATCTTAGGGCAGGGAACACCGATGATTTTCTATGGCAATGAATTAGGGCTGAAAGGTAAACCTAAGCCAGATGCGGAGCTACGTGCATTGTTTAATTGGCAGGATGTGGAAAGACAAACGGCTAAGCCGCATTCACTGCTTAGTGGCTATCGTGATCTATTGCAGATCCGCCACCAATATCAGGCTATCACCCATGGTTCCGAACTGCCTGTTGTCACGCGGCAATATGGTGTCAGTAGTTTTATGCGCCTATATCAGGGCACGGGTGTTGTGATTTTGATAAACGCCAGCAGTAGTGAGCAACAGGCAACCTTGGATTTAATGCCGTTTTTTAAATCTGCTGAGAGTGAGTCATTGTCTGAA
This sequence comes from Corallincola spongiicola, assembly GCF_004284785.1. NCBI lineage: Bacteria > Pseudomonadati > Pseudomonadota > Gammaproteobacteria > Alteromonadales > Psychromonadaceae > Corallincola > Corallincola spongiicola. The sequence goes on from NZ_SHLY01000001.1 coordinate 174,482, forward strand.
GATTGGGCTCACCTATCGCTACTATTGGGTAAGGTTAAGATCCCTGCGGTTATTGATAGCGTCACCGCAAGTAAAGTTGAAGTGGCAAGGATCCCACCAAATAGCGTCACTGTGCTCTATTTGGGCGCGGAACCTCAGAAATTGATCGACGGGTATTACCCTAATGTCGTGGCGCCGACGACGTTACCTAATATTCAAGCGCCCGCTTTAACGTCCCTGTTTTTGCGGGGCAGTATGAATGATTGGGGCGGCAGTTTGCCAATGAGTCGCGGGGATGATGGCCTTTGGAGCATCGTCACTCAGCTGAGCCATGGCCGTTACGAATATAAATTTGAAGTCAGTGGTCAATCGTCATGGGGCTTAAACTGGGGCGATAATGAAAACGACCAGCGTGGCGAAGTTGACGGCAGTAATATCCGTTTGCAGTTAGCCGAATCGGGCTGTTATCAGTTCTGGTTTGATGAGGTGACACGCCGGTATGGCTTCCAGTTGGCTGAAGGGTGTGATTAAGCCGTTGCAGTGACGACGATAACGGCTTGTAGCAAAGGGATGTTTGTGAATGACGGGATCTGTTGTTGTCGCAATTTATGATTTTCCCTATGAAGCACAAATTGCGCGGGACAATTTGGAACTTTCAGGGATACCTGCGGTGGTTGCCAATGAGCATGTAGCCAGTATGCAGCTAGGTAATTCTGCCGGTGGCATCAGGCTGTTGGTGCTTGCCGAGCATCTGGAACGCGCTAGATTAGTTCTGGCCAGTGACCATTCGAAGGATGTTGCTGATGAGCTGGACTTAGATGAAGAGGAAGAAACGACCCTTAACGTCGAAACCGTTTCAGAGCCAGCATACATTAAGGTTTCAGGAGCTGGCGTTGCTCAGCATCGATTAGACCGTTCGACTTGCTGGGTGGCGAAAGCGTCCATTGAATGTATGCGACGCATTGCGATACGGCCTGAGCATATTTGCTGGGCGCCGCAATCCCGTTTTCGCGAGAGTTACAGAACCCATAAGCTTTGCCAGTTTGGCTCTTCGATGATTGGCTATAGGGTGACCGTTTCTTCTATTTTGTTGTCATTGATCCCTTTGGCTATCGCCCTGCTGGTTGTTTGGGCGTTCAGACATAAACCGATCAACTCGCTATCCCTTGAAACTAGCCAATGGCTCTCTTATGCCTTCTCTGCATTAATGGCGGTTGTCTCTTTTGGTTCACTGTCTCGCAAACTCGAAACGACAAATTTCTATTTAGATAAAGGTCAGATTGTTAGAGGTGAAATACCGCGGTGGTGGCCTAGAGTAAGTAAAGTGGAAACGGTTAACTTATCAGATCTGCTGGCATTCCAATTCATCGAGATCCTCCCTACCGACGCTGAAGACTCGTTTGTCTTTTACGAGTTGAATATTATCCGCAAGGACTACACTAGAATTTTCCTACTAGGCCAAGGAGTCGAAGCATTTTTAGATGAAGCGGTATCACTTGCTCGACAGGTCGACAAACCACTTTGGATCGCCAAATGTGCGGAACGCTAGCCTCGTGAGAGCCACCTATTAGTTCAGCAGTAAGCTAAGTTATAGATTATATTAAGATTTAGTCTTTTCTATCGTGCGTAAATTCTCGATGCCAACATTAAGAGTTCGTGATGGTTGGGTGGCGCTAATACTCAGCTTGCTTGTGACCGTGGGGCTTGGGTTTGTGCTTGCTTATACCCTTGTGGCCGATATTCGGGTCAATCAATTGAGAAAGGCCGAGTACGTCCTTCATGAAGTGGAAAAACGAGCTGTTGATACGACGATCGTCATTAAAAAGCTAAATGCTTTAGGTTATCAGTTTTGTGATCAGCGTAATTTATTGGCGATGCGTCGTGCGCTGTTTCAGTCCGATCATATCAAAGATATCGGTTTCTTCATTGAAAACAATCTGGTGTGCACAACAGGAATGGGGATGTTGGAAACCCCGGTTGCTGAAGACCCACCCGATCTCATCGATCTCAATGGTTATTCATTGTGGGTTGACCGCCCACTGCTCATGTTTGATATGGATTACCAAGCGATCATGGTCCGCAAGGATCGATACAACGTGGTACTGGATCCGCGCTTTATTAGTCACACCACTATGGCTCCATTTTCTTGGCAGTTGGTCGCACGGATGGGTGATGAAGTGGAGCATGTATTTGGTGTTCGAGGTACGTTTATCATCGGTAAGTCGGTACCAGGCCTGTTTTCCCGGCTAGGTGATAGCTACTACACGCATTGTAGTACGGTGAGTCCATATTGTGTCGCTCTGGATTTGAATCAACTGGCGTTCGCTCATGGCTATGGGTTAGTCATCTTATTATTGCTGCTGGTAAGCTTTTGTGTCGGAGGGGGCTGCTTTGCTATTTTAACTTACCTGTTTAGGCGCCATCGTTCGGATAAACAGCGAATAAAGCGTGGACTTGCCGAGGACGCTTTTTACTGCCTATATCAACCGATTGTTGATTTGCGTACCGAACAGGTTATCGGTTGTGAGATGTTAGCCCGGTTTGAAGATAATCAGGGGCCAATGTCTCCAGATAGATTTATACCATTCATACGTGAGCTGGATAGAACTTGGCTGTTTACTCGTCAGCTAATTAGCAAAGCGATGGATGACTTGTCCACCATATCCGGCGTCGGTGTTAGTTTTAGGGTGAGTTTTAATATTTTCCCTCAAGACGTAACTAACGATGCCATTGCCGAATTGCCCCATATACCTTCGTTAAAGGAGTCACCCTTCGATATTGTTTTTGAGATCACCGAAGATGAGTATCTGGATGGCGACAGTGCGCGGCGGAATCTGGCAGTACTGCATCAGGCGGGTTTTAGCATCGCGATTGATGACTTTGGTACCGGTTATTCCAACTTTAACCAACTGAAGAAACTGCATTGCCAATTGTTGAAGATTGACCGGACTTTTGTTTTTGACATGGAAGAGGGCAGTATCAAATCGTCACTTATTAAGCATATTGTTGCTATCGCCCACGGATTGGGATTGAAAGTAGTGGCCGAAGGTGTCGAAAACAAGATGCAACGTGATGCCTTAGTTGATTTAGATGTTGAGTACGGCCAAGGTTGGGCATTTGGCAAGCCAATGCCCATTGCACAATTGAACCAGTTGTTGCAGACGCAAAGAAACAGCGCAGAAGGGCAGCCGTAGCGTTCAGTGACTAAGGATCTGACATCGAATGACGAGACTTGTTACAGCGACTATCGGCTGTACTTTAGTACCACGCCTTTAAATGGTTTATCGAGGTAGGTCTGCTCTCGTGGCTTACTCATCTCGAAAGAGAAACCTAATGTCGCCATCTTCTTACTGAACTTGGCATGACGACCACGGCCAGGATCAACCAATATGATCTCGCACTGTGCTTTACAGTGTTGGTCGATAAAACCTGCGAGCATTTCGATATGTTCATCTTCATACAACAGATCACTACCAACGATGAGATCGAAAGTGCCTAATTCGGTGACCTCATCAGCCCAGCCAGTGCGAACAAATGGGATCTTAGGATCATCATTTAACTGGGTGTTTTTCAGCATAAAGCTTTCAACTTCGGGGTGATAATCTGTTGCGGTGATGTCTGCATTCAGGTGATTGAGTAGTAAGCTGCTAAGGCCGATACCACAGCCGACTTCTAAGATGCGTTTGTTCGCAAAGTCAAAGTCATACAGGTAATGGGCTAAAACCTGAGCAGAGGGCCAGACGATACCAAACAGTGGCCATGTAGCGGAAGATATCCCTAATTTTTCGGCAATACCATCGTTGTCTTCAAACTGCTGATTGTCGCGTAATGTACGCAGATGAATATCGATATCTTCAAATTCATGGGTGTTGTAGCTGACGCGTAAACTCATTGCTGCGGCTCTTATACAGAGGAATGGAAGCAAACAACTTGTTTAACAAGGCATGTGCCAGAGAGTTTTCACCATACATCAGCAAGCAGGGAATAGCGAATTGGCTGCCAAGGCGACAGGACCTATATTGATTGAGATTGTTTGCCGATCTAGGTCCAGATCGACAGCGGTGGATCTTTTACTACGCAATGCAATATATCGGTTCGCGATATGATGCCTTGTACTTGCCCTGATGAATCTACAACGGGTAGGGCTTCGAGCTTTTCTTCTAACATCACCCGCGCTGCTCGCCGGATATCGGTCACCGGATCTGCGGTAAGCACTTGTTGTTCTCCCGTGTCGAGAAGCATAGCTAGGGTCGATTCACGGTATGCTGCCTCGGGGTTAGTTAACATGAGGTGATACAGTTGTGCTCTTGATATGGCGGCGATCAGTTGGTTACCTGTTACTACGGGAAACAACTTGTAGGGATACTGTTCAAAGGTTTGAAACAGACGTTCGATAGAAAAATCTGGCGTTACGCTAACCACAGGACGGCTCATTACTTGGTAAACATGGTATACCGGCTCTCGCTGCCCCTGTGACTTTAAGACCTGGTTGTACTTTGTTATCAGGCCTTCTGGTGCTTGGTAAGGCTTCTCCTCTTCCTGCGTTTCTGCAGGTGTCATGTTTTGGCGAACCGATGCTTCAACCTCTTGTTGCAACATGAACTCCTGACGCACTTCCCCCTTAGCGCTATCACTGACCGCTTCCACCTTTTTGAGCATCTCGAGGGTGCCGGAGAATATACGTCCTTGGGGAGAGTAGATATAAAACATAACTTTATCCGTTTGATGTCTGTGTGTTTTGGCACCGGTAACTAAGGAACCTTGGTCAAGCGCTGCGCAAGACCTGTGTGTTTGCGCAATTCGTTATTTCTTAGTGATACTTTTGTGATAACTGCTCACCAAACTGAATTTGGTTTGTAGTGAAACACTCGAAGTTCATTTAGTGGTACGTCTTGCACAGGAATAACGATCTCCTGTTTGTCGTTCAATGGCTGGAGAGAGTTTAAAACCGTTCGTCGCGTTTTATCACCTTTGATGGACGCTGAGGTTTAAAACTTGGGACAACCCTTATGCTTAAGAATACAAAGAGAGTTTTATTGACTGCGATGGTGAGCGCCATCGGTTGGTCAGGCGCTGCCAATGCAACGTATGTAAAAGTGGAAGTTAGCAGCTTGTTTGCTGACGGTGGATTGGCAATTACGCCAGTTTGGATGGGTTTTCACGATGGCAGTTTCGACAGCTTTGATGCGGGTTCCGCGGCTTCTGCTGAGCTGCAGGCGTTGGCTGAAAATGGTGATACATCTGGTATATCCGCGTCATTTACTGCCTCTCATGCCGATGGGGTGCAAGGTACGTTGGCGGCCTTTGGTGGTATGGCACCCGTTTTTGAGCCAGGGGAGAGTGCTACTTCGGATGTGTTTGAAGTGGATGCCGCTAGCAGTGGCTATTTCAGCTTTCTATCTATGCTTATTCCCACCAATGATGGCTTTATCGGCAACGACGATGCCATGGCTTACTCGCTGTTTGACATGATGGGTGAGTTTCAGGATTTGGATATTCTGGTATTGGGGTCATCTGTTTGGGATTCTGGCACAGAGCTTAATCGTGGCTTTGGTTCGCCCTTTTTAGTGGGGGCTGATGGCGAGGCTCGGCAGGATGAAAATGGCGTTGTTGGTTTTCATACCGGCCTGGATGTACTTCCCGGCGGCTTAGCGATTATTGGCGGATCAACACCTACCGGTTATACCATCGACGAGATGGCTGCTGACTTTACCCAACAGGGCTTTGAAGTGGCGAGGATCCAGATCCGTGAAGTGCCTGATCCGGCTATTATCGGCGTATTCGCGCTCAGCGCCTTTGGTGTAGCAGCACTGCGCCGGAAGCGAGGCCAGACTTTGTAGCTGATAGCTAATCTTGTGTATTTTGATGAAGAAAGCCCTCTCATAGATTGAGAGGGCTTTTTACTGAAGTGTGAATACTATTTCGTTGTCGCTTGAGGCAGATTTTTAACCCTAAAACTGACTCTAAACATGATGCTGTACAGTACGGGTACAGCGATCAATGTGAGTAGCGTTGCGAAGGTGAGGCCGCCCATAATTGTTACGGACATATCGGCAAAGAAAGCATCAAACAACAGCGGTGCCATACCTAAAATCGTGGTGATGGCAGCCAATGACACAGGCCGTAAACGGCTTAGACTGGCATCGACGATGGCTTCCCGCACCGGTTTACCTTCTTCAATCTGTAAGTCGATCTCTTCAATCAACACAATAGCGTTTTTGATCATCATGCCGAATAGACTTAAGAAGCCTAATAAGGACATAAATCCGAATGGCATATCAGTGGCGATCAGCCCGGATACGACGCCTACTACCGCCATGGGTACTATTAGCCAAATGATGAGAGGTTGTCTGACCTTACCGAATAGCAATACGGTGACTAATAGCATGATAAGAAAACTCACCGGTAAGCCACCACCTAGTGCTTTCTGCGCATCTCTTGATGACTCGTATTCACCACCCCATTCCAGTTTGTACCCATCTGGTAGTGGGATAGCTTCTAGTGCGGGTTGCAGTCGAGTCAGTGCGGCTGCCGCAGTTTCATGAGCTGCAGGCTCTGCGAGTACACTGATGGTGCGGATCCTATTCCGTCGCTGACGCAATACGTCTTCGCTGGCTAGTTGGATTTTTTCCATTACCTGACTCAATGGAATATAGCGGCGTTGTTGTGCGCTCCATACTTGAGCGTCACGCAGGCTATCGACCGTCGCATTTTCAGAGTTTGGCGTCTTAGCGACGATAGGGTAGTCGTAGTCGCCGTCGCGAAGTTTACCCAACTGTAATCCGTTGGTGGTGTACTGCACCGCATCAGCAAAGTCGGCGCGGGTTACACCGGCGACACTGGCGTTATACTCGTCGTACAAAGGCATCATGGTGATCACTTTTTCGCGCCAATTATGTCGGGTGTCTTTTACCTGACCATCGGCACGAAACAGTGCTAAGGCTTGTTCACCCAGCTGCCGTAATACGGTTGCATCTGGCCCTGAAAAACGCGCTTCGATTTTGGCTGCAGAGCCAGGACCAAAAATTATCCGTTTTACATAAATGTCTGCATCAGGATCTAAGCTTGCTAATTTGTCGGCGATTGTGTTTGCAAAAGCATCGATATTGTCAGCGCTATCCATACGAACCAGGAACAGTCCATAGCTTTCGTTGGCTGATTCGGGAGCGTAGGTAAGGGTAAAACGATCGGCACCTCGGCCAATAAAGGTACTCACCGAATCAACATTTTCACCGGCCATGACAACTTTCTCTGCTTCCGCCATTACAGCTTCTGTGGTGCGAATGTCTCGATTTTGTGGACCCCAATAATGGATATAAAAAATGGGGGTGTTTGACGGAGGAAAGAAGCCTTTTTTCACATTGCCAAAGTTCGCATAGGCGACCGCTGTGATGGCAATAAGAACGGCAACGGTTAGCCATCGAAATTTTAATGCGCCGCGAAGTGCAGCCAAATAGCCTTTATGCAAGAACGAGTTAAAACTCTCTTGGCTGCCCTTATTTTCTGTTTTATAGAAATAGCTACCAAAGAGTGGTGTAGCTGTGACAGCCAAAATCCAGCTTAATATAAGAGAGATTAAGATGACGGCGAAAAGTGAAAACAGGAATTCTCCTGTTTGATCATCGGATAGCCCTATCCCTGAAAAAGCAGCGATCCCGATCACTGTCGCCCCAAGTAACGGCCATTGGGTGCGCTTGACGATAAAGCTTGCCGCTTCTCTGGCCGATTTGCCTTGCTGCATTCTCAGCATCATGCCTTCGGCAACCACAATGGCGTTATCGACGAGCATGCCCATGGCGATCACCATGGCGCCAAGGGAGATGCGCTGAAGTTGTAACGAGAACAACCACATCGTCATGATTGTCCCCATGACCGTCATCAACAAGATTGAGCCAACGACGACGCCTGAGCGCCAGCCCATAAACAGGCAAAGCGTTAACGTCACAACGATGACAGACAGTTGAAGGTTCAATAAAAAGCCATCAACAGATTCATCGACCACTTTGCCTTGGTCATAAATAGCATCTAGCGTGATACCTGCAGGCAATCGTGCCAATACGGCTTTGACTTGCTCTTGAACAGCCTTGCCCACTTCAACGATGTTGACATCATTTTGTGCGGCCACGGCGAGGGTGATCGCTTGATCTCCCTGGTAGCGGATCAAGTGGGGTTGTACATCTTTAGTTTCGAGCCGCAGATCTGCAAAATCTTGGATACGGATCGTCGCATTGCTGCCCGGTACAGCGAGCATCAAATTGCCGATCTCTTGCAAGTGGTTCTTAGCGGCTTCAATTGGAATGCGTACCTGATTGCCTTCTATCAGCATACGGCCACTATTAAACGGGCGCAGATTATACTGCAGTAGAGCGGCCACATCGGGGAATGACAGTCCTAGCCCTGCGATATGGTTTGGATCCATTTCCGCGACGATCTGCTCCTGCATAACGCCATTCACTTCGACTTTCGCAACGCCGGGAACCATCAGTAGATCTCGTCGGATAATGCGAGAGAACTCACGTAACTGATACGGAGTGAAATCTGGCGCAGTTAACGCGTAGTAAAGACCGAACACTTCACCGAAATCATCGACCACTTTTGGCTTGCCAGCACCATTGGGCAGACTGCCTGACATGTCTGAGAGCCGCTTACGTAGCTCATCCCATATCTGTGGTAGCTTGTCAGCATCGTAGTTGGTTTTTATCTCAACGGTGACTTCCGATTGACCTGGTTTTGAAACCGAAGTGACGCGTCGTAGCTGGGGCATTTGTTGGATAGCGATCTCGACCGGCTCGGTGATTTCACGTTCAACTTTAGCGGCACTGGCACCGGTATAGCTGGTCAGCACTTTGGCCTGCTTAATCGTAAATGCGGGATCTTCCAAGCGGCCGATATTACTTAACCCGACCATTCCGCCAATCAGGCAGACCAGGATCATGAGCCATGTATTTACGGGCGTATTAATAGAGTAGCGTGCGATATCCATGAGGTTTACTCCGCAACGTAACGTTGAACGAGTAACCCTTCGTTCATTTGCGAAACACCTGCCGATACCACTTCATCACCTTCCTCTAACCCTGCACGAACAATGGCAAAGTTGCCGCTGATGGTTGCAACGTCTATGGCTGCTGCGGTGACGGTTTTGCTCTCGGGTTGGTACTTCCATACGCTAAAACGTTGTTCGCCAAGAGGTACAATTGCATTTAGCGGTACCACTATGCCCGCTTCATGATGCTTGTTTTGTACGTTCACCTCTACGTAAGCTCTAAGACCGGGGGTTAGGCGTATACCCTCAGGTGGATCCATTTCGAACAGTACTTTATAAGTTTGCGTGACGGGATCTGGTTCGGTGGTATGTTCGATGTAATGGATATCAAATGTTTTGTTGATAGCACCATTGATAAAGGCCTGTGCGCTGATAATTTCGTTGCTGATATTGGCACTTAAAATGCGCTCAGATACGTTGAGCTCGAAGCGTACTTTGGACACATCTTGCAGCGTGACAACGGCCGTCCCTGCGCTGATATAGCTATCGTTTTCTAACAAACGCTCACTGATTAATGCATCAAATGGGGCTTCCAGCTTAGAGTCACTCAGATCCTGACGGCTGTTTTCAAGGTCAACCAAGGTGATCTCAAACTGAGTTTCGGCATTATCCAAGTCTCTTTTCGCCGCGAGCTTTTTTTCATATAGAGAAAGAAGTCTATCCAGTTCTAATCGGGCTTGCTTATGGCGGGCAAAATTTTCTCTCACTCGTCGTTCAAAAGGGGCGCTATCCATCGTCGCCAGCAGGTGGCCTTTTTTAATGGTTGTGCCCTGGATCATATCGGTGAAATTCAATCGTCCAGACACTTCGAAATTCAATTTAACCGTCTTCACCGGCTTTACTGTGGCAGGAAACTGATAAGACTGTTGTTCGTTGGCAAGTGTGACAGGAGACAGCTGAACCACTTTTGGAGTTGCCACATGGGTGGCTGTTGGCGCTTCATCTCCTGAACAGGCGACAAGTACCATAGACAACATAACGAATGGCAATTGGAAAAGCTTCACGGGAATACCTACAGGATGCATACATAACAAAAATGTGCCGACAAGTTAACATATTTACAAAAAGTGTAAACATGGAAATTGCGAAGTGTGGTCTAAGTCGCTACTCTGTCGGCAGATAGCAGAGTGCAGAATTCATAAGAAGTAGAATGCCTTCCACGACACAGACCATCCTTGATGCCGCCCGTGATTGCTTTTTTCGTCATGGGTACAGTGCAACCAACATTTCAATGATCAGCCGTTATGCTGAGATTTCTCGAGTCACGATACACAAGCAGTTCTCAAACAAAGAGGTTCTTTTTCGTGAGGTGTGTTTGCGTCATCACCAAGAAATGCAGGCAAATCTGCCGAGTTTTAAGGCGCAATACAAAGATACCTGGTCGACGCTTGAAGCGATGCTGCTTGATTGGGCGAAGCCTATATTTGAAGAAATAAGTGACTCTGTGGTGTTGCAGGATATTGTTCAAGCGGCTAATAAGTATTGCGTTGATGCGATGGCTGCTCATATTGAAGTGCTGAGTCAATTTGTCGGTGAATTACTACGAGAAGGTGAGCGGACTGGGCAAGTTGACTTGAGTCGTTGTGGGCTATCTGAACTGCAGTTAGGTAGCAATTTGGTATTGTGCGCCAAAGGTGTATTTACTACGGCAACCACGAAACAAGCACGTGAAACTGTGTCGAACATGGTTAAGCTGTATCGAGCTGCACTCACCTAATCGGCATGATTGGAGTGTGCGCATTGAGCTGGATCTATAGGAAACGTTTTAGTGGAACAACACGGTGAATATTCGATTCAATGTCAGGGCCGAATTCTTTTGGTTGATGCCAAGGGGCCTTGGAATGAAGAGTTGATTGTTAGTTATAAAGCCGACATGTTGGCTGTGATTAGGGAGTTAAGCCCTAATCCATGGGCATGCATTATCATTGTTCACGGTACTGGATTAATGACGCCTGAAGCTGAAAAAGAGATGGCAAGCCTAGTCAAAATGAGAAAGGCGCTGGGTTTAACCTCTACCGCCATGGTTACCGGAGATACGGCGGTAAAGTCGATTGTTAGAGCCCAGTTTGAACGGGTATATTGTGGCGCTGGTATCAATTACTGCTTTTGTGACACACAGGCGCAAGCTTATGAGTGGCTAGCAAGTATTGGTTTTGAGCGGGAGCGTGTTTCCTGAATTGAAGACCACGCTCACCAGCGTCTTGCCAATTCCCCGATCAGCCATTAGATATTCAAGTTTCTTTATCCGGCAGCACGCTTTTATTTCAGCAACCAAGCTTTTTGTTGCTGCCGTTGGCTGTACTTTAAACTAATCATTTTTAATTTTTTCAATGGGGTCAGTACAACGGCATTACCCGTGATCACTAGCACAAACCCTAATACGGTATTCTCCTGCCATACAAAGCCTTCAAATAGCGTACTTAGTATCACCGCCACAATTGGGAACAGAACAATGGTGTAGCTGGCTTTTTCTGGGCCAATATTTTTTAGTAAGACAAAGTAGCAAGCGAAAGCGAATACTGTACCGAACAATGTTAAATAGGCCAGTGAAGCGAGATAGGACCAACGCATATCTACGATAAATTCAGCACCGCTAAACTCGATGTAAACCAATAAGATGATGCTGCTGTAGAACATCCCCCAAGCGTTGCCCTGTAAGACCCCGATGCCTTTATTGGAGTTTCTTACGCTCACCATATTTCCCAGAGACGCCATAAATGTGCCGAGCAACGCCATCACCAGTCCTATCATTGCAGTACTGGAGAAGTCGAAGCCGCCAAAGTCGTGCCAGAAAAGAGCGACAATTCCGGCAATCCCTATCGACGCGCCAATGTATATTCGACTGGCAATACGTTTACCGAAAAACAGACGGGTATTGATAATGTTAATGATCAACAGTGTCGAGAAGGCGATTGAGGTCATCGCGGAATTTAGATAAGCCTGCGCCCAATATAAGACCAGATAGTTAAAACCAAAATTAAAACAGGCCAGTAAGACAAAATAGCCATGCTCTCGAAGGGAATAATTCATTTCGAGTTTTCGCCACTTGCAATATCCCCACATCAGTATTGCAGCCATGGTAAAGCGATAAAACAGTGACACTTCAGGCGCCACTATGCCTAATTGAAATTCGATGGCTAACCAGGTTGAGCCCCAGATCAACACGGTGCTTAGGTAGAGAAAAGAATTTTTCATGGAGGCCTCCCGCTGATGTTCCAAGAATATAAATCGGGAGTAAAAGTAACGCTGATACTGTCTAAGTAACATATACAGTTTTTCATAAATAAGACCTGCACAGATGCGTGCTGAAGCGGGAGGGGTGAGTTGTTACTTGTTGCTACTGGTCAGTCTTGAATGAATGCGATTTTACTCGCTAGACAGGAAAACAGTAAATCAGCGCATATCGCGTCTATGCTCCTAGGGTTTCATTTTGCTAGAATGCGCGCCATACCGATTTGTTAACACATACGTCAGCGTTCATAAGAGAGAAGATTTATGCCAGCTTACGCAGTAGGACACAAAGTCCCTGATTCAGATTCGATTTGTTCAGCTATCGCTCTTTCGTACCTGAAAACCACCATTGGTGAAGAAACACTGCCTGCACGTTTAGGTGAACTGTCACCTGAAACTCTGTTCATATTAGATAAGTTTGGCTTTGAGCAACCAGAGCTCAAAATGACTTTTGCTGATACCGATGGGATTTATGTCGTTGACCACTCAGACCGTATTCAAGGACCTGATGACATCGACGACACCACGGTTTTAGGTATTATCGACCATCATAAGTTGGGTGACATAACGACATCGACACCGCTTGAGTGCTGGATCCGTCCGGTAGGTTGTACCAATACTATTATCAAAATGATGTACGACTTCCACGGCGTTGAGATCCCGAAAAACATCGCTGGTGCAATGATGTGCGCGATTTTAAGTGACACCGTGATATTTAAGTCACCGACGTGTACAACTGCAGATATTAAGTGTGTTGAAGCGCTTGCCGAGATCGCTGGTATCGAAGATTACAAAGCGCTGGGAATGGAGATGTTCACGGTTAAGTCGTCTGTTGAAGGCACGCCTGTGCGTGAGCTCGTCCTACGTGATTTTAAAGACTTTAAGATGGGCGACAACATCATCGGCATTGGTCAATTAGAAGTGATTGATTTGGCGCTGTTTGATGAGATGAAAGCCGATCTGCAAACAGATATCGCAGCGGTTAAGGAAGAGGGTGATCGCCACTCTGTTCTATTGTTGCTTACTGACATTATGAAAGAGGGCTCTGAACTGCTCGTGGCCAGTGATGACGCAGCCTTGGTCGAGAAGGCATTCGGCAAGTCGTTAGTTGATGGAAAAGCTTGGCTAGATGGCGTGATGAGCCGGAAAAAGCAAGTTGTCCCACCGTTACAAGATGCGTTTGCATAGGCCATTCTTGAACAACAAGACTTCAGGTTAAAGCTGATTGCAAAAGGCTACAGGTATTAAGGGCCGTCACGTTAAGTGACGGCCCTTTTTTTCACCCGCATTTATCCTGCGACCCTCATCCTTAGCAAAATTATCTCGCAATCTGTTTATGTAACAGTTAAATTTTTAAAAACTGGCCTATACAGATATATTTGCTTATGTCACTTTCACTCCATAAAGACTCGCATACCTTCCTCTATCAGCAGGTGATTGACCTGGTTCGAGAGATGCAACGCTCTGATGCATTGAAAGCTGGGGATAAGCTGCCTTCGCTACGCAGTCTTGCCACAAAACTGAGCGTCAGCGTGCCAACCATCAAGCAGGCATACATCGAGCTGGAACAGCAGGGGCTCATCTACGCTCGGGAAAAATCGGGCTATTACCTGAAAGCGTTAGAGCCTAACGCTGTGTCCCCCACCAAAAGTAAACTGGCCAAAAAGCCTGTGCCCGTCACTCGTCAACAACTTATTGAACAGGTTTATCAAGGGATCCATCAAGCGGGAAACCTCCCTCTGGGCGTCGCTAATCCCGTCGCCACGATGCCAGCAAGTAAAGCGTTGAATAGGGCGATGAGACGGGTCATGTCTGTGGCAGGTGATCGTGCTTTTCAGTATGGGCCTACGCAAGGTTACGAGCCGCTGCGGCAACAGTTAGCGATGCGGTATTTGGATCATGGGTTGCAGGTCAATGGGGATGAGATCGTTATTACTAATGGTGCTCAAGAGGCGATCTGTTTAGCGCTGCAGGCGGTGGCGAAACCGGGAGATGTGATCGCAGTAGAGACGCCGTGTTATTTCGGTATTCTGGAGCTAATCGAAAGCTTAGATATGCTGGCATTCGAGATCCCCCTGTGTGCAGATGAAAGTATCAGCATTGCAGATATTGAGGGAGCCGTAGATCAGCATGATATTGCAGCTGTTGTGTTATCTAGCTCGATCGCCAACCCGATGGGGTGTTGGTTAAGTAACAGTAAAAAGAAAGAGATTGTACGTTTGCTAGAGTCCCGAAATATTCCTTTGATTGAGGACGATGTGTACGGCGAGCTCTATTTTGGTAGCGAGCGAGGATTACCTGCACAGGTCTTTAGCAAGAAGAATATGGTGCTAACTTGTTCTTCCTTTTCTAAAACCGCCGCACCAGGTTATCGGATCGGTTGGGTACTTGCTCCAGGTTTTGCCGACAAAGTAGGTCGCTGCAAACGTGCTTTTTCATGTTCTGCACCGCTTTTGAATCAGTGGACCATCACCGAGTATATGCGCAGTGGCGAGTACGACCGCTATATTCGGCACCTCAGGCAGGTGCTGCAAACGAATAAAGATCGCATGGTTAGCTTGGTTCGTGAGTCTTTCGGGCCTAACGTTTTGGTCAGTGACCCAAAAGGCGGAGCGGTTTTATGGCTGGAGTTTGACCGCGCTATAGATGGTGATGAATTGTTTCAGGCGGCATTGGCTAAGCAGATCAGCATTAGCCCCGGCAGCCTGTTTTCGCCTATTAATCGGTTTAAACATTGCATCCGAATTAGTTACAGTTTGCCCTGGTGCGAACAAGTAGAGCAGGGCGTAAAAACACTGGCAAGCTTGGTAAAGGAAATGGGTTAGCTATCGAAAAACCGATAGGCCTATTCTTGGCTATTCTTTCGGACGTTTCTGTTGACGGCTTTGGCTGATTAAAATCTTGCCGACTCTCGGTTACTGACAGCTAATGCGTTCGCTCTTACGTCAGTTTCCATTTCTGCAAAGGGTTTGTAGAGCCACTCCCAAATCGAGGTGGCTTCGTACATGTTTAATGAGTGTCGGTACCTGGTTGAGTTTTCATTTTCTTCAAGTGTGTAGGTGAAATCTTCTCGTATCGGTGTATGAGTGGGTATCAGTCCTAGCGTAAAAAGAGTACCAAAAATGCCGTTGCCGCAGGTTGGGTAGGTATCTGGAGCATGCAAGGTGAGTTTTGTCTGGCTTGTATCATCGTCGCTAAGCTCATATATGTGTGATCGCTTGAGTACGATGTAATCTGGGTGATCAGCGTTCGTCACGTGAACCATTATTTTCGAATGGGCACCGGGGTAGGCATCTTCAGGTGTTGTGGCTAGATACACATTAGAAGTGCACGCCGAGAGCCATTGCATGGCAACAACTAGCACAGCTATTTTGTTTGCTAGCCTCATGATGTTACTCCTTCCATGTCCGCCACAAGCGATTTTCACAAGCTAATTTTTTATACCTGCTTGTGGTAACTCTGATTCATTTTTCACCTTAAAATGCGTCAGATCTATCGTGGCAGAATAGCCGACGTTTTGGCGTTGGTAGACGATGAACAATTGGTTGTCAGCTGTGACAGTGCTGCCCAGTACAATGTCGATATTTGAAAGGACCTCGGTGTAGTTACTCCCGTCGATATTCGATAACGCAATTGTCTGCATATCGGCGCGGCTAAGCTGCTCATCTTTATTGCTATCCTGTTTTATGACTTCGTACATCAAGGCTGAAACTGTCACCGCAACGGGCGTGTCGAGCGCCGCGCTATGGGATAAGCTTTCACGATTTAGTAGGAGGTAGTCATTGTGGGGTAGCAACCACTGTTTTCGGTTGCTGGTGGTGTCCATAAACAGGTAATTTCTTGTCGAAGATAACGACTTACTGTAGCTAGCGCTATTGCGCCCTTGTACTGAGTTAAGTGGTACAACTGCGTAATGAGAGTCAGAAATCACTGACATATGACCGAACTTCCAGCTTTCTTCAATTTTCTCGCTGTCGTCGGATTCAATCTGCTCTTCAACATGAACAACATTGTGAACGGTGCGGTCTTGTGTGAGCTCGAATGCGACGATGATAACCCCCACAAAGGTTGCCAAAATCACCGCAACACCAGCCAACGAAATCATGATGCCGTTAAAACGCCATATCCATTTAAAAAAATTACTATCTTCCATGCGTGCTCAATCTAATTATTCAAAACGTGGATGATTATAAACATAACGTTTTGATTAACTGTCGATTAATTAACTATTTTTGATCTATAACTTGTTACCTTGTATTTCACAGGCATGATCGCGGATGCTTCTTTTGCCTGTGAAAGGGTTGGCTATTATGTCGCTAGTATTAATCCAGATCTTTCGCTGAATGACGCTCAGGTACTTGCTCTTCTTCAGGACCCCATGTCAGGTTCACCCGTCTACCGCGTTTAACCGCGGGACGCTCACCTATCTCTGTCGCCCACCGCACTAGATGTTTGTAGGAACTGACTTGCAAGAACTCCTGCGCTTCGTAAAGGGTGCCGGTCACTAAAACGCCATACCAAGCGAACACGGCAATATCGGCAATAGTGTATTCATCACCACATAAATAGCGTCCTGAAGCCAACTGTTGGTCGAGCACATCAAGCTGCCGTTTCACTTCCATGGCGTAGCGGTTAATTGGGTACTCGTACTTCTCCGGCGCGTAAGCGTAGAAATGGCCAAAGCCACCCCCGAGAAACGGTGCTGAGCCCATTTGCCAAAAAAGCCACGACATACATTCAGTTCGCGTTGTTGTGTCTGTTGGTATGAGAGCACCGAATTTTTCAGCCAGATACACCATAATTGACCCCGATTCGAATACTCGAATTGGTGGTGTGGTACTCATATCCAGTAGAGCGGGGATTTTCGAGTTGGGGTTTACGGCGACAAAGCCACTACTGAACTGATTGCCTTCCATGATATCTATTAGGAAGGCATCGTACTCCGCTTGTTCAATGCCAAGCGCCAGTAACTCTTCCAATAGAATCGTGACTTTTACGCCATTGGGGGTAGCCAATGAGTAGAGTTGGAGCGGGTGTTTGCCCACTGGCAGATCTTTTTCATGGGTCGCTCCGGCAATAGGGCGATTGACGCTGGCAAATTTACCGCCACTGGCGTTATCCCAAGTCCAGACTTTCGGTGGGGTATAGCTTGTATCACTCATAATAGGCTACCTAATTGCGAAATCTTACCGTTAACAGCTCAACGAAAAATATGGCTTACTCATTCTTAAGTTTTGACTTTGGCATTTTTTGAACGAGTGTTCAAGGTTGTGAGGTGCGAAGCGAGTTAGGGCTGCTTGATACCTTTAATCCGATATACCAATGGTACCTGCTGTTCTTTAAACAGAAGTTGGTAGCCTTTATCCTCGACATACTGAAGATCTGGCAGACAGTTGTAAGGACTGAATGGGGACTCTTCAAACTCTTCGACCTTGATCCCCGCTTTGACTAACGCCGTAAATAGCTCTCCAAGTGAGTGGGCCCATACGGCTGTTGGCGATTTTTCTCCGCTACAGTTTTCTGTGTAGGTGCCTTCCTCTTCGACGTCTGGCTGTTGCTTAGGAAAGTAAGAGTAGCCCGAATACAGGTCTATGCAGGGATGGAACTCGATAAGGTGCAGCTCACCGTTATCTTTAAGTGCTTTGGCCACTGTTTCGGCCCAACGATCCAGATCGGGCAACCAACATAAAGCGCCATAGGAGGTGAATACAATATCAAACTGTTGCTGATTGGTATCGCCGAAAAGATAGATATCCTGATTAATAAAATGAGCGTTGAGCGCTAATTTACTTGCCAAGCTTCTAGCCTGATTTATCGCCACAGAGGACAGATCGACCCCCGTTACCTCTGCCCCCATTCTGGCCCAAGAAAGGGTGTCTAGGCCAAAGTGACACTGCAGGTGGAGTAAGCTCTTATTGCTGACATTCCCCACATGAGCAAGCTCAATGGGGTTCAATGAGGAGTTACCTTTTAAAAAGCCTTCAACATCATAAAATTTGGAATCCACATGTACATCTGTTCGTTTGTCCCAAGCGGCTTTGTTTAGAGCGATGTAGTCCATACTATGTGATTCCAAGTGAGTTAAAGCAGATTTGGGTAAGTTATATTGCGTTGTTGACTCGTCATTGCGAGTGATAGGTCATAGTAACGTTAAACCAAATTGCTTTGCCATCTCTTCATTAATGCTGAACCTGACTTCATCACTATGGGATTCAATCAATTCGCTTTGTGCGGCGCTTTGATGCAGATCGACGGTGACCTGGTAGTTTCTATCATTTTCAATGGCCGAAAACTCTGGCGATTTCAATTGTTGCTGTGTCGCAAAATCTATTATGCCTAAATCGATAACAAGAGGGGCCGCTTTGTCTGCAGGGTTTTCAAAGGTTGCGATTACATACACTGGCGTGTTGAGCTCACTTCCCGCCACATAGGTCATGGCGTAGTAGATACCTCCTTTGGAGGAGAACACAAATCCACCACCTAAGGTATGCAGGTTTTTAGTAATATTGCGCGGTGGTAACGTATTACTGGCGCAGGCGACTAATACACTGACGAGTAACCCAACGACTAGCTTTTTCATGCGTATTATCCTTCCTACGAACAGATTATTACTATCAGTGGCTTTACACTACTTGCTGGCTGAGTGTGTGACCAGTTCCAACACCTTGATAGCATCAATATTGTTATTTAGGTTGACTAAATTCTAAACGCTTTCAATCACATTTCTGTCATGTCGCAGCAAGTCATGAGCAATCTTGTTTTGAATCAATGACGGCACCGCCTGCGTGCTATTCAATGGCTCGACCTGCATTTCCGTTGATTACTGAGCCAAACAGTTGAAATTTTGGCGCTGTCATGGGAAGGTGCAGGCGCTTTTGTGTGAGGTTCTTCTGCTTTGTCCTGTTGTCCGCATTAGTTAAAAATTTAAATTATTCATTTTTATTTTTGGCCGTTTTGGTCTTTTATCAGGGAAAGAGAGTTTTGAACAACACTACATGGCAAATGCTGGTAGCGGGATTCAGTGCGTGTTTGTTTGTGGCTTCGTGTGGCGATGGAAGCGAAAGTACTGAGCCTACAGAGGTCATTGAGGCGTCAGGAGAGGTTACGGCGGACGTTGAGCAAGAGGTCGTCGACACGCCGGTCGAAACCGCTCCAGAGCAACCGCTACAACCCGTTGAACAGCCAGCTACCGTTATACCAGAACTACCTGCATCCACCGTTCCAGAGGCACCTTCAGAAGTGCCTGTGCAGCCGCAACCACCTACAAGTACAGGAAGCGTTCCTGTACCAGCTTTGCCTCCTGCAGTGCCACAGCCTGAAAGCCCTACAGGTACCTTGCCTGTGCCATCGCCAGACCAACCCGTGGTGATTATTTCAAAGCCGGATGAACCTGGATTACCGGAAATGCCGCCAGGGGTAGAGCCGGAGGAACCTGTGTTACCAGAAACGCCGCCGGAGGTAGAGCCGGAGGAACCTGCTTTACCGGATGCACCGCCGGAGGTAGAGCCGGAGGAACCTGCTTTACCAGAAACGCCGCCAGGGGTAGAGCCGGAAGAACCTGCATTACCGGAAACGCCGCCGGGGGTAGAACCGGAGGAACCTGAGTTACCGGAAAGGCCGCCAGAGGTAGAGCCAGAGGAACCTGAGTTACCGGAAGCACCTCCAGAAAGTGATCCCAATGAACCGGAGGATCTGCCTCCTGGTGACCAGCCCGTTCCCAAGTTAGTCTGGAGTGCGCCAGCTACGCGAACTGACAGTAGCCCGTTAAAAGCATGGGAAGTGGATAAATATCAAGTCTGGTATGGACAGGAGAGAGAGAATCTTACTCTACTTGACGAGGTGCCTGGTGGGCCGATGACAGTTGAGCTTGATGTGTCGAAACTTAAGCCTGGTTACTATTTCTTTGCAGTAACGGTGGTCGATGTGAATGCTCTTCAGAGTGAGCGTTCCGCGGTTATTTTAAAGAAAGTACCTGATGATTTATTACCCTCAAATGGCGAACCACTGCTCGCGAGTGAAGAAAGCCTGAGTAATACTAATTTATGACTAGGGTAAGTTGACCTTTAGTGTATGAATTGTGTTCGAATGAAACACGTTTTGAGCATAAAGTGATCTGCGTAGCTTAGCAGTCAAAGTAAGTAGTGAATGACGTAGTTCAGAACGTGTTTCAACGAACCCTTCGGGCAGTCTTGGCTGCAAAAACACTCAACAAAGGTCAACAGACCCTAGATCATACTGAATAACGATGGGTGATGATTAGGAAAGTATTTATCTGGCTGTGCGGCTATTTGTTGTTGCTTTCTTTAGCCGCCTTAGCCGTACGGCTCTATGTATCAAATCAATATCTCGCCGCCTATGACGAGGTTGACCGGGCATTAATCCAGGCAGTAGATAGCCGGGGAGAGTTTCTTGGTCAAGGCTTGACTGTGAAGTTTGCTGACCAGAAGTGGCGCTGGCTGTTACCTGATTTGGATAGCCTTGCGCGGAAAACGGCTGAAAAGTATCTCTCGTCAGTGATTGAGCAGCCTCCATTATTCCGTCGTAGCTACGAGCTTCAGGGCAATGTTGGCTTTATTTGGTCATGGCAGCAAGCTGACAGTGACTTTGATACCTACCTTATCTATCATTTTCATGGTCACAATGGCGTCAGTCGCACCTTGGTTAACCCATTAGTGGAAATGACGTTGGATGAGGTGATTGCCAGCGCCTATTTTTCTTCGTTGTTTGATTGGCCCGATGATGAACAAAACCTATGGCGTTTTGGGTATCCTGATGATGACTATCTCCCTGAAGCTTTGGGGTTTATTGGTGATGAGTTATTTCGCCGCAGTGAGTTTGATGTGCGGTTTGCTGGGCGTGTTAGCTCAGTATTGTGGGAGCGGTTAGAATATAAAAATGGTCGTTTTCAGATCTGCCGGCGGAATTATGATAATTGCGTGGCGTTGCCAGACAAGTTTACAGGCAAAATTAAGCAAACTGGCTTAGAGATCGATAGCGCCAAATTGGCAAAGTACCTCACCAGTATCAAGTTCAAGTTTGGCCATCAGCGAGAAATCGGAGAGATTATCTCCTTAGCGATCTTAGACGGTGAATTGGTTTTTGAGCTCGACGCCGATGGAAATGAGAGTACTAAGTTAGATGGGGAGTATCAGCTGCTTTGGCCATTGCCTGATGGTTTTCTGGGTGCGGGTAGTGTGCCGTTTGTTGTTGATGAAACAGAGTTTGGCGGGTAAGGCGGTACGCCGTTCAGGGGCGAACTGAATGCCGTCGTTTTGCTCATCAGGCTAGTTGCCGTAGCCAGCGTTGTTGATTCAATCGCCAGATAAATACCACGGCTTTCGCAACCTCTTCCAGTGATATACCGATAAAAGCGCCTATGAGCCCGTACTCAAAGGTGATCCCTAGTAACCAAGCACTGGGTGCTCCTACCAACAGAAAACACGCCAGCGTGATGTTCATGCTGCTGTAGGTGTCACCGCCCGATGTGAGAATGGCTGGTACTACGGAATTTATCGCCGTGGCATACAGAGATATAGCCAAAATATAGATGCAGATCCGCGCGTTTTCGGCCGTGTCTGGTGCTATTTCGTATAGCTGCAGAAACAAATCTGCGCCGATTAAAATAGCTGCTACCGGGAGTGTGGTCACCAGCAAGACAAGTTGAATACTGTGCTTAGATGCGATTTTTGCCCGCTGAAATTTTCCTTTGCCCAATATCTGACCGATCAGTATTTGTGATGCGCTATTTAGCCCCTCCATCGGTAGCATCAGTAGCGCTTTTAATGTGCGGACGATTACGTATACGGCAAAGGCTTTGGCACCGATGGCGTTCATTACCACGGTGTAGAATACTCTGGCGCTTTGCCAGAAAAAGCCGTCTACTGACATAGGTAGGCCAATATGAAACACTTTCCCTAGCGCTGCGAAACTTGGTCTGTGCAACTGGCCATGCCAGGGGCGTTTCTTACCTGCGGCCAGCCATAGTATGACGATACTCGCACCTGAACCGGTGACGGCGGTGGATATTGCGGCACCGATATAACCCATCGGGGTAAATAGAGGCTCGCTAACCGCAGGAATAGCAGCGCCAAATATCAGTAACCAGTTGCCAATAATGTTGAGTAGGTTAAAAGCGATGCTGATTTTTACTGGGGTACGGGTGTCGCCGGTGGATTGAAAGGCGCAGGAAAGGATCGCACCGACAACCACAAACGGCATACTCCAGCCGATGATGCTTAAGTAATTGCCGGTAAGAGGAGCTACTGCTAAACCGTGCTGGGGGGCTTGCCACATCTCTAGTGTCAGTATACTGGCCAGCCATTCTCCAGCGTTGATAAACAGTATTGCTATAAGTAAGCCACAAACTACACCGACTAAGCATAAGCTTGATAGAAGCGAACCGAGCTTTCTGTTCTGGCCTGAGCCATGGTATTGAGCCAGCAATACGGCACCACCGCCTTCAATCGCAGCTAATAGGATGTGACAAAACAGGATCAACTGGATCGCGTTACCCAAGGCAGCGATGACTTGTTCACCTAATTGGCCAACCATCAGCGCATCGACAAACGACATACTGGAAGCAAGTAGTGCTTGCACCATCAATGGCAAGGCCAAAGTGAAAAGTTGGCGGCTTTGTCGGGTCTTAATCGTGCGCAGCATCGGCTGTGGTCTTTAGCAGTGGTGCGACCGCTTGACGTAACTGGCTGTGGTGCCGCTCAACACCATCTAGCAGGTAAGTTAGCCATTGCACGTGATCTGCACACTCTTCATCAGAGTTATCTGGTTCAAAAAACTGCATATTATTAAGTAGCAGTAGCGCAGGCATCAATGGCAGAAAGGCTAACTCTTGATCACTGAGCTTGGCTGTTTGGCGATAGAGTGTGATGCACTCTTTTACGGCTAGATTGATCAGTGCTTGAATCGCCTCGGCACTGGGCTGGAAATCTGGATCTTTGACCTTATCGCGCCATTTTTGCGGGATATAGAATGCGTCTATGATGCTGTTGATACACCACCAGATATCGAACAGTACAAGATCCCGGCGAATAAAATCGAAATCGCAGCAGCCCGTCATTTTTTCATTTTTGAAGAACAGATTAAAACAGTGAAAATCACCGTGGATCATCTGTACCTGACAATTGGGAAGTAACTTATTTTCTACTTCTGGCCTGATTGCATTTATCACACCTCGCAGACGTGGCAATAGTGCCAATGCCTCTTTTATTGAGGTTTTTGTTTTAGCTGAATTTAATTTCTGTTCCAGGCAGTCTAACCATGCCAGTTGGCGGTCAAATTGAAAACTTTTAATCCGGTCGCTGTCTCGCTCAACAGGAAAAGTTGCGGCTGCGCGATGAAAGGAACCCAATCCGCGCATTGTTTCGCTGACATGCCACAGTTGTAAGGTGTCATTCCAATGGGGGGTTGAACCTTCAAAGGCGCGGGTCATTAAGAACACAAAACCGTTATAGCAGACGGTGTTTTCGCCGCTCGCAGCAGGTAACACTTCGGGGCAGGGCATCTGGTTAGTTTGTAGATGCTGGGAAAAATCAATTTCTAAAGCAATTCGTTCAGGGCTATTGTTTTTTAGACAATTTTTTAGGTAGAAACGCCCCTGTTCAGTATCGAAACTGAACATCTCATTGGCCATAGAACAGAAGCTAATTGTAATGTCACCGAGAGGCTCTAGTTTGTACTTCTCTAGGATGTAATGTAATCGGCCCTGAACCGGCTCGTATGGCATGAGAATTCCTGACTAAGCAGCTGAGATAACAAGATATTAGCTGCCAGTCTACCAGTGAAATTGTGGCTAGTTGAATTGGTTTTTGTGGGATTAGTCATTATCACAACGTTATGTCGCGATCGCCGACAACGAAACCTGAAAGCAAACTGCTCATTCCGTTAAGAACCTGAATTTATGTCGAGCCCCCTTCAAGGAGAGAGGGCGCGAACGTGGGGCTCAACTTTGTCGGTAATAACCTTGTCACTATCTACCTTTTACGCCAAATCGTCATTTCGGCTGTAGCGTAAATTGCCCGGCGCTTGTTTTGCGGCAGAACTAAAGGCAACGACTTCACCGATACGAGTTCAAATTTCGGGATCAGCAGCTCAGTGAGTCCATCTAGCGTGGTAAAGTTCTCGCCGTTGACCTTTATGCCACCAAGCCAATACTGTTTGCTGGTAAACGTTTCCTGCCAATCGTAGGTTGATGTGATCACCAGATACCCTTTGTCGTTCAAGCGTTCCCACATCTGTTCAAGAAAACGAGCGGGCTGATTAAGCCGGTCGATTAAGTTATTTGCTAGTACCAAATCGTAGCCGCTAAAGCGGGGCTTAAGGTTGCATGGATCGCCCTGAATAAAGTTGATTTTATGTTTATCTTGCTCATAGCCAAGGGTGTGCAAGTCAACGGTGTTAAACGCGACCAGCTCCCCTTCGGTTTGACTGGTGTAGCGTTTCTCTCCCTGTTCGAGCAGGGCGTAGCCTTGTTGAATATTGCGCGCGGTGAAGTCGATGGCGTCAACTTGGGCTGCATGTTTGGCGAGCTCGAAGCTGGCGCGCCCGACACCACAACCAATGTCTAACACCTTGGCTTCCGGTTTTGGCGTGATCTCCTCGAGAAGCAGTTTCACTGTGTTGACCTGAAAGTTAGGGATTCCCGCCGGTGGCTTGCCAAAATGCGCTTCGAGTTGGCAAGTGATCTCCGTATCGGTTTCATAGTTATGCACGGGAGCCTGCACAGGCTCGGCTTGTTGCGCGCGAATATAGCGAAAACCGGCATGTTGGAAGAAGTGGCGGCGAAATGCGTAACGGGAACTTTTCAGCGCTTCATTGCCGGTGGATATCCAGCTTCCGCCTTTGAATAGGTTATGTTTCCCGTCAAAAGTGGGTGTGGAGAAGTCATCATATAGTGGATGCACTTCAAAGCCGGTGTAGCCATCGATAGGGGATTCGGTCCATTGCCATACGTTGCCGATAATGTCGTAAAAACCTGCAGTTTCAAATTTGTCGACAGGGCAGCTGGAAGCGAAGTATTCCAGGTTAATATTGCCGGGCGCTTCTTGCCACGTGGGTAGATCCGTGGATATCAGCTCACGTAGGCAATACCACTCTGCCTCAGAGGGTAAGCGAATGGTTTCTCCGGTAGATTTTGCCTTCCAATTGCAAAAAGCTTTGGCTTCCAGATAGTTTACCTCTACCGGCCAATTCGCCGGCAGTGGGATCTCTTCGATTAAGTTACGCTGGTAGTATTGGCCATTCTTTCTTAACCAGAAGCGGGGCATCTCGGCGCGGGAGAACCGCAGCCAAGCCTGTCCTTCTTCCGTCCAATAGTCAGGTTCTTGATAGCCCCCTGCGTTAATGAAATCGATAAACTCCCGATTGGAAACCAGATAGGTAGCGGCATCGAAAGCTTCGACTTCCGTGATTTGTTCCCCATACTCGTTGTCCCAGCCATAAGTAAGGTCTTCAAGTTTTTTGCCCTTAACTATGGTTTGTGTGCTCACCGGTTTTAGGTGATTGCTTGGCGCATCACCATGATAGGGGCAAGCTTGCCAGCGAGGATCTTGCTGCAAATATTCTAACGGCAACATGCGCATGATCACCGAAGAAGTTTCAAGGTGAATACGCTCATGCTCACAGCCCATCAGTATCACCCAAGCAAGTGAATCCTGTTGAATTGGCAGTGACAACGGCATCTGATCGATCAGGCTTTCAATCGTACTGGCGACTTTGCCACGATAGGCTCTAACTTCGTCAGCACTGGGCCATTCATAGTGACGACTGTCTAGGTCATCCCAACTCATCTCGTCGACGCCGATAGCGCATAAGCTTTCCAGCCGCGGATCGATACGATGATCTAGAAACTTACCCAGTATTAACTTGTTGACGAAAAAAACGGCGGTATGGCCAAAGTAGAAAATTAGCGGGTGGCGCAGTGGCTCAGGCCGCAGAAAGAAAGCTTTGTCTTGAGTAATCAGCTCGAATAGTGACTCGTAGGTTGACCAGGTATTCTGAAAGTAAGCCTTTAATTCGGCACGCTTTGCTTCGGGATCTTCGCCCGTTAACAGAGGCGTTTTCATCTGGCTTATACGGTTCTGCTGACTCATGTTTACTAACCTTGTTCGGTTTACTTTAAGATGCGAAGTGCTTGTTTGCTGGCTGGCTGGGTGATGCGCCTTTGGTATCTTCTGGTCGCTTTGACTCATAGAAATCGATGACGGCTTGCTTAAGCTCTGAGCCAATATCCTGCTCTTCTGAACAGCTCTTGTTGTTCGCCACTGTGTGGTCGCTTTGTGCCAGCCAAATCATCTGCCCTAGCCAATCATTTTGTTTGAATAGTGACAGCGCGCCTCCCGGGAATGTAGCGCTACCGTATAGCGAATCAGGCAGATCCCGCGACGGATATACCTGCTGATTATCGCCGCTTCTGCCGATTGGCATGAGCGCCCCTTTTTGTCGTGAATGTAGCACATCAACGACGTTGGCCAGCGCGTAGACCACGTTTAAATGAGGACTAAAATATCGGCTGGCGGCACCGATACGATGTTCGATACGAGCGGTTTTACGCCAGTCTTGATGTGTCGTTAATGTATTCTGCTGTGCATCTACCAAGAGAGGCTCTACACCCATTGGCTGGTTGTGTTTTCCCCACTGACGATAGAGTGCGATGCTGCCTTGATGGCCCCCTGATAAGTTATCCGGTGAGCTAAGTTCATCTGTCAGGCCGTAGACGGTTTTTAACTTCAGGCGCTCATAGGCTTCCTCTTCTGGCAAAAAGATGCAGCAGCAGTCGTAGCTAGTTTGTAGCATTCGATGCTGGATCTGTTCTGCCAGTGGGCCATCCGCCATTAAGTTATCGCCGTTGCTATCGAGTAAACTGAGGTTTAGCTGTACCGCGTTAGGAATATGGATATCACGGCTTTTGTCGGTAAAAATCGCCTTACTGCCGGTGGCAAGTGACCCTTTGTCGCCAGCCCAGATCACCGGACGGATGTAGACATCCTGTGCACCAAATTGTTTAAGTAGTGAGGGTAAAATCTGCATCGCTTTTTCAAGATTATTGGCTTCTGTCAGTGGCGATTGGCCTTCAAACAAAGACACATACTCCCACTGATTCTGCCAATATTCAGGTTTCAGTTCGGCTTGCAGATTCAGTTTCGCCATCGCCTGATTAATCGCGCTGAAGTTGAGTTGTTTGTTGCCCATCTTGGCGCTGGGTTTGAAACCGCCCTCCAATTCAAAGTGGACGACAGGGGTAAAGCCATAGCTGCGCACCTTGGTGTCCAGCATCGTCAAAGCTTTTCTTGCTAACCTGCTTATCCGTTCCAAATGGGTATTCCCTTGCTGAGCTTTAGCTGTGATGGCTGTTATACGGTGCTAAACACCACTTCCGATCTCAAAGACCTGAGAAATAGCGGATTAATTTCGCTAAATATTCCTTGTAAACAAAATTGTAGATGGCAATTGTTGCAGTTGCTTGAATCAAACAAGGTTATAACGGGCTGTGCAGAGAAGGGAGGTGGAGAGATAAATTTTACGTATCTGCCTTAGCCTGTTTTGCTTTGGGGAAAATGAGAAGAGGGGGAGCTGAGCTCTGGTTTTGTATCTAAATCATCATTTAGCAGCAGCCAGCGAGAAGAACCCTCACTCCCTTGGTGGGGAGAAAAATAGGGAGCAAGGCTTGACGATGTTCCGGCGGTGGAAAGCTTTTCTCTTAGCCTTGTCTCTCTTGGGGGGCGATTGAGGAGAGGGAGTAAAAGAGGGAGCGAAGGCTTGACGATGTTCCGCCGGTGGCATGCTTTTCTCTTTGTCTCTTCTCTCTTGGGGGGAGGATTGAGATGAGGGGTCTTTTGCTTTGAGCTGTCGGTTTGTAGAGCGTTGCAGGATATTGGCGAATTTTCTGTGTAAATCACAAGCAACAAAAAAGGCGCCAAAGGCGCCTTTTTCAAGTTTACAGCTAGCTAATGCAAAACGATTAGATAGTGTGAACAGAGATAGTGTTAGTGGTACCAACAAGGGCGCCCGCTACAACGACGATTGCGTCGCCAGCTTTTGCCAAACCGTACTGAACCGCTTTCTCTTTCGCGCGAGTGTAGATGCAGTCGCTGTTTTCGAAGTCTTCAACAACAGAAGCGCTAACGCCTTTAGTCAGGCATAGGTGCTGTGCAGTTTTTGCATTGCTAGTCATTGCCAGAATTTGTGCTTCTGGGAAGTACTTACGCACAGACTTAACTGATTTACCTTCGTTAGTGCAAACAACGATAGCTTTTGCATCCAAGTTGCGTGCCGTTGCAACAGCTGACTTACACAGAGATTCGGTGATGCGCAGTGCACCCACTTCTTCTGGCAACTCACGTTGTACAGGAGGCATCGCGTTATCAGTGCGCTCACAGATTTGAGCCATGATAGCAACGGTTTCTGCTGGGTATTTACCTTTAGCAGATTCACCTGACAACATAACTGCGTCAGTGCCATCAAGAATGGCGTTGGCAACGTCACCCGCTTCTGCGCGAGTAGGACGTGGGTTCTTGATCATTGAATCAAGCATCTGTGTAGCAGTGATAACTGGCTTACGTGCAACAACACACTTATCGATCATCATCTTCTGCGCGAAGATCACCTCTTCAACGGCAATTTCAACACCCAGGTCGCCACGAGCAACCATGATGCCGTCAGAAGCTGCCAGAATACCGTCGAAGTTATCAACGCCTTCCTGGTTTTCGATTTTTGACAAGATCTTGATGTCGCTACCGCCGTTGGCATTCAGCAGGTCACGGATTTCAACAACGTCAGATTGACGACGGATGAAAGAAGCCGCAACGAAGTCAACACCTTGCTGACAACCCCAAACCAAGTCACCTTTGTCTTTTTCAGACAGGGCAGGCAGGTTAACGCTAACGCCAGGCAGGTTAACGCCTTTCTTGTTACCCAGCTCACCAGTGTTTTCAACACGGCAGATTACGTCGTTACCGCTGATTTCAGTGACAGTCAGTTGGATAAGGCCGTCGTCCAGCAACACGGTATTGCCAACACTCAGGTCTTTTGCGAAATCTTCGTAAGTCACAGCAACACGAGTGTTGTCGCCAGTGATGCTTTGGTCTGTAGTCAGAGTGAAAGTTTGACCCGCTTCCAGGATCACATCACCGTCAGCTAGGTTCATGGTACGGATTTCAGGACCTTTAGTGTCGAGAAGGACTGCGACTTTCTGACCCAGTTCGGCAGATACTTCGCGAACCGCATTGATACGTGCGCCGTGCTCATCGTAATCACCGTGGGAGAAGTTCAAACGCATTACGTTCATGCCTGCTTTAACAAGCTTGGTAAGCATCTCTTTAGATTCTGACGCTGGTCCAATAGTACAAACTATCTTGGTCTTTCTCATTTCAAAGCCTCTGTAGTCTTAGCAACTAAGGTTAGATTTAGGTATCTCAAAATTGCGCGATACCCTATCACTTTTTGTAAAAAATGCACTGATTTCCTGAGAGATATCTCACATTGCAGCTATTTACATGAGCGTGATCAAATATTGTTAACGTGGCAAGACAATAGTGTAGTCGTTTCCGTCGTAAATGCAGATCAGACGACTAGGTTGTTTGGTTGAATAGTGTTCAATCAGATAGCTGTCTGACTTTAGTGGGAATTTTCAATCTGCTGGAAAACACGACACGCGTCATAATAACGCTAATAGCATCCCTCATGTTGCTGGTTTAGCATGTAGCGTTGCGAGACTTATCGGTTTTTTTGTAACAATTGAACTGAGACTGTTTAGGCTGATATTTCTACCAAGGGGTAGTGAGTGCTGACCGTTTATCCTGCCAATCGATTAGAAGACCTGGCGCTGCTAGTGCAAGCTGTTTTGGCACAGCGGCAAGGTGGTGTGCTGCAGCCCGATACAGTTTTGGTTGAAAGTAAGGGGATGCAGCATTGGCTTAACCTTGAACTGGCTAGTAGTCAGGGTATTTCGATGAATCTCGAATTCCCCATGCCCTCACGTTTCATTTGGGATTTGGCACGAAATCTGTTGGGGCAGGAGAGTGTTCCTAAGCAATCGAATTACCGCCGTGAGGTATTGGCCTGGCGTCTGGATCAATTGCTAGCGTCTACTGAGTTTTTGCAGCTTGCTGAAGCGGAGCAAGCCACCCACTACTGGTTGGGTGAGACTGGCCAGCCCGATCGCTTAAAGCGTTTTCAGTTGGCGACCAAGTTGGCTGATATCTTCGAGCAGTACATGATGTTCCGCCCAGATTGGTTAATGAAATGGCAGGCGGGGGAGTCAGCAATCGTTGATGCTATGGTTGCTAGCCAAGGGCAACATACCGAGCGCTGGCAGCGCTGGTTATGGTGTGCGCTTGTGGCACAGGAGCCCAATCATCCGGTACATCTGCAACAGTTAGCGATAGAAGCGATACCCGCCAACGTCTCTAAGCTACCAAAGCAAGTGCTGATCTTTGCCATCAATACGTTAGCACCGCAGACCTTGGCATTTTTCGAAGCGTTAGCTGAACATACACAAGTGCACCTGTTTCACCTTAATCCCTGCGTCACCTTTTGGGGTGATCTGAAGAGCGATAAGCTGCTGGCCAAACAGCAGCGCGAGCAGCAGGTGCTGTCATGGACAGATGAGCAAAGCGATTTAGGCAACCCGTTGTTAGCCAATCTCGGCCAACAGGGTAAAGAGTTCTTCAATGCTTTGCAGGGAGTGAAAAGTTATGAGATCAGTGCGTTTGATGAACCAGCTAACAAAACAGAAAGAGAGATTATAGCTTCTGTATTGAACTGTGTGCAGCGCGATATCTTGCTGTTGCAGGATGCTCGTGCTGCCGAAGTACCTCCTCGTTTTGTCGATGACTCTGTGGTTATCAGTACAGCCCACAGTGCGCTGCGTGAGGTACAGACGCTACACGATTACCTGTTGCATCAATTTCAGAACAAGCCCGATCTTAAGCCGCAAGATGTGTTAGTGATGTGCCCAGCGATCGAGGATTACGCGCCCTATATCGATGCCGTGTTTCGACGCCCTTGGGACAAAGCGGATGGCAACGCGAGCCCAAAACTGCCCTGTTCAATTGCTGATAGAACACTGCTTGATGCCGAACCATTGATTGCCGTGTTCTGTGAGTTGCTGCAGCTACCCGACAGTCGTTTTGAAGTCAGTAAGATCCTCGACTATTTGCGCTTACCTGCATTACAGGCAAAATTTGGCTTTAGCCATGATGAACTGACGTTAGTTGAATGGTGGCTAAAAGAGGCCGCGATCCATTGGGGGCGCGATCAAGAGCATAAACGCACGATCACTCAGCAGGACGCAAGCAGCGAGACCTATACCTGGCAGTGGGGCCTCAGTCGTTTGTTATTGGGATTTGCCCAAGGCGATAGTTTCTATATCGATCGAAATTCAGCTGGCGGTGATGAAGATCAGCGATGTCGACTGCTGTTACCCCATGTCGAAGGGCAGCAAGCGGTATTGCTTGGCCGCCTGATGCAGTTATTGGAGCGTTTACAGTGGCACACGGCGGAACTGCTGAAATCACGCACAGCAGAACAGTGGCAAGTGTATCTGTTGGGGCTAAAAGAGAGCTTTTTTGCCCCCGACGCCAGTAATGAACAGGACGCCAGCGACCTTATTTCGCAGGTGATCAATAGTCTGGCGGAATACACGGCGCAAGCGGACTATGGCGATAAAATTGAGTTGGCAGTGATCCGCCACTACCTTAATCACCACTTTACCCAGCCGGATGGTGGTAACCATTTTCTGACCGGACAGATCACCTTCTGCTCTATGGTACCGATGCGGAGTATCCCGTTTAAGGTGATCGCCGTGCTGGGATTAAACGATGGCCAGTTTCCAAGACAAAGTACGCCTCTGAGTTTTGATCTGATGTCGCAGCAGCCCCGCCGCAGCGGAGATCGTTCGCGTCGTGGTGACGATAGATACCTGTTTCTGGAAGCGTTGATCTCCGCTCGTGAAACTCTCTATTTAAGTTATCAGGGGCGGAATATTCGTAACAATAGCGAACGCCAACCCAGTTTGATCTTAAAAGAGCTGATGGACTACCTAGAGCGAGGGTATGGTTGGCAGTTATTAGAGGCTGACGATGAGGCGCAAGGGCCTGCTGACCTGTTGCAGCAATCGTTGCACCCGTTTAGTCGAGACAGTTATCAGGGGCGTTTCCCCAGCTTTGATCCGGGATGGACACGACTGCAGCAACCGGGGGCGCTACGTGAAAATCAGTTACAACTGCCAGCGTTGGAGCTGCCAGTTGAACCGGTAGCGCTTTCTACCATTATTAAAGGCTTCGATAATCCGTTAAAGCAGTTCGCCGAACAGCGTCTGGCGTTGCGTTTTAATGAATTGGCGCTCGGCTTGGAAGATCCTGAACCTTTTGCCAGCGATTCGCTACAGGCCTATTTGATCCGGGAAGCGTTTGCCCAGCGGATGTTAGCCGGACAAAGCACCGAAGAGGTTAAGCTGCTGCATAGTTTAAGCGGTCACCTGCCTGAATCGCCGATCACCGATGCGCTGTTTGATGAATGGCAACAGCAAGCACAGCTCTACAGCGACAAATTGACGCAGTTTGGTGAGATCACCACCGAAGCGGTAAATATTGAGATCGACGGTATAACTTTGAGTGCGGACCTGTCGTGGCGTCAGCATGTTGATGATGCAAATTGCCCAGAGTTGTTGTTGGGACGGCCTGCCAGTCGCAAAGCCAAAGATGAGATAGGTTTGCGGCTACATCATCTTGTGGCAACTGTGGTAAGAGATCAGCCTTGCCAGAGCCGTGGTGTGTTTTTGCATACGCCAAATCGCGGTAAAAGCTGGAGTGCGCGGCAAGCAGTGTTCGCCGCGACGCTATCGCCGCAAGAGGCTAGAGCCGAGCTTTCTAACTGGCTAAGTTATTGGCAGCAGTCGTTAACAACGCCGAGTTTGTTACACGGCGGTTTGGGGAAAACCCTGTTTGGTAAAGCCAGCGCTGAACAGCCGCTTCCTGATGTTGAAGATCTGACCGTACAACAGTTATGGCGTAAAACCATTGCTGGTGATGACAACGTCCGTGGTCTTATGGCCGACGACTATTTTCAGTGGTTTTATCCGTTAGTCCCCCCTCTAGATGAGCGTGTAGTACGATCACTTGCCGATCTATATCTGCCGCTGTATCAGCAGTTGCAGGAGGTTAAGTAAGCATGAAGATGCTCAATGCCGCCACTTTACCCCTGCAGGGACGTCATCTCATTGAAGCGAGTGCCGGGACAGGAAAAACCTACAATATTACCCGGTTGTATCTGCGTTTGTTGCTGGAAAAGCAACTGACAGTACAGCAGATCCTAGTGATGACCTTTACCAAGGCGGCCACGGAAGAGCTCCGTGGCCGTATCGACAAAGAGTTGCGTAGCGCGGTTGAAAATTGGGGCGAGTTGGGAGCCAGCGATCCCTTCTTCGCTCATATGGAATCACTGTTTAGCTGCGAGCAAGCTCAGCAAATACTTAAGCCTGCGCTGCTGGAACTCGATGAAGCAGCAATCTTCACTATTCATAGCTTTTGCCGTCGGGCACTGCAGCAACAGGCATTTAGCAGTGGTATTCCTCTTGAAGTGGCGATGGAAGCAGATACCAGCGAACTGCTGATGGAAGCGGTGCGCGATTGGATCCGTTGTATTAATCATGATGCGGCGCGTTTTGGCTTGCTCGCTGCGGAAGGCTGGCATACACCAGAAGCTTTTTACGACAAATTTCGTTCCGCTTTGCATTCCACGAGTGAGGTGATCGCGCCTGTGGCAGAAGCGATGCAGCAAGCGTTTGCAGACGATATCGGTCCGCACTTTAATACGCTGTTTTTTGCCCGGAAACAGCAAGTGTTAGCTGAGTTGTTGCCCCATAAAACAACCGTGTTTGAATTGCTGGTATTGCCCCATAAACAGGCGGCCGAACGTGAAGCTGAGTGGGAAGAGCTGATCGCTTGGTTGGCGTGCGATGATGATACGCCGTGTCCGAAGGCGGCCGGTGACTTTATTAATGGTAATCGCTATCGCAAAGAGGAGCTCAAATCGGTCTTGGTACCGATTTTCGCGGCGTTTAAAGAGCTGCGAGGTAATTTTGATAAACAGCGGAAAAACTATCAGGGAACGTTCGAGAAGCAGTTAGGCAAAGTGCCTGCTTATCAGCTGGTAGTCGAGGGGATCCGGTCTATTCGTCAACGCTTTGCTGACGCCAAGAAAACGCAGGCGTTGATGGATTTTGACGATCTGATCACCCAGCTCAGTGTGCAGATCCAATCGGAACATGGTCAGCCCCTAATTGACGCGCTGCGCCAGCAATACCCGGTGGCGCTGGTCGATGAATTTCAGGACACAGATCCGCTGCAGTATGCGATTTTCGATCATCTTTATCCAAAAGGCGCTGAACAACATACGCTGCTAATGATTGGTGATCCGAAACAGGCGATTTATGCGTTCCGAGGCGGTGATATCTTCACCTATCTGCAGGCGCGCCAGGGGGCGGACTATCAATGGGTGATGGATACCAACTGGCGCTCAGTGCCGGAGGTGGTCACCGGCTATAACCGTTTGTTTTGGGGGCAGCCGCTGAGCCAGGAAATGCCGGAGGATCTGTTTGGCTACGACATTGGCTATGAGCGGGTGAATCATACCGTCAAAGCCAAAGCGAATAGTACGCCGCTGGTTGATCCCATCGCAGACCGGCACGCACTGAATTACCTTTGGCTACCCGAGTCGGCGCTGGCAACGGTGAGCGATGAAGAAGACGAGAAGGGCGTTGATCGCGAGTCTAGCTCGCATAAAGTCAGCGCAGCAGATCTTCAACAAGCGATGGCAGAGCACTGCGTTAGCGAGATTGTCCGCTTACTTCAGCAGGCGCGATTGGGTAACGAGC
Organism: Corallincola spongiicola; assembly: GCF_004284785.1. Lineage (NCBI taxonomy): Bacteria > Pseudomonadati > Pseudomonadota > Gammaproteobacteria > Alteromonadales > Psychromonadaceae > Corallincola > Corallincola spongiicola. The sequence goes on from NZ_SHLY01000001.1 coordinate 209,623, forward strand.
CGGTCAAAGAGCAAGCGATCGCTGTTTTGGTGCGTCGGGGTGCGGAAGCCGCGCTTATGCGTCAAGCGCTCGCTGACGCGGGCTATCCTTCGGTCTATCTTAGCGATAAGGAGGATATCTACAGTTCAACGGAAGCGCGTGAGCTATTGCGTGTGTTAGAAGGGCTGTTGGAGTGTGAAAACGATGCCTTGCTGACAGCGGCGCTTTCTACTTATTTGATGGGCGGTACTGCCGAACAATTAGCGAAGTATCGCGACCCCGATCATGAACTGTTGTGGGAACAGCAGCGGCAACGGGCGTTGCTACTTCGGCAATTGTGGCTGGAGCGAGGCTGTATGGCGATGCTGATGCAGCTTATTCACCATGATTATCAACCCGCACCGGATAATCATGAGCGGGCGTTGACCAACATGCTGCACCTGGCGGAGCTGCTGCAGCAAGCTTCTCGCCGTCATAAACACCCACAGCAGCTACTGAAGTGGTTTAAAGAGCAGTGTCAGCACCAGTCAGCAAACGAAGAGTCGCAGCTGAGGTTGGAGAGCGACGCCAACCTGATCCGCATTGTCACCATGCATGGATCGAAAGGGTTGGAATACCCCATCGTGTTTATTCCGTTTGCCAGTCATTATAAAGATCCTGCGCGTTTTGGTCAGACTCTGTATGACTATTTTGAATATCACGATGTCGATACTCAGGCGCAAGTGCGCCTGGTGGGGCAAACCGACGAGGCCATTCGCCAAACCACTGCGGAAGGCGAAGCTGAGTCAATCCGTTTACTTTATGTGGCCGTCACCCGTGCCGCCCATCGTTGTTATCTTGGTGTCGTGCCATTTAAAAACAGTGCCCGCTCCCCCTTGGGTTTGGCGCTGAAGATTAAGGATAATGACGAGTGGCCAGACAAACTAAACGAGTTAAGTCAAAGCAGTGATGGCTCCAGTCAGCTAATCATTTTGGATTGCCCAGATAATAGCGTTGAGCTGGAACTGGCTGTGCAGCCATCGCCGTTACCTGATTTGCCTGCGATCACCTTTTCCGCCAATGTTGATGATAATTGGTCCTTGAGTTCGTTCTCTGCCTTGGTGCGCAATGCCGCTCATGTCAGGCAAGAGAGTAAAGAGCGTGCCGACAATGATGACGTGGTGTTAGCAGAGCCAACACCTGCCTTACCAAGAGAGCTGCCACTGCGCTTTACTCTGCGTAAAGGTGCGGATGCTGGTAATTTGCTCCACGATATTTTGGAACACACTGACTTTTCTCAGCCTCATTGGGAATGGTCGATGGAAGCGCCGATCCAACGGTTTGGCCGTTTAGATGATAACCAGCATGAAGCTTTGCGAGATTGGCTGATTGAATGCCTGCACGCTGAGCTTCCCTCTTTGGTTAATCAAGAGTCATTTACTTTAGCTGATTTGAGCTGGCCACAAACCCTGCGCGAGTCCGAGTTCTATTTCCCCATGGCGAAGGTATCACTATCTCAGATCGCGCGATGTTTACAACAACATCGCGGTTGGAGCGCGCCAATTACCCTGCCGGGGCGGGACGTGCTGGCGGGTATGATGCATGGATTTATTGACCTGATCTTTGAGTATCAAGGGCGCTACTATGTCGCTGATTACAAATCGACGCATTTAGGAGAGTCTCTGGCAGATTACTGTAGCGACGCACTGATGCAGAATAACCAGACCCATTTCTATGACCTGCAGTACCTCATCTACAGCGTGGCATTACATCGCTATTTGCAGGTGCGATTACCTGATTATGATCCAGCAAACCATATTGGCGGTGTGTACTACCTGTACTTAAGAGGGATGAGTCCTGATGCGCCGACGGGCATGCCGTTTGCTGGTGTGTTTAGTTGTCGAGTGGATACGTCGTTGCTGTTACAACTAGACGCCGTGTTTGCAGACCAAGAACTGGCGGCAGCGAATGAAGCAACGGCTAAGCCAGTGGCATTACCTAGCGCCGAGGCAATGCCGCAACAAGGTGAGTTGTTCTCTTTTGATGATGAAGGAGGGCAAGCATGAGTTACAGCAACAGTGAACAGTGCCAACAGCAATTGGCTGATATCGAGGCGATCGATTACTTTTTTGCTCAGCAAATGAGTTTGGAGCTTGCGCCGCAACGGCCGGAGTTGCTATTTCATCTGTTACTGGCGTTGCAGTGGGCGCTGCGCCAAGGTCACAGCTGCTTGCCGTTATCTCAGGTGGCCAACAAGTTGTTTTGGGATGACAGAGAAGCGGATAAAAAAGGCTATCTGTTTCCATCGCAAGATCGGCTGGCTGATTGTTTAGCTACGATTTCGTGTGCGCCGGCAGCCAACAAAGGCGTGGTTTATGATGCTGACACCGGTCTGCTCTATATTCGTCGTTATTGGCTATTTGAAGGGGAAGTGGCGGCAGCGCTGCAGAGTAAGTTGCAATTGTCGCCTTTATCTGGCCAGCAACAAGCCCGGCTGACAGAGTTATTACTGCAGCTGTTTCCGGTGGCATCAGCTGCATCGTTGGCGGAGCCAGATTGGCAACAGGTTGCGGTGGCCAATGCCATAGGGCGCAAACTGAGTATCATTTCTGGCGGCCCCGGTACAGGTAAAACCTATACCGTGACGCGCTTATTGGCGGCACTACAAGCGGCTCATGAATGTCAGTTACAGATCCAGATGGCCGCGCCTACCGGCAAGGCCGCCCAACGGTTAAAAGAATCTATCGCAGATGCTAAATGCGACATGCTTAAACAAGGCATCGATGCGGCTATTGTTGATGCTATTCCTGAACAAGCTGCGACACTGCACCGTTTATTAGGCTACCGCCCGCAGAGCCTAGATTTAAAATTTAATCGCGAGCAGCCGCTGCGCTGTGATCTGCTGCTCATCGATGAAGTGTCGATGATTGATCTGCCGATGATGGCGCGGGTGCTGCGTGCCTTACCCGACGACGCTACTCTTGTATTACTCGGTGATGCTGAACAGTTGCCTTCGGTGGAGGTGGGACGGGTAATGGCCGATCTTACTTGTGCCGAGCACCCTGGTTATTCTCCGCAGGCTGCGGTGCAGATAAATGAGCTTTGTGGTCAGCAGGTGCCCACGGCAATTAATGCTAACTATGACCACCTGACTTTGCTGACCCAAAGTCGCCGGTTTGGTGGTGAGATCGGTGTGTTTGCCAAAGAGGTGATCAAAGCAGACAGTGATGCGACAACGAAGCGGTTAATGGATCGCTGTGTCCAGCAAATAAGCTTTCAACATAATGATGCCAACCAGCTTAGTTACATCAACGCAGCCATGGTCGAAGAGTGGTTACCACTGGCCAGCGCCCACTATTTCTTAGATATCGCGCGCGCGTCAACGCTGGATGAAGCATTTGCCGCGTTAGCCAGATTTCGCGTTCTGGTACCAACACGAGTCGGTGATCGTGGTGTCGAGCAATTGAACGTGCGCATTGAGCAGTGGCTGGCGCAGCGCAACGGACGTATTAATCCCGAGCAGCACTATGCTGGGCGCCCTGTGATGGTGACCCAGAATAGCTATAGCACCGGTCTGTTCAATGGTGATGTCGGTCTGATCTGGCCGATGGAAGATGGCCGCTTAGCTGCGTGGTTTGAGCAGGAAGATCTGGGGTATAAACGGATCAGCTTGGCGCGCTTGCCGCAAGTCGAAACTGTGTATGCAATGACGATCCACAAAACCCAAGGCTCAGAGTTTGCTCATGTGGCTCTATTGCTACCCGAGCAGGAGAGTCCGCTACTCACACCTGAACTACTCTATACCGGTCTGACCCGCGCTAAACAGCATCTCTATGTGGCTGGCGGCCAACATATCTGGCGCGCCGCGCTGGTACAAAAAAGTGAACGTTATTCCGGGCTGGCGGAGCGGATGCAGGATAAATAGCGTTATTTCGGTATTTGCCTCCGCAAGTGACGGCAATAATGAATCGGTCGCTATCAGTACACCTACCGAAGATGTGTGGCATGTTGGTATACGTGCTTATAGAGCCTATAGCAGTGTCACCCTGAAAGTGAGTTATTAGCCTAACTTCGCTTTAAGTTTTGCTAAAGGCCGCGTAAATCGCGGCTTTTATTTTTCTAGAAGCAGAGGACTGACACATGTGTCAGTCACACGTTCTCATCTCTCTCGATTTATGGCGGATGACCTTCTTTGCAGACGCATTGTTAATGGTGCGTGTTGATGTTTAAAGGGGGGCGCTCGCGTATCTGATTATTTACACCCAAATTCGTTGTTCAATTGCCTCCGCTTCTAAATATTGCTACCTTCCCCTTGGTTTTGTAACTTGTTGTTTTTAAAGGCTAAAGCTAATTAAGGTGAACGTATAACAGGATCGCTTAATGGTGAATTTTTGGCGTTCTCTGACTCGTCAAACAGGCTTTAAACAATAAAAATATATTCTGATTGAAGGTTGAAAGGAAGATGGAACTGAAGCAGTGGTTTCGAGGGATGGTGCTTGTGGCGACCTCTCTGATGAGCATCGCGATACATGCGGAAGATAAAGTAACAATCGATCTCAACACCCAAAAATTTGTGGGTGGCGTGTCTGAGCTTGATCGAAGTAAATACTTCAACATTCATATGACGGCGTTAGAAAACCAGGTAACTCAAGATGAGTTGGATTATCTGGTCAATGATCTCAATGTCGGCTTTGGGCGCCAATTTTGGAGTCCGTTTTCCGCCCACAAAGGTCATGGCTCATACCCTGATCAGGCCACCGCAAAAAGCAATGGTGAGCGAAATGTTCAGTCGACGAAGAAGCACCCTAATTACGCCTTTTTGTCCACTCGAAATATCGTTACCGATCATCCGAAAGCGGCTTATACGGCAGGACAAGATCCAGTAAAGGCGGCGGCTTGGGCTGCAAACTATTTTAAGTACTATTTTGATGATACATCGCGTCCACTATTCTACGAGCCGATCAATGAGCCGTTTGTCCATGCCGGAGAATTCGGCATCAGTGATGATAAAGCGCGGGCTGAAATGACTCAGCTGTTTAAAGAGATCGGAAGGAAGTTCGATCAGGATAATATTAATACGCAGGTGATTGGCTACTCCAGTGCTTGGCCTTCGATGGAGTTATGGGACTTTGGCCACTTTAATGGTCGCATGAAGCAGTTCATGGATGAGGCGGGTCCCTATATTGATTCGTTTTCGGTTCACCCTTATGACGGGGTGAATGTGACAGGGGCTAACAATCAGCGTTCAGGTAGCAATCTGGAAGCGATTCTTGATTTGTTGGAAACCTATAGCCATTACAAATGGGATCGTGTTAAGCCGGTAACCATCAGTGAATATGGTGGCATCGAGAAAGGCTACGGCGACGGGTATAGCGATATAAAGAGTGTGCAGTCGATCCGTTCCATCAATAACATGTTGTTCCAACTTTTAGATCGACAGGATCGCCTGTTGACCTCTATTCCATTTATTACCGGTAAAGCGGCCTGGCACTACAATGCTGGGAATAACTGGGCACCCTATGGTGCGGTTGTTTTACGTCCTGATCCAAGCAGTATCAGTAATGGCAAACCACAACGTTTCTTCTGGACTCCTCGGATCCATTTCTATCAGTTATGGGCAAATGTGACTGGCCACCGTGTTAAAGCGTTGTCTTCAAATGAAGATGTGCAGGTGCAAGCGTTTGTTGATGGCAATAAGGCGTATGTTGCGTTGAACAGCCTTGCTGAAACTGAACAAAGTGTGTCACTAGCCTTTGTTAATGAGATGGGGCAGATAACTAATGTGCGTCAAAAGCAGCTTAAAATTTACGCCAATTCTAAGCCTGTCTATCGCGATGAAAACAATGTGATGGCGCCTTCTAGCTTAACTTTGATCCCCGGTGAAACCGTGGTTATTGAATACACTTTCGCTGAAGCGATTCAGTTTACTGAGTCTCTTGATGTGGCGACTTATTACTCAGATGATCACCTACAATCTATTATCGCCAATAAGGCGCTTACTTTCCGTTTTCGTGACGTTAAAGTGGCCACTGGCCATTCATTATTGAAACTCAGCCTGGGTCGTTCTCATCAGCGTTCGAAAAAACCGACAGTGATGATAAATGGCACTAAGGTATCAGTACCGTCAAACTGGAAAGGAGGCGACCAATCCTCTCGAGGTGAGTTCTTCGGTGCCATTCATATCCCTGTTGATAATCAACTGCTGTCTAAGAACCCCGTGGTGACTGTGACGTTCCCTGATAACGGCGGCCGAGTCAGCTCTGTGGTTTTGGAAGTTCATAGTGGGGCTGAGACTTCGGGCAAAGAAGATACGATTCGATTTGCTGACCAAATAAGTGAATTAGCACCTGCGGATAGCTATACCGTGAATGTGGAATACTCTGCTTCAATTGGCCGAGATTTGGTACTGGAGTTGTGGCATCAAGATCAATACATCACGTCGACACGTAAGTCAGTATCGGCCGGCAGTGATGTGACAGCATTGACCGTCTCCCTACCACAACCGACTGTCAGTGGAGCGACAGGCTACCTTTTTAAAGCGAGCATTCGTCCGGTGGGGGCCGATTGGCAATCTAACATCGACAATGTTCAAATTAACGGGATAAGAATTGAAGCCGCGAATGCGCCAAGCGAGGACTTGTTTGAGTTTGCTGAACTCATCACTGAGTTAGAAAGCGGGACTCGCTATCGCTTTGCTGTGCGTTATTCCGCTACGCAAGCGCGGGATTTGGTTGTTGAAGTTTGGGATGGCAGCAACTGGCTAGCAGCAGGAAAAACGGCTGTTAATGCGGGGGCAGGCACAACAGATGTGTTTGTTGATTTAAATGAGGCACCTTTGGCGGGCGCTAACGATTATCAACTGAAAGGGGCTATTCGTCCCACCAATACCACATGGCGCGAGAATATCGATACAGATCAGTTGAACGATATCAGCATCATTTCGCCACTGCCCAAGGTTGATGACATCAGCTTTGCAGCCATCGAACGACAGCAAGATGTAGGCTCTCGCTTCAGCTTTAAGGTGGCTTATGCCGCCACAGAACAGCGAGATGTTGTGGTCGAATTTTGGTCTGCTGATACCTGGCTCGGTGAAGCTACTGAAACGGTTCCTGCCGGTGAAAGTACAGTAACGCTAACGGTAGATCTAGGTTATGACGTTGAAGCAGGCGAAGGCTACATAGCTAAAAGCAGTATTCGTCCAGTTAGCTCATCATGGACGGAAAACCTCGCCACAGACCAGATAAATGACATTACATTGCAAAGTGCTGCGCTTCAGCCGTCGACAGGCTGGGTCAATCTGCAGTTACGTCATAGTCAGCGCTGCATGGATGTCGCTAACGGCAATACAGATAACGGTTCGATTTACCATCAGTGGTCCTGCAATACCAACAATGCTAATCAACGTTTCCGTTTTGAAGAACAGGGTAGTGGCTGGTATAGCATTCGTTCACAGGTCAGTGACAAGTGTTTAGATCTTGCGTATGGCAGTAAAAACAATGGTGCAAAATTGCAGCAGTACAGCTGCCAAGGCAGTAATCAAAATCAGCATTGGCGGATAGTTGACCTCGGCGATGGTTGGTTTGAATTACGGTCAAGAAAGAGTGATAAGTGTGCCGACATCAAAGGTGTGTCGGAAGCCAACGGTGCAAACATGCATCAATGGCAATGTATTAACGGACTTAATCAACAGTTCCGATTCATGAACTAAATAGCGCGTTATCTATCGGCATTAGCTCAGTTTAAACTGAGCTAATGCCGCCGTTATAGCATCGAGCGACATCTGACCTTACTTTAACTCCATCACTCTAGCTTCATAACTCTAGTTTCATGACCTAGGCTTCATCGCCAACGTGATTTAACGCTATCGCTAATAGGGCGTGCTTGATCTTTTCTCACTGACTGAACAGTTTGTTATATCCTATTAGTCGCCCCGCATGTTGAACACTGGCTTTATTACCCGCCGAATCGAGGAACAAGATAAGTGATGATAACCAAGCGTCTATTAGTGGTTCTATGCAGCCTTTTTATACTCGGCTTGGTCTTGTTGAGCGTGGCCTTTCATCTTGTCGATCCCAACGAATATCGGGTGGAGCTGGAAAAGCGTGTGTTAGCAACCACGGGGCGTCAATTGACCATTACTGGTGATGCTGAGTTGAAACTTTTTCCTCAGCCGTATTTTGCCATCAACAATGTCTCCCTGGCGAATGCGCCTTGGGGCTCAACTCCACTGATGTTGAAAACTGATTACCTGGATATTCAGATGGCGTGGCTACCTTTGCTTATGGGCGAGCTACATGTTCGTAAAGTACGGTTACGCGGCGCTGAAGTGATATTTGAAAAAAATGCCGATGGCATCAGTAACTGGAAGTTTGAGGGGCAACTTGGTGATTCGAACGCTGTACTGCCAACATTTGAATGGATAGCGGTCGAAAACTCAGCCATTGTGTGGCGCGATACCGCCAAGCAAAACGAACATACGTTGGGTATAGACTCCTTACGAATTGAGCCCAGCGAATCTGGAAATGAGCGATTTTCCTGGGATGTTAGTGGCAAGTTAGATGGCGTTGAACTGCTTGTCGCTGGTGAAATGAGCAGTTTAATAAGGCATTTTAACGGTGAGCCATGGCAAGGCGACATTTCATTAACTACGCAGGGATTAGCGTTCAATATCAGTGGTAAAACAGATGATGTTTTCGAACTGAAAGGTCTTGATGTTCATGTCAACGCAAGCGGCGATGACTTGTCGCAGTTGCAGCACTTTACCGGGCTCGAATTGTCATCACCTATGCCTTGGCACCTAGCGTTTGATTTGCGCCACGGTGTAGCAGAGTTTAATGCTAAAAACATCAATGTTCGGGTTGGTGAAAGTGATATCGCAGGAAGCCTAACGCTGAAAGAGAGCACGAGGCGTTGGCGTGTCGATGGTCAGCTTCACTCTAAGGTGCTTAACCTTGATCCCTTGCTGGCGGCAACAAGCACGGATAATTCCAGCACAACTGAACAAGTTTCAGCGGAAAAAGTGTTTAGCGACAGACCATTTTCGGTGAATTGGATGCGTGATTTTGATGGCCATGTTCAGTTAGATATTCAGCAGTTTTCTTTTGCGGCTTTGCATGCTGCTAACAGCGTGTTGGATATGAAACTCAGTGATGATGTGTTGATGCTTGCGATTGAAGCGACAGAGATGTTTCACGGCAAGGTCTCCGCTGATGCGACCATCGATTCATCACACAAACTGCCCTTGTTCCATATTAAAGCCACAGGAACGGACGTGGAAATGGCCGAAATCGTTGGTTTGATGACCGATATGACGTTTTTGGAAGGGCAGGGACATGTCAATGTGGATGTTCAAGGCCAAGGTGATTCTTTAGCTGCATTGATGGCCAGTATGACGGGGGAAGGGCGAGCGTTGATAAGTGAAGGCACTGCGGAGTTGCGGGCGGCTGAGACTGCAACCTCCATTCGCCGCTTATTGATTTCGCAATTAGGTGATAAAGATGACAAACGAGTAAAAATGAATTGCTTAGCTGCGCATGTCACCGTTAAAGACGGTGTGTCGAAGCCGACGGCCGTGGTGGTTGATACGAAAAAATCTACTGTGCGAGGTGCTGGCACGATAGATTTTGGCAAGGAAACCTTAGATATGGTGTTTACCCCAAAACCCAAGTCATCAGCTATTAGCCTTGGTGTTCCATTGGCGGTAACGGGTACATTTTATGAACCTAAATCATCTTTAGAAAAATTGGGTGCAGCGCGTCGTGTGGCAGGTATCGCCAGCCTATTTATCTTTCCGCCAGCCGCACTGGCGGGATTGGGAGATTTAGGAGATAACGCTGATAACTGCATTACCATTTCTGAGAATGATGCTAAGTAGGTTGATAGCGCACATTCATGGTGTTTGCAGTCTAGAAGGCACCTCGGCTCCTCAAATATCCGATGAAAGGAGTCGTATTTAAGCGCTGGTTTGGACTTTAGCCAGTTTCACCCCAAACCAAAGCATCAACACGCCAACACCGCCTTTGAGGAGGCGTGTCAGCATCGGTTTTCCTAGTCCGACTGTTTTATGAGCAAGCAGTGCCAACGATGCGAACCAGCAACCCACAATGATGATTTGTACTGTGACCAGAAAAAAAGTGGTAGTTACAATATCCGATGACTCAGATAAAAACTGCGGAAATAGTGCGAGATAAAACATCGATACTTTTGGGTTCAGCAGGTTGGTGATAAACCCCTGTAACCAAGCTTTTTTGTAGTTAAGCCGATGCGCTAATGGTTGGGGCGTCTTTTTCTGTACGTTTCTATTTGAATTAATTGCCTGCCATAGCGACGTTATGCCTAGGTAGCAGAGATAAGCGACACCTAGGGCTTTGACCAACATAAACAATTCTGAAGAACTCATGATCAGAGCGGAGATCCCAACCACTGAAAACAGGCCATGGGCGTAAAAAGCGCAAAGGGTGCCTGAAAGCGTGATAAGGGCTGTTCTTCTGCCGAGCGTGAGGGAGTGGCTCACAATGAGCAAGCCATTGGGGCCAGGCACCATGCCACTGAGTAAAGCGACGAGGCAAAAGCTGATAATCAGTTCGGTTGACATCCGTTTCTCACTTTAAGGTTTAGTAAAGCTGATCCGTAGCGTTATCTCATTTGGCGTCGGGTAAGCATTGAGCTGAGATGGTTAGAATAGCATGTAGATTATTACGCAGTTTATCGAGCTCCATCGGCTCAGTCTTTAGTGCCGTTTGTCGTAAATGGAGAGCCATTTTAGCGAGCCATACTCGATGCTTTTCAAGTTGTTCGATTGAGTGAAACAGCTCGCTCTTTTGTAGCCAGCCTTTGAGGTTATTGTCGTTCACTACACCCCGCAGAAAACCATCGTTATTTAATCATCGTGTCGAATGGCTTTTCCTACCTAAGCAAAGAATATAGTTATTTTTATCGCTCGCATATGGAGTTCCCAAAACTAAGGTAAAGCCATCGACACCTGAGTTCGATCTATTTAAATTACCCATGAATAGTGTTGTTATCTCAATGTAAGGGAATACTATGCACACCATTTCGGATAGATGTTCGAAGGTATCTGAGCTAGAGAAGCTCTTTGATAGTGGAGAGCCTTGGGCGGTAAAAGCGCGTGATTTTATCGGTTCGCAAACCGATGAACTGCAGTTTAGTTGGTCCAACCTGCTGCGTCACTGTAGCGGAGACAAGGGGTCAGCACCAAAGACAAAGTGGCTCAAAGAAGTTGAACCATTATTCTCTGCCGTTGGTGATGAATCGTTTTTGAGCTTTCTAAACGAGTGCCTTCCTTTGTTAAAAGAGAAGCGGACGGATGAAGATCCTGATGGTGATTTCAATCGCAGCTTCGATGATTACTCTATCGTTTACGCCCACAACAATGCTGGCTCAGACGTTCTCCAGGGGCTTATTTGGCTATGTGACACGTTCAATGATGCTGATACTGCCACTTTGATGCGTACTGTCGCGGCAGATATGTTTTCCAAGATTCCGCTCGTAGGTCCGCGCAATGCCAAAGTCGCAAATGCGGCAGCTATGTGTCTGGCAAAAATGCAGGGCAGCCACGGACTTCGACAACTCCTCGATCTTCGAGCTCAGACCAAATACAAAAGAGCGACCTCTAATATCGATCGCTGTATCGACAAAGCTGCCGAATTAAGAAAAACAACAACCGAGCAACTAGTTTCTGTAATTGCCTCTGATTACGAATTGTCGGGGGTAGGTTACAAACAAGGTGAGTTGGGTGAGTACTCCTATTTGTTGGCATTGATTGGAAATGGGCGGTCGTCACTCACGTGGTCCTGCACCAAGACGGGAAAGGTCCAAAAGTCAGTGCCTCAGACTTTAAAAACCGGGCATGTAGAAGCGCTGAAACAGTTAAGGCAACTGGACAAGAGTATCAAGCTTGCATCCAGTTCACACGTTAAACGTATTGAGGGACTTTATCGGCTACAGAGCGATTTGCCCTTTGCCGATTGGCAGGACCAATATCTCGATCATAGGCTTATTGGCTTTATTGCTCGCAGACTCATTTGGCGCTTCAGCTACGAGAACTGTGTCGTTGATGCAATATGGCAGGATGATCAGTTTGTCGATTGTTCCGGCAAAGTTGTGGAGCCGGCTCCCAAGAGCCTCGTTAGCCTATGGCACCCCCTGAATGCCTCAACTGAGCAGGTTTTGAAATGGCGAACTTTTATCGTTAAGGCTGAAATTACCCAACCCTTTAAGCAGGCATTTCGAGAAACATACTCACTAACGGACGCAGAGCGCAAATCACAGGTGTATAGCGAGCGTTTTAGTGGTCATGTTCTTAATCATTTACAGTTTCATGCATTAACCGATCAGCGTGGTTGGCACCAGACCCTTGGTGGGCAGTGGGATTGTGGCTCACAGAATGAAGCGGTTATTGGTATTCCAGCGTTTGGGACGAGTGTGCGATTCGACGCAAGAGGAAATGATGATTACGGGTTGGTTGCTCATGGGTATTATGCCACCGTTTTAACTGGCCGATTGACTGTTGATGTTGACGGTAAAGGCGGTGACTTAGAGAACGTTGAATCGCTGATTTACTCTGAGATCATGAGAGATGTCGATCTCTTCGTCAGTGTTAGCACCATAGCGAATGACCCAGAGTGGAGAGAGCGCCATAGAGACTGGTATAAGCTAACAGCAGGCGAACTGTCAGAGACAGCTAAGACTCGAAAACAAGTGCTTTCAGCACTTATCCCTAAGTTGAAAATCGCAAAACAGCTCAAGATAGATGGCAAGTTTCTTGAGGTTGAAGGCAAAAGGCAAACTTACAGAATTCACTGTGGTTCAGGCAGTGTCTTTATTAAGCCAAATAGCCGATACCTTTGTATTGTTGAGTCACGAAAGAAGGCCAATGTGATGCTGCCTTTTGAGGGAGATGAAATGCTCTCATTAATCTTGTCTAAAGCGATGTTGCTTGCCGCGGATGACAAGATTAAGGACACGGAAATTCTCTCTCAGATGGGACTAGAGGTCTCAAATGTCGAGTAAGTTCGAGCTACGCATATTCGACCGTTTTGATTTGAGTAGTGCGAGTAAAAACTCGTCGTCGTTACCTCTTTCTCTCGTAAAAAGCACGCTTACCTTAGGAGAGGTTATTGCGCTACGTGTCGAAGTAGAGTTGGAGGCGGCGCTTCTCTCTAATAAAAACAGCACTTTCTTAACAGATGAAAAACGTTGGGCATTATTGGTCGATAATAGTGGCGCCAAAACTGAGGAAGAATTGAAAAATCTTCAGGAATCTGCGTTAAACGCTTTTGAGATAAACGGCTATTTTGTTGTTTATGACGACCAGCAACTGACCAGCTTAGATGCGGTTGTTGATGTCCGTAAATCGTCTACCCTAGAGTTCTATCGTTTACCTCCACTTGTTGGGGGTTAAGTGAGCTAGTCGATGTTATATGCGAAACAGAGCAGCCTATGTGAGTTAGCTGCTCCGCTATAGGCAACTAATTGCTAACCAAAGCCAAAAATAAAAGGGGTACAGAATGTCTATTTTTTAATGAGGCTGATCAGCTGCGGGGATTTTCAACATAATTGATCATCAAACACCTTATTAAATCTGGCTGCAGCCATGCAGATGCCTTGATTGATCTGTTTCTCGCAAAGTACCAACTCGCCAATCGTTTTATAGCATGATCGCTCTTGTTTGATTTAGCTCTTCGCATCACTTTCGCTTACTTCCGCCATAAAGGCTTCAATCCAATACCAATAGTCTGGATAGGCAATCACACTCAGGTCGTTATGGTCTGCGCCGGGCACGGCAATGAATCGTTTATGGCTATTCTCTGCCCCTGGATATGCATCAAATAGTTTTTGCCCTAAGGCAAACGGCACAATGTCGTCGGCGTCGCCGTGAATAAACAGGGCGGGGGCAGGGATATTAGGTACTTTATGAATCGAATCTAATGGCGAGCCTAGCGCCCAGTTTAACCAACCCATCCCCATGACTTTTGCCATGTCGTTACCGCTGGAAAAAGGCGTAACTAATACCAGTCCGGCCAGCTGTCGATGCTGGGCGATGTGAACAGCCATCGCTGAGCCAAGAGAACGGCCATAGATAAACAGATCTTGCTCTTCGAACCCACGTTCTGTTAACAGATAGTCCAGCGCCGTTTGCGCATCGGTATACAGCCCTTGTTCGGAAGGTGAGCCGCTACTCTTGCCATAACCACGATAGCTAAGCAGCAAGACGTTAACACCGGAGGCAGCGATTTTTCTGGCGTCGTCAATGCGATAGAAAAGGTGCCCTGCATTGCCATGCAGATACAGCACCGTTCTATCTGATTGTGTATCAAACCAAAGTGCTTGTAGCTGTTCGCCATCTGGCGTATTCAATATCAACTCTTCAGCATCTGATGGGGCAGCGGCTTCAGGCGGCAAGCGTTCAGGATAAAACGCAAACGCGTTAACCATGGCATCGCGGCAGCCGCTAATAATGAGTAGCGTGCCAATCAGTAAACACCATCTCGTCCGAATTAGAACTCTGCCTTGCATCAATCTCTCCTATCATGACTTGCTGTTCCGAATTGTAGCTTTAAGTAAGCTGCCGCTCCTGTGCAGTAGCATGCCCCAGGAACTGTTTTGGATACCATGCCCCCGCGGCAAGGCTCACCCCGCGAAGTGCTGCGGGTGTACTGTACTTCCTGTACATAAAAAACCGCCGGAAGGCGGTTTTAAAAAATCAATCTGCGAGTGATCTGCTTACTTGTATTCGTGGAATCGCTGGGCCAAATATGGGTCCCACATCGCGGCAGTAGCACTCATCACCATATCAGCGCCCATCTCCAGACGGCGGTGCAGATCCTGTGCTGTCATCATGCCGCCGACGGAACAGATTACAAAGTCATCTTTCCACTTGGTTCGCAGGTCGATCAGGTTGCTGGTCACTTCTTCGGCCAGTTCGCCGATGGCGAAGCCACAGGTGCCGCTTTGCAATCGACCTTCACCCGGCAGGGCTGAGCCGCCTTGGTCATTGACGATCTTGCGAGGAATGGTGTTAATCGCGGCAAAGCCATCAACGTAAGGTCGGTTGGCTGCAATCACTTTTTCCAGCTGTTCTGCAGGCATCCAGCCTAGTTTGATCATCAGTGGCGTGTCGCCGATCGATTCACGTATCTTTTTCGAGACCAGTGCAGAGTTTTCCGGATCTGAGAACAGGGCACCTTCTTTGCTGCCACCCAAGTTAGGGCAGGAGTAATTCACTTCAATGATCTTGGCGCCAGCTTCTTTGGCCATGGCAGAGACATAGCCATAATCTTCAACTAAATCGCGTTCAGCCAACCCTGGTGTACCGTTAACGGACACAAGCATCAATTGGCCGGATGCCATTTTTTTGTTGCCCGCTTCAATATCTTTCATCCATACCTCGGGCGAAAGTGAAGGTACGCCAAACGAGTTGGTGATGGTGATTTTTTCATCCAGCGAAGGGCGTACGCCCGGTTTCATCTGGGTATTGATATCCTGATGACCAAACTGATTTTCGGCATTAAGGAAGATACAGTTTGGCGCGGGATGGCAAGCGCGCTCGACACTGCGCACGGTTTTATAAACCGGCAAATCGAAACCCAGTTGGGCATAGACATCGCACCAATGGCTGTTGAGCAGGGGACCAGCAGGTACACCTAGACGAGAGTTTACCTCAAAGTCGAACACCTTTTGCATCTGCTTAATCGCAGGGCGGGTCGGCATGTCACCCGCAAAGAAAGGACCATTCTGGTAATTATCTTCGTAGGTTTTGCTTATGTCATAAAGTTCGAATTGCATAGGTGCTGCCTCAGCCATGGTGATGAAAGGAAGCCATTTTAAGTGTTATCTCTTTGAATGAGTATCGTAAAAATAGCCCAAGTTCTGAGCCGGATCAGAGAGTCGCAGGGATCGTCCAAACATCATTCGTTGGTCTTACAGAGATATCAGACCCAATTTATCGACATCACTGTTGCCGATGCGATTCGACTCCAGAAACTGGACTTTGGTCAAGGTTGCTCCTTATGGGCCAGCTTATAATGCGCAGCTCAAGGTAATACCAATCCGCATAAGAATATGATTTACCAGCGGGAATTTAAATCACTTTAGGCAAGGCAGGTGACTGAAGGCATAGTTGTTCTGCGCCGAAATCAGCTAACGCTGCATAAAGTGATTTAAAACCCGCCCTACGGGGAAGTCTGGGCAAGCCCACTTCTACGTTGCAGCCATTTGCAAGGGAACAACCATTGCGGCATGACTGCGCCTTGAATTGAACTTGCCCAGACTTCCTGGTTGACCATATCTTTATGCGGATTGGTATAAAGTGCTTCGATTGATTGTAACTGACTGATTGAAGTTTAAGGGATTTTTAATAGCGCTTGCAGTGGCCTTGCTGGACTGAACTGGTAACAACTTGTCCAGTCGTCCATGGCGTTGTGAGTTAATCAACACAGGGAATACGCCGCACAATGTCTGAACCCTCTCTCTATCCGTGTCATGGAGTGCATTCGTCTCTCGCGAAAGGTAAAGCTTCCGGTCAGTTACGGGTGGGCAGTTCGCATTTGATATTTACCATTGCAGATCAGCAGATCGAATTAAGTCTGAATGAGTTGCAGATGGAGCAGGGTGGGGCCAGCGATCGCCTGGTGTTTTTTACCCATCCAGGCCGGCCTGATTGGCGTTTTTATACCTCGGATAAATCTGTCCTCAAAGACCCTCACTTTAAACAGTATCCCCACCTGGCCGGTATGATGCGCGGTGCTCGCTCTAAGCATCTATTTAACTGGTCGCTGTTGGTGGTGGTGCTTTTGGTTTGTTTAGCTGTGCCCATTGCCGCGTTGATGAACCTGCATCGTGCCAGTGCCGTGATCGCTGAGCAAGTGCCCGTAGAATGGGAGCAGCAGCTGGGTGAATCCAGTTTTGCCCAGTATCAGATTAGTGCCGAGTTAATGGACGATGAGCAATCGTCACGTTTGCTTGAGCCCTTGGTGACGCCACTGATCGATCTGTTACCGAAACGGCGCTTTGATTATCACTTTTATATCGTCAACGACAGCAATTTGAACGCGTTTGCACTGCCCGGTGGTATTGTCGTAATTAACTCTGGATTGATTTTAACTGCTGACGATGCTGCTGAATTACTGGGCGTTGTCGGGCACGAAATCATCCATGTCCGAGAGCGTCATGGTATTCGTAACGTGATCTCTCACGCTGGGATCTATGTTGCCGTGAGTGCGCTGATTGGCGATGTGTCCGGTGTATTAGCTGTAGTAGCCGATGCGGCCCCTTTGCTGATTAGCCAGGGGTATTCAAGGGATTTTGAATCAGAGGCGGATCGGCTCAGTCATGCCTTACTGATTAAAGCCAACATCGACCCCACCGGTTTGGCTCGTTTTTTCCAAAAGATGCAAGCGAAAGAGCAGGAAAAGCTAGCCGAGTTGGGTGATGAAGATACTCAGGAGTGGATAAAGACGGGCATGGGCTTTATCAGCTCTCACCCCGCCACGGATGAACGGATTAATGCCCTAGAGGACTACAACTCGAATGCAACGTCAGAATTTCTCGACCTGTCGCAGCCATTTGCCCGGCTAAAAGCCGGTGTTGAGGGGTTTGTGGTTGATGACGACAGTCAGCTGGAACTTAATGAAACTGATGTTGTGCTCGAAGCAGGTCGATAAAACTAATTTCAATTTGTGCGGTGACAGTTCTCACCGCTGACCACAAGGAAAAGGGAATGAAAGCTGAAATAAAAGGCTCCCAGGCGTTTTCTTATATCGATGTCGATTTAGAGCCAGGAGAAACCATTGTCAGCGAGTCGGATGCCATGAGCAGCATGGATGCCGATCTCGATCTTACTGCGACTTTCAACGGGGGCTTCTTCAGAGGGTTACTGAAAAAGTATCTGGGTGGTGAAACACTGTTTGTGAGCCGCTTTACCAACAATACCATTGCTAACAAGCGGGTGACTCTGGTGCAGCCAGTGCCGGGCGAGATCCGCTGCATCGAGCTAAATGACGAAGAGTTTCATCTCCAGCCAGGGGCTTATCTTGCGTCTTCGGACGGCGTTGAACTGGGCCTGCGTTGGGCTGGTTTCGTGTCATTTATCGCCCGTGAAGGCTTGTTTAAGCTGACAGTCAAAGGCACCGGTAAAGTGTTTTACGGTGCTTATGGCGCGCTGGTCGAGAAAGAGGTGGATGGCGAATATATTGTTGATACCTCGCATTTGGTGGCCTATGAGCCAGGCATCAAGCTAAAGCTACAACTGGCAGGAGGCATTTTCTCTAGCTTTTTTGGTGGGGAAGGCCTAGTGACTCGCGTACAGGGCAAAGGGAAAATTATCGTGCAAACCCGCAGTTTGTCTGGCTTGTCGAGCTGGCTGAATCCGAAATTCCGATAAACCAGGGCGTTAATAGGAGTAAATAAATGGATATTGAATTGACTCATCGTCCCGGTAATACGGCGGCAAAAGTGACATTGCAGGCGGGAGAAACTATCACTGCTGAAGCAGGTGCCATGATCGCCATGAGCGGTAACATGGATATCACCACAACTACCCACAAAAAGAACTCTGGTGGTCTGTTTAAAGCGGCCAAGCGTATGCTCGGCGGCGAGTCATTGTTCCTCAACCACTTTGAGCCGAAAGGTGACTCCGGTACTGTGTTCTTCGGCACGGATTTGGCGGGAGACATGATGACCATGGAGCTGGATAACGATAATTTGATCGTACAAAGCGGCTCCTACTTAGCTAGTGACAGCGGTATCGACGTTGATCTAGGTTGGCAGGGATTTAAGTCCTTATTTTCCGGTGAGGGAGTACTTTGGCTGAACCTCAAGGGCCAAGGCAAGGTGATACTATCTTCGTTTGGTGCTATCTATCCGGTTGAGGTTGATGGCGAATATATTGTCGATTCCGGTCATATCGTCGCGTTCGATGAAACCCTAGATTTCAGCATCACCAAAGCCGGTAAGAGTTGGTTGCACTCCTGGTTAGGTGGTGAAGGTTTGGTGTGTAAATTTAAGGGAACGGGCACGGTTTGGTGTCAGAGCCACAACACCTCTAGTTTTGGAAACGCCCTTGGACCTTCATTACGAGCGCGTAAAGCCTAAGGAGCAAAAATGAGCGAGTTAACTATGGAAGATAATACTCAAGCGCCTGAGCCAGCTTTGTCAGTAAGCCAACCCGAGCCAAAAGGCTACGCGTTCGAGATGGTTGGTAAGCCAGACTACGGCTTTGTGACGGTACAACTGCCCGCGGACAACATGTTGAAAGTGGAAGCCTCAGCGATGGCGACCATGGACACTAATATGAAGATGAAAACCAAGATGCGTGGCGGTCTTAGCCGTTTGCTGACCAGTGAAAGCATCTTCATTAACGAATTCACCGCTGAAGGTGTGGATGGTGAAGTGGGTATTGCGCCGGGTACACCGGGCGATCTGTGTCATCAGTACCTGAACGACGACACCATCTATCTGCAAAACGGTGCATTTGTTGCCTGTGGCCCGGATATCGAGATTGAGAGCAAATGGCAGGGGCTGGTGAAAGGCTTCTTCTCTGGTGAAAGTCTGTTTTTGATCCGCGCGAAAGGCACTGGAGATCTGTTCTTCAACTCGTACGGTGCGGTGATCGAGATTGACGTTGAAGAAGACTACGTCGTGGATACCGGCAACATCGTCGCCTTCACTGAAGGGCTGGAATACAAAGTCACCAAAGTGGGTGGTTATAAGTCTCTGTTCTTCTCCGGTGAAGGGTTTGTTTGCCGCTTTAGTGGTAAGGGTAAAGTCTGGATCCAAACCCGCGGCGCCAGCGCTTTTGTCGGCTGGGCGCATTGGTTTAGGCCGGTAAATAAGAAGTAGTAAGAGATGGGGCTGACGCGGGGGGATACCTGTTAGCCCTTGAATTAATTGTTTTATTTTTTGCCGAAAAGTGAATTATCGTTCTGTATTCGTTGTCTATATGGAGGCAAACGACCTGCCGTACTTGTTGGCTAATTTTCAGCAACGTGACTAGGGTTGTTAAGTGTCTATTTTTGAATGGAATGTTCACTATGAAGCAAATCTTTATAATGTTGGCCTGTGTGCTGACCTTGTCTGCGTGTCAAAGTAATAACATAGAGGCTGGCGAGGCTTGTGGTCGCGCTTCAGTGTTCTTTGTTCCGCCAAAAACTCAGGACCTTTATATGACATCGATTGATCAAATTGATGGCAGCAATGTGGTTACCAAAGGTGCGTATAAGTTAGCACCGGGAAAGCACTCATTCAAAGTGTATGAAAAAATCACTGACTCGCGCCTTAGCGTTGTAGGAAATAAGCGCGGCTATTCCAAGGTGCTTGTAGTCGAAATTGAGGCGAATAAGCGCTATAATCTGGCGGCGAAATTTATTCCAGAAAAGAGCTACTCTAAGAAAAATGAGTATTGGGAACCTGTTGTTTGGCAGGTGACTGATGAACCTTGCGAAGGCTAGGTTCTATCTCTGAATTTATTACGAAAACAAGACCTACTTCAATAGATCTTGTTCTATTGGATGAAAATGACTGGCAGAACGAATAAGGCTATTGGCTGTCAGTTCCTGCACACCGTAGACATGGGTGGTCACGCCGTACTTCTCCGTGACTTTTTGTAATAGCAGATCAAAATCCCCATCACCAGATAGCAGTATTACAGTATCTACCTGCTGCGCTATATCCATTATGTCGATGGTAATTCCAACATCCCAGTCACCCTTAGCCGAGCCGTCAGCGCGCTGAATAAACGGCTTAAGTTTTACCTCGAATCCGATATGGCGCAGGGCGTCCTGAAACTTCCTTTGTCCATCGTCTTGTCGTGCAATGGCGTACGCATTGGCCGTGACTATTTCACCTTCATAACCGATCCGCTGCCACAGCTTGTGATAATCAAATTGGCGCCCAAAGGCCTGTCTGCAGGTGTAGTAAATATTTTGCACGTCGACGAATAAGGCTATTTTGTTCAAGGTGTATTCCGTAGTGGGGGATCGGCTGATTGCCAACTCTAAGAAGGCATGGTCAATGCTTGCCACTATAAGCGCTTTGATGGTTATTTTCATACTTATTGCGCAATATTATGCTCATTTTCGTCGCGTTTAGTTGTTGCCTTGGTCAGTGTCTGTCCGGTTTTAACTATTGTTGATAGCTTGCTTGAAGCAGGTCAATTTGTAGGCAAGAAAACTCTCTGCTCGTGAACTAGGCTAGAGATAAGTAAAGACTGGTCGTGCCACCAGACGATGTGAATGGGTCGTTGGCTACAGCTCCTTGCCATGGGTAGCCCAATCCAAAGCGCTTTACCATTCATGCAATTAACTCGTACTACTTCTGTGTCATGACCTGATGGATCTCCATGAGTGGAGGATGTGATGGATATTGAACAGATAAGTAAGTCAGGTCATCGCAAGGGACAATATAACCTGAACGACTATGGTGCCCGTTATGCGCAGTTTTCCTGGCAACAAGCAGAACAGATGCTTAAGGGACTGCCCGGCGGCATTAACATCGCCTATGAGGCTGCAGATCGCCATGTCGACGAAGGATTTGGCCTGCAAACGGCAATCCGTTGGTTAAGTAAATCCGGACAAAAAAGGGATATCAGTTACCAGCAGTTAACAGAGCAAGCCGCTCGTTTTGCTAGCGTGCTAGATCGGTTAAATATCGTAGTGGGCGATACTGTATTTGGTCTTTGTGGTCGGGTACCGCAACTCTATTTTGCTGTGCTAGGTTCGCTCAGGTTAGGGGCTGTCTTTTCACCGCTGTTTTCTGCCTTTGGCCCTGAGCCTGTTCGTGCTCGTATGGAGATCGGTAAAGCTCGGGTGTTGGTGACCAGCCATGCTCTGTATAAGAAAAAGGTGCTGCCTTGGCGAGAGCAAATGCCGGGACTGAGGCATGTGTTGCTGTACGGGATTAAAGGCGAACTGCCTGAGAACTGTATTGATCTTGATAGTGCTATGGTTGAGGCTGATCCCGACTTTCCGGTGAGAGTTTGCGACCATGAACAGCTGGCTTTACTGCATTTCACCTCTGGCACCACAGGTAAACCGAAAGGGGTGATGCATGTTCACGGTGCCGTCGCTTACCATAAAATATCCGGCTATTTTGCCCTCGACTTACGAGCTGACGATGTCTTCTGGTGTACCGCCGATCCCGGCTGGGTAACCGGTACGTCGTACGGCATTATTTCTCCCCTTTGTAATCGCACCACCTTGATTGTTGATGAACAGGAGTTTGATCCTGAACACTGGTATCAAGTGTTGGCTGAGCAGAACGTGAGCATCTGGTACACCGCGCCAACGGCCATTCGCATGTTGATGAAGGCCGGTGTCGAACTGATTAAACATCAAGATCTATCTGCGTTGCGCTTTATGGCCTCAGTAGGTGAGCCGCTTAATCCTGAAGCGGTACGCTGGAGTCAGCAGGTGTTTGGTATGCCATTCCACGACAATTGGTGGCAGAGTGAAACTGGCGGCATCATGATCGCTAATTTCGCTTCTGAGCCAGTGCGCCCAGGATCCATGGGGCAGCCGATGCCGGGGATCACGGCTGCTATTGTTGCCCGGCAAGATGATGGTCACATTACGCCCATTTTTGCCAATAATCAGGTAGGAGAATTAGCCCTGAAACCCGGCTGGCCATCGATGTTCCGTGGCTACCTTAATGAGCAGGCGCGTTATGAGAAGTGCTTTGTTGATGATTGGTATTTGTCCGGTGATCTAGCGATGCGTGATGACGATGGCTATTACTGGTTTGTCGGTCGCGCTGATGACGTGATCAAATCTTCCGGCCATCTGATTGGCCCCTTTGAGGTGGAGAGTGTGTTGATGGAGCACCCTGCGGTTGCAGAGGTGGGCGTCATAGGCGTGCCCGATGAAACGGCAGGGGCGCTGGTAAAAGCCTACGTGGCATTGAAGCCAGGCAATGAACCCGACAATGATTTGAAACAAGCCTTGATGGCGCATGCCCGAAAACGCTTGGGCGCAGCCGTTGCACCCCGTGAAATACTGTTTCGTCAGAACCTTCCCAAAACACGTAGCGGCAAGATAATGCGGCGCTTACTTAAAGCCCGGGAGCTGGGATTACCTGAGGGTGATATTTCAACCTTAGAGAGTGACGAATCATGAGCAATGGCAAGCTACATATCAGCACGCCACATTTGTTGTTTTTGTTGCAGCAAATGATCCGCATTCGGCGTTTTGAAGAGCGCTGTTCGGTACTTTATCAGCAACAAAAAATCCGCGGCTTTCTTCATCTTTATGATGGTGAAGAGGCGATCGCTGTGGGCGTAATGCAAGCGCTAATGCCCGCCGATGCAGTGGTGGCTACCTACCGGGAGCATGGTCATGCTCTGGCCCGTGGTGTGGAGATGAATTCGGTGATGGCAGAGATGTACGGCAAGGTAACAGGCTGCAGTGGCGGCCGCGGTGGTTCAATGCACCTATTCGACGTTAAAAATCGTTTTTATGGTGGTAATGCCATCGTAGCAGGTGGTTTGCCCATTGCCGTTGGCTTGGCGTTAGCAGATAAGCTTTGCGGTAGAAATCAGATAACCGCGTGCTTTTTTGGCGAGGGCGCGGTGGCGGAAGGTGAATTCCATGAAAGCTTGAACCTGGCGACCTTGTGGGACCTGCCTGTGCTGTTTATTTGCGAGAACAATCGCTATGCCATGGGGACGCCGCTGGCCATTGAGGAGTCGGAACCGAATATCTATCACAAAGCGGCCAGCTATGGTTTAACGGCTCAGGTGGTTGATGGCATGAACGTGGTGGATGTGGAAGCCGCTGCCAAGGTGGCTTGCAATGCGATCCGGAATACCGGTTTGCCGCAGTTTATTGAGTGTCAAACCTACCGTTTTAAAGGCCACTCGATGTTCGATACTCAGTTATATCGTGATAGTGATGAGGTTGCTGAGTGGCGCGCCAAAGGCCCTATCGTGCAGTTACGAGAATGGTTGATGGCGAATCATCTGATTGAGCAAGCGCAAGTCAGTGAGTTGGAGCAAGCGGTAGATAAAGAGATTGAACGGGCGGTAGAAGCTGCAGAGGCGGCAGATTGGGAGCCAGAAACAGATCTAATGCGCCATGTTTATACACCTCGCGTTACGTCTAAACCAGAGGGGAGGTAGCGCTAATGGCAACGTTAAGTTTTCGCAGCGCAATTCATGATGCCATGGTTGAGGCGATGCTTGCTGATCCTCGCGTTTTTTTGATGGGCGAAGATGTCGGGCGTTATGGCGGGTGTTATGCCGTTTCAAAAGGGATGTTCGACCAATTTGGTGCGGAACGGGTGATCGATACGCCGCTGGCTGAGTCGGGTTTTGTAGGTGCAGGGATCGGCGCTGCTATTGGCGGAATGCGGCCTATTGTTGAAGTGATGACGGTGAATTTCAGCTTGCTAGCCTTGGATCAGATAGTTAATAACGCGGCGACATTGAGGCATATGTCGGGGGGGCAGATCAGTGTCCCCATTGTTATTCGTATGGCCTGTGGTGCGGGGAAGCAGCTGGCCGCACAGCACTCTCACAGCTTTGAGGGGTGGTATGCCCATATTCCCGGTTTGAAGGTGATCTATCCCGGTACAGTTGCCGATGCCCGATACATGTTGCAGATGGCAATTGCCGATCCTGATCCTGTGATCATGTTTGAACATGTGATGCTTTATAACCAAGAAGAAACCCTCTGTGAAAGCGATACGATTGCACCGATGGAGCAGGCAGTGGTGCGCCGCGATGGGCATGATCTGACGATCATTACATGGGGCGCAAATTTAGCGAAGAGCATGGATGCCGCCGAGCAGTTGGCTGACGTCGGTATTGACACACTGGTGTTGGATCTTCGCTGCTTGCGTCCGCTAGATGTTGATGCATTGCTTGCTGCAGTGACCAAGACGCACAAGGTACTGATCGTCGACGAATCATGGAAAAGCGGAGGCATGGCGGCGGAGATATCAGCATTGATTGGCGAACAGGGCTTTTGGTCGCTGGATGCGCCCATTACCAGAGTTTGTAGTGCGGAGGTGCCTATTCCTTATCCGGCGCATCTCGAAATGGCGGCGTTACCTCAGGTTAGCGCTATCGTTGCTGCGGCTCGGCAACTAGTAGCGTGATGGAGGGATGATCTGATGAAAGAGATCACCATGCCTTCATTTGGCTCAGATATGGAGCAGGGCGTATTGACCGAATGGCTGGTTAAAGTCGGTGATACGGTGAAAAGAGGCGATCCTATCGCTGTGATTGAGACCCACAAGGGAGCGATAGAGCTGGATGCATACGATGAGGGGTGTATCTCTGAACTGCTAATTAAGGTTGGCCAGAAAACGCCCGTTGGCCAACCAATCGCGCAGCTGTCACAGTTAAATGATGAAGCGGATCTCGCTGTGATACCGGCTCAAAGAAGTGCAACAGAGTTAAACGATTTGCCTGGTTCATCTGTCGCGAATAAAGGGAAACAAGCTGCTTCGCAAAGCCCTTCAGGTGATAAAACGTCTGTCTTTTACCCTGCTTCTCCTGCTGCCAGAGAGCTGGCTCAGCAGCATAATATGCCATTATCCGCAGTGGCTGGTTCAGGCCCAGATGGAGCGATCCGGTTGGTGGATGTTCAAGCGGCTCTCGTGGAGAAACCGAAGCCGGCTCAGAATCCTTCTCGTAGTGGTTTTGATCCGCAACAGATGCGTGACGCCATTGCTGCGACTGTAACGCGATCAAAACAACAGATCCCTCACTACTATTTAAGCCACACACTGGATATAACCCTATTGGAGAAACACCTTTCTCTGCTGAACGGCGAGCGTGAACCGTTGCAACGCATCTTGTTGATTGCGCCGCTGTTGCGTGTCATTGCGCGAAGCCTGGTGAAGTATCCGCAGTTAAATGGGCATTATTTGCAGCGCTTTGCTCCGTCCGAAACTATCGATATCGCCAATGCGGTCAACCTGCGAGGTGGAGGTTTAGTGATGCCTGTGCTTCGTGATGTTGACCACTTAAGTGTCGACGGACTGATGCAGCAGCTACAAGCTTTGGTAGAGCGTGCGAAGCAGGGCACGCTGAAATTCTCTGATCTCGATGCTCCTAGTTTTACTGTGTCTAATATTGGTGATCGTGGTGTCGAAGCGATGTGGGGCGTTATTTACCCGCCGCAAGTGGCGATTGTTGGTTTGGGTTGTCCCAGAGGGGTCGTTGTTGTTGAACAGGGGAAGGTCGTGATCCGACGAGTGATGACAGTAACACTGTCGGCAGACCATAGAGTGACAGATGGCCATTACGGTAGTCGGTTTTTAACCGAGCTTAATAAACGTTTGCAGAAACCGGAGGCGTTATGGAACGCATAAAACTAAGGGAGATGGTGATTGAAGAGCTAGTGAATATAGCCCCAGATGTTGAACCCGATGATGTGCCCGATGATGAAGATTTAAGGGATGCATTGGATCTAGATTCGATGGATTTTATGCGCTTAGTTGCTGCGGTGAATCTACGCACCGGGATCACTATCCCTGAAGCTGACTATCGCCAGGTGCTAGAGCTGGGCCAGATGCTCGACTATCTTCTGACCAGGATGAGATAGCGCCAGCATTCGTGGCTTTTAATTAAACAATAGCTACAATTTGCAGATGCTATTTGTGAGCTAGGTTTTAATCCTGACGGTAAAACATGCTCACAGTTCTCACATTTTTCACCATGAAATATAACCTTTCATTGAGTGTGTTAGATTGTGATTAAGAGCAGTGACTGGATGTCCAAGAAAATTAAGGGATCGTGCTTGTTTCGATACTAATTCAGAGAAGGTTTTGCCGTGCGTTTGAACAACCCTGTCACTCAAAAAGAGTTTAATTACCCTGATAGCGCCAATATCCTTTCCACTACCCATTTAGACTCAACGATTAAATACGTTAACGCAGATTTTATTGAAACCAGTGGTTTTGATAAGCGAGAACTGTTGGGCCAACCGCACAACATGATCCGCCACCCAGATATGCCGTCCCAAGCTTTTGCTGAAATGTGGCAACGGCTGAAATCCGGTGAATCATGGATGGGTTTGGTTAAGAACCGCCGTAAGAATGGTGATCACTATTGGGTTGACGCTTACGCAACACCTATTAAGCGCGATGGAAAAACCGAAGAATACCAGTCTGTTAGAGTCAAGCCTAAAGCAAGCTGGGTGGCTCGTGCCGAGTCATTGTATGCCAAGCTACGTGGTGGTGACGAAACACCGAAAGAGTTAAACGCTGGCTTTTCTATTGCGACCAAATTTCAACTTTCTCTCGTTGTTGCCGCAGCGATTGCCGGTGGTATTGGCAGCCAATTGACTGAAGCCGGTGCGGCTTGGGGAATTGCTGGTATTGGCTTGGTGATCTCCTCTTTACTTTATCATTGGTCACACGGCTCTCTATTTCAGCTGGCGAAACAGGGGAAGGAGTATGCCAATGACCCATTGGCCAGGTATGTTTATACCGGTCGCCAGGATGAGGTCGGACAGATCCAACTGATGTTGAAAACGCTGCAATCTGAACCTGTCGCGATGGCGGGCAGTCTGAATGATTATTCCATTAGCCTGATGCGAGCTTCCCGTAAAATGGAAGAGAGCTTAGGTGCAACCATCACTGATATTCAGGGCCAACATAGTGAAACCGATCAAGTTGCAACAGCGGTAGAACAGATGAGCGCCAGCATCCATGAAGTCGCGAGTAATGCGCAATCAACCGCGTCTTCGGCTCAGGAAGCTGATACCAAAGTGAAAGAGGGGGCTGCGCTCGTATCCGATACTGTATCCAGTATTCAGACCCTCTCTGGCGAGATCGAGAATACCGCTGGTTTGGTCGATGCCTTAGCGAAAGAGAGTGAAAATATCGGCTCTGTGGTTGATGTTATCCGAGCTATTGCTGAACAAACCAACTTGTTGGCGCTTAACGCCGCGATTGAGGCTGCCCGTGCTGGTGAACAAGGGCGGGGGTTTGCGGTTGTTGCTGATGAAGTGCGTACCTTAGCGAATCGTACTCATAACTCTACTGAAGAGATTATGCAGATGATCACTCGCCTGCAGAGTGAAGCGAAAAGCTCTGCAGAAGCGATGATGGCGGCGCAGGCCCGTGCCAACAGCAGTGTGGAATCTGCACATCTCGCAGAAGAAAACATGGAAGCGGTGAGCATTGCGGTGACCCAAATTAATGACATGAATCTGCAAATTGCCACGGCCGTTGAAGAGCAAAGTTCGGTGGCGCAGGAAGTCAGTAGAAATATTAGCAATATGAAGTCGATTGCCGATGAGGTGCTGACCGAAGCAGAGGAAAGCAGTTCCGCTTGTAGCGAAGTGGGAGAGTTGGCGACAAACATGCAAAAGCTAGCTGCACAGTATTGGGACAACAAGCGAGATTTAGTAAGTTAAAGTGTTGCAAGCTTGAACTCCTGCATTTATTCGGAAACGCCTCTATAGATATAGAGGCGTTTCTTTTATATGGGGTGGTGAACTGAGCTAAGCTAACTTTACTAGTTTCATACCTCATGGAAAGGAATGCTCTTATGTCTGCGATCTCTGATCTAGATACTTTACTAAAAGCCCTGTCTCCTTCACTGAGCGGTGTCGAATATGTGTTTTGCCATGTCGGTGATGCCGCTTATGGTGACTATGCCGATCTGTTTCCTGTTGCGACCTTTCGAGAAAAAGAGGGGCTTACCTTAGTTATTACCAAAACAGAAGCCGACGTTGCCGAGATGGGGTATCAGGGAGTGTTCCGGTGTATCACTCTTGATGTGCATTCAAGCCTAGAAGCTGTCGGTTTAACTGCCGTTGTATCAAGTAAACTTGCTGAGCAGGGGATCAGCGCCAACGTCATCGCCGCTTACTATCATGACCATGTGTTTGTGCCCGTAGATAGAGCAGATGACGCATTAGCCATTCTGAACAAACTTACCACATAATCTGCATGTGATTTCTAGGACTGTACAAGCTGAATAGGTATTAAACCGAAAGTAAAGCAATTATGCGCTCAATCTCCTGCTTTTAAGTGTTAGTTATTGCTAATCCCTCATGTTTGTTAGCAAAATACTGCTGCTTTGTAGTTTTAATTTTTACGTCAAACACGCGTACAACTCGCAGTGCTTTTCGTTCTATAGGCTTGAACCCTTTCGCTAATTTGTTCTTGTAGCGCTAAATAATAAAGATAAGTTTTTAGTAAGGATGCTAACTATGCCATTTTTTATCATATCTATTCTGATGCAGGTTTGCCTGGTCGTTCATATCGTCAAAACCGGACGAAATACTACGTGGATATGGATTGTCGTTATGCTGCCATTAGCCGGTGCTCTGGCGTATCTTATCGTCGAAGTGCTCCCTGATATGTTTGGCAGCCATGGAGGCCGCGCCGCAACACGAATCATTCAACAGAAGCTTAATCCAAACAAGTCGCTGAAAGCCGCGGCACAGAATTATGCTATTGCGGACACGGTGCAAAATTCGGCTCAACTGGCTCAGGAGATGTTGGGTAAAGGCATGTTTGTTGAGGCTGGCAAACTCTATGAGAACTGCCTTAAAGGCGTACATGAAGATGATCCCTATCTGATGCATGGTTTAGCACAGGCGTTGTTTGGTCAGAATAAATTCCAAGCGGTGAAGTCGCTGTTAGATGAACTGATTCAGAAGAACCCAGATTTCAAAAATGCCGATGCTCACCTTTTGTATGCGAGGACATTAGAAGCGTTAGGGGAACAGGGTGCACTAGAAGAATATCAAGTACTCCATGGTTATTATCCGGGGCCGGAGGCTAGTTATCGTTTAGCGGTATTTTTACGACAGCTAGGGCGAATAGATGAAGCGAATCTTATTTTACAGGAGATCATGAAGAAAGCGTTATATGCGGGTAAGCATTACATTCGGCAACATCGAGTTTGGATCAAGAAAACCAAGGCCGAAATAGCGTCCAGACCGCGGCAGAGCTCTTCTGAGCAAGAGATTTGATGATGGTTTTAAAACATATCTTTCTATCCATTGCTGCGGGCGGAGTTTTATTCGGTTGCGGTGAGGATATTTCGAACTCGGTGATGACAATTACGTCTGAGGAAACATTAACCGAAAACCAACCTAAAGAAGTCGCGATTTCAGATAATAAGTGCAACGTTTATGGTTGAACGGCGAGAGGTAGCCAACTGCTAACGGTGGTACGCTTCTCATCGCCAAAATCAAAAAAGTTGTACCATGAACTATCAGCAGTTGACTGAGGGCAAACGATACCAGATTTCAGCCCTCTTGGCGCAAGGTTGCTCACAAGCAGTTATCGCCAGAACAATTAGTGTTTCACCATCGACTGTGTCTCGAGAACTTCAGCGCAATCGGACAGCCGATGATGAGTATCAACCGGCAGAGGCTCAACAACTCAGCAGTTAATCCAATTAAGCCCACATTATCTGCGTTTTTCCATGGTTAATATTCTCTGACAGTTTTATTATTAGCCCTTATTTTTGGGCTTGCTGAATTCACTGTCAGGCCAATCAGGGACTGATTTTCTTCGGTTATGTCACTTAAGCGTTATCTCGAACAGATCCGCGCAGGTAAACAGATTAATTGGGACAAGTTTCACGGCTTGTTACCGCTGGGCTATGAAGACGATTGGCGTGATATATTCACTGTCACTAAACGTGGTGCAAAGCAGTGGCAAGTGACGGTGATAGATCCTATTCGTTACGAGCAGCTGCTTGCCGCTGCCGAAAAGCCAGCCAACCGCATCCAAGCCAGTGCTCAAGGCGATTCCCATCTGGCGACAACCACGTGCAGCTACCTGCTGGTATATCGTATGGGCTTACCTGATGCGCGTCCTGATGTGGTGCTTCTGAAGCCCGAGGGTGCGGTGCAGGGCTTTGCGGCGAAAAAGCAGTTATTGCTGGTGGAAAACGAAGAGAATTTCTTTCACCCCGAGCTGATGCTTGATGTTGCCAGTGACATGTGGGGGCAGACTATGACGCTGGCTAACACGGATGTGGCTCTGGCCAGTGGTTCTCAGGGGTTGTCCCCACAGCGAGTTCATTGGTACCAGCGCTATGCCGAAGTGATCTGCGCATTTGACTACGATACCGCAGGGCTTGAGATGTATGCGGCATTAAACAAACAGATGCGCCGTAATCGGGAGCAGCAAGAGGGCGTTTCGACCCAGGTCAGCTATTTACAACCCCTTGATTATAGTGCTTGGCTGCCACTGTTTAAGTGTCAGCCAAAATCGGATAAAAGCTACATGCGTGGACGCAAGCTGGCATACGAATTGGGCTTTGTCACGCTGGAAAAAGCATTTGCGAAAACCCGAAAATTTATGGAGCAAGAGATGCTACTGAGGGATCGCGTTAACACTGAGTAGATGTCACTCAGGGTAACGCAACAGGCGTCTCGGCCATTATTTGAACAACACAGACAGTAAGAACAACTATGTCAGCTTTAAATCGCATTATTTTGATTAACACCCACTTACCCGGTGTAGTGGAATTGGCGCTAGATGGCCACACCAATATCTGCGGTACTAACGCATCGGGAAAGACCACGCTGCAGCGTCTGGTGCCGGTGTTTTATGGTGAATACCCCAGCCGTGTCGTGCCGTCGACCCGTGACAGTTTTGAAAAGTGGTATTTGCCGCGAGAGGACAGCTATATCGTCTATGAATATCAGCGGATGGACGGTGAATTTTGCCAAGCGGTGATGGCGGCGGCTAGTGATCGCAATGGGGTACGTTATCGCCTGCTAGGTAAAGGGTTTGATCTGGAGGATTACCTCAAGCAGCGGGATGGTGAAACGTTGACGTTTCTGACCATGGAAGAGTTTGGTCGGGTGATGAAAAGTAAAGGCTTGGCAGTGACTCGCCAGCTTAATACCCGTGAGTTCCGCGGCATTATTCAGAATGATCGTGTGGCGCTGAGCAGTGGCAGTAGCAAAGCTGAACTCCGTACGTTGGCGCGGCAGTTCTCGTTGTGTGATAGCGAACACACCCTGCGACATATCGAAAAGCTGGCGCGCGCTGTCCACTCGAAAGAGGGCAAGATGGAGACGATCAAGTCGATGATCGCCGCCATTCTGGAAGAGGATGGTGTGACACCGCCCGCTTCAAGCCTTAATCCGCAAAAGGTTGAAGGGTGGATCCGTGAAAGCCAATTAATCCAAGGGTTCGCAGCAATAAGGCCGGAGTTTGAACGGCTGGAGCAGCAGTACAACGAGCTGCTGTCATGCGAGTTGCGCTTGGCGGGACTAAAGCGGGGCTATCAAGCCGACGAGTCGCTGCAGCTAACGCGGCAAAGCGACGCCAAAGCCGAAATAGAGCTATTAGGCAATGAGCATAAGCAACTGGAAAGCGGTTGGAAAGATCAGCGCGACACCCTTAATCAGCAGTTGTCTGTGGTTAAGGGGGAGTTAGAGAGCTTTGACAGCGAGCTGCAGAATATTGAAGACCAGTATCAAAGCTATCAGGACAAAGATATTGAACAGGCGCGTGCCAACTTAGAGCGGATGACGGCATGGCGAGATGATCTTGCAAATCTGGAAGCTCGCTTCCGTTTGCTCACCGAAGCCCATCAGGACATTGAATCCGCTTATAACGAACGTCGCAGTAAGATCGACCGTCAGCTTAATCGAGTACTCAGTGAGCTCAATGAGCAGAAAGATACCTTGCAAGAGGAACGTGATAACAAGCGTGAGCAGCAGCATGATGACTTAGCGGCGCAAGAGAAACTATTCAGTGAACGTCGTCAGTCTGGACAGGCACGTTTTAAAGAGCGCGAGTATGAACTGAAATTAGCGAAAGCGGAGCAGCAAGCCAAGTTAGACGGTGTCACTTATATCGACGAAGAGAAGCAAGCATTGATGATCTTCGACGAGCGGATCCTGCTTGCTGATGAGAGTCGCGAAGCGGTAGAGGAGAAGCAGGAGCGTCTGCACAAAGAGGAAAAGATCGCCAAGCGTCAGCAGGAAACGGCTGACGAGGCGTTACGCCAGACGACTCGCCGCCTCAACGAATGCGAGAGCCAAACCCGTGCACTTAATGAACTGTTGTATCCAGGCCACCACTCGCTGTTGGAGTTTCTGCGTAAAGAACATCCACAATGGGAAGGAACCCTGGGTAAGGTGATCCATCCGGAACTGCTGCAACGCTCGGATCTAAAGCCCAGTCTAACCGCCGATGGCGCAGAAGCGCTCTATCGCGTGTGGTTGGATCTTTCTGCGTTAGAGACCCCAGAATATGCCCGCTCAGAGCAGGAGCTGAAACTGCAGTTAGCACAAGCCGAAGAGCGTCAGGTGGAAACCCGCAATCAGCAGGAGCAGGCTGAGCAGGCCTTGGTACAGGCATCGCAAGTATTGGACGACGTGCGGCGCGAACTTGTCTTTGCCGGTACCGAGCTGAAGAACGCCCGTGCTGACGTTAAGCGTCTGCAAGAAGAGAAGCGCAACGAGCAGACTCGCATCGATGCTGCGCTGGCTGAGCGGAAGCTGGCGGCGCGTCAGCAGTTAGAGCAAATTGCGCATCAACTTGGGCAGTTGGTTAACGAGCAAGCTGAGTGGCTGGAGCTACAGAAGTCGCTGGAACGTGAAGCTAGTATGGAAAAGCGGGCCTATTGGGATGAGGTCGTTGGCGCTATTGATAGTCAATTGCAACAACTGCGAGACGAGATGGCGGAGCGTCAGGCCAAAGCTAAACAGGAGTTAAAGGCCTGCAGTGATTGGTACAAGCGTGAATTGAAATCTCGTGGTGTTGATGACAGTGAGATCGGTAAATTAAAACGGGAAATTGAAGCGCTGGAACGGCAGATCCAGGACACCGAGCGGATGCGCGACGAAGTGGCGAACTACTTGGTCTGGTACAAGGTGCAGTGGACTCAGCGGAAGCCGAAGCTGCAAAGCCAGTTTAGCGAGTTGCAGAATCAACAAGCAGAGCTACAGCAACAACTGGCCGCTGCTAACAGCCAGTTTAAACAGCAGCGGCAAACATTGGAAAGTCAGCTGCAGCAGGCTAAGGCTATCCGTCTGGAGTCAGAAGAGCTCCTAGAAAAACTGAAAACCCTGTTACGTCGCTTAAATGAACTGCAACTGCCGCGGGACGCTGTTGAAGTGGCAGGTTCGCTGAACGAGCGGCTGAACCTTGGTGAGTCTTTACTGCATAGCCGTGAACAGCTGCTGACGGCCGTGAAAGATGGCGTGGACCGCTTCGATCGCGAGATCGCTAACCAGTATGGTTCGTCATTGGCGGAAACATGGGAGCGCTCTCGCGAAGAGTGCATGCTGATTGGTGAGAGCGGCGTGCGTAGTTTGGACTATCGCAAGCTAGTGCCTGAACTGGCACGGTTGATTAACGAGCTGGTGCCTCAAAAGATCACTGCTGTTAAACAGCTTGGACGTACCTATGGCCGTGATCTGAACAACTACTACGATGTCCTGCACAGCATTGATAATCGTATTGCCTCACAGAGCGCCCGCATCACCCGCGAAGTGGATGAGGAACTGTTTCTTGATGGTGTGTCTGAATCGGCGGTGAAGATCCGCTCGCGTGTGGCGGAACTGGAGTTCTGGCCACAGTTGCAAGAGTTTGTGCAGGCATACAAGAACTGGCAGGCGGAAGATTTCAATACGCTACCCAGCGAAGAGTACACCAGCAGCATGCGCCGCGCCCTAGAGATTATTGGCCGTTCGGCGCTCAGTGGCGGGGTTGCCAGCTTGCTTGGTATCGAACTGCGTTTGCGGGAGGGGAACTCGGATTTGGTGATCCGTACCGACCGCCAACTAAACGAATCCTCCAGCCACGGTATGGCTTACCTGATTTTGTGTAAGTTCTTGCTGGCTTTTACCCGTTTGTTGCGTGGGAGATCGCAAACCGTGATCCATTGGCCAATCGATGAGCTGGGTACGTTGGCCCACAACAATATTAAGAAGATCTTTGATGCCTGCGGTAACAATCAGATCCGTGTGCTGGGGGCTTTCCCAAATCCAGACGCAGAGGTGTTGAGCCTGTTCAGCAACCGCTACATCATCAACAAACAAAGCCGACAACTGCAAGTGGTTAAACCGAAAATAGATCCCATTGCTGAAAAGTTGAAGCAAAAAGCCGCGCAGATGCAGCAGGAGGTAGTGTAGATGTTATCCAACATGGGACATGTGATTGAGCGCCTGCTGCAGGGGGCATTTATCTGTCGCACCAGTGATGAAGAGGGCTGGCGCCTGCTGAAAGATCCGGCGCGCCGCGAGCAGGTCGAGCAACACCTGAATGTGCTTAACCGTACCCTCAGTGAGTGTGGTGCCGGCAGTGACTCGGAAGTGTTTTTTTGTGGTTATCGCCAACTCGGTGATGACGAACGCAAAGTGGTTGCACAGCAGTTTAAAGATATCGTTAACGGCTTGATACCGCTTACTCAGTGGTTGATGTTAGTGCAGGAGGCTGAGGGTAAAGACGCGCCGCTCAGTGAAGGCTCGCCAGTAAGGTTAACTGAACTGCAAAGTACCATTGAAGATACGCCCGCGTTTCGTGAGCAGCTGGATAAGCTAAGCAAGTTCCGCTTGTTTGGCTCACAAAGCACGCAAGTGGATGGCCAGATTAAACAGATCTTCAAGCGCTTGGTTGAGCTGGGGTACTTACTGCGCCCGAACCCGGAGAAGCAATACTATATTGCCACCGGAAAAATTGATTACCTGTACGAGGTGATCCGCTTTATCAATGAAACTGAGGCGCTGGATCTAGAGGCGCATGCTGAAGCCGCCACCGCCCAGGGTAGCTTGCTGTGATAGGAGCAGAGTATGAGTAATAATCTGCATCAAGCGGGCACTAAGTTTTTACGCCTATTGGCTCGCCATGGCGATGCCATTATGGATGCTTATATCTCAGGTTCTTTAGGCGATCATCAGGTCGAGGCCAAGGTACAAGACAAACTGGTTAAAGCTGGCGTGTTATATCGACCAGAGCCGGGGGCTGATCTGCATCTACGACACGCTGTACGTAGTTTGCTGGAAGAGGCGTTAAAGGATGAGCGTAATCGCCAGATCGATGCCAACGCCGGATCGGCGATCGCCGCGTTTAAAACTTTGGCTCAGCACTATACTGAAGCCCGCCATCAGGGCGATATTGCCGTCGCTGATGCTCACTATCGTGATCTCTCTGAGCATGTGTATGCCTTCAGCGAAGGCTTACAGCACTCGATCCGCGTGATGTGGAGTCGCATCAACAATGAGTTCGGTTACGTTAGCTCCATTAATGCCAAGATCCGCGAAAATGAATTAGCGCAATCTCAGGTCAGCGAACTGCTGGCAGGTTTGGAGATGATAAGCTTTGAAGAGTTGGCGGACATTGCTGGCGATATTCGCGAACTTCGCCGCCTATTAGTGGCGAATTTGCAGCAAAATATCAGTCAATGTATTCAAGAACTGAGTGTGGTGCAGGGGCGTTTACTGCAACTGCTAGGGCGTTTTAGGCAAATCCATGGCCGTGCCAAACTGTTGAAAGGCTGGCTGCTGTATACCGAGCAGCATCCGGATTATGAGGTGGGCAACCATGTGTCCCACAAACAGATCCCAGCACTGTTTAACCAGGCGGATCCAGCCATAGCTGCGGCCAGTGTTGATATTCATAACAGCGCCCACGAGAGTACATTAGTCGAATTGGTTGCGCATATTAAGGCCAACCGTCTGGCGCGATTTACTCAGGCCGCCCCGCAGCATAGCGATTCAGTGATCTTGCAGGATAATCCAGATTACGAACTGGATGAACATCCGATTAAGGCAGCGGTCAGCGAGTATTTTGTTCATGTCATCGATAATTTTGAACCCGGTACTGCCAGCTTGTCCGCCTTGGATTATTTGCAACAGCAGCAGCTGGAATACGATGCAGAAAGCTGGCTCTATCAGGTGATAGGTGGTTACGAAGGCTTGCCGCAGGAGCAAAAAGCCTACTTTGAATTAGACCCTGAAACTGAAACCCGCGCACCGTTTGCCAATGTGGTGATCCGAGATGTGTCGGTCGGCTTGCGATGAATAAACGCCAGCTGGAGGTTCTCAGGCGACAGATCCGCTATTGGCGCGATGAAGTGACGCTTAATCCGAGTTGGCGAGCGATCTGTGATGAGTTTGAACTGCAGGAGCGGATCGAAGGTTCCTTGATCCGTTTCCAGTTCAAAGACAAAGCGTGGTTGCGCGAACAAGCAAAGCGCAGCGGCTACGGTGACCTGTTGTTAGATGACGCCCCCACTGGTCATCGCATAGATGCCGCCCGCAGTGGACTAGTGAATGAAAAGTTAGCGCCAGTGACGCCCGAACAGCAGTATGTTCTATTAACAAGCCAAGCCGGCAAACTGCCATGCGCTGGTGTAGAAAAACTGCAGCCTAGAATGAGCGTACGGGTCGCTATCGACGACTTAGCGCTAGCGCTGATTGATGTGTTGGTGATCGTGGAAAACCTCGATGTGTTTGACCACTGGCATTGCGCGAACTTACCGGCCGAATTGGGAACCGCTGTGGCCACTTACCGTGGTCACGATAGTGCGGCTAAAGGCGTGCGCCATCTTATCGAACGTTTGCCAGAAACAGTACAGATTGTGGTATTTCCTGATCTTGACCCCGATGGCCTAAAAATCGCCCTGACCACACCTAAAGTAAATAGCCTGCTGATCTGTGATTTTACTGATGACTTAATCGCTGTAGGAAGTAGCGATGATTTCAATAAACAGCATCAAGCAGCGAAGTATCTGGATGGGGCAGAGCTAGCGGCTTGGCAGCCATTGTGGACGGAATTAAAAAAGCATAAACGCAGCATCAAACAGCAGCATATGTTGGCGCAGCGCGCTGCGTTGCATACCTTGTCATATCAGCGCTGTGAGTAGGGGGAAATCAAACCAAACGGGGGGTAAATATACGTATGGTTGGTTTTTTGAGTCACAAATAGGCGCGACGCTGATATGATTGAACTTCGTTCAGGTAGGCAGCACAGGTAACTTGTTGGTAGCTAAGGGATCTTTTTTTTAGTGAATTTTATTATAGTAGTCAGTAAAGGGAATTTTATATGTTTGGCACTTATCGCACTATTTTAGCTTTAATGGTTGTTGCCGTGCATATTGGTGGGATACCAAAAGTAGGCGCCTATGCCGTTTTTGGCTTCTTTGCGTTGTCTGGGTACTTAATGACATTCATTATGCACCGAAACTATAGTTACTCAGCAAATGGGATTGGCAAGTACGCGCTCAACAGAGTATTGCGGATCTATCCATTATACATTCTCTCAATTTCTTTTTCTCTTCTGCTGATATTTTTGCTCGGTTCAGATTATACGAGCACATACCAAAAATATATTGGGATGCCATCGGACTTAATCCAAATATTAAAGAACCTATTTCTATTTCTTGATTACATGGATCCGGTACGATTAACCCCTCCTGCATGGGCGTTAACCGTTGAGATTTTCTTTTATATTTTGATAGGCTTGGGATTGTCTCGATGTCGTTCTGTTACATGGATATGGTTTGTCTCGAGTGTTGCTTATCATTTGTTTTCTATTGTATCTAACGCTGGTTGGGAAGCGCGCTACTTCACTATATACGCCGCATCCCTGCCTTTTTCTGCTGGTGCGTTAGTGTTTCACTACAAGAAGGAAATAGGTGAGAAGATAGAGCTTCTTCATTCTGCTATAAAGCTGGGGCTGCCATTTTTATTGTTTGCAGCGATCAGTATCAACTGGTTAATAGGCTATCTTACCAAGACTTCAGAAACCGTAGCCTTTTACTCAAATTTTTTACTTTGTCTACTCATGATTATGGTGCTTTGTAATACCCGTGATCTACCTTTTATTAGCAAGCGTTTCGACAAGTTCTGTGGAGAGCTTAGCTACCCAATCTACTTGCTTCATTTGCAGGTGGCGATGGTGACTATGTTTGTCATGAATGCGAGCGGAGTAAATGTTAAGCGACCTGATTTACTGTTATTTGTAGTTGCTACACCGATTATTCTGCTGGTGGCTTGGGGCGTAGCTGTATGGATTGAGAGGCCGATTGAAGCGGTGAGAAGCCGTGTCAAAAGTGTCGGGGTTGTCCCAACCTCGCTCCATAAATCGCCTGCATCGCAGTAGACTTAAAAGTGAGAGCCGAACGCTGGCAGCCTCTCCTCGTAAGAGGGCGTGAAAAGTTTAATTGAAATGAGCACAAATCTCACGTTAGCTGGTTATGTTCTTTTTTCTCGGTGTTGCTGTTCGCCGAGTTTAGGTATTACCTAGGCAAGCGTAAAACTCTATATTAATTAAAGTTATTGGTATGGCGATGTCGTTGATGCCACCTGTGGCGCTTGTTTATATCGCTGTACTTGCTATCAAAAAAGAGGTGGTGACAGCGGAGTAAACTGTTGGTGCGTCATCTTTATTTGCATGCTTTTGAAGGCTTATCATCGCTGATTTAAAAGTCATCAAAACGGGCCCTAAATATTGCCGCTCTCCTGCAGTGAGCGGCAATAATCTCAACTAAGTCCTTTCTTCTGCGGTCAGCTCTGTGCGCTTAGTAGCTTACCTGGAGCGTGACGCCACTGTAGGTGCTATAGGCTCTAACACCTATATGCCAAACGCCAGAATTGGGGTTGCTTACACTGACCGATTCGTTGTTACCATTTAGGTAAGGGCGATAGTCCCAGTTGCGGGTGCTTGGCTTTGCGCCGTAACGCACATAGAGATCAGCGTCCCCTGATCCACCACTCATAGTAACGTCTAGCTTGCTAATCCCTGCGGGCACTTCGACGGTGAAATACTGCCAACCACGACGGGTGTCAGCAAGGTTGGTTTCAGTAAAGCCTCCGCTGGGTTCACCGCCGCCGTCATTACCTAGTACATAGTCAACAGCCGCAGCTGCATCGGCAATACCTGCACCACAACTTGAGCATGATGCAGGGAAGGGGCGGGCCGTTTGTTGAATGGCTGTGGCGACTTGATTGGGCGTAATATTAGGATCGGCGGCATATAACAGCGCAGCCAGACCGGCGACGTGGGGGGAGGCCATCGATGTGCCTTGATACCACGCATAATTATCATTACTTGGACCGTTTGCACCACTGTTTAACGTGGACAGTATACCGTTACTCGCTGAGCTGCGAACATCGCCACCAGGCGCAGCGACTTCCACTACACTGCCGTAGTTAGAGTAATATGCACGACCACCATTGCGATTGGTTGCTGCCACAGTGATCACGCCGCTACAACTGGCTGGGCTATAATTGGCCGCATTGGCATTAGAGTTACCAGCAGCAACCACCACAGTTGCACCTAAGTTTCTGGCGGTATTAATCGCGGCCTGAGTCGTGTTGTCACAGCTCCCACCGCCACCAAGGCTAAGGTTAAGCACCTGAGCTGGATTGGCATTAGCGGGCACGCCTGATACGTTTCCTCCTGCAGCCCAAATCATGCCGTCAGCAATATCTGATGTGTAGCCACCACATTTTCCGAGTACGCGTACTGGTACTATTTTCGCGTTATATGCGACACCCGCGACACCGGTACTATTGTTAGTTTCTGCTGCGACGGTGCCCGCTACATGGGTGCCGTGCCAGCTCGAAGATTGATCTTGGCTAGGTTGACCGCCACCGCACTCACCTCGTGATGCGGCATCACCAGGATCGCGCGCATCAGCGTCACGACCATTGCCATCGTTACCGACGAAGTCGTCTGAAATCATGTCATAGCCGGGCAGGAGGTTGTTGACCAGATCGATGTGGGGACGATATCCAGTATCAAGCACTGCAACGACTGCGCCGTTACCCGTGGTCTCATCCCATGCAGCGGGCAAATTCATACCACCAGTGGCTTCATAGTAGTGCCATTGCTGGCTATAGCTCGGATCTGTCGGTACCGCAAAATGCTGTAGCAAACGGTCCTCTTCAATGTACTCAATTTCTCCACTGGCCATTGCATTCTGCTGCATGATTAGTGGGCTGACACCCGCTTTCATCGAACCTTCAACAACAAAGGCACCGGTTGCGATCTGACGAATAACTTTAGCGTTAGTCGCAAATCCAGAGCGTAACAGTTTGCTCCTGACTTTCTTTTTTGATTCAGTTGCGTCTGCGGTCGTCAGCATTGAGGGCGTAGATGCTGCTTTGAACTTGATGATGTAGCGTTTTTGGGGTCCTTGTTTAACAAGGGTAATGGGGCGTTCTAGTGCTTGGGATGTGCCGTCAAAGGCGCTGAGTTCTGCGCCATAGCTTGGTGTAGATATGGCGACGGTGAACGGTAGCGCCAACCATAATTTATTTCTGCTGTTTGATGGTTTCATTGTTCTCTCTCTGGTGTTGTTTTAGTTTTTCTGGTCTTAGAACCAAATAAAAACCTAGAGAGCGATTATGATTTTTACAATATTATGAGTGAGCACTTGAATTGTGAGGTGACTTATTTGTAAAGCATATTTTGCACTTGTTCCCAAGTTG
Organism: Corallincola spongiicola; assembly: GCF_004284785.1. Classification (NCBI taxonomy): domain Bacteria; kingdom Pseudomonadati; phylum Pseudomonadota; class Gammaproteobacteria; order Alteromonadales; family Psychromonadaceae; genus Corallincola; species Corallincola spongiicola. The sequence goes on from NZ_SHLY01000001.1 coordinate 250,974, forward strand.
TTTGTTTTTATTGGGTAAAAATTTTTGTTTTAAATTTGTTTTTGAATGTTTAACTTTGTTTTTATATTTTTCTTCACTAATTTTGTGAGTTTTTATGTTGATGCTATACGATCCGTTTTAAACGTGATCAGTTTAGTTTTCGGTATTTGTAATTCAATGGGTTTTAATTAACTTATTATTTATTAATAGGATTAATTATATATTGGTTTTATATGTTAATCTCAATTAAACAAACAGGAGGTATTGATTAGCACGCCCATCATTAGCTCACCCTTTATTAGGTTGTTCGCTCAGATAGAAAATAGTTGGTGATTGTTACAAAAAACTATAGAAACTGCCTGTGCAGTAAGTTTTACGGAAGTGATGTTTTTGAGCCCTGGAGGTATGGAAGGTCTCATGGTGATAGCCAAGAGTGGGTATCCCTTGCCTAAACCTGTGTAGGTTATTACCAAGTTTTACGCCGTCAGCTATGTCGTTTGTTTCAAAAAATTTCATTCAATTTTTGCTCAGCTTTGATCTATCCTGCTGCAATGGAGAGTAACGGTATATCTCTGTTTGCTGGTATCCTGTGGAAAGCAGCATTCTTTGCCTCTTCACTTCGTTCCAGGCGCTGAGGGAAACCTTTGCTGTTGTAGCTCTTCAACCTGTTTCTTATTGGATTTAAAAGATTTTTAATGACTCTACTGCTGATTTATCTATTTGTAGCTATTGGTGTTTCGTTTATCTGTTCGGTCTTGGAGGCGGTGCTGCTATCGATTACTCCTAGTTATGTTGAAAGTGCTTGCCAGGCCGATCAGACGAAGGGAAAGGCGTTATCCAGAGTAAAAGATAATATAGAGCACTCCATCTCTAGTATTCTCATCTTGAACACCTTTGCTCATACCATGGGGGCGGCAGGTGTTGGTGCGCAGGCTGTGCAACTTTTTGGCGCTAAATGGGAAAGCCTGATTGCCGTCTTACTGACCTTAGCCATTCTTTATCTTTCCGAAATTATTCCAAAAACACTGGGTGCGACGCACTGGCGTAGCTTGGCCTATCCGTCTGCCAGGCTCATTTCATTTCTGGTAAAACTGGTGTTTCCGTTGGTGTGGTTGTCGAGCTATATCACAGGTTTGTTTAGTAAAGACCAACAGGATCGTATCAGTAGGGAAGAGATTCAGGCATTTACCACCTTGGGTTATAAGGGCGGGGCTATTGCTAAACAAGAGAGCTTGCTGCTTGAAAATATCCTTGGATTAAGGGAATGCACTACGCAGCAGATCCTGACGCCACGCACAGTCGTGCATGCATTCAACCAACAGAGTTCAGTCACTGATGCGTTGAACGAAGAGCTGACACAGCGCTTTACCCGCTTTCCTGTGTATGAGGAGAGTATCGATCATGTTATTGGTATAGTGAACCATCGTGCGATGTCGGAACAAGCCCGACACGGCAAAGGGGATACTATATTGGCGGAGTTAGCTCAGCCAATTCATCGCGTGTCAGAGCAGCTGCCGGTTTTACAACTCTTGGACTTATTTATCTCCAGAAAAGAACATCTGTTTCTGGTTGAGGATCAGTACGGTCAAACAGCAGGTATCGTGACGCTGGAAGATGTGATTGAAACTCTGTTAGGACGTGAAATTGTTGATGAAACAGATATCACTGAAGATATGCAGCAGTTAGCGAAAAGCCGTTTTCGTGATCGTCTACGTCGTAAGAGTAAGATCGTTCACGACGACTAACCGCGATTAAACTGCCTGATCATGTTTGCTATTTCACTGGTGCGTTAAATAGCCTCCTGGCTATTTAACGATTTTCGATACGGTTGTAATCCAGCAGCCCGCCCTCAATTGGGCGCATCTGTATATACTGCTGATTAAGGCGATCGCTGAAACTCCAAAAGTCCTGAGCGGTTCTCCGTATTCCATATTGATCAAGTAATTGCCGATAACCTGACTCTGATTCAACGGCACTGATAGTGTCTACGAGTTGTGGTAGATCGGATTCCTGCAAATGCCAAAAGGCGCTGGGGTAGCTGCCGACTAAACCGTGGATCAAGGTCATGTTGTCTTTGGCTGTGTCACGGTTATCCGTTTCGTCAAACAGACTGGAGACATTTTTATGCGCACTGTTGCGCATCAGGGTGAATAGCTGAGGTGCTGCGGTTGGATCCGTTTGCTCAATCATAATAAATGTCAGCTCCGGAAACAGGGTGGCGCGATCACCACTGATATTTACCTCTAGTTTTTTCAATAACGCTTTTGATGTTTCGGTCAATTGGCTGCTATCAACTTCGTAATTATCTGGAAGTACTTTCGCTAAGCGTTGCTTCAGTAAGTCATATAGTTCTGCTTTTGGATCTTCAGTACGGTAGTCGATCGCAGTGGGTTGATGGAATTGGCCAACGCCTGTATCCAGATAGTCATTTAGTTCTTTACTTGCTCCTTGGTACCAGCTTTGAAGCGCCTTGCTGCGGCTCTCTTCGGGCAACAAGGTTAAGAAGTTTGATTCGCCCTCCATTCGCAGGAAGTCCATATACATACGGGTGAGTAACTGGTGGCCGAAATTACCGTAAACGTCAAAGCCAGCAGTGAGCAGGTAGTGGATCCTTTCCAGCAGGGTGTAATCGATGATCCATGCTGTTTTTGGTGGCTTGCCCACCAGCCCCTGCATGACGCTGGCACTGTCGAAGTGGCGTATAATGGTGAGCGAAGCGTTTTGATTGACCCCATCCCCATCCCAGATCAGGTTTGGCGTTAAATGTTCTCCATCTTGAAACACCTTATTCATAAACTCACTTTTTGCTTTTAAAAAGCGGCGTTCAGCGTGGCTGTAGTTAAGCCAGTTACTGAGTGGTAATACAACGGTGTCTTTCTCTGCCGGAAGGTCGAGGTTAACAGCCTGTTCATTGACAAACTCACTGAGCCTGGCTGATCTCATCAAGTCCGGGTCGACAAAAAACACCCAGAATCGGTCGTTGATAACATTGAGTGCTAGCTGCCCCCGGCAAACGGGGCCTTTAATAAAGTTCATGATGGTATTTTGTGCTTCGTCTAGTAGGAAGCGGTAGCGGCTATCAATGGGTAGATCATGGAATGCCCGCATCGGGTTGGATGCAACGTCAGGATGATAACCGGGTAGCGCAGATACCTGATAATCACTGTCAATAAACCAAGTTTGCCAATTCTCAAGTCGCTGAGCATCGAGGCGGTAGGGCATGTGGGTTTTGTCGACGATAGTTTCTCGATCCGGCATCAGGCGGTAATAAACCCGTTTAACTTTTGGATCATCAAACGGACGCCGTGTGGCGATAGGCTCAATGGCTTGGCCGGGAGGTGTGGTTGAGCGCACGATACGATAATAACGAGGTGTTGTGTCAGGCTCATCGAAATAGAGTGATGAAAGGAATAGATGCTCGTAGAGGTAACGACTGGTGAGTTGCTGCTTCAGTTCGTCGCCATTAAGAAAAGCTTCCCAGTGCTCAATTTTTTTCGCGTCTGTTGCATTGGCTTCTGGCATTGTCGCCATGATGGCACCTTTAGCCAGCCAGTCGATCAAAATGTCGTGTTCCGGTTTGGGAATGGCCGGTAAACCGTAGGGCATTCCCCACAGTGCATGATCTTTTTCATAGCTAGCCATCTGTTCGATGTCGGGGCATTGCTGATCGCGGTCGAGAGCAAAGTCCCATTTATCAGCGTCTAATTGCGGGGTTGTAGGAAGCGGGTGTGCTTGCTTAAGCTGCAGCATACGCGCCATCACACCGGCTTCTAGGTTTGCTTCTTTTGTTTGTGCGCGCTCATTGAGGACGGGATAAAAGGCCTTGTCACGCCACTCGGCGGTGGTTTGCGCATCGACAAACATACGGGTGAGCTTATCGGCCAGTAAACGTGTGCCATCGTAGACTTGGTCTTTACTTGCGCCTCTGTCGATCCCTTCCGCCGAGGATAGTTTGAGCTGACAAGGGGCATCGTAACAGGCATGACACGCAACACAGCGCTTTTCGATGATCGGGCGAACGGTATCTAAATAGTGTTGCGCTGCAGGATCTTGCTTGCTGACCAAGCGTGGTTGTGGCTCGGCAAAGCCGTAAAGCTGGTCGTAATGCAGGCCGGTGTAAACAGCACAACCTGAGAACAATGAGACAAGCGTAATAAGCCAATAGCGTCGGTTTTTGCGCAAGATATGGTGAAAATATTCACTTGAAAACGTTTTCGTTAGGCCTTTTTTCATGCTTTGTTTCTACAACCGATTGAGAAGTGGAGAGGGCAGTGAACCATTTGTTTCATATTTACTATCACGCCTGTATATCAGCTACAAGAATAGACCAATAGCAAAAAGGGCTGCAGAGGCAGCCCTTGATTAGGAAGAGATAACCAGCCGTATAATTGACGGCTGCTTTACTGATTAGGCGGCGTCGATGGTGACGGTCTGCTGCTCTTCCGCTTCGTTCAAACGCGGCTGCGATGTTGCTGCGTCTTTATAATTAATGGCGATACTGCGTGGTTTCATCGCTTCTGGGATCTCTTTGACCAGATGTACCATCAATAGGCCATTTTCCAGATCCGCACCACGTACTTCAACGTGGTCAGCGAGGTTGAATTTACGTTCAAATCCACGGCGAGCAATGCCTTGGTAGAGGTATTTCTTACCCTCTTCTTTACCTTTGTTACCACGGATCGTTAGTACATTTTTCTCCACCGTGATATCCAGCTCAGCGAGCGTGAAGCCGGCGACAGCTAATTGGATACCATACTGGTTTTCATCCAGTACCTCGATGTTGTATGGCGGGTAACCAGCACTGTTGTTGTCGCTTTTTAGCGCACGATCCAGCAGTGATGCAAATTGATCGAAGCCGATACTGTTACGGTAAAGTGGTGATAAATCGATAGTGTTCATAGTTATATTCTCCATTAGAAGCAATACATGACATTGTTGTCGGTACCGGTGAGCGCGATATTCGCCCTCTCACCAGTGCTTAAAGAGATAGGGGCGGAAAATTTTTGATTCAAGGTTATTTACGAAAATTATTTTTCTTGCGTTCTATTTGGCTGCCTTGGTGAAGCATTAAAAACAGACACGAGTTGAGAGTTATCGGTAATAGAACGTTGAGTGTGATTGCGGTGGTTCGAAACGTATGGTGATTTTTTAATGAATATTTTCAGCAAAAATAAGCGATAAAAAAGCCGCATTACTGCGGCTTTTTAGTTTTCGATAGTTGTTTACGATTACTTGATGAACAACATTTCAGCGTACTTAGGCAGCGGCCACAACTCGTCAGAAACTTGCGTCTCCAGCGTGTCTGCATACAGACGTACTTCGTCCATCAGTGAGCGAATGTCATTGGCACAATATTGCATGTGTGCTTCAACAGATGGGAAGTCGTGGCTTTCCAACGCAGCTGAAAGTTTATTAACGGCAGCCATCATGGCGTTAGCGTCGGAGGCCACTTTCTTGGCAACTGATGTATCCAGTTCAATGCCAATGCTTGATGCTCCTGCAATGCTACCAGTCAGTTCTGACAAGTAGCTCATGGCTGCAGGGTAGATAGAGGTGGTGGCGATATCTACAACCAAATTCGCTTCCACTTCGATAGAGAGGATGTACTGTTCCGAGTAAACTTCGTAACGGCTTTCCAGTTCAACCGGTGTTAATACGCCGGTACTAGAGAACAGATCTTTGACTGACTCATCAAGGAATGCAGGTAGGGCATCGGCGGTCGTCGGGATGTTCTTCAGACCACGCTCAGAAACGGCTTTCTCGTGCCATTCAGTCGCATAACCGTCGCCACCAAACACGGCGTTACCGTGCTCTTCCATCAAGGCTTTCAGTACGTTGATCACGCCTGTGGTCTGGTCTGCACCGCTGCTTAGCTCTGCATCTAGCTTCTCAGCGATCCAATCGAGAGAATCGGCCAGCATGGTGTTCATTGCAACCAATGGACCGGAAACCGACTGTGATGAGCCGACTGCGCGGAATTCAAAACGGTTACCGGTGAAGGCGAACGGTGAAGTACGGTTACGGTCACCAGGATCACGTTCAAAATGCAGGATCTGTGATAGACCGAGGTCCATCAGGCCGCCATTGACTGTTGGTTTAAGGTTGCCGTCTTTAATATCCATAAAGACTTTCTCTAACTGCTCACCGAGGTAAACAGAGAGGATCGCTGGAGGTGCTTCGTTGGCACCCAAACGGTGGTCGTTAGCTGCAGATGCGATCACTGCGCGCAGTAAAGGACCGTATTTGTGGACGCCGCGAATAACCGCACCACAGAACAACAGGAAGTTGAGGTTTTTCTCAGGCGTACAGCCTGGATCTAACAAGTTACCCTGGGTTGAGTTACCGACAGACCAGTTAACGTGCTTACCTGAGCCATTAACACCAGCAAATGGTTTTTCGTGTAACAAGCACAGGAAGCCATGCTTCTTCGCCGTGATTTTTAGCACAGTCATCAGCAACTGCTGATGATCGGCAGCTACGTTAGCCGCTTCGTAGTAAGGGGCAATCTCAAACTGGCCAGGGGCCACTTCGTTGTGGTGTGTTTTAGCTGGGATACCGAGACGATACAGAGTGTTTTCTACGTCTTGCATATACACCTGAACACGCTCAGGGATAGCACCGAAGTAGTGGTCATCAAACTGCTGACCTTTCGCCGGGGCTGCGCCGAACAGGGTACGACCTGCTAACAACAGATCTGGACGGGCGGCAGCGAAATTCTCATCGACCAGGAAGTATTCCTGCTCAGCACCGCAGCTTGAGTTCAATGTGGCGATTTCAGTTTCACCCATCAGTGAAAGCACTTTTTGCGCCGCTTTGTTCATGGCTGAGTTTGAACGTAGCAGAGGGATCTTCTTATCCAGAGCTTCACCAGTCCACGACATGAACACGCTTGGGATCATCAGGGTGGCGCCGTTTGGCGTGTGCATGATGTAAGCAGGGCTGGTTGGATCCCATGCTGTATAACCACGGGCAGCGTTGGTCATACGCAGGCTACCGTTAGGGAATGAAGAGCCGTCTGGTTCGCCCTTGATCAGCAGGCTACCTGTGAATTCAGAAATTGCATGGCCATCAGAGTTAGTAATGATAAAGCCATCATGTTTTTCTGCGGTGGCGTTGGTCATTGGATAGAAGATGTGAGAGAAGAACTTGGCACCTTTAGAGTGGGCCCAGTCTTTCATAGCTGCGGCAACAACGTCGGCAGTTGCTGGCTCAAGAGGTGCGCCAGTTTGGACTGTCTTCTTCATCGCTTTAAAGGCGTTCTTAGACAGCGACTGTTCCATTTTGGCGAAGTCAAATACGTCACATGCCCATAGGTCTTTCATTAATTTCGGTGTGCAAACATCCATCGCCGAACCATTCGTGATGTTGCTGATAGCCATTAACCTTGCTTGATTTCCGCTCATTTGATTCCCCGGATAATTTAAAGATTTTGCATTTGATCTGTTTTCGCGTACGACGCAGTTTGCTGATGTAACGCAATTTTTGAACCATAATTTGAACTGATATTGCAGGGATGAAGATTATTTTTTAACTGATTGATATATATATTGTTTTAGTCTCGGTTCGGATCTTTGTTAACTGATTAGCTAAGTCTACCCGCATCACACTGGCACCAATATGGTGCGATAGAGGATTGCTTTGTATTTATGGAGTTCTAAATTGGTGCAAATCGTAGCTTTCTGATGTTTTTGCACTGCAAGGGTGCATTTGTGGCTGTGTGCTATGCGTAAAGGTTTATGTTCATGCTAGGTAACTAGACCCTCTCACTAACATGGGTGTCGTTGTTATATCTGTTTTAAGTCATCAGTTGTGCAGCTTTCTCTTTTTATATTCCAACTTCTCCGCGGCTAAGTTGTAAGGCTTGCTATGCTCAATAGAGTGAGCCGAGTTATTGCTCTAAATTAGGCGATAACAGTGATAACCCAAAACTGACTGCTGGCGCTTTGTCATAGGTTGCTATAAGTAGGTTAACTAGATGAAAAACGGGGATGTAAAATCAGGTAAGTCGCCTTTAAAGGTGAAAGATCTTATTGGGGCTACCCAACTGTCAGCGTTGGCCGTTACCCAGGTTTCGCATATTGCTGAGGGGGTGCATCAAGCTATTTGGAGTAGCTTTGGTGTGAAAGGGGGTAAAGCGCCGCATACAACAGGTGGGATCACAGGCTTAGTGTACAAATCTATTCGCGGTACAACGGCCGTTTTAAGTAAAGGTGCAGTATCACTGCTCAATGCGTTACCTCTGCAAACAGTGGCTGAAGGAGAGGAGTCACCGAAACGGGCGAATTTAATGGCCGTGCTTAACGGCGTGATTGGTGATCAGTTGCAGCAAACCGATAATCCGTTTGCGACACCAATGACGCTTCGGTTGAATGGCGAACTTATTGACCTTTCACATGCCGAGGGCACCGAGGCATTGTTCTCAGGGCTTAGTTCTACTGGTGGCAAAATCCTACTTATGGTTCATGGTTTGTGTCGAAACGATCTCCATTGGCAACAACAGCATGAAGGGCGGCTCGTTAATCATGGTGAAACAGTCAGCCAAGCTTGTGGTTATCAACCTATCTATCTGCGATATAACAGCGGATTACCCATTTATGAAAATGGTCGGCAACTGGCAGAGATGCTTGAGCGACTTCATGCACATTGGCCGGAGTCAATTGCTGATTTAACTGTGCTAGCCCATAGCATGGGCGGCTTGGTGATCAGAAGTGCTTGTTACCATGCGGAGCAATGCGGTATGAAGTGGCAGCGGTGTCTCAAGCATATTATTTTCTTAGGTACTCCTCACCACGGCGCGCCGCTAGAGCTGATTGGTAGTTGGTTGCACCGAAGCTTGCTACATACGCCGTTTACTGCGCCTTTTAGCCGGCTGGCAAAACTGCGAAGTGCAGGGATAACTGATCTGCGTTATGGCACAGTGCTCGAAGAGGAGTGGCATGGCGAAGACCGCTTTCATCATCGTTCAGATGCTTGTCGGGCAGTGGCATTGCCTACAGGCGTCAACTGTCTGAATGTTGCAGCCACAACGGCATCAAAAGCCAGTACGTTGGCTAAGCGCTTGGTCGGTGATGGCTTGGTGCCGCTTAACAGTGCCTTGGGATATCATGATTTAGCTGAAAAAGCGCAGCCGTTTGAAGATTGTCACCACCATACATTTTACTCGATGAACCATTTGGCGCTGTTAAGTCGACCAGAAGTTGGAGAACGACTGGTTGATTGGTTAGGTGCTGCAAATGACCTTCTTAATGAGTAACACGCCTTTATCGGTAAATAGCTGAGAGCTTGCCTGTATTAATCATCTTTTATGGTGTTTTTATATATGTTTTGTTGATACGGTCGAGCGTCAACATTGACAACATCAATGTGCAATCGCTTGCCTCTGTTCCAGCGCCAGCAACCTTACTGTTGCTGGTTGCAGCCTTGGTAGGGATGGGAGCAGCTCGCCGTAAGTTGGTGTAGTTTGTTTAGTACCTCTGCTCTATAGCGTGGCACTAAAACAATAAAAAACGGCGCTTTTTAGCGCCGTTTTTTACTGTTTTTTTAATCAAACCGCTGACGGTATATTCTATACGCCGTTGCGGTTTAAGTTATCTCCTCAATACCAAATTTTTCACCGTAATTTGCCACCACGAAATCGATATCTTTGTCGCCACGGCCAGACAGGTTAAGCAGTATGCTACCATCTTCGCCATGCTTGGCGAGTTTAATCGCATAAGCTACGGCGTGAGCCGATTCTATTGCTGGGATAATGCCTTCCAGTCGAGATAGCTCAAAGAAAGCCTCAATCGCTTCGTCATCGCTGATGGTGTCGTAGTTCACCCGCCCCAGCTCTTTTAGATAGGCATGTTGTGGTCCTACCGATGGGTAGTCCAAACCACTGGCCACTGAGTAAACTTGCCCAGGCTCGCCTTCATCATCTTGCAACATATACGATTTAAAACCATGCATCACCCCAGGGGTTCCCAAGGTTAATGTCGCGGCATGTTCGCCCGGTTCGTTGAGGGTGCGGCCGCCTGGTTCGATGCCGTGCATCGCCACTGCCTCATCCTTTAAAAACGCAGTAAACAAACCGACAGCGTTGGAGCCTCCGCCAACACAGGCAACCAAGTTGTCTGGTAAGCAGCCTTCCATCTGCAGAAACTGCTCTCTTGCTTCATTACCGATAATAGATTGGAAATCTCTAACCATCATAGGGAAAGGGTGGGGGCCAACAACCGAGCCGATGGCATAAAACTGACTGACAGGATCTGTCATATAGGCGTCAAATGCGGCATCTACGGCTTCTTTCAGGGTTTTACGACCGTGAGTTGCGGGTATTACCTTGGCACCTAAGATCCGCATGCGCACCACGTTGGGATACTCTTTGGCAATATCAACTTCGCCCATATATATATCGCATTTCAGGCCAACCAGAGCGGCCGCTGTTGCCAGTGCAACACCGTGTTGTCCAGCGCCGGTTTCAGCGATCAATTTGGCCTTACCCATCTTTTTTGCTAGCAGGGCTTCGCCCAGACAATGATTAATTTTGTGGGCACCCGTGTGGTTCAGATCTTCACGTTTAAGGTAGATGTCTGCGCCATATTTCATTGATAAATTTTGCGCATGAAAAATCGGGCTTGGGCGTCCAACAAAGTGTTTATATAGCCGCGCCAGCTCAGCTAAAAATTCAGGATCTTGGCGAATGGCCTGATACGCCTGAGTGATCTCGTCGATGATGGCTTGGAGTCGTTCGGGAATAAAGCTACCGCCGAAGTCACCGAAAAAGCCTTCGTGATTAGGCTGCGAATGGACAAATGTATTTATCATGTGTGGGCCTTCTACTGCTTTTTAGCAGCGTTTTATAGCAATTAACCCACTCTAATTTTGTGGTTAAGGCCGCAGTTAGTGCCACGCCGAGCCATAGAACCTAACTTTTTTTGATTTCATCCAGCTTTTTCTGGATATGAAACGTAAGAGCATCAACACTGGGGAGAGTAAAGTACAACCGATTGTTTTGCAGCGAAAAGTACCGACAGGAAACCGCTATGTTTGATCTACTCATTCGCAGAGTCAATCTGCCCGATGGCCAGCAGGGCGTTGATATCGCGATTGCTGATGGCAAGATTGTTGAGGTTAGAAAGGATATTGCAGCGTCAGCGGTAAACGAGATCGATGGTAACGGTGCCTTTGCTTGCCCGCCATTCGTTGACAGCCACTTTCATATGGATTCAGCGTTGAGCCTTGGCCAGCCGCGCCTCAATCAGAGCGGCACTCTGCTGGAAGGGATCGCCCTATGGGGTGAGCTAAAACCGCAACTCACGTTTGATGCGATCAAACAAAGGGCGTTGGCAATGTGTCAATGGTCGATTGCTCGTGGCACGTTGGCTATCCGAAGTCATGTCGACATCTGTGATGACAGCTTGCTGGCCGTCGATGCGTTACTTGAAGTGCGTGAAGAGATGAAATCTTACATCGACCTGCAATTGGTGGCTTTTCCACAAGACGGTTATCTGCGCTACCCCCGCTCCGCTGAAAATCTAAAACGTGCGCTGGACCGAGGCGTCGATGTGATAGGTGGCATCCCCCATTTTGAGCGCACCATGGCAGACGGCGCAGAGTCAATCAAGCAACTGTGCGCACTCGCCGTAGAGCGCGGTTTAATGGTCGACATGCATTGCGATGAAAGTGACGATCCGATGTCTCGGCATATTGAAACCCTAGCGTGTGAAACTCAGCGCCTTGGCTTACAGGGCAGGGTAACAGGCTCACACCTCACCTCCATGCACTCCATGGATAATTACTACGTGAGTAAACTGATACCACTGATCCGCGAAGCGGAAGTGCATGTAGTCGCTAACCCGTTAATTAATATTACCTTGCAGGGACGGCACGACAGCTATCCGAAACGTCGAGGTATGACCCGAGTTCCTGAGCTTATTGCCGCTGGCGTGAATGTTGCGTTTGGCCATGATTGCGTAATGGATCCTTGGTACAGCATGGGCACCCACGACATGCTGGATGTGGCACATATGGGAATGCATATTGGTCAGATGACCAGTTTACAAGGCATGCAGCATGCCTTTGATGCGGTCACAGTGAGCGGTGCCAAAACTATGGGATTACGGGATTACGGCTTGGAGCCCGGTTGTCACGCTGACTTGGTCATTTTACAGGCTAATAGCGCCATCGAAGCGATCCAGCTCCGTCCGGCGCGTTTGTTTGTGGTGCGTCGCGGTCGGGTGATATCGCAGACGGCACCGGTTCAGCCACAGTTAACACTGGGTGATAGCCAAACCGAGGTGAATTTTAGTAAAGGGCTTTTTTAGTCTGGGTAGCCGAACGCAGGTAGTGGCTTTGCGGCCGTAACTTATCCATCCCAATTTGAATGCCATAGGAGTTACTTAAATGTCCAACAGCACTCAAGCGCCAACGCCTAATGACAGTGAACACGACTTTGCTACAAGTCATGAGGATTTTGCCCAACAACCGGTGCCGGAAAATGCGCGTCGTGGGTTACTGGCGATGTCAGCCGTTATGCTTGGTTTTACCTTCTTTGCTGCCAGTATGTGGACCGGTGGCAAATTGGGGCAGGGCTTTAAGTTGTGGCCGGATCTGATCGTAGTGATCTTGTTGGGAAACTTGATCCTTGGCGTCTACGGCGCTTTGCTTGGGTATGCCGCCGCAAAAACCAACCTCTCGACCCACGTACTCTCCCGCTATGCCTTTGGCGTTAATGGCTCAAAGTTACCTTCATTTATGCTCGCGTTCACCCAAATTGGTTGGTTTGGCGTGGGGGTGGCGATGTTCGCTTACCCGATCAACAAGTTTATCGATGTGCCTAACCTGCCATTGATTGTCGGCGGCGGTATCGTGATGACCTATACCGTTGTGGTCGGCTTTAAAGCGATCGAGTGGCTGAGTGTCGTCGCGGTACCAGCCATCTTGTTGTTGGGTTTGACCTCCGTTGGCACGGCTATTTCTGATACGCCGGGTGGTTTGCAGGCGCTGATGGACGTTGAGCCTACGGCTAGCCTAACTTTTGCCGTGGGTATTGCCCTTGCAGTCGGCTCTTTTATCAGTGGCGCGACACTCACGCCAGATTTTGTGCGCTATGCCAAAACTCGAAAAATCGGCGTTGCCGCGACTATCATCGGCTTCACTTTTGGTAATAGTTTGATGTTTATCTTCGGTGCCGTTGGCGCCATGGCCACAGGTGTGGCAGACATTGCCGAAGTGTTGGCTCTGCAAGGATTATTGGGGGCGGGGATCTTTCTATTGGTACTGAATATCTGGACCACAAATGATAACGCCTTGTATGCAGCGGGGTTAGGTTTGACCAACCTCACAGGCCTTAAGCGTGTGCACCTGGTGATCGCCGCAGGGGTTATTGGTACGTTATTGGCGGAGTGGCTGTACAACAATTTTGTCGATTGGCTGGTGTTTTTAAGTGTGTCATTGCCTCCCATTGGCGGCATCATCATTGCTGACTTTTACTTGCGCTGCCGTGGGCAATATCCATCTCCTGCCAGCCATGATTTTCGTTCAGTCAACTGGGGCGCGATGATCGCATGGGGCTTGGCCATTGGCGCCTCAGTGATTTCGCCAGCAGAGGGGATATTCAGTATCGTGCCGTTAAATGCGATATTAACTGCCATGATCGCCCATGTTGTGCTGTGCCGGCTGCTGAATCGGGGCTAGATGGTGCATGGGGCGGTTAGCGTTGTTGCGGGCGACTGACTAAATTCTGTCAGAAAATAGGTTCGTAACAGGTCTAGTCAGTATCACTGATTTTTGGCCGGGGGCTTTTTCTACAGATAAATGCCCCCACGTTATAGTTATGAAGAGAAGCGATTCCTTAGGTCACGCCATTACCGTCACCGCCATTTTTGTTGGCTTTCTCTGGTTATTAAAACTGGGGGAGTTACTGCTTGGCTGGAACCTACACAACTTGGGCGTTTACCCCAGCACCGCTAGTGGTTTTATTGGTGTATTCACCGGCCCGCTTATTCATGGCTCTATTGCTCACATCTCTGCCAACAGCGTTGGTTTGATGGTGCTGGGATCTGCGCTGCTTTATGGCTACCCTCGATCCCGCTGGTGGGTGCTTGGCATCGTCTGGATCGTGTCCGGGTTAGGAGTCTGGCTGTGGGGCAGGGAAAGCTATCACTTTGGTGCCAGTGGCCTTACCCATGGGCTGTTCTTCTACCTGTTTTTTGTCAGCCTGTTTCGTCGTGATAAACGCTCTATCGCTTTGATGATGATCGCCTTCTTTATGTTTGGTGGCATGTTGTTGACTGTATTCCCCCGCGAGCCGGGTATTAGTTTTGAATATCACCTGTTTGGTGGCATTGGCGGCCTCGTATCAGCGCTGCTGTTCTGGCGCTGGGATCCCAAGCCAGAAGAGAAGAAGTATTCCTGGGAATTAGAGCCTGAAGCAGAAGATATCGATGAGGTGCAGCTGGACCAAGATCCTATCGGTGATTTGTGGCAGAAATCACCAGAACATGCTGCAGCAACCGAGTTAGAAGCCGATCCAGAAGCGTCGCCTTTTGCCGCTGAACCAAATAGAACACAGCGTTCAAGACCTATTCACATTTCCAGAAACTGATTAGTCTAGTGCCGCATGCCGATGGCTACGGTCACTCTCTGAAGGAGTAAGGCTGTTCGTCGCATGATGGGGTTGTTTATATGGGGGCGCGTAAGACGAGGTGGTATTGAACCCTTGTCTTAACGCATCAAAAATCGTTGTTGTTTAGCGGTATAAATAAAAGCACTAGCAAAATATTTGCTAGTGCTTTGCAAAGGGGGGGTTACTTAGTTTCAGGTAAAGAAGTGTTTAACGCTTCTGATTCACTCACACTGTTGTGTCTAAGCACCAGTCGGTCGATGTTCCATTTGATAGAGCGACCGCTGACAATCAGTGAATACTCGGTATTAGCCTTCAACTTATAAACTGGGTTCAGGTGTTCGTCATGGGACGGGTTTAGTTTACGTGCCCAACCCCAGCCTGACGCGTTACCGCCATAAAGCTTGGTGTCCTTCTTCAGAACAGCCAGGTCTGCACCGCCGGCACCTGCGCTAAAGTCACCCACCATGCGCACATAGCCGTCGTTGTTTTTATCACTAGGCTGGCCATCTAAGCGTTTGTGCGCTCGGATATACAGCTGGTAATCACCTGCTTTAGATACCTTAAAGGTATAAGTCAGCGGGGAAGTGGCTGGGCCACCGTTTGAGCCATTGCCCGTAAACTCGATATGGCCGCTGCCGGTAAAGCCAGAAACAGACTGCTTTTTCTGCCACTTACCAAGGTTTGATTTAGTGCTTTCTGTTTCCATGATAACAAGACCATCTTTCTCAATGAATAGGCCGTTATCAGGCTCAACCGGTGCAGAGTCATCACCTTTACGTACTAAGATCACCCAGTCCGAGTTACTGCTAGACGGAGCATTCCCCAACGCACGATAACCACCGGCAGAGACACTTTTCACCGAGCCTTGCTGCAAAGCGCCGCCGCTGCGAGGGTTATACCAGTAGACGTTGAAGCTACCTTGCGTGCCGTTCAGGTTCAGCTCTGTTGTGCCGCCCTGTTTGAGGTACACAACGTACGTGTCGTTATGCTTATAGAATCCATAGTCATTAGCGTTGGTGCTGATATTGTTGTCATTTTTCATATTCCAGAATGGAATATCGTTGTTATTGAAAAATTCCAATGCATAACGTGCTACATCCCACCATTTGTCACGGCTGCGGAAGTCCTGCAGGCTTAAATCTGAGTGGGCATGGCTATAACCGAAGTACCATTCGTTACCTGTGCCACCGCCCATAAATGTGCCCCAGAGGCCATTCTTACGACCATCAACATGGCTGTTACCGGCATCATTGTCTGGACGCATGGCATGGGAAGCATCACCAGGCTCATCGACAGAAACAACCCAGTCTCTGCCACTTTCATTAGATCGGCGCACCCATTCAACCACCTGGCTATGCACATCACTAAAGTTAGCTTTGCTCATCTGCATTGAAAGACCATGCAGCTTAGATGCGTTGCCTAACAGTGGCGCATAGCGCTTTTCTTTCTCACCAGGGTAGGTGTGCAATACCACCGGGTGCTGGTATGGGTCATTATCGGCAAAGAACTTGGCCATCGATTTCAACTGAGCCGTGGTCTGGGTCGTTTCTTCGCCTAAATTCCAGTTCAGTGCCAGGTTGTGACCAAATCGTGCAATCAGCTCTCGATAGTAGAGTTTACGTTGGTTACCTAAATTGCCACCATCTAGTAGCTGATCATTTTCAGTTTCCTGAGTCTTAAAGTGGAGAAAGATCCCTTTACTTTGCATGTGAGCAAAAACGATCTCCCACTGATCCAGGCGAGAAACGTCCATACGGTAACGCTCACCGTAGCTGGTGTAAGGGAATACGTTTTGGTCATCACCATTGATATTCATGGTTAGGAACGACATCGCATTCAGGCCTTCGCTGGCGATATAGTTCACCGCACCAATCAGGCCTTTACCTTTACCATTCTTCCAGGTGGGATCACCGTTCTTCCAATCAGCAACGTGCGGTGTCCACTGTTTAATCAGGTGGTCTTTTTTACCGTCAGATTTAAAACCGCCATCAAAGTCTGCGTAAGCCAGCAGGTTCTCTGGTGAGTCAGCCCCTTGCTTGAGGAAGTATTCGCCGGTGCCAGCGAAGCGGAGGTAGCGGCCATCTACATATGCCAAAAGGCCTTTACCGCGGAAGTCTCGGCCTGTTTTATTGCTCTTAGCAATATCAAAGCTGCCTTCTACACCGTCGATATCACCGCCAGACTGACCAGCATATCGATCATTTTCAAAGACAACATTTTTACCTTTGCGGAAAGAGACTGAGTAATCCCAGGTACCCGTTACATTCGGGGAAAAATGGACGCGCCACTTGTTACCAGAAGAAGCGCCGCTGTTAGCTGCTTTACCATCGGCGGCGTAGTAACCGGGCACGACAAAATAGTTGTCGCCGTTGCTGAAAGTGACATCCATACGGTAGTCGGTAAATGGGTTGGTAGACGCTGTCTCGCTGCTATTCGGGCCGTCAAAGGTGATTGTCACTTTGTGCCACTGGCGCATCTCACCGGTTACCTCTTCCTCACCGTCAGGGGTTGGATCAGGATCTGGTTCAGGATCCGTGTCGCCATCCATATCACGACACACTTCATTGCCGCATTGGCAGTAGCTTTGATCGGAGCGCGAATTAACACAGTCATTGGCGCTCTGGCCGTAAATGTTTTTACACTGTGCTGTGGTGTCGCACTCATCCCCATAATCGGGTTCTTCTTCTACTGGTGGTTCATCCGGCTCATTTAGTTCACTACATACGCCATCATCACATTGGCAATAGCTTTGGTCTGATTGTGAGTTGACACAATCGTAAGCGGTGTCGCCATATATATTTTTGCACTGTGCCGTGGTGTCGCACTCATCACCTAACTGTGGTTGCTCTTGCGCTGGCGCGTCTGGCTCACTCAACTCACTGCATACACCGTCATTGCATTGACAATAGCTTTCGTTTGAGTAGGAGTTAACGCAGTCATAGGCTTCATCGCCATACTGGGCGCGACACTCTGCTGTAGTGTCACATTCATCAGGATCTACTGCAGCAACCACCATTGAATGGCTGCGGGCGAATAAGTTTTCGTAAGGAGCAGGGCCTGCGGATAGGTCGATCCCGTTATTTTGAGCGGCGTACGCAAATTGACCAATCAGCAGGCTTAAAAGGCACAGTGCCTTTAGTATCCCGTTATTCATTATTATGTTCCTATTATTGGCTGAGCCCTTCGTAAAGGACCAAGGTGGACGACTTTTCGTCAGTCGATCACGACAGCAAATCCGGAATACAACCCACAGAAACTACAATGCTGAAGTGGTCAGATTACTGAGTATGCCGAAAGGTTGTGTTTGCGTCAAAAAATTGACTAAAAATGTTTTTGTCTTATAAAGCAAAGGGTAATGGTGGGTATATTTTTGACGCATTATCTTTCATTGACTAACTGGCTAGCCGGTTATAGCGCTAGGTAGAACTAAGTGGCGAGCGATTGTCTATCACAGCACTTTAGTTCTTACGGATTGCAGGGCCTCAGGTTGGGGGTAGAGAATCTGTCCCTCTCTTGTCGTGCCAATCGGTTAAAAATAGTGTCGAACCTTTTTACATTCTCATCAGATGATCGTGTAGCCATATTGTAAAAGCGCCACTAAACAATAGGTTGTGAGATTGGTTCAGGTTTTGCGTGTTTTTTGACCTAATTAAACTTGGAGGGCTAAACATGAACAAGGCTGTTTTTATACTCTCGCTGTTACTCGCTGGGACTGCGAATGCTGGGGTTATCACGTTTGACGAGTTTGCTGCAGATAATGCTAATGGGCCGCTTGCATCAGCAAGGTATGACTATCTTGGCGTGACTTTTGTCGCCACAGATGACGGCAGTACCTGGGGCGGACTAGCCAATGGAGACCCTGGTAATTGGGACTTAGAAGGGACTAACGGCAGTATTTTTTCAGGCTTTAACGGTGCGAGTGATGGGCTTACCATGTTGTTCTCATCAGACGTCACAGGTTTTTCTCTTGATGCATCACGTTCCAGCGGTTCCAACGATGGCGACACGTTTACCGTCGAAGGTTGGTTGGACGGTGCATTAGTACAAACCTTGGATATTACTTTTGGTGCGGTAAATTCATGGTCAACGCTAGCGCTTTCGACAGCGGTGGATGAAGTGCGCTGGATGGGCTTCGGTAGCGGATTTAACCCATACGGTGTAGATAATATTCAGTGGAACTCTGCCACAGTTCCTGCGCCTGCTAGTATCGCTTTGCTAGGTTTAGCCGTCGCAGGGTTTGCTTTTGCAAGAAAGAGACATTCCGCTTAGCTCTGAGGTTTGTCTTATCAAATATTAGCCTCGACCTTGGTCGGGGCTTTTTTACGTTAGATAAGCATATTGTGTTTTATAAGAGCGATGAGTCCGCCGGTTTTTACCCAAAAAAACAGGCGGTTAAGCCTGTTTTTTTCTTTGCAGCCGCTATTTTGCGACTAAAATTACGCCATTTGCGATTGCTGATAGTTCTGTAAGCCAATTCGCTTGATCAATCCCAGCTGTTGCTCCAGCCAGTAAGCGTGATCTTCTTCGGTGTCTTCTAACAGCTTTTCCAGGATCTCACGACTTTGATAATCCTGCTCTGCTTCAGACAGCGCGATCGCTGCTTTTAGACTGGTGGCGACATCGTACTCAAGTTGCAGGTCGTTTTGCAGCATCTCTTCTACGTTGCTGCCAATGCGCAGGCCGTCACGCTTGGTCATGCAGGGCACACCTTCCAAAAACAAAATGCGTTCAATCAGCAACGAAGCATGGCCTTTCTCATCTTCAAACTCATGGGCGATGCGTTCGTACAGTTTTTCCAAGCCCCAGTCCTGATACATGCGAGAGTGAATAAAATACTGATCCATTGCGGTTAGTTCAGCCGCGAGTAGGGTATTTAGTGCGCCGATGACTTTTGCATTACCTTTCATCTTTGTTCTCCTTATCCGCTGCTAAAGCTGGGCTTGTTGGTAGTTTTCGAGACCGATCTCTTTTATCAAGTGCTGCTGGGTTTCTAGCCAATCAAGATACTCCTCTTCATCCTCAAGGATCTCTTCAAGCAACTGACGGCTGACATAATCCTTCTTTGTTTCACACAAAGAGATAGCAGAGCGTAGCTGGATCAGTTGGTCATGCTCCAGCTCCATGTCGCAGCTGATCATCTCTTCGGTGTGCTCACCGATCCTTAGATGTGCCAGCTTCTGCAAGTTAGGTAACCCCTCCAAAAACAGTACGCGTTCAATCAGCGCATCGGCTTGCTTCATATCCTTAATCGACTTCTTATAAGCCTTCTCATTCAGCGCTGACAGCCCCCAGTTCTTAAACATCCGAGCATGGAGAAAGTACTGATTAATTGAGGTCAGTTCAGTGGTTAAAACCTGATTTAAACAGCTGATGATATCTGTGTCGCCGCGCATTGAGCCTCCGGAAATTAGTAGGAATTGATAGCCAGTTATAAAAGTAGCTAGGGCTGCAGAGAACTGCCATTAAACAATTGAAAAATAACCTGTTTGATAATCTAGGTTAGAATGGTTGCTATTCGTATGTTGATTTGAACCCATGAACCAAACCCGTATTTTTCCGTCGCTACTAGGGTGATTGCGAATGGATATCAACATAGCTACAAAGTTATCCATTTTTAGCGATGAGAACAGACTAAAGTGTGTTGTAACTGGTTGTTTTAGCAGTTAAATAGCTGGTAGAGTGGTTTGATTCATGAGTGATGGCAGGGAAAATTCACTCCGGCCAAGGAGGAGATTTCCCTTCTACAATAGAAAAGGGACATATGCTAAATCTAACCGCAGCCATTGCCGTCTCAATCTGTAATCTTGTTTATGCTGCTGTTATCTATCTGTCACTGCACGGCTGGCTAGTGGCTCACGACCCGGGTGGCATGCAATTGCTCATTCACCTGATCATTACAACACCGGTTATCGTTATTACGACGATTTGGCTGTATTTTGTCACCAAAACCACGCCGATAAGTGCGGTGGCATGGAAGCTGAATCTGGCCGCTATGCTCATTCCAGTCATGAGCTTGCAAACAGGTGTCACTTACTATCACTTTGATATCGTCGGCCTTGGAATCGCTGTGTTCACAGCGCTCTCGCTATTTGGCCTTTACATAAAGGCAGTAGCTGAAAATCTAGTGGTTCAGAGCGAGTAAGTACCGTTGGTGCAGTTATTTTGGGATGCGGGACGACCCCTCGTAACGTAATTTTTCTGAGATGTTTTATTCGCCATCGCTGTGAGTGATGAATTCGCTCAAGGAGCTTACATCACCCAGCCCCCATGAGATCGTTAAGTCGTGATTATTTCTTTTGTGCAAGGTATGCACTATTAGGTTTTTAGGTGCATTGGCTACTTGATGAGGGATGGTGCCAGAAGATCCTTCATTCGCTGAGCTTTTAGTTACGTTTATTCAGCGTGCTTTGCGCTCACTGGATGTTGATTTAGAATTGACGCTAATTCGAGTTAATAATGGACACACCAATGAACTGTTCTCGCTTTATCTGCCACATACGTAAGTTAGTCATATTTGCGGTTATTAGTTTGCCGCTCACAGTGAATGCAAGCGATGAGCTGGTTACTGCAGCAAGTGATGGCGATCTGAATGAAGTCAAAGCGTTATTAGATGCTGGCGCAAACATTAATTTCGTCGATCAGTATTCAGGATGGGATAGAACGGCACTTATCGCCGCTAGTCGTAACGGCCATGTTGAGGTTGTGCGCTTGCTTCTTAAGCACAAAGCCAATCCCAATTTAGGAGACGCTGGTGAGATGACAGCGCTCAACCGGTCGGTTAAGAAAGGTCATGCGGAAGTTGTATCACTGCTTCTGTCTAATGGTGCCGATCCGGAGGCATTTACTGATGAGCTAGGCCGTTCACCACTCGTATGGTCTGTATTCTTTGCTGATGGAAACGACCAATCCGCCCAGATCTCTATCTTTAGTGCGTTGATTGAGCACAAAGCCAAGTGTGTGGAAAAACTTGAGATATGGGATAAAACGGTAGTGATGAAGGATAAGGCTAAGAAAGCAGGTGATGCATTTTATGCGGCGTATCTCAAAGGATGCCCGGACAAAACTGGTAGTTAAAAACGACGGTTAGCAGGACACCCCCGACGCGGTAGCTAAATGTTGATGATTTTCTGATGTTAAAAGTGAGCTCGATCAGAATTTCAGATACGTTTGTTAAATCGGTGCGAGATGGGTGTCCAGCAAAGCCGGCAGGGGGATTCGGCGAAGATCTTATTGAAGCATTAGAACCGATATTTCTGCAGCTTCCGGTCGAGGGTTTTGTCGCCAGCTTGGGTAGCGACAGTGGCAGTTAAATTGAGCGGTGTTAGTTGTGTGTTTAGCGGAACCAAGGTCTTCCAATCCCCGCTTTTCTGTTTCAATGCTGCTCTTGGTTTAGACATAGATCAAAGGAAAAAACCATTAATCAGCTGCGTCATTGACTTCAAAATAGGAAGGCCGATAGCTCACTCCCGCTGAATATGCCTTTACTCTTTGCTGCTCTTTTTATCCTGCATTTCAGTTTTTAAGGCTTTGTACTTTTGTTGGGCTTTAATACGGATCGCTTTAGGAGTTTTTTTACTTGATGAGGAATGGATGCCCAATAAACCTAGGAGGACGAATGAGCGAAACGTTGAATGAAACCAGCGCATTGGCGTTGCAGATGAAAATTATTGATGACCCTACGTGGCAACAACAGCGTCAGGCAAATTGGGATGAAGAGCATCAGGACGCTTATGCTGAATGCTGGCCTCGTACGACCGTAAAAGCGGTTAAACAGCTCTTTATGCGCGGAGAAATCAATCGCAAAGGGCTGGCTAAGTTTTCAGCAGGGCAACGAATCCGGCTCTACTTCGATCACTTTCCGATACAAAGTCGAGAAGCGTTCGAGTTTATTCTGGGGCAGCTTGAGGATGACGAAGTTAAAAAGTTCGATCAGAGCGTTAAAGCGGCAACATTTTTCTATGCATTGTTGAAAACGGAACCTGATATACGCTACGGCAGGTTTGCAGATCAGTCAAAAGCGCAGCGGTTAGCGATTTTTGACTGGTTTTGGGGTGACAAGTTTGACCTGAATAGACGGGTTCCCTGTTTAGTCGGAGGTTCTTCTCTGCCGATGCAAATAACTGCAGTGGCTGTCTTGCGGCACTTTTTATCAAGCGTTTCTTCGTGGATGCTCTGTGCAGAGAAACATCAAGCTACACCACTTTGGTTGGAGCGCTCTGATTTTGCTTTATCAGCACTTTATCTGATTCATGATACGTCTTTTTCAACTGCGCAATATGAGGGATATGATGGTGACGAAGAGCTATTTCAGGAGGGGCTATGGCGACTGCTGGCTGGCCCGATAAAAAGTGCTGCAAATAAGCTACCTACCCATATAAAAGAGATGAATCAGATACGTGATAAGCTGCTCGCTCGCTTCCGTGAGATAGCTGACCACAAACCTGCATTTGATACACTATGGCAGCACATAGATAAGCATGGTGTGGATTTTGAAAGGGAGATTAAAATCACCTTTACTCTGAGTGATGACCAGTTAACAGGGTGGCGCAGCCTGATTCTAAATGACAAACGTCCCACGTTGGTTGGTGAAAATGACGAGCATGAATGTTGGTGCTCTGCAAAAGCGCTAGACACGAAGTTGCGAAGAGTCCTTAAGCAATGCAACCCGTTACTTGAAGCAGCTTGGGACAATGCCTTTGCAAACCATCAAGCGAGGGTGCAGTTCGATCGTCGAAATAATAGTAATGGTTCTATCATGCTCTTATATATCTTCCCCAAACAAGTAGAAGATCTTGACGCGCTGGAAGTCAGTCTCATTGATATTGTTAGTCAGTTACCTGTCTCTGATTTATCCAGTTGGCAGTATTTCCGTTAACAGCTGAACTTGATAAAAATAGAGTAAGTGATGAGTGATATTGTAAAACTTCAGTTTGTAGTAAAACCCAATCAAGTCAGCTTGTGGTCATCTATCTGTACACTGCTTGCCGAAGGTGGCAGCGGCGCAAAATTACAAGACTTATTCGACGACCTGAAAGCGGATGCGGGTGATTTACTGGATGAGTTTTTTGAAGAGTTTGATAGCGAGCAGTTGTATGCTGAAAACTGGCACCAAGAGGCGAATAGATTCGAAATAGAATTGTTGGCAGGGGGATTCGGCGAAGATCTTATTGAAGCATTAGAACCGATATTTCTGCAGCTTCCGGTAGAGGGTTTTGTCGCCAACTTGGGTAGCGACAGTGGCAGTTAAATTGAGCGGTGTTAGTTGTGTGTTTAGCGGAACCAAGGTCTTCCAACCCCCGCTTTTCTGTTTCAATGCCGCTCTTGGTTTTAGACATAGATCAAAGGAAAAAACCATTAATCAGCTGCGTCATTGACTTCAAAATAGGAAGGCCGATAGCTCACTCCCGCTGAATATGCCTTTACTCTTTGCTGCTCTTTTTATTCTGCATTTCAGTTTTTAAGGCTTTGTACTTTTGTTGGGCTTTAATGCGGATCGCTTTGGCGATCTTTAGTTCGCTTTGTAGTGTCTCTTTTTCCTGTTCATTGTTAGTTTCGTCGATCAGTTGTTGCAGCATATGGGATTTACGCTTCAGCTTATTCAACTTCTTTTTTACTCGTTCCAGCTGCTCTTTGTTGTGCTCGGCGTCCTCGGTGAGGAACCGATTAAACCAGCTGGCAAGACGTTCGATCGACCTGTTCACCCATTATCTCCTGCTTCTGTTTCAGACTGCTCTGATGCCAGTAGGGCTTCAACTTCATCGGGGGCCAGGGCGAGCTCTCTGCTGAGTACGCCTTCGCCGCCAGATCCTGCTGTCATCAATACTTCAACGGTATCTATCAGGTTCTTAGATATAGACCGACAGTAATGGCTGTCGTTCATTAATGAGCTTGTCATTCTGGGGGTTAGCTCACGGTGACGGATAAGTTCGTCGAGTGCGTCATTGGAGATGACGTCATTTTTTTCTAGTGTCATGCGTAATTGGCTGATCACCAGTTCGGCGTCGTTGTCTTCCTGCGCGAGGGAATCGTGGCGGATAAAGTAGAGTCGTCGCAGTAAGAACGCAATTTGGCTGCGGATTTCGCCATATTGCTGACGAATATGCACATTATCTGACACCAGATATTGGCGCAGGTTTTTTTGCAGGTGTTTAATATCTTTGACTGCGTTGACTAGATCGCGCGCGGTGGCTTTTATCGCAAATAGTTCTTTGCTTTGTGCGCTGTTCATTTCCGGCTGTGCCGTGGCTGCGAACGTAAACAACTCGCTATAGACTGGTTGAATGTAACGCTGGTACAGCTCATCGATATCACAGAATGCATCTTTAGAAACCGGAGATTCAAGCTGTGAATTAAGGTCTTTATCTGATTCAACCACGGAACGATCCAACATGAGGCCGCGGGCAATAACGCCGTAGACGTTATCGAATAGATGATGGGTTTCCATGATCATCGATTTCAGTGCCGTATCAGGGTTATTTAGTACGGCTTTTTTAAGATAGAGCGGCTTCACCTGTTCACGCCTTCTATCGGGGCTGGACAGAGGCAAAGACACGCTTTCTCGACGTTCATCGGTGCGCAGGTAGTGCTCCAATCCGCGACACAGCGCTTTGATAAATGGCAACATCAGCGCGATACCTAAGGCGTTAAATAGCGTATGGAAAAGCGCGAGTTTTAGGGTGTAGTTCTGTTCGCCGATGCCGACGGTTTCGGCAATGCCATCCACCAAGTTAGCTAGCGGTACAATCAGTACCAATGCGGTGATACCCGTGACCAAGTTAAACACCAGATGCGCCGCAGCAAGGCGTTTACCTTCGATGTTCGCCCCCAACGCGCCAATGATGGCAGTGATGGTGGTGCCAACGTTGGCTCCGATCGCCAGCGCTAAGGCGTTGTAATAGGTGATTTGTCCGGCGGCTAGTGCGGTAATGATCAATACCAGGGTGGCATGGCTAGACTGCATGACCACGGTCGCGGCCATTCCTAATAAGGTAAAAATAAGCAGGCCAGCGATGCCATCCGCCATATAATCTGAGAGTACAATACTGGATTGAAAGGTTTCGAATCCCTCTTTCATATAGTGAATGCCAAGGAACAGGAAACCGATACCGGCGAGCAGGTAACCCACTCCTTTTAAGGTTTTTAGTTTTTGGAACACCAGGATCACGCCAAACACTAACAACGGCATGGCGTAAGCGGAAATTTTTACTTTTAGGCCAAAAGCGGCGACCAGCCAGGCGCCCGTGGTTGTTCCCAGGTTTGCGCCAAAAATAATACCGACGCCTTGCATGAGGGGGAGTAATCCGGCACTGAGAAAGGAGATGGTAATAATGGTGACCAGTGAGCTGGACTGCATCAGGGTCGTTGTGAGTACACCAAATGACAGGCTTTTCCAGAGTTTATTGGTGGTGCGCTTGAGTAGGCGCTCTAGAACGCCGCCAGTGAAAGATTTAAAGCCGTCCTCTAGCGCTAACATACCAAACAGGAAAATAGCGACGCCGGCTAAGATCTCCTTTAGCTGTGGCATGGCCCAAAAGCCGTAGCTTAATAGCACTAAGATTAATGGGAGAATGAGTTTCTTGATCATGACCTCCTTGGCTATCGTTCAGTATAGCCAACGCTTGTTTGCTGGGTGTGATCAAGAAAGCATTCGCATTCAATGACTTTTAATACGTTGACGTAGTCACACGCGGCCGATGGGCGTAGCATTTCGGGTACCTTCCAGGGCGATATCGTTCAGTGTGTTTTATCGCTTTTATCAGACAGGCCAAACGGGCATGAAACTGGATATTAGAGATTGTTGTGAGTGAACTGTTAATTTGGTCGATTTCGGCCTTAATGGTGTTGGCGGGTTGCTGGTTGCAATCGGCGCTGGGTTTTGGTCTGGCGATTGTCGCGGCGCCGATTATCGTGTTGATCAAGCCGGAATGGGTGCCCGTGATGCTCACTGTGGTGGCGCTGCCCCTGAGCGCCATGAATGTTTGGCAGTTACGGCACCATATTCAACTGAGGATGATGGCCGTGCCTATTGTCGCCAGGGTGCCGGGTACGGTTATCGGCGTTTGGCTATTGATGACACTCAACGTGCAATGGCTACAGATATCCGTGGCGACAGCGGTGCTGATGGCTGTGGTTATTTCGTTTTGGGGGCGTAAATTTGAAGTCACCCGAGGACGATTAGCTTGGGCGGGGCTTGTTTCGGGGGTGATGGGTTCGACCACTGCGGTCGGTGGCCCACCGTTAGCCTTGGTGATGCAACATGGTGAGCCATACCGGATCCGCGCCAATTTGTCGTTGTACTTTATGTGTTCCTGTCTGTTGAGTTTGGCTGGCTATAGTGTCGGTGGGATCTTAAATAGTGAGCTGTTATGGCAAAGCCTTAGCTTTGTACCAATATCAGTATTGGGGCTGATGCTGGGAACGCGCAGCCGTGGCTATATTGACGGTGGCCGGTTTCGCCCTATCTTAATGTGGCTTTGTGGCGTCGCAGGCACAGTGGCGCTGGTTGGTGCTATTTGGGGAGGCATTTAGGTTGGCTCGCTTAATTCGTGCCTCACTGGTTGTTAATGGTCGTTTACTTGGTTTTTAGGCTAGCGTTTATCGTGAATGCCAATGTAATGGTTAACAAAGTTTATGCTCCCATACTGATGATATGGGAACGATAGGAGTTATGAGATGCGTACACTTCACCTTTGCCGATTAGGCGCTACCTTGATGCTTGCTGGCATGAGTGCAGGTATTGTCACTGGCTGTGACAGCCAGAACCAGACGGTTCCAACTGAGCAAGCACAACAGGAAGAGACAATGGCAGCTAAGTTAGTGGGGAGCGCTAGCTACCGTGAAAGGATAGCTTTGCCGCCTGGTGCTGAGTTGGTTATATCGCTTGAAGATGTGTCGAAAGCGGATGCCGCGAGCGAAACTGTTGCGAGCTTAAGGCAAACTTTGACGACGGCGCCGCCTTACGAATTCGAATTAAGTTATGAGCAGGCCAAGTTAAAGCCGAAAGCACGATATAGCTTGCGTGGGCAGATATACATGGCTGACCAGCTGCTGTTTACAACCACACAAGCGTATCAGCCATTTGGCGTGCCACGGATTGACATGTTGCTTGAAAAGGTGGGTGGCAAACGCGCAGCGGTAGATGCGCCAGAGGTTGCTGTGGATGAACCCGCCGAGTCTCCTGCAGCGTCAGCTGTCGATATCAGTGCCGTCATCGGGGATTGGACGTTGTTATCTCTTAACGGTGATGTGTTGGCTAAAACAGCTGAAGAATCAAATCTGAAATTGACCTTGATGACCAGTGGTTCGGCATCAGGTTTCTCAGGGTGTAATCATTTTCGTGGCGACTACGTGATCAGTACGGAAGGAGAGGGTAGACCCACACTCTCTTTTGGGCCCATTGCTGGTACACGAAAGATGTGTCAGCGCATCATGGAGGTGGAATCTGCGATGTTGACTATGCTGTCTCAAAGCAAGTATTTCACCGTGACAAAACATCAGCTGAGTTTACTCAATGGCGATGAAGTTGAGATTGCAACCTTGGTTCGCGGGCAATAGCATACGGCGCTGTGATGATAAAGCATTCGCGTGGGGCTGATGGTTTCGTTCAGCCCTTACAAATATGGCTAAGCTAGGTAGACGGATATCTCTTTGGAACCCTCAATTTTACTTGTTGAAGATGAAGCCGACATTGCTGAAATGGTGGTGAAATTTATTCAGGCGGCAGGCTTTAATGTTACCCACTTTTCTACAGGGGTTGGGGTTGCGGAGTTTGTGCAACAGCATCGTCCCGATTTGGTGTTACTGGATCTGATGTTGCCAGGCAAAGATGGTTTAACCTGCTGTAAAGAGATCAGAGCTTTTTCAGAAGTGCCTATCATCATGGTAACGGCCAAAACGGAAGAGGTTGACCGTTTGATTGGGCTTGAGATCGGTGCGGATGACTACGTATGTAAGCCGTTTAGCGCACCTGAACTGGTGATGAGAATAAAGGCGATTTTTCGACGTATTCAACCAAAGTCTGCGCCAGCAAAGCAGCTTCTTTTAGATCATGAGCGATTTACGGTCAGTTATGGTGACGTCAGTGAGCAGCTTACTGCGGTAGAGTTTAACCTGTTGGCCTTATTACACAGTCAGCCCGGCCGTATCTATTCACGGCAACAGATCATGGATCTGGTATACAAAGACTATCGCGTGATATCTGATCGCACGGTAGACAGCCATATCCGAAACCTGCGCAAGAAGCTTAAATGTCTTAATATGCCAGCTGAGCCAGTCTGCTCCGTTTATTCAGTGGGCTATAAGTACGAACCGGCGGTAAGCTAGTCGAAGCGTACAATGCAAAAAAGCAGGGTGCGTGGCCATGAGCTGGGTATTTACTGAATTATCCCTGGTTACACCTCTGACCTGCACAATCTCCACAATCGCTGCACATTTCTGTTTGATACTTCTCCTGAGCTAAAGCAAAGCGCTTACCAGTTATGCGCTTTCAATCGATTCAGTGGAGTTTTTCATGTGTGTTGCAAACCACAACGTCAGCCAGCATTTTAGTAAATGTTCTGAGACATCAAGATTTATCGAACAATCACCATTCTTGAAGCTTGCCGTAGAGCAAGCCCCCGGGGTCACCATAGACCACGCTAAAGAGCTGATAATGTTACTGAACATGATGGCGTCCGATGACACATTGCATTCGGGAATACGGCGCCAAGCAGAAGAGACATTGGCACTAATCGAGTAAACGAGCAAACCAGGGACGGTAAGCAAATATGGCTACAAGCTATCAGCAGCAAATCGTTGGCAAGCTGCATTGCACAGTTATAAAAGCGCACTTATGGATCAATAAGTGCGCTATTCCGATCTTGTTTAGCTTAATTTCAATATGGTTGCTGGCGCTGTTTGTTAAGGTAAACCTGCTTCCGTCAAGTGACGAAATCGGGTCTAACAACGCTGACCTCATTGTTTTTACGCCTTTGTCTTTGCCGCAAGATAGCGAGCCATGGCTGGATTTAGGCAGAGGAGAAGCCAGCGAAGCCGTGGCCAATCAGTTAGCGGAGATGTTAAAGGGAGCTGGCAGTGGTTTTGATGTTGTTTTCGGCGAAGGAGGGGAGATCAAGTTGCTGCCGCAACATCTGCCATTGAAAAGGTCGGATCAAATATCAGCAGCCGCACAAGGTCTTCGCCAAAAGTTGAGCCGCCTATATGGCGTTAGCCAACGACGAGACCAGCTAATGGCTGTTGAGGACGCTGATAGCAGTCGTCAGTTTCTAGTTAACTATATGCGTGATGCTAATCTGGAACTTTTATGGCGCTTGGAAGCCGCCAAGATGAGCCATGACCTGCACCCGTCAGATCATTTGCCTGATTCGGATCGGCTGGCCATCAATACGCTACGTCATAGTGATCACTGGCGAGAGATAAAACTTGCGCGGGAAGTGCTTGGCGCCTGTAAGTTAGGACGAAGCATGATAAATAGGCTGTCACTCGATGAGCCATCCCAAACGCCTGTCATTCCCACCGATTTCATCGCCGGTGCACAGCCCGCAAGCTTGCAGGTGATAGGACTCTCTATAGGGCATTAGACGCTATGTCAGCTTTTTTTAGCGAGCGCTTTATGTTGCTTAACTCCTGCATTTGCCGCTGTAGATCATGGCAGCCTAAATATATCTCTATATGGCGTTGAGAATTCATTAGTCTAAGTGCTATAACCTGCTGAATACAATTACTTTACTGGTGAGTTTATGACCTTTTGCAGATGTGCCGGGTTAGTTTTGGTAACGGTTTTATGCGCATTATCGTCATCGTTATGGGCGAATGATTTGATCGTGAAACAGGGGCAGGTGGTCTGCACAGGGCTAGATGACAGGGGGCGTTACCAATATCAGATCTATCTTCACCTGCAGAATGTAGGTAAAAGCAACCTCACTGTTATTACCAAAACCAGTGACGTACTGGGGATATTTTACGAAGTGCCAGAGATCACCTTGAGCAATAGTGAATCGACGGTGGATGGAGGACTTTTGGTTCCATCAGCGGAAGAGTTAGGCTTGGTGACTCTTTATCCCACTGATGTCGCAAGTGTTCATGACACATTCACCTCAAGTGACAGGTTGCAAGATAAAGCGGTAATTAACTACCTTGCAAGAGAGATCTACTCTGGCCGATTCGGCAACTGGGTTGGTTCAGCAAAAAGCGCGCCTATTCAAGTTGTTAATAGTGTTAAGTCGTGTATTGAATAAACAAGGTATCGCTGGTGAGGCGTATACTCAATGCTGGTTTCTATCTTAAATCTCAAGGTTTGATGGCGGCATCCAATCAGCCCATTGCTGTACTGATTGGAAGGCGTATGTCTATTCGTAAGCCGCCGCGTTTGCTTCTTGCCGCAGCAATAGTGCCAGAATGCGCCTCCACTAAGCTTTTACAGATGGACAAGCCGAGACCCGAGCCGCCGGTATCCCTGCTGCGCGATCCTTCGGCTCTAAATAGTCGTTCAAATAGCCTTGGCAAGTCCTCGTTCATCACGCCTGGTGCAGAATCTTCCACGCGGATATGCAGTTCATGGGCTTGCTGTCTTGCTAAGAGGCGAATACAACCCGGTGTGTCGGTGTAACGTATACTGTTTCGCAATAGGTTAACCAGCACTTGTTTAAAGCGCACAGCATCAACATCAATATGCAGTTGCGCATCGATGTTTAAGCGAACTTCAATATCAAATCCTGCATCTTCGCCGAGCTCCTGAAATTCGTCTCCCGCTTCTTCTAACAGCTCAAGGGCGGGAAGTGTTTGAAAGTTCAACTCCAGTAGTCCGCTATCCGCGCGAGCCAACTGATAGATATCGTGGATCAGTTGGTTAAGCTCAGCAATCTTTCCGTGCAGTTTGCGATAAGCTCCTTGGCGGTCGTCGACTAGATCATATTCCAGCCCTTCAAGTTGTAGCTTAAGCACAGCAAGCGGCGTACGGAGTTCATGAGAAACTTCTGCCAGCAGATTATTCTTTCGGGCGATAGCTTCTTCCATGACCTGGTTCTTTAACTGCGCGACCCGCCGTTTGCTGTAGAGGTAGAGGATCAACCCGATCAAAATTAGGATGCTAAATACTTGAACTGTAATTAGTCTGTTTCGTTCCAGCTTGTGCTGTTTGGCAACGGCTTGCTGTAAGGCTCGATCCTTTTCTAACAGGCTGATTTTATGCTCTTTGTTAAGTGATTCTACGCTCGCCTGCAAGTGACCTATGGTCAGGTTTTTTCCTTGGCCAAAAAGCTTCTTTTCTACCAGGGCGCTCTCTTTATAGGCCTTTAATGCTTCAAACGGCATATTTTCTAATTCGAACAGCTCGCTGCGTAACAAATACAGCTTGGCTAAGCCATCGAGGTTTTCTTCTTCGATGGCTTTTACCAGTGCGCGATCCACCAAGGCATGGGCGCGGTCGAACTGTTTTAATTTACCGGCAAGTTCGGCCTCAAATCTTTGTCCAAGTGCCACTAAGTGTTTATCTTCGGCAGTCGTCGCTTTATCTATTCCCTGTTTTAAAACCCCTTCAGCGAGCAGATACTGGCCTTGCCTGGTGTAACTGCGGCCAAGATTGATGAGTGCCCAACCTTGGTTTCTGTTGGCGTCGATACTTTTGAATTTTTCAAGGGCTTGAAGAAGGAGCCGCGTGCTTTGTTCCCACTGTTTACGTTCGCCTGCGAGTATTCCTAATTTCATGTAGTCGTGGCCAATGTCACTGGCATTGTCGTATTTCTTGTCAATGTTAAGTGCTTGGTTAAAGTAGCTTTCTGCTCGCTTGAAATCCCCAGTGTCAATGTACAGTGAGCCAATATTGTATAGCGTACTTGCTATCCCTCTCTCATCGTTTAGTTCGGTTTCTAATGCTAAATTTTTCTGCATATAGCTCAACGCAAGATCATACTGACCACGTTTTTCGAACAGTTGAGATAGCAGGGTGTTCGCAGAGAGAACGCCATCGAGGTAACCCACTTGCTGGCTCAATGTGAGCCCTTTTTGGGCATAAGGCTGCACTTCCGACAAGCGGGATATCGCTCGTAACCCGCGCGCCACATTCAGGTTGGCACGGGCGACGGCGCGACGGCTGTCTGTTTGCTCAGCCAGTGACAGTGCCGTCTTGAAGTGCGCGATCGCTTTTAAATAGTTGCTTCGGGTATACGCAATATTACCTAGGTTATTTTCGGCGCGGATCTGGTACAAGGGCTGCCTCTGCTCAACGGAGTCACCAAGCAGTTGCAAGTTATATTGTTCCGCTTGTTTCAGTCGCCCAGTGGTACGAAGCAACTGTACCAACTTGTCTATCGCTTCCAATCTAACGTGGGGCTGTTGGTCATAGTGTCCAGCCGTTAAATAGCTTTCGATCAGCGTCACTCTGCTGCTGATCTGTTCTGCGCTTAGAGTGTTATCAGCGACTAACTCTTCTGGAAGGGGTTGTGATTGCTCATCAGCCCACACCAATTTTGCGTAGCAGAAGAGGATGATAAGCGGGACAAAGTAACGAAGCATGGGGGTACACGTAAGATGAGTCTAATGCAGGGTATTTTATTCGGCTTGACGCCTATGTCTATTGATAACCAAGAATTGTGCTGTAATCGACCATACTCAGTTGTTGTGCGGCAAGCCATATTTCTGTTTCAGTGCGTTCACACTTTGCTGATGAGTTTTCAGGAACTTGTCAAAGCTTGCGATAAGCCCAGGGTAGTGTGCTGTGCTTAAATGGCGTGAACTGCGAATCAACGGCAACTGCTCGGCGACCACCAAAGCGTTAGGTTTAGCTATGATTTGTTGCAGGTATTGCTTAGTCACTGCGGTATTTAAATACACCCCGTCCAACGCGCCACTGATCACCATGTTTATTAACACACCGATGTTTGCATCGGTATGTATTTCAATATCACCGCGGTCGATCATCGCCTGATACGGTACCGGAGTAAATCCGAGGAGAATGCCCAATCTTTTTAGTGAAGGCAGCGTCATAGCCTGCTGAGATGGCGTAACCATAACACCGTCGATATAGCTGGTAACTGGCTGACTGTAGTATATTTTGTTGCTCTTTTTTGCTTCTGGAGCCCATTGGGGGTTATCAGGATAGATAAGCGCAGATTCGCCGCTTATCAGTGTCAACGTTCGTCGCTTTACTGAGTAAGGTTGGTAGCGGATCTGTTTATTTAAATAGCTCGCAAAAAGATCAAATAACTCGCGATTAAACCCCTGATAACTATCTTTCTCCCAGAGCGAGTATGGCGCGTAGAATGGGAAGTCTTGCACGCCTAACTGGATAATCCCTTGCTGAACGGGAGATTTAAGCTTTGATCCGGCGGCTGATTCAGCGATCCCACTGGCGAGGAATGTCAACAGCAGCGCTAGTTTGTACGGGCTAAAATTAACTAACTGCATCGGCTCGTCATTAATCCTGTTGGGATCTTACTTAATCTCTAACAATAGTTGATTTTGCACGTTGCAGAACAACAAATTACTCAACTGATTAATACGCTTGTTTTGGTCACATATCCGTATATTGCGGTCCTGATCCACCCTCCGGGGTGACCCACTGAATATTCTGGGAAGGGTCTTTAATATCACAGCACTTACAGTGCAGGCAGTTTTGGCTATTGATAACAAAGTTGGTTTTGCCGTCGATCTGTTGTACTTCATATACGCCAGCGGGGCAGTAGCGTTGTGCTGGTTCGTTGTAACGGCTTAGGTTTACGTTGATCGGGATACTGTCGTCTGTGAGTTGCAGATGATTTGGCTGGTCATGGTCGTGATTTAGATTGGACAAAAACAGTGATGCCGTACGACTGAAGGTGATGGTTTTATCGGGCTTTGGATAATTGATAGGCGGCGCATCAGCCGCGGTTAGCATATGTTCATGATCATGGCTTTGGTCGCGGCTATGCCAAAAAAGGTGTCCGTTCAGCAGATTTTGTTCTAACCAATTTAGCGCCCCGCCTGCCAGTAGCCCAAAACGATGTAGGTTAGCGACACTGTTGCGATGGCAATAAAGTGATCTGCCTAACCACGAGTTTTCGACCCGACTGTCGAAATCTGTGATTGGATGGTCTGTCGCTGTGTTCGCTGTTGCCTCTGCAGCCCCTTTAGTTGCGGCAGCTGCGATAGCTTCGGCGGCTAACATGCCGGACTTCATCGCAGTATGGGAGCCTTTAATACGTGCAGCATCTAATGTGCCCGCATCGCAGCCGATCAACATACCGCCAGGGAAGCTCATTTTCGGCAATGAATGCCAACCGCCTTTTGCAATGGTGCGGGCGCCGTAGCTCAGACGTTCGCCCTCTGCGAGCAGATGATTGAACATCGGGTGGCGCTTAAACTGTTGAAACTCTTCAAATGGATCCAGGTGCGGATTCTGATAGTTAAGGTCGACGATTAACCCGAGATATACCTGCTGGTTCTCGCCGTGATAGATAAAGCCGCCGCCGTTCGCTTTGTGGCCACTGCCCTCAGTCAGTGGCCAGCCGAAGGTGTGTTGGGTTAGCCCTGGTTGATGCTTGTCTTTACTGACGCGCCATACTTCTTTAAAGCCAAGGGCGTAATGCTGCGGATCTTTGCCTGCATCCAGCGCAAACCTATTTACGACCTGTTTGCCTAAGTGACCTCGGCAGCCTTCTGCCAGCAGGGTATAAGGGGCAAGGATCTCCATCCCTAACATGCCACCGGGCTTAAGCTCTCCCTGCTTATCACGCCCCATGTCACCTGTGATCACGCCAACGACTTGTTCACCTTCATATTTAAGTTGATGCGCACTGAAGCCGGGAAAGATATCGACGCCTAATGCTTGTGCTTGTTCCGCTAGCCAGCGGCAGAGTTTGCCAAGGCTCAGGATCTTGCAACCGTCATTGTGTAAGGCTTTGGGTACAGTCCATTCAGGCATCAACTTGCTGGCTGTTTGGGAGAGGCGAAGTAACTGATCTTGATTGACGCTAAGGCCTAATGGAGCTTGCCGCCAGAGTTCGCCGGGAAACAACTCTTGCAGTGCTATCGGGTCGAATACGGCACCAGAAAGGATATGTGCACCGACCTCCGGGCCTTTTTCCAACACACAGATATTCATTTCTGGCTGCAGTTGCTTCGCTCGGATCGCTGCTGAAAGCCCCGCTGGCCCTGCGCCCACGATCAGCAGATCGAAACTCATCTGTTCCCGTTGCATCTTGTTCAGTTCCCTTTACACAAAACCTGATAGTTGTCACCTTGATACAGGTTTACGTTAACGTCAACGAAAACTAAGATAATCAAAACATGACAGATTGGAAAGCCATTCTTACAGCAGCGCTCTGGCGTGCTAATGGCACTGGCATTTAGCCTAGTCTGGTTGAATCAATGGGGTAGAAATGAAGGTTTTAGTAGCGATTAAGCGAGTGATCGATCCCAGCGTTAAGGTGCGGGTAAAGGCTGATGGCACTGGGATTGAGACCGCAGGGGTTAAAATGGCCGTTAATCCATTTTGTGAGATAGCAGTAGAGCAAGCCGTGCAGCTGAAAGAGGCTGGTCTCGCAAGTGAAGTGGTTACCGTATCAATTGGTGACGGGGCAAGTCAGGAGCAGTTGCGCACTAGCTTAGCATTGGGCGCCGATCGTGCGGTTCACTTGCAAACAGATAGTGAACTGGAACCGCTAAATGTCGCCAAACTGCTTAAAGGGGTGATTGACCGTGAGTCACCTGGATTGGTGCTGCTGGGTAAGCAGTCGATTGATGGCGACAATAATCAAACTGGCCAGATGCTTGCCGGGCTATTGAACTGGTCACAGGGTACGTTTGCATCAAAAGTCGAGATTGACGGGAATAAGGTCAATGTGACGCGAGAGCTGGATTCAGGATTACAAACATTATGCCTGACGTTACCTGCTGTAATCACTACCGATCTGCGCTTGAATACTCCACGTTTTGCATCTCTGCCCAACATCATGAAAGCGCGTCAGAAACCGCTGGAATCGGAGTCGGTTGATGAGCATCTATCGGCCCTGTCTCAACATATAGAGATCCTAGAACTGAAGCCGCCCGCGCCCCGAAAAGCCGGGGTCAAAGTCAGCAGTGTCGATGAGCTGGTCGATAAGTTACGCAATGAAGCGGGGGTGATCTGATGGCCGTGTTAGTGATAGCAGAGATACAAAGTGATGGAGCTGCTGGTCAGCGACTCAGTGAGCAAACCTGCCGTGCGGTGACTGCAGCGCAGCAGCTCTCCGAGAACGTTGAGCTGTTGTTGTGGGGAGCGTCTAGCGCCCATATCGTCGACCAGTTACAGGGCTATCCGCTCGGACAGATCCACCTATTGGAGAGTGCCGCGGTCGAACATGGTTTAGCAGAATCTTTGGCGCCGGTGATCGCGGCACTGGCTGTGGATTATCAAGCTGTAGTGGCTGGCAGCAGTACGTTTGCTAAAGACCTATTACCGCGGGTAGCGGCTATGCTCGATGTTGGTATGACGTCTGATGTGATCGCGATTGAATCCGAGGATACATTTATTCGCCCAATGTATGCGGGAAATGCCATCGCCAAAGTGCGTAGCCATGATGCTATTAAGGTCATTACTATCCGTAGTGCTGCATTTGCTTTGCCGCTAACTGATGGCAGTAATCCCGTCACTGTGGTGCGAGTGAGAGAGGATATTGCAGCATTGGCCGTGAATGACTTGTCGTCGTTTGTAAGTGAACAGATCACTGAAAGTGAACGACCAGAGCTCAGTGCTGCGAAAGTCGTTGTGTCGGGTGGTCGGGGTCTACAAAGTGCTGAACAGTTTCATCTGGTTGAACAACTGGCTGACAAACTTAATGGCGCTGTGGGTGCATCGCGAGCTGCTGTAGACGCGGGTTTTATCGGCAATGATTTTCAAGTCGGACAGACAGGTAAGATAGTTGCGCCGGATCTGTATATCGCATTGGGGATCTCTGGGGCTATTCAGCATATCGCAGGGATGAAAGACGCTAAAGTGGTGGTCGCGATTAATAAAGATGCCGATGCGCCTATTTTCGATGTGGCAGATTACGGCTTGGTGGGTGATCTGTTTGATCTTGTTCCTGAGCTGACCGACAAGCTCCCCTAACGAAGTGTTTTAGCCATTGTGCGCTTGTGCAGGTGCCTCTGCACAAGCCCATACACTAATTTTCAGTCTCTTTTAAACGCGCATCGTCCATTTCATATTGTTTTGAGCATATTTGCATACCTGTACTTAAGTGATAACCTCTACTCGTCCGACCAGATTGTTTGGATATGTATTGATATCCGCAGCTGGTACCAAATGATAATAATAATCAGGAGACAAATATGGCTGAAAATTACGTGCTGAGAACTCAGAGACTGCTCTCCAAGCTTCCCTTTAGTAGTTGGTTATTTGGCAAGGTGATCAGCCGTCGTGCGCCATACTTCGGTACAATAACGCCGCGTATTACTCAGGTTATTCCAGGTAAATGCGAATGTTTGATCCGCAAGCGCCGTGGTGTTGAAAATCACATAGGTACGGTTCACGTTATCGCCATCGCGAATGGCCTAGAGATGGCGATGGGAACCATGGCGGAAGCCTCTATTCCTCGCCACCTTCGTTGGATCCCGAAAGGGATGACACTGGATTACACGGCGAAAGCAGGGTCGGACATCCGCTGTGTGGCTGAGGTAGATCAGTCGGCATGGCAGGTCGGAGATATGCCTGTCACGGTGACCGCGCTAGACGATAACGACACGGTCGTGGTCAAAGGCAGTATTAATCTGTGGATCTCAGAAAAGCCAAGCAAATAGTTATTGGGTTATTTCCGCTTCAAGATGAAAGCACTAATGGTTAAAGCCAACGTTCCAAACTTCTCTTTCAAAGAGACAAGGGAGGGCAAGAGTGAGGCGCTTTTGCTATTTGCTGTTCAATGGTAAAGCCAGATACCGAGCGAAACGCTAAAAGACCCCTCATCTCAATCTTCTCCCCAAGGGAGAAGAGGCTAAAAACAAGGGAGCGATAATTACGGTGCCCCTTTACACGACGAAATAGTGGCCAATTAAGACGATACAATTCTTAGTTCCCTCTCCAAGGGGAGAGGGCGAGGGGGCTTTTTTCTTTGCGTTTACAGGGAAAGAATTACTATGCCCGCATTGTGCTCGGAGAGCGATTGAAGTGGCGCTTAAACTCGCGGCTGAATTGGGAAGGGCTAGTGTAACCAACCAGTCGCGCAGCGTCATTGGCGCGTTTTCCTTCGAGCAAGATAAGTTCCTTTGCCTTCACTAAGCGAACTTTCTTTAAGTATTGCAGTGGTGATTCCAAGGTGACTTGGCGGAACGCGCGATGAAACGCAGATACACTCATGTTGGCTTCATCTGCGAGGTGATCGATGGTGATTGGTGCTGCGTAATCACTGTGTACACGATTTAGGGCTTTGGCGATGCGGGCGTAATGTCCGTCCTGCTGCGCGAGTCCAAATAGGGTGTTGCCCTGTGGTCCCATCAATACGCGATAGATGATCTCCTCCAGCAGATGTTGGCCTAATACTGCACTATCTAAAGGGCAAGCCATTGCTGTGAGCAATCGCTCTACTGATAGCTCCATTGCGGGATCTAAAGCTACTGAATGGACGCCGCGGCTTGGTGTATTTAGGCAGCCGTTTGCAGTTGTCTGTTGTTCAATTAGGCCCACCAGTTTATGGAGTACGGCAGGCTCAATATCGATAACTAAACCGAGAATGGGTTTATCCCCATCAGTGAAGGCTTCGCACTCCAGCGGCAGAGGCACGCCAAGTACCAGATAGTCACCAGCGCCGTAGCCAACGCTATGCTCGCCTAAATGGATCAACTTACGACCCTGACCTATGATGATTATCCCGGATTGGTAAAGCAGCGGCTGCCTGGCGCTACTGTGCGGGGCGCGGTAAAAACGCACGCCTGGAATCCCTGTTTCTTTAATGCCATCGAGATGATCGAGCTGCTGCGCTTCGACGTAATGATTCATCAGTGTCGCGATCGACATAGGGATAACCTGTACAGACAATTTGAAAGAGAGAATAAATCACCTGATAGAATTAGGCAAGATAAAGGCAGTAATCGACCTTTTTGGTTACACCTGTTAATACTATTATGCTAGTCACAAGTTTATTGATGGAGCGATGGTTGTCGCTTCGTTGAGTCCGTGTTGTTAAAGAATTTAAAAATTAAGGGTGAATTCAATGCAATTTTCTTATGTTAATCCAACACAGATCCAGTTCGGTCAGGGTCAGATTGCTTCTATTAGTGGATTGATCCCGAAACAGCAGAAAGTGCTGGTGATTTATGGTGGTGGCTCAATTAAAAGCAACGGCGTTTATGATCAAGTGGGCGCGGCATTAGAAGGGTATGACTGGCTAGAATTTTCTGGGGTTGAAGCCAACCCAACGGCGGAGACACTGAATAAAGCAGTGGCTATCGTGAAGGAGCAGGGCGTTGACTATATTCTCGCTGTCGGCGGTGGCTCGGTGATAGATGGCTCTAAATATGTCGCCGCAGCGGCGTTATATGACGGCGACGGTTGGGATATCCTTGAAGGCAAACACCAGGTGACAGAGGCCGTACCATTGGCGGCGATCTTAACCTTGCCAGCGACAGGCTCAGAATCAAATATGGGCGCCGTGATCACTAAAGCCGCGACGCAAACCAAACTGGCCTTTTTGGCACCCGCGGTACAACCCAAGTTTGCCGTAATGGACCCTGATGTAATGAAGACATTGCCTGAGCGCCAATTGGCTAACGGTATCGTTGATGCGTGGGTGCATACCTGTGAGCAGTATTTGACCTTTCCGGCAGATGCGATGGTGCAGGATGGTTACGCAGAAGCCTTATTAAAGAATCTGAGGGTGTTAGCGTCGCAATTTGCTGATCGTGATAACGATAGCTGGCGCGCAAATTTGATGTGGACTGCTAACCAAGCGTTGAATGGCTTGATTGGTGCCGGTGTGGCACAGGATTGGGCGACGCACATGATAGGCCATGAGTTGACCGCTTTGTATGGCGTTGATCATGCTCGTTCGCTGGCGATTGTGCAGCCATCTTTGTTACGTAACCAGATGGCCGATAAAAAGGCCAAGCTGGAGCAGATGGGGCGTAATGTGTTCGGTTTGGATGCTGGTGATGACTTGGCAGAGCGGACCGTGCAAGCGATAGAAGCCTTCTATCACAGCTTAGATGTGCCAACCCAGCTGACCGAGCATGGCGCGGATAAAGCCGCCGCCATCAGCAGCATTGTTGGTAACCTGGAAAGCCACGGTATGACTGCGCTGGGTGAACATCAGAAAATCAGCCTTGAACAGAGCCGTGAAATATTGGAGCAAGCAGTCGCGTAGTTTGCTGAGAAGTGAAGACAATTAAGAGCATAAAAAACGAGGCGTAGTGCCTCGTTTTTTATTAGTTGCGACAACTTTCTAAATCTTCCGCAAGTGTTTCGCTCGATACCAAGCGTCGAACTCTACCATTATTTATAACAACATCGGTGGTAGGGTCACGGAGCTCAAAGATAAATGGGCGAATAATCGATTGTATACCAGTGGTATCAATGTGAGGAGTAACTTTATACCAGCCAGAGCCGTCACCTATGGCTCCAGCGAAATAATAATTTTCTTCTGCAGTACCTTGTAAGCTCATGCTCTGATTAAACTCTTTGGTTATTCCATGTTTGTTTAGTGTTATCTTACTGAATTGATTATAAACGCTAAGCTCCAGCGCACCGTAAGTGTTGATTCGTTCGAAATCTGAATCATAAAAGCTCGTATCTTCAGGCTCCAAATCTGATTTTTCAAATGAGATGCAGGGTAGAATTACAGCGTCAGCTTCGTCTAATGGAAGAGCAACTGTGTCCGCTAAATTGCCTTCGATATAGGTTTGTTCTACTGCATCAAAATGACCATGGAACGGCATGATCACTCGTAGAATAAGCTTCGAACTTCCAAGGGCAATATCGAACTGTTCAAATTCCGTATTGGCTGAACGCACCGCGGAATTTTTGATTGCTATGGCAGCGACCTTTCCGGGGTAGATATTGTCGAGTAGTTCATCATTGGACGTACCATAATCTTCGGCGTACTCAAATATTGCTTCCACTACGTTACTTTCATGCCAGTTAAGGTTTGTGTAGGAGGTGGTAGCTTGAACGACTCGGGTTTTTGATGCTGCATAACCCCAATGATATGAACCTGAATGCGCTACAAACCACTGGCCGATAAGGTCCTCAACAGTGTCACTGTTTGTTATAAAATCGGCAGGCTCTAACTTGGCGTTATAGTAGCTTTCTAATTCACTAAGATATTGCCTATCCAGTGGGTAGTTTGTTTGTAACCAAACATGGTTTGTTTTGGTATGTTGTTCTGGTGGCAGTGTTTGCCAGATGACCTTCTGGATCTCTAATAAGGAAGCATTCAGCTGTTCATCACTTTGGCGTGAATCAATCATATTAGCGACAGAGGAGTTTCTTTCTCCTAGGCCAACCATAGCTTGCGCGCGAATTTCTTCAAAGCCAGCAACCAAAGATAAGCTGTTCTCGCCCCAGTTCCTGCGAGAGTTTGATATCACCTCTTGATAAGCGTCCAAACTATGACGATTTATATCTTCTATCGTTGTGAGTACTTGGTCATCGCTGACTTCTACAAGCTGTAGTGCAGGTGATTCAACGAGATAATCTCGAATATCAGTAACGGCGTCTTCATCCACAGGGAAAGTGGTGAAAAACGGTGGTTCCGGTGTGGGAACCTCTTCAGCTGGGGCTGTCGCTTCCGGTACTGAGGGCTCAGTCGGATCAGATGAAGAACCGCAGCCGTAGAGCGTCAATGCGGTGGCGAGTGCTATCCATGATTTGTGCTGCAAATTATCTTCCTCCATGAAACTCATAGGTATTGCGTAGAGCGGCTTAAATAGCTAACACCTTGAGCTAGCGTAACTTAATATAAGCTGTTGTAACAGTGGGCGCTAATGAAAGTTACCGAGTAGTTATGGGTATTATCAATGCTAAGCCGTTATCTCAATCCGATTGTTTTCTGGATCTAATACCACGCTTTCGTAGTAACCATCGCCAGTGCGGCGGGGGCCATCCAGTACCTCGTAGCCATCAGCTTTCAGGCGCTCGGTCAGGTTGTCTACTGCATATTCAGAGCCAACGGATATCGCCATATGAGTAAGACCCGTTGCCTGTTGATAAGGATCGTTGGTGCAGTCGGGAATACTTTTGTTTTGCATCAGTTCGATACGAGCCTCACCATCAAAGGCGAGAAAATAGGAGCTAAAGCCTTTTGCTTCATTGGTATATTTTTGGCTGGCTGTGGCTTCGAAGTAGTCAACGTAAAAGGTTTTTAATCCCTCCAGATCTCTAGTCCAGATGGCAATGTGCTCTAGCTTTATCATCGGTGACCTTTCAAGTGATAGCTCTAACTCTTATCAATATAGTAATGCAAAACAGCTAGCGGATCGCCAGCGTTAACTCCTGCTGTTTGAACAGCTGTGCTAACTCTATTTCGCTGGTGACAGCTTTTGCTTGCATCTCGCTAGGATGAAAACCGCTCTGATTGGGTAGCTTTAGCGTTACGATATCGGCGAGTTTTTGTTTATCAATATTTCCCTGTGGGTCACGGATCTGTAATAACTCATCACTGCTGAGCATGACCTGTTTACCTTGTGGTAAGTAGATCGCGCCAGTGACAAAGTCGACAGCAAAGGCAATAACGCCTGGCACAAAAAATAGGATCAAACCTGCAGCATTCAGTACGGCGATTGCAGGATCGATATCACCACTGGTTTGGCCGCGGCGTTCTGGATGAAGGATGGTGCCGCAGGACGTTGTTAGCAGGCTAAGCAGTAGTGCTGTCGTAGTGATGCGGACAGAGTTGGTCTTTATCATTAGCTCGTCAAATTGTCTTGATGTTGATTGAGGAGCGCCATATTAAAGCAACTGTGTGATGACACGCGACTATTTGTTACTTTAAGTTCGATTGGCTTATTCGGTTGTTATTTTTTCTTGACGCTTTAGGCGCATCCTTAACCACTGCCATATGATCAGGTTTACGAATGTCGTTGCGCAGATGATGTAGATGGTACTGACGCGAAAGAAGGTCTTCGGCATAAAGTACCAGGAGGTGTCGGCACGGTTGTTTTTCCACATCAGGTTATCAAACAGTAACGGATGAAAAACTTCTTTCCAGAACGGGTTAAACACTGGGATCAGCAGCAGTAATGACACGACAAACAGCGTATTAAAGCGTGCGGCGGCTAACATCTGCTTCTGGTTGGCGAAGGCGAGTAGCAGGATCAGCGCGATTGGTAATCCCCACACCAATTGATCGTACATCGCTCTAACTTCTTTTAGGTGTTGTCGTTCTTTAATGGTCCAGTTTCTCGGTAATCGATAACGATCATGACGCCAATATTCCACTAACTCATCAATGCGCTGATCTAACCATTCGACTCCTCTGGCGAGGCAGCGCCCGTGAAAATGGCATGCGGTTTGGTAGCTGGTAGGGGTATAGATCACTGATGCGAGTGCGGGATAGAAGGTCGCGTAAAACAGGCTGAGCGCCAATACGATGGTTCTTAGTCTGCTTACTAATGCCATAAAGGGCGTGTTCCTGACGCATATGGATAGAATAGGTGATGGCCGCAGTATATCGAGCCTTATAGCTTTGCACAGCCCAGAGTTAAAAAAGTGTGAACACTTGACCTTAGACCTAGCTCTAGGGTTTATCATTAACGGTATAGAGATTACGAATGTTTATGATCCGGTGAGATCTGAGCGAGGTTCCATGTATAAGATTGGCGAGCTCTCCCGACTAACGGGCGTGAGCAATGACACGTTACGTTATTACGAGAAGATGGAATTGATCCTGCCAGCCGATCGTACTGCAGCAGGTTACCGCCTCTATGAGCCTGCAGCCTTGGAGCGCCTGCGGTTCATTCAGCGAGCTAAAATGGTAGGTTTTACCT
Source organism: Corallincola spongiicola (assembly GCF_004284785.1). Lineage (NCBI taxonomy): Bacteria > Pseudomonadati > Pseudomonadota > Gammaproteobacteria > Alteromonadales > Psychromonadaceae > Corallincola > Corallincola spongiicola. The sequence goes on from NZ_SHLY01000001.1 coordinate 295,486, forward strand.
TGGACGGGATTAAAGAGCTACTGTCACTGCGTCTAGATAAGGCACACCATTCCTGCGCTGAAGTGAAGCAGATGACCGAGGATAAGCTGTCCGAGACTGAGCAAAAAATTACTGAATTAAGGCGGATTAAAGACGCCTTGAAACTGATGAATGACGCGTGTTGCGGTGGTGATATTTCCGCAGAGCATTGCACGATCTTACAAGCGCTGGAAACCGGCGAGCCTATTACGCAGGAGGTGTCATGTTAGATTTTGCCAATAATTTGATTGGACTGTTTATTGAATCCGCTCCCTGGCTACTGCTCGGTTTTATTGTTGCTGGTTTGATTAAGAGTTTTGTTCCAACAGATTTCTTAAGTCGCCATTTAGGCGGCAAAGGTTTGAAGGCCACGGTGAAAGCGGCTGTGATTGGTGCGCCTCTGCCACTTTGCTCTTGTGGCGTGGTACCTGCGGCATTGGGCTTACGTCGCAGTGGCGCTTCGAAAAACTCGACGGTTTCATTTTTAGTTGCGACGCCTGAGACAGGCGTAGACTCTATTGCCGTGACTTATGCATTGCTTGGTCCGGTGATGGCGATCGTGCGTCCGATTGCTGCTATTTTCAGCGGTATTTTGTCCGGTGTCTTAGTGGGTAAAGCGGAAGCCTCTGATGGCAGTCTTGCTGCATCAGCTGACGCAGAGAAGGCAACATCCAGCTGTTGTAGCTCAAAAAGTAGTTGTAGTAGTGAACTGCCGCCAGTCACAAAGCAGCCCTCTGTTTATCAGCGCTTGGTCGCCGGTGTGGGGTTTTCTTTTCACGATATGCTCAAGGATATCGCCTTCTGGTTGCTGATCGGTTTAGCATTTGCTGCAGCGGTACAGACTTGGGTGCCTGCCAGTTTTCTGGCTCAGTGGGGCAGTGGTTTTATCGCCTTTGTGGTGATGGCGTTAATTGGCGTGCCTATGTATATCTGCGCCACCGCATCGACTCCTATTGCCGCCGGGCTCCTCATGGCAGGGGTATCTCCCGGTGCTGTATTGGTGTTTATGATGGCGGGGCCTGCAACCAACTTGGGCACCTTGGCGATTGTTGGTAAAGAGCTAGGTAAGCGTGCACTAGTGGCTTATTTAGGTGGCGTTGTGATCGCCAGTTTTCTGTTTGGGTATCTACTCAATTTACTGGTTGAATCTCAAGCATGGGATATCAGTGGCTCTGCGCATCAACATATGGCGTCAGAAGGCTTGTTCGCCCAGCTGTGTGCGCTGGTGTTGGGGATCGCGATATTACGTTTGGTTTGGATTGATATTCGCGTTAGATACTTAACACCGTCACCGAAAGAGACTGGGTGTTGCGCCAAAACAGCGGAATCAAAGGGTAGTGATTGCTGTTCTAAGTCCTAACCGAGTGAGAGATGTGGCGTGGGCATTTTCCCGCTCGTTGGTTTTTGTTGACGCCGCCTTTTACTCTCGCTTTATTTGCAAAAGGCCGTGGTAAAAGGGTCGGCGTTAGTCTTTTGTCAATTCAGGCAGCGCAGCAAAATAGTTTAATACCTCGGGATTTGCCAAGGCATCTGTGTTGGTGACAGTTTCGTTCATCACCACCTGTTTGACTGCGAGCTCTACCAGTTTGCCGCTGATGGTGCGGGGTAATTCGGGGACAGCAATGATTTTGGCGGGAACATGCCTAGGAGTGGTGTTGTCTCGGATCTGCCGACGTATTTTTTGCTGCAGCAGTTCTGTCAGTACTGAACCAGTTTTCAGTACCACAAACAGGATCACACGTTGATCATCTTCCCACGGCTGGCCAATGGCGAGACTCTCAACTACGTCATCTAATCGTTCCACTTGTCGATAGATCTCGGCAGTGCCAATCCTTACACCGCCGGGGTTCAACACGGCATCGGCACGGCCATGGATCACCAGACCGTTATTTGGCGTTATCTCAGCATAATCGCCATGAGCCCATACATTGCAGAAGCGCTCGAAATAGGCGCGGTGATACTTATGGCCATGGGGTATGTCGTTGGTATTATCATCCCAAAACCCTAACGGCATACAGGGGAAGGGGTGACAACACACCAGTTCCCCTTTTTCGCCAAACACCGCACGACCTTCGCTATCGTATACCGCGACATCCATGCCCAATCCTAGGCTTTGCAATTCACCGCGCCATACGGGCAGGGTGGGGTTGCCTAAGGCAAAGCAGGAAACAATATCCGTACCGCCAGATATCGATGCCAGGCAGAGATCTTCAGCAATGTCTTGATAGACAAAGTCATAGCTTGAGGGTGATAACGGAGAGCCGGTACTCATGATCAGCTTTAGCTCGGAGAGTTGGCACTGAACCGCGGGTTTAAAACCCGATTGTTCCAATGCTGAAAGGTACTTGGCACTGGTACCAAGTGCTGAGATCTTTTCCTGCTCAGCGATACGCCACAGTTTGTCTTCACGATCTAAAGGATTGCCATCAAACAATACAATCGTTGCGCCACTGGCTAACCCAGAAGCAAGCCAGTTCCACATCATCCAACCGCATGTGGTAAAGAAAAACAACACGTCATTCTGAGTGATGTCGCAGTGTAACAGATGCTCTTTGCGATGCTGCAGTAAGGTGCCGCCAATACCGTGGACAATGCATTTCGGCGTACCTGTGGTGCCAGAGCTATAGAGGACATATAGCGGATCATCGAAGGCGCAGGGGTGAAACGTCGGCGTTATGGCGTCATTGTCCATGTACACCTGGAAATAGGTCACGTTACTCTGTTTATGCAACACCGGTAGCGTTGCGTCTGGATGGAGGAAATTAACTTGTACCACGGCGCTTAACGATGGCAATGCATCGGCCACAGCGGCCGACTTGTCACGCATATCGATCTCTTTGCCACCGTATTGATAACCATCAACGGTAAACAGCACTTTGGGTTTGGTCTGGCTGAAACGATCCAGCACGCCCTTTACGCCGAAATCTGGTGAACAGCTGGTCCATACGGCACCCAATGACGAGGTTGCCAGCATCGCTATCACGGTTTGGAAGCAGTTAGGCAGGTAGCCCGCGACCACATCGCCAGCACCGACCCCGCTCTCTTCTAGGGCACGTTGCAGCTTGGCAACACGGCGTCGCAGTACCTGATAAGTGACCTCTTTCCTGATCCCCTCTATGCCATCATCGCCAAAACAGATCAGTGCTGCTTTGTCGCTCATTTGCTCGCGTTCATGGTCGTTGAAGCACTCAAAGCCTTCGGGATAGAGTAGGTTTTCAGCGTAGTTGAGAGTGGCATTGGGGAACCATTGTGCGCCTGGCATCCGCTCCGCGTTAAGTAGATAGGGGCCCACGCCCATCTCTCCCTTGACCTCAGTAAAGATCCAGATCGACTGCCAAAACCGCTCTGGCTCTTCAATACTCCAGCGGTGCAGTTGCTGGTAGTTCTTTAGTGCCAAATGATATTGAGTGTTAATCCAGCGACGAAACTTATCCATCGCCGAGCTTTTAACTCGTTCGTCTGACGGTGCCCATACCGGGGAGGGCATGGATGTCTGAGAGTGTTTATTCATTCCTTGATGGAGCCCTTGCCTCGACGGTTAGCATTACATTTTTGCATCACTGTGCGTCTGTTTCACACTGACACGCATTGCTTGGTTGACCTTGGAGCACGCAGGTTTACCTAGCTGCTGGGAAATGAATTCGCCCGCGGCTACTAGCAAGGGTAGATCCACTCCGCTGTTCATGCCCAATCCATTGAGCAGATAAATCAGATCTTCGCTAGCCAAGTTACCCGAAGCCCCTGGTGCGTAGGGGCAGCCACCCAGCCCTGCGACTGACGCATCGACCGTGCGAATACCTAGTTCAAGGGCACAACAGACGTTCGCCAATGCTTGACCATAGGTGTCATGGAAATGTACCGCTACTGCACTGGCGGGAAGTTCACTTAGTACTGCTTGCAGCATCGCCTTTACCTGCCTCGGTGTGCCCACGCCGATAGTGTCGCCGAGGGACACTTCATAGCAACCGGAGTGATGCAGTTCATATGCAAGTTTTGCTACCTTGGCCGGAGCGGTTTTTCCTTCATAGGGGCAAGCGATGGTTGTTGACACATAGCCTCTAACCGGCAGGCCGGCCGTTTGCGCATGGGCGGCTAGCTCACGAAACTGCTGCACACTTTGTGCGCTGTCCATGCCGATGTTGCGCTGACAAAAGGTGTCGCTGGTAGCGGTAAACAGTGCGATGGCGTCGGCGTTGGCTGTCAGTGCTTGCTCTAAACCACGGCTGTTGGCGGCCAGGGCGGAAAAACGTGCGGGAGTATTTGATGGGAGTAGGGGAAATAGTTCTGCCGTATCGGCCATTTGCGGTACGCGCTTAGGATTTACAAAACTGCCCACTTCAATATGGCGGCACCCAGCGGCTAATAGCTGTTTTATTAGCGCTAATCGTGTTGCCACCGGCAGTACCTTCTCACCTTGCAAGCCGTCACGTGGGCCCACTTCCATTAACGTCACATGGTCGTTCATGGGGCCGCTCCACTCTCTTCTTCTGCTGCCATGGTCAGTGCCAGGAGTGCTTGTCCACGCTCAACAGTGTCACCAACAGCAAAGTTTAGCCGGCTAACCTCGCCGTTAAATGGCGCTTTTACTGGATACTCCATCTTCATCGCTTCCAGTACCATCAGCAGTTGGCCGCTCGTTACTGTGTCTCCTTTGCTGACTTCAATCGCCGCGACAGTGCCATGAAGTGGCGCATTCAGGGCATCCAAGTTCTCAGACGGCATAGGCTCATCTGCGCTGTCTGTTGCCGATAGCCAATGATAGCGACAGCCAGCGTAAGCTTCGCCAAAGGAGTTTGTGAGGGTTAGCGTGATGCCATGGCTATGGCGGGGATTCTTTAAGTCACATTGACCCATTTTTGCTACCAATACCTGACCAATCGCAAGGCTGCTGTCTGTGCTACTGCCAGTCGCTACTTCTTTCGCGTTGGGCGCCGGAGCGAGAGGGCGAGCCAATAATCTCAACTTGATCTGCTCTGACGGACTTGTCAGCGCTTGATAACGCCAACTGCCGCTATCATCGGCGAGATGCCAAACCGCAGAGCCTGCCGATGTTTCCTTGGAGATGGTGAAACGTGGTGTCGTGCCTGCTGATTTCGGCTCAACGCCATCAGCGCTAAGCTGTATCGCGATCAGGCTTTTTACTGGGGCATTCAGACGCCAACCTGACAAGGTAAGCCAAGGGTTGTTGCTGCCACCTTCATGAGAGGGGCTGGCATCCGAGCCCACATAGCGGCTTATCATTGCTATGGCTGCCATATGCCAGGCGTAAATGGGTGCGGTTGCCTGCAGGTTTTCTAAAATTTGGTACTGTTGCAGAAATCCAGTGTGCAATCCGCCGAACTGCAAATGGTCAGCATCTTGCCTGAAGACAGGATGACCCAACACCTGAGTGAGTAGTCCCAAATTGGTGGCCACACCGGCTATCTCAGTTTGCGTTAATGCTTGATAAAGACCGGCGGCTGCTTGTTGCCGGTTATCAGCCATATAGATAACCTTTGCCAGCATCGAATCATAATTGGCAGGGATTAAACCCCCCTGTTCGAAGCCTGTCTCTATGCGCAAGGGCAGATCTTGATAGGGCAGCAGGTCAGTGTCTTTCGCCGCCGATACCTTGGCATTAGCTGGCCATTTCAAGCGGGTTAACCTGCCGCTGGTGGGCATAAATTGCAGTGCTGGATCTTCAGCACAGAGCCGCACTTCAATGGCATGACCACGTATCTGAACCTGCTGTTGTTGCATTGTTAATGGTTTGCCTTCGGCGATAGCTAACTGCCAGCGCACCAAGTCGATGCCGCACACCATCTCTGTCACCGGGTGTTCTACCTGCAGCCGAGTATTCATCTCCATAAAATAGAACTGCTGTTTGTCATCCAGCAGAAACTCAACGGTACCGGCACCAACATAGCCAATGGCTTTTGCCGCTTGCACCGCTGCTTCACCCATCGCGGCTCTTAGCGCCGGAGGTAAACCGGGGGCAGGGGCTTCTTCTACCACTTTTTGATGGCGTCGTTGCACCGAACAGTCACGATCGCCCAAGTAAATGGTATTGCCTTGTTGGTCGGCGAGGATCTGTACCTCTACATGGCGCGGCGTTTTCAAGAAAGGCTCAAGTAGCACGCGGTCATCACCAAACGCTGCTTTCGCTTCCCGTTTCGCGCTGGCTAATGCTGTTTCGAAGTCATCGGCATGATCAACAATGCGCATACCACGGCCGCCTCCGCCGCAAGTGGCTTTGATCAGCAATGGATAGCCAATGGCCTGAGCGGCTTGTTGCAGGTGGGGTAAGCGTTGCTCGGCATCACGATAGTCGGCCAGTAAGGGCACGCCAGCAGCGGCCATAATTGCCTTCGCGTTGGCTTTGTCACCCATCGCATCTATAGCATCTGATGACGGCCCCACAAAAGCGATACCCGCTTGTTCGCAGGCCGCGGCAAACTCTGCGTTTTCTGCGAGAAAACCATAGCCGGGGTGTATTGCATCGACGTTTAACGTACTCGCCAGACTGAGGATCTTGTGCTGCGCCAGATAGGATTTTTCAGCTGCGGCGACACCGATCAAGTGTGCCTCGTCTGCTAAACGAACATGGCGCGCATTGGCGTCAACGTCAGAGTAGATCGCTACTGTATGCCAGCCAGCTGCGCGGGCACTGCGAATAATACGACAGGCGATTTCACCTCTGTTGGCGATCAATAGCTGCTTCACGGTTGCGACCTCTTTGGATCTGTAATGGTGGTTGCTTGACTGAGTGCGGCCTCATCGCCATTGAGCTGCCAATTGGGGGGGCGTTTTTCAAAGAACGCGGCTAATCCTTCACACGCTTCGCTATCATTCCGGATCAGTGCCAGCTTTTCTGCCGTGACATCTGCCAGTGTGTCATTAATCGGGTGGTCGGCGATCTGCCGTATGAGTTGTTTGCCCCGCTGTTGCGCCATTGGTGCATTTAGCAGAAGTTGTTTTACCATCTGCTCTCCAGCGTTCGCCAATTGGTCTACTTTATGACTGGCGTGACCCAGACCGAGGTTGACCGCCGTTGTGGCGTTGATTATTTCGGCGCTGAGTAAGTAGCGAGAGAGTTGCCGATGCCCGATGGTGCGAAGTAGATAAGGACTTATCACCGCTGGTATTAAGCCCAGTTTCACCTCACTTAGGCAGAATTTTGCATCATCTGCCAGCAGGGCTATATCGCAACAGCAGATAAGTCCTAATGCGCCACCAAAGGCAGCGCCTTGCACCAGAGCGACCGTTGGCGCAGGAAAGGTGTCTAACACCCGCATTAATTGCGCCAGCAATCGCGCGTCTTGATAGTTCTGTTCCGGCGAGGCGTCGGCCATCTGTTGCATACCGGACAAGTCGGCACCCGCACTGAACACCTTACCATTGGCTTGTAGCAGCAATACACGGATCCCCGGATGTTCGGCAAAGAGCTCGATTGTGGTGATCAGTTCCGTTATCGTTTGTTGATTAAAGCTGTTGCGCTTGGCTTCGCGGGCGAGGGTAATAGATGCCACGCCGCGGTGATCTATGCTGCATTTGATATGGGCGAGTTGCTGATTCATATCCATGTTTCGACCTACATTCTGAAGATGCCAAAATGACTGGGCTGGCTGTCAGCATTTAGCGCCGCACTTAGCCCTAATGCCAGTATTTCTCGGGTTTGTGCAGGATCGATGACACCGTCATCCCAGAGTCGTGCGGACGCGTAGTAGGGGTGGCCTTGGGTTTCGTACTGCTCACTGATCGGTTTTTTGAATGCCGCTTTCTCTTCGTCCGACCACGGCTTATTTTGTCGTTGTAGCTGTTCTTCGCGCACGGTTGCCATCACGTTAGCGGCTTGCTCCCCGCCCATTACCGAGATACGTGCGTTAGGCCAGATCCAGAGAAAATGCGGATCATAGCCGCGACCACACATGGCGTAGTTACCCGCCCCGTAACTGCCGCCAACAATGACCGTGAGCTTTGGCACCTTGGCGCAGGCCACGGCGGTTACCAGTTTTGCGCCGTGCTTGGCGATCCCTTCCGCTTCATACTCTCGTCCCACCATAAAGCCGGTAATGTTCTGCAAAAAGATGAGTGGGATCTGACGTTGGCAGCAGAGCTGAATAAAGTGTGCCCCTTTTTGAGCTGATTCCGAAAACAGAATGCCGTTGTTGCCTAATATCCCGACCGGGTAGCCGTGTAACCGGGCAAAACCACAGATCAGAGTTTCACCAAATAGCGGCTTAAATTCGTCGAACTCGCTGTCATCAACCAATCGGGCGATCACCTCTTTGATATCAAAAGGCTTCTTCAGATCGGTGCCGACTACGCCGTACAGTTCGCTGGCGGGGTAGCGTGGTTCAACGGGCGTGTGTTGTACAAGGGGCGCTGCTTTTTGATGATTAATGTTGGCAATGGCGCGACGAGCCAACTGCAGTGCATGGTGGTCATCGCGGGCATAACCATCGGCAACACCGGATTGACGGCAGTGGACATCGGCACCGCCGAGATCTTCCGCGCTGACGGTTTCACCGGTGGCAGCTTTCACTAGCGGTGGGCCGCCAAGAAATATGGTGCCTTTACCCGCCACCATAATGCTTTCATCGGCCATGGCGGGTACATAAGCACCGCCGGCGGTGCACGGGCCCATCACCACCGCTATTTGCGGGATCCCTGCGGCAGAAAGGTTTGCCTGATTAAAAAAGATACGCCCGAAGTGGTCGCGATCTGGAAACACTTGGTCCTGTTGCGGCAGGTTGGCGCCACCGCTGTCCACCAGATAAACGCAGGGCAGGTGACATTTGGCGGCTATCTCTTGGGCGCGTAAATGCTTTTTTACGGTTAACGGATAGTAGGTGCCGCCTTTTACTGTGGCGTCATTGGCGACGATCATGCATTCAACGCCCTTGATCTTGCCGATACCCGCGACAACACCGGCGCAGGGTATATCATCTTCATAAACATGCAGGGCGGCTAACGGACTGAGCTCCAAAAATGGCGAACCAACATCCAGCAAGCAATCGATACGATCTCTGGCGAGCAACTTGCCTTTGTCGAGATGACGCTGGCGTGCTTGTTCACCGCCACCGATCTGCAGTTTGCTTTGTAGTGACTGCAGTTCATCAACCAGCTTTTGCATAGCGGCACTGCGCTGGCGAAACTCGTTGTCGGATGCCTGAAGTTTGGACGTAATAATTGCCACCTATCCCTCCTTTTTGCTACCGCTGAATCGATAAGCTAATCAGCACTAAAGAACTTGGCGGGCTCTTGTTTATTATTTTATGCCCGCCGCCTTCTCCCTGGATTAGCATCGGCAATGCCGACGCCATGTTTGAGAAACCGCCTAAGCGGTTTCTCGGAACAACTCTCTGCCAATTAACATCCGACGTATCTCTGAGGTACCCGCGCCAATCTCATACAGTTTGGCATCTCGAAGCAGGCGACCCGTGGGGTACTCGTTGATGTAACCGTTGCCACCAAGCAGCTGTATCGCATCCAGCGCGGCTTGTGTTGCCATCTCTGCGGCAAACAAGATGGCGCCGGCGGCGTCTTTTCTTACTGATTCACCGCGATCACAAGCACTGGCGACCATGTAGACGTAACTACGAGCTGCACTCAGGCGGGTGTAGAGATCTGCAACCTTGCCCTGAACCAGTTGGAATTCGCCTATCGACTGCCCAAACTGCTTGCGCTCGTGAACATAGGGCAGCACCACATCAAGACAGGCTTGCGCGATACCCAACGGCCCAGCGGCTAGCACGGCGCGTTCGTAGTCTAGGCCACTCATTAACACTTTGACGCCGTCGTTGAGCGGGCCTAATAGATTTTGCTTTGGCACCACACAATCCTGGAACACTAGCTCACAGGTGTTGGAACCGCGCATGCCTAACTTGTCGAGTTTCTGCGCGGTTGAGAAACCGCTGAAACCACTTTCGATAATGAAAGCGCTGATCCCTTTTGGCCCTGCGTCGGCATCTGTTTTGGCATATACCACCAGTACATCCGCTTCAGGACCATTGGTGATCCACATCTTGTTGCCGTTGAGCAGGTAGTGATCACCTTTGTCGGCGGCATTTAAGGTCATGCTGACCACATCAGAGCCCGCGCCAGGTTCGCTCATGGCCAACGCCCCAACATATTCACCGCTGCATAATTTAGGTAGGTAGGCTTGCCGCTGCTGGTCGTTACCGTTACGGAATATTTGATTTACACAGAGGTTGGAGTGAGCACCATAACTGAGACCGACAGAGGCAGAGGCTCGGCTGATCTGCTCCATGGCGATGACATGATGCAGATACCCCATGGCGGAGCCACCATACTGCTCACTGACGGTAATACCGAGGAGTCCCATCTCACCGAGCTTTCGCCAGAGGGGGTGAGGGAAGGCGTTGTCCGAATCGATCTGCGCAGCCAGGGGGGCAATTTCAGCCGCAGCAAAGCTATTGACCTGTTGTTGCAGCATGCGGCTCGTATCATCCAGTCCGCATGCCAATCCCATGTAACTCTCTAACATCACCACTCCAGAGCAAACTTGTCCGGCGGCTGTCTAAAAGCGTATGGCGCCGGAGCTTAGTTATCCACGGCACTGTCAGCTGTTGTTGAGGCTGCAGCACCGTGCGGGACGCTGTCATCTTTTACCTTTTCTAAGGCTTGCTGACAGCGTTTTTCCGCCGCGCCTAGCTCCATCAGTAGGACATTTATATCTTCCAACTGCTGGCGTAGAACGCCGCGCTTCTCTTCGATAAGCGTCAACATGGTGTTTAGCTGGGTTTCACTGGTACGGTCGGCGTCGTACATATCAAACAAACGCCGGGTTTCAGCCAGTGAAAAGCCAAGCCGTTTACCACGTAATGTCAGTTTCAGGCGTACTTTATCCTGCTTGTCGTAGATCCGAGTTTGGCCGCGACGTTTTGGTCTCAGTAAGCCCTGATCTTCGTAAAAGCGAATACTGCGAGTGGTGATATCGAACTCTTGAGCCAGCTCGCTGATGCTGTAAGTCTGTTTTTCCGACATAAGATGCTCGTCGTGTTGTGAAATAACATTAGAGTAGGTTTACGTGCACGTAAAGTTGGCGGCTAACATTGATGCTGAAAAATGTAAGAAAGCCCACTGCGAGCGGCCTGTAAGCCGTAATTAAACGTAAAATTCTTCTCGGTGCACAGCTTATAGTAACGAAAAATTGCCACGCTGCCTATGCTTTCCTTACCTCAGAACCCCGATGTATAAGTGCTAAGCCATTAATAAAGTGTGTTTTTAATGCCGTCAACTTGTGTTGCCAATAGCTTAAGCCGCTACTTGGTCATAGGTTTTAATAATGGCTTGACGTTTACGTTAGCGTAATTCTTAATAAGGGGTGTAAGTGCTGCAAATAAAAAGAGTCATCCCTTTGTGTTTTGATATTAGTGAACCTCGGCGGTGCTAAGCCAGCACCGCCTTTTTTCTATCTGACAGGTGAGCTAGTTAGGTATCAAACAAGGGTTAGTTAGGGCTCTGGTAGTAGGTGCTTATCAAGATCGGTAACAGACGGAATAGGTGGAATGGAAGAGCTGATAACCAACTCGTTTGACGAAGACAAAGCGGCTTCAGTCCCGGCGTTTAGTGATAGTGATGTATTGATATGTGCGGCTAAGCGCACCCCTTTGGGAGCGTTTCTTGGGCAGCAGTCATCGCTAAGTGCGACCGACATGGGAGCTGCTGTTGTCGCCGCTTGTGCCGAACAGGCGGGCTTTGCCTTTACCTGTGATCTGAATGACAGCGCATGTGACGACAGTAAGCGGGGCCTCATCGAAGCGCTTTATATGGGCTGCGTGTTGCCGGCGGGCTTAGGGCAAGCACCCGCCCGTCAAACAGCACTGTTTGCGGGTTTACCACAAAGTGTTGCCTGTACCACTATCAATAAAGTGTGTGGCTCAGGAATGAAAAGCGCCATGTTGGCTTGTGATGAGATCCGTTTGGGGCAATCGCAAGCCGTGGTCGCTGGCGGTATGGAAAGCATGAGTAACGCGCCGCACCTGTTGCCAAGCGTCAGAGCAGGACAGCGTTTTGGCCATGGTCAGATGCTTGATCATCTTTATTTGGATGGCTTGGAAGATGCCTACAGTGGGCGTTTGATGGGCTGCTTTGCTGATGATTCTGCCGAACAATTTGATATCAGCCGAGAACAGATGGATGGTTTTGCGTTGCATTCGCTGACCGAAGCAAAACGGGCGATCAATGATGGCGATTTTAGTGATGAGATCGTGCCGCTGACCGTTATTCATCGCGGCAAAGAGTCTGTCATCTCTCAGGATGAAGCACCGTTTAGAGCCAACGAAGCCAAGATACCGACGCTAAAGCCCGCCTTTGGTCGATCGGGTCGCGTCACTGCCGCCAATGCCAGTTCAATGGCAGACGGTGCCGCAGCGTTATTGCTGATGTCAGGCGCTTACGCGAAGCGGTTAGGGGTTAAGCCCTTGGCTAAAATATTAGGGCAGGCTAGCCACGCCCGCGCGCCGTCAGAGTTTACGCAAGCTCCAGTCGGTGCCATTTCCAAGTTATTAACCCAGCTGGGGTGGTCGACAAGCACGCCAGATCTTTACGAAATCAACGAAGCATTCGCCATGGTGACATTGTTGGCTATCCAGCAACTGGACTTAGATCCGGCCAAGGTCAATGTTCATGGCGGCGCTTGCGCGTTGGGTCATCCATTGGGAGCCACTGGCGCAAGAATTCTCGTGACCCTACTGCATGCGTTGCGTCAGCGCGGGGGAGGACGTGGCATTGCCAGTTTGTGTATTGGTGGCGGTGAAGCTACGGCGATGGCTATTGAAACGCTTTAGCCGATTCGGCGACAGGTTGTTAGGTGTGATTGCCAGTAAGGCATAGCGGGTATTGGCAGCAGGATAATTAACGGAGCGTTGTGATGCAGCAAGTGAAACATCTCATTAATGGTGAGTGGCAACTAGGCGAAGGGCAACCAATGATGGATGTGGTTAACCCTGCCAACCAGAACGTTCTCGCTACTCAGACAGCGGCCAGTGATCTGCAGCTTGAACGTGCTGTTGCCGCTGCTGAACTGGCTTTTCTGCAGTGGCGTGAAGTGCCAGCGCCGGAACGCGCGCGATTGATGCTGAACTTCCAGCACAGTTTGAAGTTGCATCATGATGAACTTGGCGAGTTGTTGGCGCAGGACACAGGTAAAACTTTTGCCGATGCCAAAGGGGATGTTTGGCGCGGAATTGAAGTGGTTGAACAGGCGTGTGGTATCGCTTCGCAGATGATGGGCGAAACTTTGGAAAACGCCGCTCGTGGCATCGATTGTTACAGCTATTTGCAGCCACTGGGGGTGTGTGCCGGTATCACCCCCTTTAATTTCCCTGCCATGATCCCGCTATGGATGTTTCCGTTAGCGACGGCGTGCGGTAATAGTTTTATCCTCAAACCGTCAGAACAGGATCCGCTTGTACCGAATCGCATTGCCGAGCTGTTTGTTGAATGCGGAGCGCCAAAAAATCTCCTGCAAGTGCTTCACGGTGGGCCGAAACAGGTGGACGCACTGTTAACGCATCCAGATATCAAGGCTGTTTCTTTTGTCGGTTCCGCGCCCGTGGCGGAGCATATTTATCATACTGGCAGTCAACACAATAAACGGGTGCAAGCATTTGCTGGGGCGAAGAACCATATGGTGGTTATGCCCGATGCTAATGCGTCACAAGTGGTAAATGCACTGGTTGGCGCTTCTGTGGGCGCGGCTGGCCAGCGTTGTATGGCCATTTCTGTCGCGGTATTGGTGGGGGATGCCAAAGCTCTGATCCCGCAAATTCAGATGGAAATGAAAAAGGTTCGGCCTGGGGTTTGGAATGACCCAGAGGCTGGTTACGGGCCATTAATCAGTGCGGCGTCCAAGCAGCGTGTGGCCGGACTCATTCAACAGGGGATAGAAGAGGGGGCAGAGTGCTTACTAGACGGCCGTGACTTCCGCATTGCAGACCTTACCGCTGCCGATGGCAATTGGCTCGGCCCAACATTGTTTGCGAATGTCACACCTGAGATGGCGATCTATCAGCAGGAGATATTTGGCCCCGTCTTGCTCTTGATGACCGCAGATTCGCTCGATGACGCACTCACTGTGATTAACCGAAACCCGTTCGGTAATGGCTGCTCAATCTTTACCTCCAGCGGCGCAGCGGCACGCACCTTTCAGCGGGAAGTGACGGTTGGTCAAGTAGGTATCAATGTGCCAATACCTGTGCCTTTGCCCTGTTTCTCATTTACTGGTTGGAAAGGCTCATTCTTTGGTGATCTGCACGCCTATGGTAAGCAAGCGGTGCGTTTCTATACCGAGACCAAAACCATCACCAGCCGTTGGTTTGATGGCGATGTGGCGGGCGCTCCCAATATGACGATCCAATTGAAGTAAGTGAGGTCTGTGTCGTGAATTTCGAACTGAATGAAGAACAACGCGCATTTGTCGATGCCGCCGCGCAGTTTTCTCGCGAGATGTTAGCGCCAAGTGCGGCTGATTGGGATCGTGAGCATACCTTCCCCATCGATGTCATAAGAGCGGCCGGCGAGATGGGCTTTTGTGGTTTGTACTGTCAGCCCCAACATGGCGGGCTTGGCTTGTCTCGGCTCGATGCCAGTTTGATATTCGAACAACTGGCGGCGGGGTGTACCAGTACTACCGCTTATTTAACTATTCACAATATGGCCAGTTGGATGGTCTCTACCTGGGCAACAGATCAAGCAGCTGAAGAGTGGGCGGCGTTGCTAACCAGCGGTCAGAAATTGGCATCCTACTGCTTAACGGAACCGAATGCAGGCAGTGATGCCGCGGCGCTGGCGACCAGAGCTGAAAAGGTTGGTGACAGTTATCTGATCAGTGGCAGTAAGGTGTTTATCTCCGGTGCGGGCGATACCGACCTACTGATTGTCATGGCACGTACTGGCGGTTCCGGGCCGAAAGGGATCAGTGCCTTTATGGTGCCTGCTGATGCCGATGGCATTAGCTATGGCCGTCGTGAGCCGAAAATGGGCTGGAACAGTCAGGCTACCCGCAGTGTTAGTTTCGACAAGGTTGCTGTGCCTGCGCACTACTTGTTGGCTGAAGAGGGGCAGGGGTTTGCGCTGGCCATGAAGGGGCTGGATGGTGGCCGGATTAACATTGCTACCTGCTCCGTAGGCACCGCGCAACAGGCTGTGGAAGACGCCAGTCGTTATCTATCTGAACGTAAGCAGTTTGGTAAGCCGTTGGCCGATTTCCAGGCATTGCAGTTTATGTTGGCAGACATGACGACTGAATTGGTTGCCGCGCGGCAACTGGTGCGGATGGCTGCCAGCAAGCTTGATAACGGTGATAGTGATGCAACCACCTATGCCGCCATGGCGAAGCGTTTTGCTACCGATGTTGGCTTTAAGGTGGTTGATGATGCGCTGCAGCTGTTTGGTGGCTATGGCTATATTAATGAATACCCCCTAGAGCGTTACCTAAGGGATCTGCGAGTGCACCGGATCCTTGAAGGTACAAACGAGATCATGCGGTTGATTATTAGCCGGCGGGTGTTGGCTGATGGCATGGTGAGTATTACGTAAGGCATTGAAAAGCCGAACTGTTGGTGCCTCCGGTAGGGTCTTATGGGTGTAAGGAGTTTTCATATGAGTGAGCATTTATCTATACATGACAGTGAGTTACTCAAACTGACTCGGCACGGGCATACGCTGGTGATCACCATCAGTCATCCGCCAGCGAACACTTGGACCAAGCAAAGCTTGGATGATCTCTCTCTGCTTATTCGTAGCGTGACCAATGAGCGTGACATCTACACTCTGATCATCACTGGCGAAGGCGATAAATTCTTTTCTGCCGGCGCTGATTTAAGCTTGTTTGCCGATGGCGACCCGGAAACCGCGCGTGTAATGGCGCATAGCTTTGGTACCGCGTTTGAAGCATTGAGTGAGTTTCGTGGTTTAACCATCGCAGCCATTAATGGCTATGCCATGGGCGGGGGCTTGGAGGTTGCCATGGCGTGCGATCTTCGTATCGCTGAATCTCAGGCAAAAATGGCGCTGCCAGAGGCCAGTGTTGGTTTATTACCTTGTGCTGGTGGCACCCAAAACTTACCGCACTTGGTGGGCGAGGGGTGGGCTAAGCGGATGATTTTGTGCGGTGAACGAGTGGATGCTGATACAGCTGCAAAGATAGGCCTAGTGGAAGTCGTGGTAGAGACAGGTGAGGCACTGACAACGGCATTGGCTTGGGCAAAACAAGCCGAAAAGCAGAGCCCACTGGCGGTAGGAGCGTGCAAGCGGTTGATCCAACACGGTCGGAAAAACCCGATGTGGCAGGGATTAGAAAAAGAGCGTGAATACTTTGTCAGCCTATTTGGCACTGCTGATCAGGCGGAAGGTGTACAGGCCTTCTTAGAAAAACGCGCACCGGTTTGGCGTAACAGTTGATGCTCAGGTGCCCTTGGCCGTTGACCATTAGCCCCTTTCACGCCAGTAAATAAGAGGTTGGAGCAATCCCATGACAGATACAACTCAGACCATGGCTGCGGATCTTTTGATCAGCGAGATGACGGTCGGTAAGCGCTTCAAGATTGGGGTGGTAACGCTGAATGCGCCAACCAAGCTCAATGCCTTGAGCTTGAGCATGGTGGAGGGGCTAGGCGCGCAACTGCGCATTTGGGCAAACGATAAAAAGATAGCTGCCGTTTGGTTGCAAGGCGCGGGTGACAAAGCTTTTTGCGCCGGTGGCGACATTGTTGATATGTATCATGCCATGGTTGCAACGCCCCACACGGTACAAGCGGAAGTGTGTCACTTTTTCACTCAGGAGTACCAGACAGATCACTTGATCCATACCTTTCCTAAGCCGGTGATCGTCTGGGGTGATGGCATTGTGATGGGCGGCGGTATCGGCTTGATGGTGGGCGGTAGCCACCGTTTGGTAACGGAACGTTCGCGACTGGCAATGCCAGAGATATCTATAGGGTTGTATCCCGATGTGGCGGGCAGTTGGTTTCTGCCGAAAATGCCCGACAATGCGGGGCTGTTCTTAGGGCTGACAGGCGCGCAAATCAACGGCCGTGACGCGGTGCATCTGAATATGGCGGATCACCGGGTGAGCTCAGCGAAACAAACTCAACTGAAAGCAGGTTTAGCGAATTTATCGTGGCAGGGCGATAACCATGATTTTGCCATGCTCAGTGATTTTTTTCGTGACCATGAACTGTCCATCAAAGACAAAGATGTCGCCCTGCCCGAAGGCTACTTAAGTCACCAGCAAACCGTATCTGATCTCTGTGCTGGCGAGAGCTTGCAACAGGTCGCGGCAGCGATCCTAAACCAGGATGCTGACGATCCTTGGTTGCAACGGGCGCAGGCCAATTTGCGTGCAGGGAGTCCGAACACCGCCCATCTTATTTGGCAGATGATCCAGCAGCCACCAGCAGATCTAGCGTCAGCTTTTCGGCAGGAGTTGGGCATGTCGTGCCGTTGTGCTGAGAGCGGCGAGTTTGCCGAAGGGGTGAGGGCGCTATTGATCGATAAAGACCGCAAACCGCAATGGCAGTTTGCAGATGTGAACCAAGTACCAGAGTCTGTGGTGCGACATCATTTCAGTTCGCCGTGGCCTGCCGATGTGCACCCGCTGCGCTCATTAGGTCATTGATGCTCTTGTTGAAAAGGCGGAGTGAATATGGCGAGTGAAAGAAGGAGAACATAGCATGACTATCGGCTTTATCGGTCTCGGCAATATGGGATTACCGATGGCGCAGAACCTGCTGCGATCTGGGCATACCCTCAAGGTGTTTGATCTGAGTTCCAGCGCAGTGAGCGCCGCAGAGCAGGACGGTGCAATAGTGATGAGCAGTGCCGCAGAAGCGGTGGAGGGCAGTGCTATCGTCATCACCATGTTGCCCGGTGATCAGCAGGTATTAGACCTCTATCTTGCTAAACACGGCTTATTAAGTCATGGCAACGGTTCGACCCTATTTGTTGATTGTTCAACGGTGGCCGCGACAACCTCGCAAACGATTGCTGTACAGGCCGATGCGATGGGTACTTCGATGATAGATGCGCCAGTCTCCGGTGGAACAGTCGGGGCAGCGGCGGCTACCTTAACCTTTATGGTGGGAGGGCCGGATGCGGCCTTTCAACGTGTGCAACCGGTATTAAAAAACATGGGCGCCAACGTCTTCCATGCTGGTGTCAAAGTGGGGGATGGTCAATTAGCAAAAGCGTGTAACAACATGCTGCTGGCCGCTCTGATGATAGGCACCAGTGAGGCGCTGCAGTTGGGAGCCGATAATGGCTTGGATATTGCCAAGCTCACCGAGATCATGCGACAAAGTTCGGGCGACAATTGGGTGTTGAACAAGTACCACCCGTGGCCGGGCGAGATGCCAGCAGCCCCCGCCAGTCATGATTATGAACCCGGTTTTATGGTGAAGTTGATGACCAAAGATCTTGGCTTAGCAATGCAAACGGCATTGGCTAGCGGTACGCCAACGCCCTTGGGTGCAATGGCGCGTTCAATTTATGCCCAGCATGGTCGCGACGGTTGGGACGAGAAAGATTTCTCCAGTGTACTAACGCGGTTCAGCGACAACAAATGAGCCAAAAGCAGAGGGAGTACAGTTATGCAGATCGTCAGTAAAGTGGTGGCTATTACTGGAGCCGGTAGCGGTTTAGGCCGTGCGATGGCGTTGAGCTTTGCCGCCCAGGGCGCTCATTTGGCCTTGCTGGATCTTAATGCCGATGCCCTCAGCGATACAGCGACCTTGATTGAAGCTGCAATTGGTCAATCGGTAAAGGGCGAGCCTTCGCAAGCCACCCGTGACACCAGCAAGCCACCTATCTGCCGCTGCTATGTACTTGATGTCACCAATGAGGCGGAAGTCGAACACTGTTTCGATGCCATTGGTAACGACTTTGGCGCGTTACATGTGCTGATAAACAGCGCCGGCATTATGCGGGACAACATGCTGCTGAAAGTCAAAGAGGGTAAGGTGGTCGATAAAATGTCCCTCGGTGTGTTTAATACCGTTCTGCATGTCAACCTGACCGGCAGTTTTCTCTGTGGCCGTGAAGCCGCTGCGCAGATGGTTCAGCATCAGTGTGAAGGGGTGATCATCAATCTGGCCAGTGTCTCCCGTGCCGGCAATATGGGCCAAAGTAACTATTCTGCAGCCAAGGCTGGCTTGTCTGCAATGACGGTCACGTGGGCGAAAGAGTTGGCTCGATTTGGTATCCGTGCTGCAGCCATCGCCCCCGGCGTGTTTGCCACCCCCATGACCGAAGTCATGAAACCGGAAGCGATGGAACGACTGAAGCAGGCGATCCCAGCCAAGCGGCTAGGCGAAGCGGAAGAGATCGCACACGCCGCCCGGTTTATCATCGAAAATGACTACTACACTGGCCGGGTGTTGGAGCTGGATGGTGGGATAAGGGTGTAGATAAAACAGGAGCATCCGATCAAATCGATATCAGGCTCGGTCAGTTTTACTGATTTGTAATTAACCAAATTAAAAGCGAGTGCCTAACGTGTTGTGTACTCGCTGAATCCTCCCTTTTTTAAATGGCGCATTCGCACCGTTTACCGGTATTTTCGCTTCGTTCCGGCATAACAGGAAACTTTCCCGTGATCACGGCTTAGCCTTTGCTAAACCTGTGTGTTAACTGCTTGTTTGAACGGCTAAATAGCTGATAAGGTAGTTTTACTTATTAGACATAGAAGGAAATATTTGCTCCGGCATAGGAGGAAAAACTCCTTCTACTTATACTGTTAGATTTCCTGAGCGGTATTCACGGTACTTTAAATGGATAAAGAATTAACCAGCGTCTTTGAATGCGTCGATCGGATACTCAATCCACATCGAAGGTGGCAAGAGCAAATAGATCGGATTCTAGAGCCTCAGCGCAGGCTTCAAAAGCAAATGGAAAAATACCTTGAGCCCCAACGACGATTACAAGAGCAGATGAAAAAGGTTCTTGAACCGCAGCTACGGCTCCAGGAGCAAATGGAAAAAGTTCTTGAGCCTCAGCGTAGGCTACAAGAGCAGATGAATAAATATCTTGAGCCGCAACGCCGAATTCAGGAGCAGATGGAAAGGTATCTTGAACCGCAGCGAAGGCTTCAAGAGCAAATGGAAAAGTATCTTGAGCCGTATAGAGGGGTACAAGAGCAACTAAAAAAGATACGTGAGCCTCAGCGTTTACTCCATGAGCAAATCAATAAATACCTCAATCCATTAGGTGATTATCTCTCTAGCCCTCTAATGGAGCGCATCGCTGTTGGAAGCGATGGCGTAGTCTCTGTATCAGACGAAATCGTTGAAATTCAGGAGATAAAAGATAGCGTTGAAAAGATCACTAAAGGTTACTCAAGCACAGAGGAATTTTTAGAGCAACTATTTAAGATTCTGGAAAAACTAAGTGACGGCGCACGCACACTAGTTATTTATTTAATATTGCCATATTTCCTTGCTATTATTGCCAATTTAACAACGCCAATTTATGAAGAGTGGTGGAAAGAATACGCAGATTACGACCAGCGTGAAGCAAAAAAAGAGATAATTCGAGAAGCGCGTGACCTGTACAGTACAGAAGAATTATTCGAATATCGATTTGTTTATGCCTCAACACTTAATGTTCGAGAATTAGGAACAACTAAGTCAAATATTGTTGGTGTACTGCACCTTGGGAAAGCTGTAAAGGTTATTAATAAGGCGAAAAATTGGTCTTTTGTCGAATATCAAGACTCCCTTACTGGCGAGGTTAAGGCGGGCTGGGTATTTTCAAGATATTTGCATAAATTTGAAAAATGAAATCTAACAAAGCCATACCTGATTACCACTGAGGTTCAGCCAGCTTAAGTAACCGTTCAGGCATAGGTGCCGTTCTTGCGCAGGCAAAGGGAGCAGGAGGGAGGACACCCACCTGACACAGTCACTAACTGACTCTCGCTTTGTGCTGTTTACTCTGCCCCTAACAGAATTTGAGAAACGCTTATTTAGAAGGTGAGGGGGTGGGTGTCCCAGTCCCGCGATGTTCCATTTAGCAGAGGCTTATTGTCAGGCCTACTTTCATATCAATACAATTATCAAGCTCTTTTTTCAGATTTAAAATGCAGGTTTCGACCCAAAGAGCTGCCTTCTCTTTATTATTTTTGTAATAGTCTAATTCTTCCTCATCCCTGATAATTCGTCGTTCTAACAATATTTGTAGATCTGAATCTTCAATAGTGATTGCTAGCTTGGACTCGTCAAATTTTTCCAATCCAGTGCGGATGTTCTCTGTTGTGTATACCTCCAACTCGATCTCTTTGAGGTATAGACCATCTCCCATCATGCTAAAAACCCAGTCGCCTAACCCACACTTTTTCATGAAGTAACTAACAAAACAGGCTTGAAAGGGGGTCCAAGACTCATCTGGCTCAAGGTTATCGCCCAAACTTTCTAGGCGTTGCTTTTCGTTTGGGCCGGTTTTGAAGTCTTCGATGGCCATCGATTCCTTGTTAGGTTGGAATAGGCCTAGCTTTTTAGATAGCTCTGATTGTGAAAGCTTTCTATAAACCGGATTGCGGGAGTTAATGATTTCTTCCGATTTCTTTTCGATGTAAGACTCTTCGTCTCCCTCAAAAGCGTAATAGAGATAGGGGGCTTCTATTATTCTGCCTATATTTTCATCTGATAACGTTTCTATGCAGTAAAACATACTCATTGAGAGCTTTTCCTTGCTAAAGCTTTCGTCTCTATTGGCTATTTTAAGGTTTTAAAGTGGCGCAAGGGAATTTCTTTACGAACGGCTTCTCAGCGTTGCATTTATTACTCCGCATCAATGTTCTAATCGGCGCTACGCCGTTATCATCCCCCGCAAATGGGTGACGGTCGTCACTCTCTGGTCTGTTTGGGCGCTTACCCAAATACGGCTATGATGCTATTGAAAGGATGCAGTACCGTTATGGAAGTCGAGATTATTTATGCAGCAGGAAGGCCTAAAGCAGGGTGTTGAGGAACAACACCTGGGCGACAAAACCACACATGATGTTATTTCTAAGCGCGTTTCGTTGCAGCAGTATGCTGCGATTTGTCGGCAGTCCGAAGCGGGTATTTTGGGTGCCGTCATCTATGGCGCTGACCAAAGTTTTTTAGCCGCGAAACTAACGCCTATCTGGCCTCAAATTACCTCCTCACTGGTGCCGTTGTCCGGCGCGTATGCGGAGCTGTTTATTTCCCGTGAACAGCCGCGCTATTGGCATAGCGGTGAGATGATACTGGCCTATAACAGTCAGGTTGTATTTGGTGGTTTTGATCTGGCGGTCGGCTCGTTGGCGATGCAAGCCGAAGCGCGTTATTTACAAGTTCGTCGGCTGTTATCCGAGCTTAGTTTTCCCTTTATCTATCGAATGTGGAATGAGCTGCCGGATATCAATGGAATAAAGCAGGGAACCGAACAGTATCAGCATTTTTGCAGTGGTCGCGCCGAAGCGTTTGCGACTAGTGCTTGGCAGGGCACAACTTTGCCTGCAGCAACTGCGGTTGGCAGCCATCACAGTGATCGTTTTGTGCACTATTTCATTGCTGGTCTAACTCCCTGCCAAGCCGTAGAAAACCGTCAGCAGGTCAGTGCCTTTGATTATCCCCCTCAATACGGGCGTCACGCGCCTTCGTTTACGCGTGCGCAGCATGTTGAAAGCCCGTTTGGGGTGCAGTTGTGGGTGTCAGGTACGGCGAGTATTGAAGGGCACCAGTCGTTGCATTTGGGTGATGTGAATGGACAGACTCGCTTAGCTCTGAAGAACATTAAACGAATACTGATGTGCACCAAACAGGCGTTAGGTTGTGATTATCAGGTGCCCGGCGTTCAGGCTCAGTACCGTGTTTATCTGCGTGATCCTGATTATTTAGCCTGCATACAATCGGTGGTTGGTGATGAGTTGGGCACAGCAGCTGACGTCAGCTACGTTGCGGCTGATATCTGTCGTTCCGAACTATTGGTTGAGATTGAAGCTGTGTATAGCCGTGGCTGTGATCTAAATGAGGTCGTTGTATGAAGCCGTTGCTTGAATATCCCATCGAAAATGGCCGTATCGTGACGCGTTCCCTTGAGGCGCATATCGTTGATCATTGTAACTTAAAATGTGCCGAGTGCTGTTCTCTGTCGCCGATGCTGCCAGCGCGCTGTGTTACGCCCGCGCAGGTTAAAGCTGATTTAGAGGCGGCGTTAAAAGTGGTTGCGCCAACCTACTTAAAGTTGGTGGGCGGCGAGCCCTTATTACATCCGCAATTGATGGAATGCATCGAAGTGGCAAGGCCGCTGGCGAATATTTTGTCAGTGACCACCAATGCCTTGCTGATTGAAAAGATGCCCGACCGTTTCTGGCAATTATTGGACGGATTAACCATTTCAATTTATCCCAAACCTAAATTACCGCCAACCACACTGGCGTTTATTAAGCGTAAAGCCGCTGAGTTTGATGTTGAGTTGAACCTAAAAGAGCAATCGAATTTTGTGCAGATGACGCGCTGGCAAGCGCCCGCAACAGAGGATGAAACCCGCGACGTATTTGCGGGTTGTTGGCTGCGCGAGCGCTGTCATATTGTTGATCAAGGCCGGTTCTATATGTGTACCCGCCCACCGCATTTCGATAGCTTCAACGGCGGTAATACCAAATATTTAGACGACGGTGTGGTGTTAGACGAGCGCCCGACATTGGTGACAGAGGTACATCAATACCTTACGCGTGAACAACCGCTGGCAACCTGCTACCGCTGTCTGGGCGGTTTTGCCGATGAGAAGCCGCATCGGCAAATGAATCGAGCTGAGCTGATCGCCCTTGGAGAGATCAGCTTATGAGCGTGATCTATGAGGGCGATCCGTTTGCGGTTTTTCCTTATTACTATCGTGTTGGCAGTCAGGCGCATGGCACAACTATCGCGGCACTCTGCCGAGATTCGAGCGAACTGAAGCTCGACCAGCAAGGAGTGTTGCAGTATTTGCATCGTGACCCGGATGGGATCCGAACCTGTATTGAACAGGTGCATAAACTGACGCCGGGCTATCGACTTGTGTTGGACCGCGGGCATCTTGTCTGTCAGCCCAATCCTGTATTAGCTAGTCCGTTACCTTTGTTTGACACGCTGGCCTCGGCACTTGAGCAAATCGTACGGCGCTATTCACGCTGTGGTTTGGCGTTGAGTGGTGGGTTTGACTCGGCTTTAATACTGGCTTTACTGCAGCATATCGGCGCTGACAATGTGGAGGTTTATACCTTGGCTAGCGCATTGCCGGGCTATTGTGAGTTGGAGATCACCCAGCGAACGGCGCAGCATTTTGGTGTGCCGTTGCGCGTGGTTGAGGCTGATGCTGAGCAGTTTGTGGCCGCGTTGCCCGAGACTATTGCGGCGACTGAAACCCCGATCTATAACCTGCATCCAGTGTCTAAATTGCTGCTGTCTCAAGCGATGAACGCGGATGGCATCGACTGCCTGATCACCGGTGATGCCGCCGATCAGGTATTCAGTGGTGTGCCCTCTGCTAATTATTTGCCGTTAGTCGGCGCAATTGTTCGTAGCCAACAGTTGCCTTATCACTCGCCTTTTTTTGCCCCTGAAGTGGTTGCTGCGGGGCAACGGGTTGCTGATAGTAACAAGACTGCACTGCGTCAATTGGGGCAAAACCTGTTGCCCGATTGGCTGTGTAACCAAGTTAAGCAACCCAGATTAGCACCGGATTTTTGTCTCGATAGATATTGGGATGGTGCCGCTGTTGACCGGTTGGCGAAAAGTTTGGCTATTCAGCCCGACCTGAGTTCGTTGGCTAACCGAACACTCTGGATCACGCTAACGCTATTGCGCCAACAGTTGAGTAGGTCTAACTCATGTGTGGCCTAGCGGGCATTGTTAACTTTAATCATCCTCACGCCAATTTTAAAACTCGTTTACCGACGATGCTTGCTGCACAACGTCATCGCGGCCCGGATGGTTGTGGGTTTAAGTACTATGGCAGCGCTGCGCTGGCACACACGCGCCTTGCGTTAATTGATCTTGCGGGCGGCGATCAGCCCTTCATTTCCCGCGATCAGCGTTATTGCCTAGTGTACAACGGTGAGATCTATAATTTTGCCGAGTTACGCCGTGAGCTAGCGCCGCTATGGTCGTTTGCCACCGAGTCTGATACCGAAGTGGTGCTGGCAGCTTATGTCTGTTGGGGAGAGCGGGCGCTGCATCGCTTTAATGGCATGTTCGCTTTCTTTATTTGGGATGAGCAGTTAAAGCAGGGCTTTGCCGCCAGAGATCTACTTGGGATTAAGCCGTTTGCCTATCAGTACCAGCACGGTGAACTGCTGTTCGGCTCTGAAGCCAAGGCCATTGTTGCGGTGGCGCAAACGCCAGTGAAGGCCGATGCGGATGCGATCCTTGAATATCTGGTCGCGCCCTATTTTAGCGGGGTAGAGAGTTCGATGTTCGCTGGCATTGAATACCTGCAACCGGGTCATTGCTTACACATCGATAGTAATGGCCTTGTGATCCGGCAGTGGCGCGATTACCAACTAACGGCTGAAATAACGCCAGAGCAGAATGTCGAAGATGAGTTGAGCCATTTACTCGGTAAAGCGACGAATCGAGCAATGCGAGCGGATGTGCCTGTTGCAACCTATCTCAGTGGTGGGTTGGACTCGACTTTGATCAGCGCCATTGCCAATAAAGCGGCTCCGCAGCCACTTGCCTGTTTCAGTATTCGTTTCGCGGATCATGGCAAGATTGATTATGCCAACTCACTTATTGTCAGTTCAGACGATATGCCGTGTGCCCTTGGTGCCGCGCAAGAGATTGGGCTGCGGCAGCAGATTGTTGATGTGGACGAACAGCAGATTGCCGAGAGTTTCAGTGAATTGGCTGCGGTGAATGATGCGCTGCCTGCCTGGGAGCAAGAGTTTGCCCAGTTTCATTTGGCCCGTGTTGCCGGGGCGCAGTTTAAAGCGGTACTGGTGGGCGATGCGGCGGATGAAACCCATTGGGGCTATCCGTTCTTGCTTGACCAAGCCGCCACCCGTTCGCCGGCTGGTATTTTGGCGCGATTTAGCCTGCCCAAATTGGCGCTAGGCAGTGCGCAGGAACTAACGCAGATGTTCAACGACAAGTATCAACAGCTGGCTGGATCTGCGGGGTACGGTTGGCACAGCGCCACCGAACGTTCGCTGGCGACCGCCTATTTGGTGGTTAAACGCTGGTTGCCGCGCTTGCTGCACAATGGTGACATTCATGCAATGCGCCACTCCCTTGAAGCGCGGGTGCCTTTTGCTGATGTTGAGTTGCTAGACTTTGCCCGCAAGGTCCATCCAGAGCTGGGTTATCGACAGGGTTGTGAGAAGTGGTTGTTGCGTCAGGGCAGTCGTGGTCTGTTACCGGAGCAGGTGCGTACCCGGCCTAAATCCGCCTTACCTAAAGCACAATCAGTAGGCCTGGTTTATCAGCGATTAGCACGGACGGCATTGCAGACCTCAGCTGAATTCATTGGTCATTTTTTAGAGTTGGCGCCCTTGTTCTCGCTCAGTACACAGCGCGAGCCGTTAACTGAGATGGAACGCGCGCTGTTATTTCGTGTCATCTCATTATCGTATTGGCAGCAACGCTATAAGGTTGTTATTTAATGACTCGTATTCTTTTCACGCTGATCCCCGAAAAAGGCCATATCAATCCGTATATTGGGGTTGCACAGCACTTGCAACGCGCCGGGGTTGAGGTTGGTTTTTATGCCTCCCATGACATTTCAGCGCAACTGCACGCCGCTTCGCTGCCGCGCCAATTGGGTCAGCCTTTGGCTCAGACGGCAAGGAGTGCAAATCGTGGCTGCGAATTTGCCGAACAGGTGAGCAATGCGCAGTGGCTTAGGCAGTGGATAGAGATGTTGCTAGTGGACGTGGTAGAAGAGGGGGTTGCGGGTATTTCTGCTGCGATCAACCAGTTTAAGCCGGATATCATTATTACCGATCCTATGCTCTATGGTGCAGCGATTGCTGCCAATGCTGCTCAGTTGCCTTGGGTTGCTATATCCAACTCACTCAATCCAGTATTGGATCCTCGGGTCTCCAGTGAGCTCCTTGATACGCTGGCTTCGTTGCAAAGCAAGCGGCAGGCGCTGTTTTCGAAACATGGCATGAATGTCGTGTTCAAAAGCAGTGACATGCTTTCACCATTTTTGAATATCGCCTTTACCACCGAGCAGCTAGTGGGGCCGGTAGCGAATGATGTTGAATGTGTCGGTCCATCGATCCCGCTGTGTGATCGCGGTGATGAAACAGAGTTTGATTGGGCATGGTTAGACGCGGATATGCCGCTGATTTATATGTCGCTGGGTAGTCAGATCTATTACCAACCGCAGATGTTTAATACGGTGTTTGCTGCGGTTCGGGATATGCCGGTGCAATTGGTTGCCACGGTGAGTGACCTGCTGGGAAGTGATGAGCTGGTGGATCTACCCGACAACGTTTACTTGTCGCGCTACACCCCGCAATTATCGATGTTGCAACGCGCTGCGGTGATGATCACTCACGGCGGGGCCAATTCGGTGATGGAGGCGATCCATGGCGGGGTTCCGCTTTTGATCAGTCCCATCTGTAATGATCAATTTCATCAAGCGTTTTACGTTGCAAAACAGAATATCGGCCGAGTACTCGACCTTCAGCAGGCGAGTGTGAGCGAATGTAGCCAAGCGTTAGCTGCACTGTTGAACGATCCTGAGATCCAGGCAAATATGCGCCGGGTGTCAGTAAGTTATCAGGTCGATGGTGCGCAGAAAGCGGCCCAATTGGTGTTGGCATTGGCCGAGTCTGATTATGATCATTAAGCCTGTTGATACCCCAGCAATCACGCCGTTGGAACTGTGGGATGCACAAACCGAACTTGGGCCTTTGTGGCAATTAATGACAGATAAGCGGTTTGCGCCGATGTTGGTGACCGTGTTGCAGCAACTGCATCGAGGTGAGTTAGCCACAATGTTTAGTGCGGGGCGGTGCTTGCCGGCGGCGCCATTTGAAGCTGTTTTTTTGTGCGGTGGCGGGGCGCTAGACCCGGCGGTATCGGCATGTTTGGCCGGAGTGGCGCAGCCGGTATTTACTGCGCCTAACCCATTATTTAGTGGGGTTGATGGCGGTTTGCAGTATTTGGCGAGCATCGGGCTTAATGGCTGGGCGATGGACGTAGGCCAAACCCAAATTAAGTTAGGCTTTGGCCACCATTACCAGACCTTCGAACGCGATTTGGCACAACTGCCTTTGCTGTTGCCTCAGCACACGCGGACGCATGACGAAGATGAAGATAAATTTAGCCGCTGGGTGGCCGAGGCATTGGCGCAAAGGCCGGCTGATTCGCCCTCATCTATTGCTTTGGCATTGCCGTGCGAAGTTAATAGCGGGCAAAAGCAAGCAGCACAGGCGCTCGGTGCTTGTTCCTATTTTCCCGCGCAGGCTGATTTTTCCTTGCTGGAGTCTATCGACCAATTCGCCGCAGGCGGTATCGACACGGTTTATCTGTTTAATGACGCGCAAATTGCCGCCGTTTATGCGGCGAATGACTCACGGCTGGCAACCTATCGCAGCGTGCTGGTATTGACCTTGGGTTATGCCGTCGGCGGGGCGATGTTGTGTCGATGAAACATCTCTATATTTCACCTCATTTTGATGACGTGGTTTTCTCTTGCGCAGGCAAGATCATGCAGGATGTTGAGGCGGGTATTGATGTGACGGTCGTGACCGTTTTTAGCAAGGGGGATGACAGCTATGCCCAGCGCTTGGCCGAGAATATCCGCGCGCTTAATCTATTGCAGGCGAGGGGGCTTGAACTTGGCTTTGAAGATGCGCCATTTCGCCATTCAGCCTATTATGATTTTCGCTCGCTCATTTTGGAGGATATCGCCGCAGCAGATGCTGCCGTCGTCGCAACGCTGGCAACACAGTTGCGTGGATTGGTGTGTGACTTGAGCATCGACCGCGTTTATGCGCCGTTAGCGGTGGGCACCCATGTGGATCATCGCCTCTGTTTTAGCGCTTCGCTGCAGGCCGATTTGCCCAAGTTGAGCTTCTATGAAGACAGGCCCTATGCCTTATGTTCGGGGGCGGTTGAAGCCCGCCTTTATCAGCTTGGGGCGCGCCCTGATCCGGTTGCAGAAAACCACACTTGGTATCGCTATCCCACGGATATAGCCCTTTATTTACAAGCGCTGAGCCAGATGAGCTATGTGCAGCAATATTTGCCCGGAGGAGAAGCGCGCGTAGCTTGTTTTGATTTGATTTCCGCTTCGTTGGAGCAGGCTTCTGAACAAGGTTATCAGGCACATTTTCAACACTATGACTTTGGCCAAGACGAGTTTAGCTTAGCCCAGAGAGCCTACGGCGCTTATGCTTCCCAGCAACGAGCGTTTGTCGGTACTTTCGCGCACAATGCTGAAATGTCAGTTGAATATGCGCAGCGGATCCGAGCAGGAGCCAATGGACAATCACTGTTTACGGAGCGCTATTGGCAGCTGAACGAATGGAATGGTTGTGCTAAGGAAAATAACAAGCAGCAGCGAGCAGGGGATAGATCATAGATCGTAACTTATTGTCACACTATGATATTTGTCGAATGTGTCGTGATAATGTTAGCCTCACAAGTGAGCGCTAATGCGTGCTATTTACCCCATACAAGGACGTAGAAACAATCGACATTCGCTGTCGAAACAGAATTGTTTTCTATCCAATTTTATCAATCCTTGTTTGTTCATTCGTAGTAGAAGGATGTGAGCAATGAAAGTCGGGATCGATCTCGGTACAACCCACAGTGTTATTGGTGTTTGGCAGGATACAGAAGTTGAGCTGATACCCGATGCTGCAGGCAATGTACTGACCCCTTCAGTAGTCAGTTTGTCAGATGATCAGTACATGATGGTAGGGCAAGCAGCGAAGGATCGCATGGCGATATACCCCCAACAGACGGTTGCAGAATTCAAACGTTTTCTCGGTACAGATAAAACCTATTGGTTGGGTGACCAGAGTTATACTCCTGTGGAGCTGTCCGCCATCGTTCTTAAAGCGTTGAAAGAGCAAGCCGAGGGATACTTAGGCGAGCCCGTCGAAGAGGCGGTTATATCGGTGCCGGCTTACTTCAATAACAAGCAACGCCAAGAAACACAGCAAGCAGCCGAACTCGCAGGACTGCAAGTTGAGCGGCTAATCAATGAACCAACGGCGGCGGCGTTAGCGTATGGGCTTGAACAAAAAGACACTGAACAGACCTATCTTGTCTTAGATTTAGGTGGCGGCACGTTTGATGTTTCGGTGATTGAAGTCTTTGACAACACCTTTGAGATACATGCATCCGCAGGTGATAATCATCTCGGCGGCAACGATTTTACCAACGTCCTGGTTGAAGATTTGATCGCTAATCAGCCAGCGCTTCCTTCTCATCTACCCGAAACTCTGAAGCGTCGATTGTGGTCATTATGTGATGGTCTTAAGCGCCGTTTAACGTCTGAAAGTCAGGCTGGATTTGAATACGAAGTTGATGGCACTCAATATCGTTATGAGATATCTGAAGAGCGTTTTCAATTACGTTGTAGCGAGCTGATGGAGCGGATTAAATTCCCTCTGAATCGAGCGATGTCTGATGCTGAACTATCTCTTGACGATATTGACGGTTTAATCATGGTGGGTGGCGCCACGCGAATGCCGGTTTTCCGCCAGCAAGTAAGCCGGCTTTTTTCCCGTATACCGCAATCTCACTATCAACCCGACCATGCCATCGCGGTTGGCGCGGCTATTCAGGCTGGCGTGAAAGCGCGCAGTGATGCGTTACGCGAAGTTATCATGACCGATGTTTGCCCTTATACCCTGGGTGTCGAAGTGTTGGGCCGTCATGACCAAACTGAATTTTTGCCGGTGATAGAGCGGAACACCACCATTCCTGTCAGTGAAACCCGCTCGGTGTATTCAACTCACCCCGCTCAGAAAGAGGTTTTACTGCATATCTATCAGGGGGAAAGCTTCAGACCGCAGGACAATGTCTTTCTTGGGGAGCTGAAGATCCGCTTAAGCCCGATAGAAAAGATCCAAGAGCTTTATCTGACTTACACCTACGATCTGAATGGTGTACTGGAAGTCGAGGTGACAGAGGTTTCGAGTGGTAAGAAATATCGTACCTATGTCAGCGAAGGCGATGATGACTTGAACCGCGAACAGCTGGAGCAAAATTTTGCCCGACTGAATGCTTTAAAAATCCTGCCTAAAGACAAACTAGCTAACACCACTTTCATGGCGAAGCTTGAGCGCCTGTATCAAGAAAAACTAGGCAAAGAGCGTGAAGCGGTAGGCACGATGTTGGCAGATTTTTCCCAAGTGCTGAAAGGTCACGACAATAGTGCAATAGAACAAATGATGCGCAGGATAAAAGTCGAGTTAGATTATGCGGATATAGACTGATCTCTACACAGCTAATAACACTGAAAGTGCAGCTTTGTTTGCCATTTAAGTACACCCATTCTAAAGCATTAATGAGAACCAGAGTATGAGTTGTTGGGAAGTTTTGGGCATAGCGCCAACCTCGGATAAACGTACGATCCAGTTGGCCTATACAACGCTGCTTAAACAGTGCAATCCAGAAGATAAGCCAGAACAGTTCAAACAGTTGCGTAAGGCGTACGAAAGCGCCAAGAAAGAAGCAAAGCGTCAGAAGAAGAGCGCAGGATCGGCATCAGATAACAAAGAAGATGCTTTAACCTTTACGCCCCAACCCCCTACATCTCCAGCATTGGACAACAGTGCACAGGAGCCACAACCACTTGCCTCAGAAAGTGATGAGGAAGAGTTTGAGGATCCGAGTCGTTCGGATCCTGTTGCGCCGGTTGCCGTTGAAATTTCTGAACCGATCACTGCTGCGCGAGGTAAAGCGAAAACAATAGAGCAGTTGCGTTATTCACTGCTGCAACTGTACTCGGATGTCGCTGAGCGAGGTAACCCTGAAGCGTGGAAGCAATTGCTTGATTCTCCAGTGTATTGGGATCTTGATCAGAGCAGTGCGGTCATGCTGTGTACACTGGAATTTTTAAGCGAGCACCTGTTGTTGCCGCCAGAGGTACTGAGTTACTTAGATAACGCCTTGAAGTTGTCTGCGGAGCAAAGTAATAGCCTCAATGAGACCATACGGGGATTGGCTGAGGCTATTAGCAGGCATTGTGCGACCCGTTTACAGCGCATTCCCTATGAGTTTAAATTCGATGAGACTCAGGCCATTGAACCGCTTATACAGCATTTAGAACTGCGCCATACGATAGAAGAGTTGTGCATCTTTGGTCGACCTTCTCAGGATAAACTTCAGTCATTGCTGAGTCAGATCCAGCCAGCATTCGCAGAAGATATTTCGCTATTCACCTATGTCGCCAGAACCGCTTTGAGATGCGGTCTGTTTCAGATGGCATGGCACTGCCTGAGTAGTGTTGAACCGTTAATTGCTGTGGATCAGACTGAGTTTACCCAACGCCATGGGCCTGTGTTCAGAGAGTTGCAGGCTCGTGTGCTTTACGGCCTGAAAGACTTTGTAGCTGCCGCAAAACTAATCACTGAGTGGGCTGTTGACTCGCGGGGGGAGCCGTCGCTGATAAAGCTTCATGCCCAGTGTCTTATCCAATTAGAACAGTTACCGTCGGCCATCGGGCTGCTGGAACAGGTCATTAAACAAGTTCCTCAGGATATTGAAGCTCGCGCATTGCTGGCGTCAGCTTGGCGTAAACAGCTGGAGCACTTGAAGCATCGATTATCACAACCACATAACGAAGATATTCTTGAGCGGCAACTGGCGAGTAAACGCTATGCCGAAATATTGCAGGTTATCCAACTGTATCCGCACGCTTATGGCGATCGAAAAGAACAGGCTAGAGGCGAGTGCTTACGAGCAATGGATCTGGACTATTTTTGGGATGAATGGCAACAGCGATTGGAAGATGGAAAAAAAGTTTGGCCAGTGATCGCGGACGTCATTGTATATGCGTTGGATAAAGTTGATGACGAAACATTCGTGGAGTATATCTGGCCAAATGTGCAACAGGAGCTAGACCTGGAGCAGAATGATTTGTACGGGTTGCAAAGCTATGCGCAGGCGCTGGCCTACCTGAGAGCCGTCGATCTTGATGCCATTGAGTTGAATGAAGAGCAGCGTCATTCAGTTCGACATGCCGCCCTTAATAGTTTGATTAGCGCCCTTCAATTCGACAATACCTGCCCAGATAAGCGCAATGCATCTGAGCTGGGCATGAGGCTAGCCAATGAGTTCAGGCTTACGATGGAGTTTTACGACGGTCACTTTCTCGACTTCTGCTTCAACCTAGAGGCATTGGCGCCTGAACGGGTGTTGTATCAAGCTAAGGCTGACGCATTGGAGCTAAGAAATGAGTTCCAGGCTGCGGCAGAGGCTTACTTGCAAGCTGTTCGTTTTCAGCATGAAGAAGCCTCTCAGCACATAGAGTGGCTGGAAAAAGCGCGCGCATGTTGTGACAACATTGAGTCACCAGAGTCGTCTCTGACTGAGCTACAGTCGGCGATTACTCAGCAATTAGAGGCGTTACAAGAGCCACTTGTCGTAGGAGGTCATAATGAATAAGCAACAACTGGACGCAGGCTGGACGTCAGAATGGTTGACTTCGACGCAGAAAACTTGGCTATTGAGCTTGTGCGCTCATTTGTGTCAGCAGAACGGCATGAATCAATATCAAACGATGGCGTTGGTTGAGCCAGAGAATGAAAAACGTTGTACGTCACTCAGGCTCATGTTGGAGCGAGATTACGAGGTGACGTCGGCAAATGAGCTACGGGATAGAATTAACTGGCTTCATTCCACTCAAGCCAGCAAGGATTTTTTTGCTATCAATCAGCAATTTCTTCTGGCTGATAAACGTGACTATATGGCTGTTATCGATGCTGAAAGTGATACCGTTTGGCGCAATAGAAAACGCTTAATTGAGCCACACTGTTGGAGTTTAAGAGATTGCGGCGTTAAAGGGTTTGATATCGCTCGGATCGTATTCTTGGTTCGAAGTGCATACACCGTTGGCATGGTTAGCTTAGAGGATGCTTGGCGATATCTGATCGATGCCGGTAGGGTGGCGCAGAATCTATTTGCAAGTGCGGAGCAATTTGCTACCAGCCATTTAGTTGGGCGGCTCTATTGGAACAAGGCAGATTTACTCCCCAGTCCAGAACTGGACGGCGCGATGGAAACGGCTTTTGAGCATTTGAATGCGATCCTATCAGATCCGTCTCATCCTTGGTGTCAGTTATCGTGGCACTGTGGCCTGTAGAAACCTAAGGCTGAGTCACTGGATATAGGGCTAATCTTCAAGCCCTAGCATTATCACTTTCGTATTGCCTCTCTTTACTCGCCTATCATTAGGTGATTGCTACCGCTAACAGTCTAACCCATTGAAAAATTGTGGATTTATCCGCCTGTCTACAGCCCCTATTTGTGTGATATACATCTCAATACCTGAAAAGTTGATTGATTTTCAACCGGCTCATCATTCATCTTACCTCGCCAACGTAACATCTTAATAACATTAGATTAACATTGTTCAAGCGCTTCTTGCTGCACAGAAACAAGCCTTTTTGTTTTTTACGTCAACAACAAATACTCATGCTTATATGGATGATTTCATGAAAACTAAAATGTCTCGTCGAGACTTCATTATACAGTCAGCACAATCAGCGGCAGTGGCTACGGCCGCTGTATCTATTGGCTTGCCGGGGCTGCTGCAAGCGGCCGAGATGCAGAATGCTGATGCAGGTGATGATTATAAAGCGCTGGTATACATTTTTCTGGCTGGTGGTAACGACAGTTTCAATATGGTTGCCCCCAAGGAGGATGGTGTACTTCGTACGCGGTATGAAGAGAGCCGACAGAATGCTGCTCTTGCTAAAGAAGATCTTGTTGCATTGAATCTATCCGAGCCGCCGCAGATTTATAATGATGAAAGTTACGATGGCTTCGGCATGCACCCACAGTGTACTGATATGGCCGATATGTTTAATGCTGGCGAAATGGGAGTTATCTGTAATGTGGGTAACCTACATGAGCCAACATCTCGGGAAGAATTTTTAAGCGGTACGGTTACATTGCCGCCACAACTTTTTTCACATTCTGATCAGCAAAGGCAGTATCAAAGCGAACCAACGTCGCGCTTTAGCTATGGCTGGGGTGGACGTGTAGCTGAATTAGTAAGTGATAGGAATCCTGATTCGAAAGTTTCTCCGTTGATCTCTGTTGCGGGCCTTAATCCATTTCAAGTAAGTCGCGACTCTGAAGTAAATACATATGTGTTGAGTGATAAGGGACAGGTCAGTCTCAGAGGTTTTTTTGCTGAACGCGAAGAGATGGTTGAGGCATATATGAATGCGGGCTCTTCGCATTTGATGTCGGAAAAGTATCAGCAGACCTTTAGATCAGGCATCACTGCGGGTGCGGTAGTGGCTGATGCGTTCAGTATCGCTGAAGCAAATAATACTGATTACGACGGGATATTCAGTGCGACAGGTGCTGATACAACGACTGTTGGCCGACAGCTGAAAACGGTGGCAAAAATGATCGCCGGACGAGCGAGCAGCACCAATCAGCGTCCGATTTTTTTCGTCAAGATGGGCGGATTTGATACCCACCAAAATATTTTGGCTGATCACAGTGCGTTGATGGAAGACCTCAACGCGGCGCTTAAATCATTTCGCGATGCCTTAGTGAGCCAAAATGACTTCGATAAAGTTCTGAGCTATGTCGGTTCAGAATTTGGCCGTACATTTACGCCAAATGGCAATGATGCCGGTGCTGGCACAGACCACGGTTGGGGCGGGCATGCGCTTGTTTTAGGCGGAGCTGTGAATGGAAGTCGCTTCTTTGGTACACATCCTGATTTTCAGATGGGGCAGGGCTTAGATGCCGACAAGAACAAAGGTCGAGGGCGATGGATCCCAACAACCGCAACGTCACAATGTTCGGCTGTACTCGCCCATTGGTTGGGCACCCCTATGGATGAGTTGAGTTCGGTTTTTCCGTCGATGACTAACTTTCCCGACCCGTTTGCAGAGAGCACTAATTTGAATTTCTTAAATATGGGAGACGCGTAATGAATGGCTCTGTCTTGTTGCGTCTTCTGGTCGTTGCTTGGTTAGCATCAGGTTTGATTGCTTGTGGTGGTTCCGGTGGTAGTGACGACGATTCGGTTATTGTGCCCACGCCAGATCCTGATCCGACCCCAACACCGGACCCTGATCCAACTCCGGACCCTGATCCGACACCGGACCCTGATCCAACGCCGGACCCTGATCCGACACCGGATCCTGATCCGACACCGGACCCTGATCCAACGCCGGATCCTGACCCAACGCCGGATCCTGACCCAACGCCGGACCCCGATCCGACTCCGGACCCTGTGCCTGTAACGGTTTCTATATCAACTTTAACTGCTGAGGCGTATGAGCAAAGCAATGATATAGCCAAATTTATTGTTGAACGGGACAGCACCAACGGTTCATTCGCGCTGCCTTATCTCGTGGCCGGATCATCAGACCAAACCGAGGGCTCTGCATCTGCTGCTGACTACGAGTTGGTTTACAGTGATGGTGGTGTTGTCGGTGCTGAAATTGAATTTTTGCAAAGTCAGAACCGGCGGGTGATTGAAGTTCTCCCTCTCCGTGACGGCTTGCACGAGGTGCCTGAAACCTTGTCGATAACCCTAGTCGCAAGTGAAGAGTATAAATTGGGCGCTAACAAGACCGCTGAAATTGTCATTAGTGATGCCAAAAACACAACGGAAAACGCCAAAGTATTTATTGGTTTGTTCGGGCCTCAAGGCGAAGCAGTAACGACAGCAAGCGGCACCGTGAGTCTTATTTTGCAAGGTGATAATACCAAGGCAAAACTCAGCTATAACTTCTTCAATTTGAGCTCAGTACAAACCGATCAACATATTCATTTGTCACCATCGGGCACAATGATTAAGGATATCGAGACCTTAGGCCCATTAACTGGCTTTGAGTGGGATTTAGTCCCAGGTGGCATATTTGTTACCCGACAGGAGATGTTAGATGCTTTGTTTGCTGGAGAGTTGTTTTTAAATATCCATACGTCAAATTATCCAGCGGGCGAGATCAGTGCCCATTTTCGTTACGATGAAAGCGTAGAACCGCCAGAAGAGATGGAGTTAACGCCGGAAGATGTTGACCGGGATATTATTCGGTTTTTGACTCAGGCCACGTTCGGTGCAACACCAGCAGAGTATGAGGCATTGCGCAGCCAAATTGATTCAGCGGGAACGAATCGACTACAGGTTTATGATGCCTGGATTGAAGCGCAAATGATGGCGCCACAGACCTCTTTGTTAGCTTTGACCGATGCTTCTAATTCCGCATTTGAAACCCGAGGCTTTGAAGATCGCCAAGATGGTTTTTGGACTATAGCCACTTATGCTAAAGATCAACTGCGGCAGCGGATGGCTTTTGCATTAAGTGAAATATTGGTTGTTTCAGACTCGGTAAATATACTGCGTAATGCACATCGCGGACTGGCCGATTATTGGGATTTGTTAGGCCAGAATGCATTTGGCTCATACCGGGATCTACTTGAAGATGCGTCACGGCATGCGACCATGGGGCAGTGGTTAAGTCACCTACGTAATAAGAAAGCCGATCCTGCTAGTGGTTATTATCCCGATGAAAACTATGCCCGTGAAGTGATGCAGCTATTTAGCTTTGGCTTGGTGCAACGGCAAAAGAATGGCGCTATCCGTCTAGGTAGTGATGGGCTTCCTGTTGCCACATACGACAATGAGGTCATTCAACAGATGGCTCGGGTCTTTACCGGCTTGGCCATGAGCGCCCGGAATATTGATGGAGAGATGGTCGACAATACCCAATTTGGTTTGGGCGGCGGCGGGGTGCCAGAGACTCAATATCGTTGGACTGAGCCGATGAAGTTCTTTCCTCAGCATCATGATTTTGGTGAAAAAATACTGTTTACCGATCAGGGTAAAACCTTGATCATCCCCGCTTCAAGCGATATGTCTGCAGAGGGTGCCGATGAGGAACTCAGTAGCGTTATTACGGCTTTAGCGAGCCATTCCAGTGCTGCGCCTTATATTGGCCGAATATTGATACAGCGTTTGGTGACGTCCAATCCTAGTGCTGGCTATATTAAGCGAGTGTCTGATGCTTACGGTACGTCGGGTAATCTCAAGGCGATGGTCAAAGCGATCCTATTAGATCCGGAAGCCCGTAATCCGAGTGTGACGGCATCATCTACATTCGGCAAAGTGAAAGAGCCGATACTGCGAGCGACTGCGTTGATGCGACTCTTAACTGCACATTCAAGTATTCCGTTAGACGATTCTGAAAATGGCTTGAACTATGAATTTGCGGATCGCTTTGATGCGGGCGCCACCATATTACGAGTAGGCAACTTTGATATCGGCCAGCGAGCATTAGGCGCTCCGACAGTCTTTAATTTCTTCCTGCCGGATTATTCGCCTGCCGGGGAACTAGCTGCCAATTCGTTGACCGCGCCAGAGTTAGAGCTAATGACCGAATCCCGTCAGTTTGCGACCTTGAATGCATTCGATAAGCTGATTGGCAATGGCTTGGTGCGAGGTACTGTCGATGATAGTGGTTCATATACCCTAGATCAGGCGAGGGTTAAATTAGATATCAGCCACCTAGAAATGCTTTGGGAAGGCAGTGACGGCGACGACGAAGTGAAAGCAGAGGCGGTGGTCGACTATCTCGATTTCTATCTAAATGCAGGCGCATTCGCAGTATTAGACAGTGAAACCAAGTCGATCATCGTATCGACGCTGGCAGACGCTCGCGAGTCAAAACGTTTTAATCTAGCGGTCTATGGCATGGTAAATGCGCCAGAGGTGCTAGTGCAGAAGTGATACAGCGAGACTTCTCATAGAATGAGCCTCCAATGGAGGCTCATTCTATTTCGGCTGAGACCGCCTCGTGCATCAAGATTATGAAGATGACAGCTTTCAGCGCTGCTACGTTAGCGGTAGGTCCAAGCTAGTACCCGTGTGATCTTATTGCCTTGAGCCATCTCTATCTCTCGAATGTCAGAAGCACCAAGCTTGCGCAGCCATTGCTTCGCGGGTTTTACATTGTCAATT
The DNA here is from genome assembly GCF_004284785.1 of Corallincola spongiicola. Taxonomy (NCBI): domain Bacteria; kingdom Pseudomonadati; phylum Pseudomonadota; class Gammaproteobacteria; order Alteromonadales; family Psychromonadaceae; genus Corallincola; species Corallincola spongiicola. The sequence goes on from NZ_SHLY01000001.1 coordinate 334,636, forward strand.
TTGGATACCAAGCTACTGAACCAGCGGCATTGAGATGAATAGTCGCGGCTCTCCTTGATGAGTTTTTTGAGAAACATGCGTTCCCCCCCTTTGCACCATAGCTCTGCCTCCTGCCCACCGAAATTTAGAGCGGGTGAGGCAATGTTAACTTTGCCTGCGGCATCGTCGACGCCCCGATGACGAGCGAGATTGTTTAGTTTTTGCTGACTGCCTTTACGTGCTTCTTCCGGTGAAGCGTGAAACGGTGGATTACACACGCTGATATCGAAAATATCACCGGGTTTAATGATCCCTTTGAAGAATTGATTCTTATCAGTCTGTAGGCGCACAGAGAAGCGCTCTTTTAGTGATGGATTGTTGTTGATGATGGTGGCGACATTATCCAGTGATTGGGAATTGATATCGCTGCCTACGCAGTGCCAGTGGTAAGTTTGGCAAGCCAGTATCGGATAAATGCCACTGGCACCGGTGCCAATATCTAGCATGGATATTGTCGGCCCGTCTTTGGTTTGATCCTTTGATGGCTCATCAATGCCAAGTAACTCAGCGACATAATGGATGTAATCTACTCTGCCGGGAATTGGTGGACACAGAGCGCCGTCAGGGATATCCCAATCCGTCGTATGGTAGTAGGTCTTTAGTAGCGCAGCATTGAGAGCTTTTACTGCCTTTGGATCGGCAAATAGAATGGAAAGGTTGCCGTGTGCGTTGGGCTTAACGTGGGGGGCCAGTGGCGGATAACTCTTCACCAGAAGAGGAAAGTCATACCCTCTTTTGTGTTTATTCCTCGGGTGTAGTCCTTTGCTATCTGTGCGGGATTGACGTTTATTTCTTGACAGGTTTTTGCGCAATGTCAGGTGTCCGAGGTGATTGATGAAAGAGCGGATATCCTACTTAACTGGATTATACCGCGATTAGCTTAGCGCTGTGTGAGTAACTAAATGGTTGTTGCACTGACTAAAGAGCCTTCTTGGTAACCACAGGATTATAACTAAGTGAGCGGTCATGCTAATTTTCGGTCTGATATTAAAAGTACTAAATGAGTCAGCTTATGTCATTGCTGAGACGCTGAGAACGAATAATCGGCAGCCATTGATTTGTAGTATTGGCAGCCTTTGCCTTTGCTTTTACTGTGCAGGTGCAGGTGCAGGTGCAGGTGCAGGGCTGTGGCTAATCAGTCGATTTGATGACGTGGCAACTACTAACCGCATCCGGAGAGTGTGACATTTTGAGTAAGCGCAGGGGTAACAGATGCTGAACATGAACTTTAAACAAGCAGTGGTGATTAACGTTGCAGAGTTGGATTGGATCGCCAGTCCCTCTGTTGGTGTGCTGCGTAAACCTCTGGCGCGTGATGATAAGGAGGCGGGACATGTGACCAGTATCGTTAGGTATGAAGCTGGATCGTGCTTTAGTCCGCACCCACACCCTTTAGGAGAAGAGATTTTTGTACTCGACGGTGTGTTTTCTGATGAGAGCGGTGATTATGGTGCGGGTACATATTTGCGTCACCCACCAGGGAGTGCCCATGCACCGTTTAGTGAGCAGGGGTGTACCATTTTCGTTAAGTTAAACCAGTTTGATAGCCGCGATGGGCAAACGGTACGTATCGACACTTCGACGACCCCGTGGCAACCGGGTATTGGTGGCTTAGAGGTGATGCCGCTGCATCAATTTGAACATGAGCATATTGCTTTGGTCAGATGGCCTGCGGGTGAGCGCTTTCAGCCCCACCGTCACTTTGGTGGCGAAGAGATATTGGTTTTATCGGGCGAGTTCAAGGATGAGCACGGTAGTTATCCTAAGGGCACTTGGATAAGAAGCCCGCACATGAGCCAGCACTATCCGTTTGTTGAAGAGGAAACAATTATCTTGGTGAAAACCGGGCATTTGCCCTTTGATCCTCACGGCATCAGTTGAGATTGTTTTGTAGGATGCCGTTAAAGTTAGGGTACTATGTTGAGTATATTGACGGTATTGGCGCAAGGTATTTGCTTCTGCTGCCTCTAGTCAAATGTGCGATGGTAAGGGCATGACGATGAAAAGTAGATTTTTGATATGGTGTTTGGCGCTGTTTATTTCGGCCCCAGTGTTGGCTGAATGGCAGCTGATGAACGACCAATCGGTAGTGAGTTTTGTCTCGATAAAGAAAAATTCAGTTGGTGAAGTTCATCAGTTTAAGCAAATCTCGGGTAGCGTTGCGGAAAGTGGTGCGGTCAATTTAGCGATTGACCTTAGTAGTGTCGAAACCAATATTCCGATAAGAAATGATCGCATGAAGGAGCTGCTGTTTGAGGTGGCCTCCTTTGCTACCGCTGATGCTAGCGGGGTGATCCCCATTAGCCGCTTTTCTGCGATGAACGCGGGAGACAGTTACAATCTGTCGGTTCCGTTGAGACTGTCACTGCATGGAAAAGAAAAACAGTTTACCGCAGAGCTGACGATGACCCGCCTTAGCAAAGATAGATTGTTGGTGACCTCATTTAAACCTGTAGTGATCTCCGCTAAAGATTTTAACTTAGAGGCGGGTATCGAAGCGTTGCGAAAAATAGCCAATTTGTCGGATATAGCGACAGCCGTACCGGTTTCCGTTAGTTTGGTTTTTCAGCGGCAAAGACGTGTTGGAAGACAAATTAATTAAGTCAGTAGGCTGATGACAAACCGCGTCTGATATTGCACCTCCTTCCATTGTTAGCCCCTTCGGGGGCTATTCTATTTGGTCAACTGACTATTTTGCCACCCAAACTTATATGTCCCCGTTGATAACCCCCTAATTGCACTGCTTGCACAGGTCAGGCTGGCGATGGCCGCTGGTGGCCGATGTTAAATCATCGAAGTCTGTGTGTTTGCTTGGTGCAATGACTCCTCTCGCAACAAAATTGAGTGGTGGCAGCCCGCATCCACTGGATCATAGGAGTAATACTCTTTATGCCGGCATGGATCAGCATTCAAATCGGTAATTACCGAGATAACATGCTGAATTAGCAACCCATTCCTGAAACTTCCTTCTACACTTGAATCTGTTGTGCGGTGGAATGCGCATAGCGTCAGGGTTGAAGGATTTTATATAAGGGTTGAACGGATGAAAAAATATATTGCGGAACTGGTTGGTACATTCTGGCTGGTACTCGGTGGTTGTGGTAGCGCGGTATTGGCGGCTGCATTTCCAGATGTGGGTATTGGTTTGCTTGGTGTATCGCTGGCGTTCGGTTTGACGGTACTCACGATGGCGTATGCCATTGGCCATATTTCCGGATGTCATCTTAATCCTGCGGTTTCTATTGGTCTTTGGGCCGGAGGGCGTTTTCCGGCAAGTGATCTACTGCCATATATTGTCGCTCAGGTGATTGGTGGCTTAGCTGCGGGTGGTGTGCTGTTTGTTATCGCCAGTGGCGCTGTCGGTTTTGATGTTTCCTCTGGTTTTGCTTCTAATGGTTTCGGCGCACATTCCCCCGGTGGTTACTCATTAACCGCGGCGCTGGTGTGCGAAGTCGTGATGACCATGATGTTCCTATTTGTGATTATGGGCTCTACTGATTCCAGAGCGCCTGCTGGATTGGCTCCCATAGCTATTGGCTTGTGTCTGACGCTTATTCACTTGATCTCTATTCCGGTGACAAATACCTCGGTTAATCCGGCACGTAGTACCGGTGTCGCGCTTTATGTCGGTGATTGGGCCGTTAGCCAGCTGTGGCTATTTTGGGTCGCTCCCATCGTTGGTGCGGTGATTGGTGCTGTGATCTACCGTTTTGTTGCCAGTGGTGATGAATAGTTATTAACGCGCTATTTAGCTAAAAATCCCGTCATTGCGCGGGATTTTTAGTTGTGCCTCTGCTTGGCTACCTACCACTAATAGATATTGCGCCTGTCGGCATCATTCGTAGCAGAGTGATGACGGATCATTATTAAAATATATTTGATAATGATTCATTATTTTCCCTATTTTAATAGTCTCAATTAAAAACTATGCTTTCATCTGTTGGCGCACCGGCGACCGGATGACCACCTTGGTCCAAGTAATAAAGCGTTTATGCTGGGTAAGCGCAGAGGTGTTTTTCGTGATTAAACGAAGCGTACTCATGGCTGATTAAATCAACCCACATAAGGGTTAACCCGAAGAGGAAACAGAGATGGCCCTAACTATCGTTGCTAATATTATCGCTAAAGCAGAAAAAGTAGATTTAGTGAAAGCCGAGCTTTTAAAGTTGATTGATGTCACCCGAGCCGAGCAGGGTTGCATCAACTATGACCTGCATCAGGACAATGAAAACCCAGCACACTTTATGTTTTATGAAAATTGGGAAACTCGTGAATTGTGGCAGACCCACATGGGCAACAAGCACTTGGCTGACTACATGGCCGCAACAGAGGGCGCTGTAGACGAATTTACACTCAATGAGATGACAATCGTCTCATAGGTTGGCCTGTTCGAAACATGGAGAATTTGAGCGATGCTACTTGATACACCTATCTGTGACTTCGGCTGGAAAGCGCCAGATTTCACCTTACAAGATATTGATGGCAATCGTTTTAGTATGCGTGAACAGCTCGGCGATAAAGGCTTATTGATTGCTTTTATATGTAACCATTGCCCTTATGTTCAGCGCATCGCTGAGCGTTTAGCACAAGACACCGACCTATTGATGGCTGAGGGGATTAATGTGTTAGCGGTGATGTCCAATGACTACCAATCGGTTCCGGCTGATTCGCCAGAAAATATGAAAGTTTTCGCTAAAAGATATGGCTTCAATTTTCCCTATTTAGTGGATGAAGATCAATTAGTTGGACAGGCATACGGCGCAATCTGTACGCCTGATTTCTTTGGTCTGAATTGCCACGGAGAGTTGCAGTACCGTGGCCGGTTAGACGATGCTGGAATGGGAGATCATTCGGGGCGGGTTGCCGAACTGCTAAATGCCATGAGAATGATTGCGGAGACAGGTGTGGGGCCGAAAGAACAACACCCCAGCATGGGGTGTTCAATTAAATGGCGTGACACAATGTAGCCACTTTGGTGATGACTGTTTAGCGAAAATGCTCAGAAGCATAGCGCCAAACATCATTATCAACCCGGAGATAATTGGCAGGATCGGAGAAATCGAAGGTCTCCCGATCCCCGCCGAATGTATAAATTGCCTGCGTTTGCCCCCAATATCCCTGTTTGTCGACTAAGACCGCGAAATCGTATTTAATCTCACTGGGGCTGAGGCTATTCCACGGAGAGTCGCTGACTTTCCGCCAGTGTAACCCGTGGCGACTTACCCAAATATCTTGCGGGTTTTGCGGCAGGCCAAAACCACCGAAGCAGACAATATGATGGTACAAAGTTGCACATTGATGACCTGGACGCGCTGACCAAGCTGCATCTGCGGTTACTAACTCCCAGTTCTTGCCATTTCGAGATCGCCATACATCATTGAAGTAGGGTGGTTTACAGTTAGGCTGGGGCTGACAAAGAAAGCCATTTTCACCCCCTAGCAGGTAGATATAGCCATCTTTGGTTAACGCTACAGCGCCTGCTCGAGGTTCCCATGGTGCATTGTCGGTGAGCTGTTTCCACTCTTTACCATCGCGACTACTCCATACATCATTAAAGTATTTTCGTGCGGGGCCGTTGGGGCCGACAATCGCTGTGTCGTCGTTTTTGGAGCCTGCGATTACAAATATTCGATTGCGCATGGCGACAGCACTGAGCCCTGCGCGGCCTTGCCACGGTGCGTTGGCCGTCATCAACTGCCACTCTTTGCCATTTTTACTCCGCCACACATCATTAAAAAAGTCCGATGAAGGCATCTGCTCCTGACATGTTGGGACATCGTTGGGGCAGGGGGCCAGATTGAAATTCTGCCCTCCCAATACATAGATATAGCGGCCTTTGGTGACGGCTTTGAAGTAAGCTCGGGCTGGCCAATGCTCCTGGTCATTGCTACCGACAACCTGATCCCAGCTTATTCCTTTGTCTTGGCTGACCCATACATCCCCCCAAATGACACTATCGCCTGGAATGGTAGAATTGTTCGGTGTTCTTCCCCCCATAAGAAAGAACTTTCTGCCTAATTTAACGACTTGCAGTCCGGCTCTGGGCGACCAACGCGCTGCTGCGTTTACCTCATGCCAGTGGTAATTTTCAAAGCTAAGCAAAGACTTATGCCCCTGTTTAGCTAAGTAGGAAACGATTTGCACTAATAATGCACTTGCGGTGGTTCTATCTTGATCAGCGTTACTTTGAAAGGAGGGTAAAAGCAGCAGCGTAATAAGCAATAATCGACTAATTTTCGCGTTCAAAAACATGGGAGGCCTCACCTTGTTAGGTATTCACCTCCTTGTGTCTTTATTTGCTTCTTTATCTGTTTACTGAAAACGTTGTTAAGTGGACTGCGTCAATCTAACTGACTGATAATTCCTGGTTTGATTAAAATGTAGTCAACAACGAGGAAAGTGCAACAAAGCACAAAAATGCTCTCTGGATCCCGTTTGCCATCTATGTATTGTCACAAATTGTTGAGCATCTGCCATATTAGAATGGATGCGAATACTACAACTCACACTGTCACTTGGATTGCTTCTTTTATATTCGGCACCCTCTGCCGAGCCGCTCACGTTGGCAACGATGCCGGTCAGCGAACAGCAAAACCGCGCTTTGTTAAATGAGATCATGCGGTTTCGCGAACTGAATCCGCAACACCAAGTTAGCGTTAGGCATTATGGCCATGAAGAGTACAAACGTTTGTTGCCCAGTATGTTGGCAGGGCAACATGGCGACGCCGATGTTTTCTTTTGGTTTGCTGGTACGCCAATGGATGTTCTAGCAAGCAAGCAGTTGTTAGCGCCACTGGATAAGTTATGGCCGTCAGCCGAATGGCCGCATAAGTTTTCCCCAGGTGTGTTAAGCAGCGTAAGCAGTGATGGCCATATTTATGGTTTGCCGTTTTCACATTACGGTTGGGGCTTCTACTATCAAAAATCGCTATTTAAACGCCTAGACTTGCAGCCGCCCCAAACTTGGCAAGCGTTCCTGGCCGTGGCCGAAAAGCTCATTGACGCCGGAGTCACGCCATTTGCTTTAGGTAGCAAGCACCCTTGGACGCTAGCGGGCTGGTTTGATTACTTGAATATGCGAGTGAATGGACCCGCGTTTCACCAGCAGTTATTGCAGGGCAAGGTAAGTTTTACCGATCCGCGAGTGACTAAGACGTTTCTTTATTGGCGACAACTATTAGACAAAGGCTATTTTCCAGAACGGCACGCTAGTTATAGCTGGGATGAAGTGCTACCGCTGTTCTTTCGTCAACGAACCGGCATGCTGCTTATGGGCAGCTTTTTCGTTAATCAGATCCCCGATCAGCTCCAGCCAGACATTGGATTTTTTCCGTTTCCTACCATAACGCCTGATCTGTCAGTGGGGGAGAATGCACCGACCGATATCTTGTTGGTTAAGAGAGGCGGGATGGTCAACCCTGCCGTGAGTGCGTTTCTTCGACACATGGGCGATCCCGTTGTACAGAGTCGGGTGAATGCGGCGATCATGACATTGCCGCCTCATCGAATGGCGAGCATGCCTGATAACCCTGTACTGCAAAGTAGTGCGCAGGCATTACAAGAAGCGGATCAGTTGTTTCAGTTTTTTGATCGAGAGGCATCACCTGAATTAACGAAACAGGCGTTAGATGCGTTTGCAGAGTTTATGCGCAACCCACAGGGCCTGGCGAACCTGTTAGCAAAGTTGGAACGCCAGCGTCTTAGCGAACTGCAGGAAAACAACAAGTAGTGAGCCAACTCCGCCTTAACAATACAATCTTCTTAATCGCGAGTTCTATTCGTAGTCGTAGGGTAGCTTTTCGCCTGCTGTAATAGCGAGTTCAAGGGGGCTGTCCCAAATAATTGGGCAGTTCCAGAATGTACTGTGGGCACAATTGAGATTAAACGTGTAGTTAAAATCGATGATGAAGCCTTCGCTTGGGGCTTGTGCCAATTTCACAACGAGTTCGCGTCCACCACCATAGGTGGTGTCACCATTGGTTTGGTCTTTAAACAGGAACAGCAGGTAATCAAGCGGGGGCTCTCCTGATTCGTGATAAGCCGACATCGTGACGGATTCACCGTCTAATTTGAAAGCCACAGTTCCCACTCTCACCAGTGTGTTTGTTAGCCCTTGCACCGTTTGAAAAGAGACGGTGTTAAGTTCCTCCGCTGCAGTGAAGCTGGCAGTGGTACGCATTTTGGGGTTGTAATCGTAGTAGTGGTGGCCTTTAAAGTTTTCTACTTTGGGATGGTTAGGATCACGGATAAACGCGCGCAAACCACTGTCGTGCAAGGCGCCAACGGTGATAAATAGCTCATCATTAGGAAGCGAGAATTTTTCATCCGCCGTTATTAGACGAAACTTGCCCTTTTCCGATATCAGCGCATTTTCACCATCAAATGAGAGGGTTAACCGTGAGCTGTTTGCTATCTCATTGCTTTTGTCTTCTTCCTGCCAGCGGACCTGTTCGGCACCTAGGCTGATATCTAAGCTGACTGTGTCCCCGGGGCGCATATAGCGGGCATCGCGGATATTGAGAAAAGAGTGCTGGCCATCTTTGCTGTGACTGTTCTCTTTTTCTACCCATGCTTGCCAGTTCGCCGCGTCTTGTATTTGTGCTTCCGTTAAAGGGCGTTCACAAGCACTTAATAGCAATAACGCTGAGAGGCTCAGCCCACAGATAGCTAGCTTGGGTGAAGTGGCGACACTGAACTGCATGGGGAATTTCCTTATATTTCTTGATGCAGTTTAAGCTAAAGCATCTTTTAACTGCTGACCAGCGAGAGAATTTGTCTCTGTGAACTGATTTCGATCCTAAGATTGAAGGTGAGACCTTAATCAAATGACAGGTGCCCACCATGAGAAGTCACGATTTATCCGCTGCCCTAAAAAGAACGGCTGATTGGGTGAGTGAAAACGGTGATGCTGAATTTTGGATCCTCGATACTATTGACGATGGCAGAGTATGGATGGGGCGCTTTAAAGGTGTCTCCCCCTGGACTTGCCATCCAGATGCGGATGCGTTGATCCACCAGTTAGAAGGTGAAGCTACGATTGTTGTTAGGGTCGCTGATACTAACCAGAAGCATCTGTTAAAAAGTGGCCAGTTGTTTGTGGTCAGACAGCATCTTTGGTATCGCATAGAATCAAACGGATTGTCGTTACAGTACGGTACCAACCGTGGCGAAACGCTGCATTCAGAACTACCAGAAAAGACACATTGAATAGCTAGTAAAGGCGCCACCCAAGCCCGACTGTAGGGATCGAACGAGGGCGGCTTATGGTCGACTGCTCCACTTTTTCGGCACCTGATCCCTGGTGAGTGGAGAGCGGGTATATATAAACAAGAAAATGTGCAGACAATATGCACATCTCTACGAAGACGGTTTTTTATTTAACGGGGAGTTTTTTATCTAACGGGGAGACAAGGGGCTATGGTCAATGAAAAATGACCCAACAGCCCCTTGCAGTCAAATTGCTAAGCAGGAACAGCGCTAGCAATTTGTATTGCCGATTTGGCTGATTTGAACAACCTCTCTAATGTCAGTCGCAGTACCCAACGGATAAAAGTGTATGTAAGGTCGGCAGCTTTGACCGCTTTCTTGTTTCCTGCAAATGTCAGCATACAACCGAGTAATCCCAGCTCTTGCTCTGCATAAACAGGGGACATACGGGCGATGTCTTCCAATTTTTGTGCGATCACATCGTAGATAGTTAGTGTTGTACCGATTGCCGCTTGAGCAACAACCGCTGTATAAAAGCCTGCATCTTTTAGTAATGTGATAAGCGCATTGCTGATCCGCTCTTGCCAGTAGACAGAGAAGCTGACCTGATGCCGATCACTGTATTTTAAGCGCACAGGGGTTAGTTGTTTTCCTACTGAATCTATATGCATCTGGGTGTAGTCATTAAACCGCCCAGCATTTTCGATATAGCCATCCATTTTGTGCGCTGCCGGGTTGATCCCTCTGGCACCATCCAATCTGTAATCCGCACCCGCATGAACAAATGGCCAGACTGGTACCATGGGCACAGGATCGGCACCGTGGACGCAACGGTAGATATTCTCCATTTCACCTTGCGTGCTATTGGCATAATCTTTTCGACCAACCCGCGGTGCACCGAAGGTATAGACGCTGACGGGCACATGGTAGTTGGCTCGCAGCCAGTTGGCGGTGAGGTTAGCCAGTGCGCCGCCAAGGCTATGACCAACACAGTGAACAGGGCCAAGTTTTATCCCTGGTGCGCTGAAATAGCTTGTCAGGTTCGACTTCATGGAACGGAAGTTGTGATTAAAACCGGCATGGATCCGCTTATTATTTGGCCCATTGGTAACACCGCAGTGCAGATCGGTCACGGCATCACGCCCTGACGCTGTGCCGCGAATAGCGACGATGTGGTGATTTGCATAGGGAGAGTTAGGTCTACCACGGCCAATCACACCAAAGCCAGTCTTGTGATTAAATAGACGTTCAAGTAGGGTACCGCTGACACCTTGGATCAGGTTGCCGGAGAAATCGAAATCTCGGTCGAGTATAGGTGGAGCGTCTTCGCCTACCGTGTCACGGGTAGCTAACCTTGAAGCATATGCGTAGGCAGCTGATTCTGCTGCCAGCTTGGGGCTTAGTGTGTACATAGCCATATTCGTAGTCCTTTACTCGTTATGGTTAATTAGATCTGTCGAACTCTTCAAAGAGCTTATAGTCATCATCCCAGCGACAAATGCTGGTGGCATAATAGTCGCGGTTTGGATTCTTATCGTTTTTAAACTCAAACTTGGCAAGTTTGGATGTCAGTTCGCAGTTAAGTGAAGCAAGCTTTTTTGCATATTCGGGGCTCTTTCCAATTCCTGGGTAGATTGATGTCCAGAGGCGATATTTCTGATCATTGTACTCAGCGACTATATCTTGTCGGGTATGTTCGACTGAAAACATACTGCCAGGCTTACTTGAACGGATATTGACTTCCGGTAGATTGAAAAGTCCGTTATCGTCGCTGGACACACAATCAACCTGCGCTTTGCCCTCGATAAAAGTGAGGCTACGGGTTATCTTGATACCTGCAACAGGCTTGCCCTCAAGCAGTATCTGTCCTTTGACTTCAGGACAAAGATTGACATCAAACTTCTTGAATAATCCGAACATACCGATGTTACCTGTGATGAACAAAAACAGCAGGAAGATGACGTTAAG
>NZ_SHLY01000001.1:345947-865823 GCF_004284785.1 Corallincola spongiicola
GGCTTGCCCTCAAGCAGTATCTGTCCTTTGACTTCAGGACAAAGATTGACATCAAACTTCTTGAATAATCCGAACATACCGATGTTACCTGTGATGAACAAAAACAGCAGGAAGATGACGTTAAGCGTGTGGGATGGTGCTTTAAAAGTGGGGAACAGCTTCACCCTACTATCGGGGCTGCTTTCACTCCATGAACACGCCGTTTTCTGCGGTCAACTCCTTTGACTGCAGGAAGTCTACGCGAAGATATTTATCGAATCAACGTCACTGATTTATAAACCAAATATTAGCTTTTTATTAGGTTGTCGCGATGCTGTCCTATAGCGTCGTTTGACTAACTTACCCTGTCGAACTCTTCAAAGAGCTTGTAGTCATCAGACCAACGAGCCAAGCTAGTTGCGAAAAAATCAATGTTAGAATTTTTATTATTTTTGAATTCAAATTTGACTAGTTTGGATGTCAAGTCGCAGTTAAGAGAACCCAGCTTCTTTTCATACTCTGGACGCTTTTCTATGCCATGGAATGTTGAGCGCCAAAGTTTATATTTCTGGCCACACCTCTCGGCAAAGATCTCTTGGTAGGTGCGGCTGACATCAAACATGCTGCCAGGCTTACGGGAACGGATGTTTACCTCTGGAAATGAAAATTGCCCGTTATCGTCAGTCGTGGTGTAATCAAGGCGTTCGTTCTCGTAGTAATACGTTAGGCTACGCGTGATTTTTACGCCTGACACTGGCTTGCCCTCAAGCAGTATCTGTCCTTTGACTTCAGGACAAAGATTGACATCAAACTTCTTGAATAATCCGAACATACCGATGTTACCTGTGATGAACAAAAACAGCAGGAAGATGACGTTAAGCGTGTGGGATGGTGCTTTAAAAGTGGGGAACAGCTTCACCCTACTATCGGGGCTGCTATCACTCCATGAACACGCTGTTTTCTGCGGTCAACTCCTTTGACGGCAGAAAGCCTACGTTAAGTTATCTATTGAATCAATGTCACTGCGCTTTCAGCAGTAACGGCTCGGCATCGTTTTGCGCCTCGGGTGCGGCTTGTTTAAATGCCTCCAGTTCGTTGCACCGTGACCAGATCTCGGTGATGCGAGGGAAGCGTTCCATACTGATGTTAAATCGCTTGGCGTTATAGACTTGCGGGATCAGGCAAATATCGGCAAACGTGGGCGTGTCTCCCACTGCAAACACGCCGCCAGTTTCTGCGAGCTGCTGTTCGGTAGGCACAAAACCCTTGTGCATCCAGTGGGTCATCCATCTGTGTTTTTCTGTGTCATTTATCCCTAGGTTTTTTGTTAGGTATTGCTGCACCCGCAGGTTGTTCAGCGGGTGGGTCTCACAACAGATATCTAAGGCCAATGCGCGGCTTTGTGCACGCTTGAGCGGCTGGCAGGGTAACAAGGCGGGGGCTGGGTGACGCTCCTCAAGATATTCCAGGATCGCCAATGATTGTCGTAGTACACCGTCGGGAGTGCCCAGCGTAGGAACCAGACCACTGGCGTTGAGCGCCGTATATTGCTGACTATGTTGTTCGCCACCATGCTTAACTAAGTGAACCGGCTCGGTACGATAGCGCAGCCCCTTTAATGCTAAGGCGATGCGCACGCGATACGCTGCTGATGATCGCCAATATGAGTACAGTGTATATTCCATGGCTACCTCTATTCTTCCTGTGGAAACGGGATCACGGTTTGTTCGATCGCGCCAAAAATTGAGCGGCCGGCGGTATCAAACATCTCGATGCGAATGGTGTCACCAAAGTTCATAAACGGCGTTGTGGGTTTACCTTCTGCAACGGTTTCCAACATCCGTTTTTCAGCTATACAGCTTGAGCCTGCGCTACGGTCATAATTGCTTACTGTGCCTGAGCCTATAATGGTGCCTGCGCACAGTGGCCGTGTTTTCGCGGCATGAGCAACTAATTCGGCAAAGTTAAAGGTCATATCTGTGCCTGCGTCCGGCTCGCCAAATAGCGCATTATTGAGGTGACTGGTCAGAGGCCGCAGCACTTTACTTTTTTGCCAATGATCACCTAGTTCATCAGGGGTTATCGCCACAGGAGAAAAACTGCTGGATGGTTTGCTTTGGTAAAAGCCAAACCCTTTGGCTAACTCGCCGGGGATTAAATTACGCAGTGATACATCATTAACCAGCATCAGTAGTTGAATGTGGTTATCCGCATCTTTGGTCGCAACGCCCATCGGCACATCGTCGGTCACCACCGCGATCTCCGCTTCAAAATCGATGCCCCAATCGGTGGATGCCATCGGAATAGGATCATGGGGAGGCAGAAAACAATCAGAGCCACCTTGATAGATCAGTGGATCGCTCCAGAAGCTCTCTGGCATGTCGGCTCCGCGCGCTTTGCGTACCAACTCGACATGATTAACATAGGCGCTGCCATCAGCCCAATGAAAGGCACGGGGCAGGGGGGATTCACAAGCACTTTCAACAAAGCCAAAGGTATCGGCAAGCACGTTGTCGTTGAGTTGTTGATAGACAGTGTCGAGCGCCGGCCGGACAATTTGCCAGTTATCCAGCGCTTGCTGCAGGGTGCTGGCGATCTCTGTCACGGTCACCGCTTGGCTAAGATCGCGACTCACAACGATCAGTTGTCCATCACGAGTGCCGTTTTTCAAACTGGCTAACTTCATTTAGCGCTCCTTTCTGCTTTCACTTCAACCCAGTTCATTGTGATTGCGCCAGCTGTAAACATAGTCAGGGTTCTCCAGTTCTGAAGCTTTCGGTGACACTTCTAACGCATCACGGGTGTCAAGCATCACTGCCACTTCGTCGGTGAACTTGCGGCTGTATTCTTGACCCGCTTTGTACGCCTTAGGATGGGGGCCATGGGGGAAACCCGCCGGGTGCAGGGTGACCATGCCTTGGGTGATATTGTCGCGACTGAAAAAGTCGCCCGCGTGGTAGAACAACACTTCATCGTAGTCATCGTTACTGTGATAGAACGGTACTTTCAGTGCGCCGGGGTCACTCTCAATCGGACGGGGCACAAAAGTGCAGATAACAAAGTGTTTGGTAACAAAGGTGGTGTGCGCCGACGGCGGTAGGTGATATCTGTGACTCATTAACGGGCGTATGTCGCGCCAATTCAGTTTCACCACCGAAAGATCGCCGTGCCAACCCACCGCATCAAGCGGGTTAAATGGATAGGTGATCACCGATATCTGTTGATGGCGCTTAACATGCACTTGCCAACGTTCTTCGTTTTGTTGATCTAGAAAAGTCTGGTTGATCTGCGGTGTTTTCAGTACCGCAGGGTCAAATAATGCGTGTCGACCCACCATCCCCTTATCGGGCAACTGGTAGCTTTGTTCGGTGGCCTCAATCATCAATAGGCGCATAGGCCGTTGAGGGCAGAGTCGCCACATGGTGCCTCGAGGGATCACCACATAATCACCTTCGGTCAACGTCATATGACCATAATCGCAGAATATCTCGCCGTCGCCTTCATGAACGAATAGCAGGTCGTCACCGTCGGCATTACGTACTAGATTTTCCATCGCTTCGTTGCAGTCCCATAGCCGGTAGCGGCAGTGAGCGTTGTGTAGCAAAGTGGGCGTGCGCCACGGGCTGTCGGGGGCAATACCTGTGATCTTTGCAAAAGCGAATGCTCGGGGGCGGAGCGGGCCTTCCCAGGCCAGCCAACCCGTAGGCGGATGGCGGTGATGAATATGGCTGGCAGAGCCAAAAAATCCATCGCGCCCCACCTCACGTTCATATAATCCCTCTTCGGGAAAGTCAGCGTGGGCTTGTGCAGAGCACTGCCCCTCTGTGCGGGGAAAGTTGATCGGTTGGCTCGCCATATTACTGCTCCTCGCTCAATGTACCGCGGCGGATCTGATCTTCTTCGATAGATTCAAACAATGCCTTGAAATTGCCCTCGCCAAAGCCTTGGTTTCCCTTGCGTTGAATGATCTCGAAGAACACCGGCCCGATCACCGTATTGGTGAAGATCTGAAGTAAGATCCCATCTTTTTCAGGTGCGCCATCGATCAGGATCTTCAAGGCTTGCAACTGAGCGACATCTTCACCATGGTCGGGAACTCGGGTATCGACCTTTTCATAGTAGGTGTCCGGTGTGAACATAAACTCCACGCCACGATTTTTGAGGGTTTGTACTGTGGTGTAGATATCATCTGTGGTCATGGCGATATGCTGGATCCCTTCGCCGTGGTATTCACGGATAAACTCTTCGATCTGCGATTTGTCGTCAGAAGATTCATTTATCGGTATGCGGATCTTGCCACAGGGAGCCGTCATGGCGCGGCTTTTCAGACCCGTGAGTTTACCTTCGATATCGAAGTACCGGATCTCACGGAAATTACCTAACTGCTCATAGAAGTGTGACCATTTATCCATATTGCCACGCATCACGTTATGAGTGAGGTGATCCAGCTCGTAAAGCCCCACTTGGTGGCTTTCCATCTTGTGCTGCCAGTCTGGATAAAACTTGAAGTCTACTTCGTAGATACTGCTGTCGCCGTAGCGATCAATAAAGTAGAGCGTACTTTTGCCAATACCGTACACGGCAGGGATCTTAAGCTCCATGGCGCCCAGGTTGCCAACATACTCAGTAGCGCCATGGGCGATAGCGCGCTTTAATGCTGCCCCGGCATCGGCAACACGGAATGCCATACCGCATACGCTCGGCCCATGAATACGTGAGAACTGCTCCGCTTGCGAGCCAGGCTCTGCATTAACGATAAAGTTAAGGTCACCCTGCTTATAGAGCCATACCGCTTTTGAGCGGTGCTTTGCCACTTCGGTAAAGCCGAGTGAGCAAAATAGCTGTTTTAACGCATCAATACCGGCGGTATCCGCCGCTGTATATTCGACGAATTCGAAGCCGTCAGTACCAAGTGGGTTAAGAACTGGATCAGTCATCGGGTTGAGATTAGCCATGGGAACAGTCACCTCTTTTTAATGGGCGTTGTAATTGTTTGAACCTAAGTTAGGGCTAATTACTGCAATCTGTCGCGAAAATAGCGGAGGGAGCAAAGTGAGGCGATTTGGTTAAATGGTAAACAAATCGTTACGTCATCAGAGCCGTGCTTCAAACCCCTATATATCGCGGTTTGGCGGCGCAACGTTGTCAATTATCGTTGAAAAAGTGGCAAGTCTAAATGAGCCTAAGTGGGGAGGGATGCAAGTTCCGTGGTTGTCAGCAGTGCTAATGCCTTAGCAATTAATATCTATGCTGTGCTCGGCACGTTGCCGTTGGTTGCGCCAGGGTATTAGCTTCGGAAAGTGAGCAAGAAGGCAGGCCATGTATCTGAACGAGCACTGCCAGTAGTGCGGTGGCAACTATTACTAATAGCTTTCGCGCCTTGAAATCAAAGCAGATGCCTTGCTGGTTCAGTACTTAAACTGCGATGAAGTTGTGTATTGTTTGAGTGATGTATCGGTTGCATCGATGCAACCGACAGCTTGATGCTTACTGCAAAATCGCACTTAGCTTTATCTGATAGAGATTGCCTCGGCCGTTTTCGATACGGGTAAAAAACAGGTATTCGCCATTGGGTGACACGATCGGTGTGAACTCATGGTTTGGCGTATTAACTTTTTCGCCTAAGCTTCTCGCTTCGCTCCAGATCCCATCCACTTTGTCGGCGATATAGAGATCGCCTTTGCCGACGCTGTCGTTGCGACCGGAGATGCTAAAAATAATGGTGTTACCATCACGAAGCACGACAGAGTCACCGATTTTGGCGTCTTTTCCATAGATATGTGCAGGTAAGGGCTTTGGTTCTTCAAATCCAGCAGGCGTCTTCTTCGCTACGTACATTTGACGTTGGTTATCGCGAAAAGAGGGAAAGTAGAGATCACCGTTGGCGGTGATTGAGGGATACAGGTCATCCGAGTCAGAACTGAGATCTGGCAGGTACTCGGGCGTTTGCCAGACACCGTTGTCTAGCGCCACACGCCAAAGATTCACTGAACTGCTAACTGCTGCGCCTGGCTTTATTGGCCGCTTGGAAACGAAGTAAATCGCTGAGTAATCTTCGTTGTAATAGGCATCGGCTTCTAAATAGCCGCCAGAGAATGGCAGTGCTACGGGCGGTTGCCATTGACCGTTCTTATAATGAGATCCCATCATGGTGCACTGACTGAAGTCGTCATGGCAGCGAGCAAAGATAACGTGATCACCCGCTTTGTTGAAGACAGTGTTGATCTCAAAATTGTCTTTGGTAGAGATGATTCCCGGCGCAAATTCTACCGCCTGCTTAGCGGCTGGCGCAGAGTGGTAAGGTGTCGGCGCTGCGGACAATGTTGAGCCAAATGTGAGAGCGGTTGCGGCAATGGCTAGTGTACTGATGCGGTTGAAAGCTCTCATCTATATATTCCTGATGCTCATTACTAATTAACTGAATTGATGCGTGCCGATAACCACATCTGATTGTTGAGGATGCAAGTTACCGTTAATGGAATTTACAGGCCACTATCGCCAAGCAAAAACAGCAATTGGAATGTCGTACCTTGTGTAAGTGGTTCTGTACATCATGCCTCTATTATCGACTAGAGAGTAGGTCTTTCACCCTGCATAACTTATGTGGTTTTTTTAGTGCTGTAACAGCCGGAATGGTTGATGTAAGTGATCGGCCTGTTGCTTCTTTAGTCATCAAGTAATTACAAAGATACCAATAAAAAAGCTCCCTTACAGGAGCTTCCATATGGCTTGAAGCGAAAACATCTATGCTTGCTTACGATGCCAACCCATTGCAGCAATAACCAGCGCGATCAGCGCAATACTTGCAGGTGCAGGAACGGCCGCGTTAGTACTAGAATTAATATCGAAAATAGCGGTGCCATTAAGTTGTCCGGCAAAGTTGAAATAGGCAGAGCTGGCGTCAAAACCATAAGAGGTGACCCCTAAGGTACTTGCCGCAGCATCATACATTAACGATGTAATGGATAAATCAGAGAGTACTGAAAGTACAAAGCCGTTAAAGCTGCCACTCGCAAAGCTGTTGCCTGAGTGTCCGACGATCACCTGAGTATCACTCACATCAATGCTTACGACACTAAATCCACTGCAGCTTGTTGGATATTCAACCGTAGCGTCTACCGTTTTAGTGCCATTGGAACAATACAAGCTGGTGTCGTTTGGGTAGTAAAAATCTGCGCCTACCGTTGCTCCCATCAAACCAGCGTGTGCAATGCCCGCCCAGCTTGTCAGCAGTAATACTGATAATACAGAAACGAAATTTTTCATGGTTAAACATCCCTTTATTAGTATTTAGCGCCAGTAGCCCACTTAATCACTCTAGCCTTAGTCAGGCAGAACGCCTTCATTACGACAACGGTGCAATAATAAGACCATTAATATTAGTTGTTTTAATTCAACGAACTAGAAACGAAGCACTTTGAAGGTACCGCAGCTATGTATAATTTGGTGACGTTGTGAGGGGGGCTGAATCTCACGAGGACAGGGCTAGCGAATAGCTCAACTAAACCCATTTTTGGATCAGCCTGATCAGGACAGTGCTAACGAATAGTACCGTCCTGATTTTTGGGAGGGGAAGCGGAGGATCGTTAACTCGACACGCCTACTAGTCGGTTGGAATTAAATCGGTCTTTGCAGCCATCACGAAATCATTCTTATGTAGTCCACTGATCTTGTGTGTCCACCATGTCACCGTGACTTTGCCCCATTCGGTTAAAATTGCTGGGTGGTGGCCATACTCTTCAGCGAGATCGCCGACGCGATTACTAAAAGCCATCGCTTTCTTAAAGTTACTGAAGCTGTACTGCCGACGGAGCATCAAGATGCTGTCTTCGCTAACGGCTGCCCAATCCGGGATCTCTTTGATTAGGGCTGCTAACTCTGCGTCAGTGACTTTCGGTGCGTCGGCGCGGCATGCTTCGCAGTTAGTTTTTGCAAGATCTGACATAGCTGTTCCTGTGTCCAATGGTGATAACAAATAGCATTAGCGCCGAATGCGCGTTGCTTTAATTTACTGCGCTACGGGGGCAAATCGCGGCGGGAATAGCCCCTGTTTCTGCGCTCGGTCGACTTTAGCGATCAAGTTCATTTCAGCAATTTCGACCAGTTCGTCGATATCATCCAACACATAATAGACCGGTTGCATGATATCAATACGATAAGGGGTGCGCATTGCGTCGAGGATTTTTAACGGCAGGCGCTCGGGGTCTGGAGAGTGTAATGCACGCTCTGTTTCCCCTGGTGATGACAGAATGCCGCCGCCATAGATACGCAAGCCTTCGTCGGTGTTGACCAAGCCAAACTCGACGGTAAACCAATATAGCCTTGCCAGATATACCCGTTGCTGTGGGGTGGCTGCCAAACCGATCTGACCGTAGCGATGGGTAAAATGGGCGAAGGCGGGATTTGTGAGTAACGGACAGTGGCCGACGATCTCGTGAAAGATATCAGGCTCCTGCAAGTAGGCGAACTCTTCTCGGCTGCGGATAAAGGTGGCGACGGGAAACTGCTTGTTTGCCAGCAGCTGGAAGAACTTCTCAAATGGGATCAGTGCGGGGACCGCCACAACCTGCCAGCCGCTGGTTGCAATGAGCACACGATTAATCTCATCCAGTTGTGGAATACGATCTGTGGGGAGGGCGAGCGCTTCCATGCCTTTAAGGTATTCATCACAGGCTTTACCAGGCATCACCGCTTGCTGCTGAGTGATCAGGTCATGCCATACCTGATGTTCTTCGTCACTCCAGATGATAAGGCCATCTGAGTCTGCCTGTTTCGATACATAGCGACACTGTTTCACCGCTGTCCCCCTCAATTGCTTCGGTCTGACGTAGGGCGTCAGCCAACGCTTATAATTTGGACATCACTTTAGGAGTGATTACGCCAAACGCCCAATTTGTGGGGGATAAAGCCGCGCTGTCAAATCGTACTTTATTGTTTACTTTGTGATGTTACTTAATTGAATTAACTAACCTTTTAGCTGGTGGCTGGGCTGTTAACGACGATCGCACGAGGTGCATCCATGGCAGGTGGCACGCCCTTCTAAGCGCATATAGTCGCGTTGAATATGGCAATAAGCACGCTTGAGGCAACGACGATAATCAAACCAATCAGCCGGTTGCTGTTGTAATACGTGGCCATTAAAGCGCTTGTAAACCTCTTTGCCGTGACGCTCTATAAACGTCGTATTAAAGCCGATCTCAAAAAGAGTCAGTAACTCGGCCATGTTACTCATGCTATTTATCTGTGCGGCAATTTTTGTTGCTTGCGCGGCGTCTGTGTTGTTATCTGTTGTCATTATCTAGCTGCTTATGCCGACTGTCAGGAGAGGGCGGTTTAGCGTTCCAAACTGTTACCTTAATAGTCTTAACTGCAGTGCCTATCTTTCTCTTCGTGCGGCTTTCAGTTTAGCGGCAACTGCATCTCTAACTCACGTTAAGCCCTCTTAACTGCTATTAATCTCTTTGAATTACTCTCAGCTTCTATCAATTCCTATCAGTTCCTATCAGTTCCTATCAGTTCCTCTATCAATATTGATGCCACTACGGCGTCGAGCCACACCTTTAATCTACATAGTCCCGCCAGCGGGTTAGGGGTTGGGTTGTTTAGCTGGACGGCCAACAATTTGCAGTAAATCAGCCAAATTCCGCGTGTGTTGTGTCAAATCCAACAATAGGTAATAGGTCTTGTTGTCACGCAACATGTTGAAATTTAGCCTAATTACTAAAACTGACTACGGCGGGTAGATGGTTTGTTTCTTGCTGATATAGCAGTGGTATCACTTTAATATTTTAGGAGTTAAATCATGCTGTTGGATAGCTATGAAGCGCAAGGGGCGTTATTTACCACCAACTTTAAGGCGGAAACAAGTCAGGCTGGTCTGCATGCCTATCGTGGTGAGTTGGTGCTGATCGATGGTGAGATCGCCGATGATTCAGGTCGTCGCAAAGCACCAGTGAAGTTGCTTCGCGATGCAATATTACTGGCAGAGGGAGAAAAGCTAAAAATGATCGTTGGCGGCTTCGACGATATCGCAGATATCAGCTTGCTGCTTGAGCGCTATGGTCAGGATTTTGCTGATGATGCGTTTATCTTTTTGTTGGCGCCCAATGCCCATTGTGAAGCGAAGACGGTGATCAATGGTATTAGTGGCTATCTACTACCGTGGGATGCCATGGTGTGGGCTCAGCTTACGGAAGAGTTGCGGTTAGAAAAGAGTGATTTCAAAGGGCTTAAAGCGGCCGACAAAGTATTGAAAGTGTTCGGCGAGTTGAAAGATTATGCGCCGAGATTTGCACAGCTCTCACTGGATGAGATGCTAGCCAATGCTACATCAGCTAAGAAAGAGGTTCATGGCGCTATCTAATTGCTGATGAAGCCATGCCAAGGGTGAGGGAGCGATGGTTTCTCTCACCACTCTTACCATCGCAGAGCCCTACATTAATAAAGATCCCATTCGCAACTTCTTCGATTAAATTCATTCAGCGTAAAACGTAATTTTTTGTTTACTCATTGCTACAAAACCCAGATATGATAGGCGGCTAAATTTACTGCAGAGAAAACTGATACGGCCTGAGTTTTGGGTTGGACAGATTAAGGAAATCAAGTGTTTGTAAAAGCGCCTACCGATATTGTGTCACTGGATAATATTTTGCCTGAAGAGCCGCTGTTGATGATGGGAGCGGGCCCTGTGCCTATTCCTGCCCGGGTAGCGGCGGCAAATTCCATTGTGATCAATCATCTGGGTGACACCATGTCGCAGATCATCGAGCAGGTTAAGTCGATGTCGCGTTATGTTTTTCAAACCGAATCCCGGCATATTTTAGGGGTGGCAGGCCCAGGCTCTGCAGCGATGGAAATGGCCGTGGTGAATCTGGTTGCTCCTGGCGATACCGTCCTGAGCATTTGCAACGGCTTTTTTAGTCACCGTTTGTCTGAAATGGCAGAGCGTACCGAAGCCAAGGTGATCCGCTTTGAGGTAGAAGATGGTTTTTGTGCTGATGTAGAACAGGTTGCACAACTGATCGCACAACATAAACCTAAGGTCTTGACCATAGTACAGGGGGAGACCTCTAATACGGTCTACAACCGTCACTTGCCGGCCATTTGTAAGTTAGCCAAAGCCCATGACTGTTTGGTGATAACGGATGCAGTATGTACCTTGAGCACCATGCCACTGGCGATGGATGAGTGGGGCGTTGATGCAGTAATTACCGGCGGCCAAAAAGGTTTGTCCTCTATTCCTGGTGTGTCTTTGGTGGCGTTTTCTGAACAAGCTTGGTCGCTGATCGAATCACGTAAAGATACGCTACGGCATTGGTGTTTAGATGCCCGGTTGGCGGATCAGTTTTGGTACAAAAAATCCTATCACTACACGGCACCTGTGTCGGGTATTTTGGCTATGCATGAAGCGTTACGCCTGATCTGCAGCGAAACTTTGCAGGGGCGTTTCGAGCGCCATGAGCGCTGTTCTTTGGCACTGCAGGGGGCGATTGAAGCGTTAGGTATGAGCCTGTATGTCGAGCCTGACAGCCGACTGAATTCGGTGGTAGGTATCAACGTACCAAACGGCACCACCGGGCCTGAGATTCTGGCATTAATGTCAGCTAAACATCGGGTGGAGATATCGGGCTCGTTTGGACCCAATATTATTCGTATTGGCCAGATGGGGGAGCAGTGCCGTACTCATCACCTGTTTAGAACGGTACATGCCCTAGGCTCTAGCGTGAAAGAGTTAGGGGTCAATGTCGATCTACCCGCAGGTGTTGCCGAGCTGGAAAAACGTTTGCAAAAATAACGATAACTATTAATTCGGTCATCGTTTTGTCATCTGCGTTTGTTTGAATGCTTCGCGCATTCAATGTGGGTTCGCCCCACACTCGTTAGAACAGGTGATTTATGAATGGCCGTGCATTTTTTCGTTTACTACGCTTTTACGGTATTAGTATCGCGACGTTCGCAGCTTTTTGCAGAACCAAGGTAGATAATATCTACCTTTTGCAGAAGGCCGAAGCGGTGCCTGAATACTATCAACGTCAGCTTAATGATCTCACCCAGAGCTAAATGCTCTCTTCGATAACTCGCGTCACCACTACAAGTCAGTGTCTCTTTGTCATACTGACTTGATTCTTCGGCACTTGCCCTCCAAAATCGCCGGCATAAGTTTTTAGCCATAGAACTAACAATCTTTGTTAATCACAGTTCATACCCCATCTCATGTTGGCAGTGATGGGAATGACAAAAAGGTAGAGCAATGCAAGAAACCATAGAACGCCTGCGCGAAGTCAGCCTGTCCGTGCCGGTTCCCGTTGAACTGCCGGATGACGATGATCTTGTGGTGATTGAGGAAGAGATCCTGCTACCTATGCCTCGCGATCTGAAAACCTTCCTAAAGGAGGTGAGTGATGTCGTGTATGGCAGCATTGAGCCAGTCACCGCTTCTGATCCCTATCTGCACACCCACTTACCAGAGGTCACCGCGACCGCATGGTCAGAAGGGGTAGAGCGCCACCTGATAGTAATTTGTGCTGATCGTGGTACCTATTATTGTATGACGCCGGAGGGGGAAGTCGTTCATTGGGTGGACGGTGAGCTGACTGAAGGCAGCTGGCAGGATATTTGGCAGTGGGCCAAAGAGGTATGGTTAGAGTCCTGATACTGGCTTGACGAGCGTTTTGTTGTGATTATGCCGCTTACAACGAATGATCAGTGCAACATTGCTGTTTGTACTGGTCAGTCCTGATGCCGAAACTGCTTTATATGTGCTCAAACACCGATAGATCTACCTATAAAGAGAGATCGGAGCGCTATTCGGCGACATGAACATTCGAAAATATTTTATTTTTATTACAATTTAAAAGGTATTGCTGTCCATTTCTTAGCTATGCTTAGTTCCAGGTGTTTAAATTAGAGATGCCTTTAGTTTGTAACCTGCTGTATTCACAATGGTATTTCTTGTTTACCTTGTGATAGGTGCACAAAACGTAATTGAATTTGTTGAGTTCCGGCTCCCGAACAGGGGAGCGCTCTCAATGAGAATTTTCGTTTTCGGAGCATCATATGACGAAGTTTCGCCTTAGCTATTCAGAAGTTGTATCGCGTTTTTCCCACGTATTATGTGAACAATATATTCATTTAGACCAACCGAAATACCACTTAAGTAAACTAAGGGAAGCCGTTGCTCAAAGTTGGGGTTATAGCAGCTATAAGGATGTTCAGAATCACCTAGTCACTGCCATAGATGCTTCAGATTGGCATGATCTAAACGTAAACGGCTTCGACCTACTGTATTTAAAATTTGCTGAGCAGAAGATGGGTCCCTCTCCGTATCATATTCGTGCCTACCGCAATACGGTTGACCACTTTGTGCAAAGCTCCTGCCTGATCTGTTCTATCTACCAAAAACTGCCTGATAACGACAACCGCTAATCACGACGCATTGTTGACAATGTCTGTTTGATATCGCTATTTTATAGATAGATATCCTGCGTGGACTTTTATATTGTCAACAATAATTGCAGATCCGCAAACCCGAAATAATGATGCTTTCTTCCGCTTGCAGGAAGCGATCGTCAAGGGTGAAATTGCGCCTGGCAGTAAGCTGAAGGAGGCTGAACTATCAGCTACCTATGGCATCAGTCGTGGCCCGTTACGAGAAGCGTTAAATCGACTGGAGGGGCGTAAGCTAGTGCGAAAAATCCCCCATGTGGGCGCACAGGTGGTCGATTTAGATCTAAAAGAGCTGGCAGAAATTTACCTTATTCGTGAAAGTTTGGAAGCTTTAGCGTGTCGCTTAGCTGCTCGCCAGATGAGTGACCAGGCGCTAACAGATTTAGGTGAGCTGCTTACTCAACACGCTGAGTATATCGACGCACAAGAGGGTAAGCGCTACTTCAACCAACAAGGTGATCTCGATTTCCACTACTGCATTATCCAAGGCAGCGGTAATCAAAGCCTGATTAATTTGCTCTGTGACGAGCTCTATCAGCTAGTTCGTCGCTACCGCTACACTGGCAGTCACCGTCACTCAAGGCCGCAACAAGCGTTGGCCGAGCATCAACGTATCTATGAAGCTTTGCTTGCCAGAGACGGAGAACTCGCCGCTCTCTTAATGCAGCGCCATATCCAAACCGCTCGCCGTAATATTGAACGCACCCTTGCAGAAGATATGTCAGATGTTGATGACACAAGGCTGACGCCTGCAAGCACTGCCAAAGCGCCCGATCAAAAGGAAACCAAACTATGAGTTCAGCCGGAGCACGATTTCGCAGTGCCCTAAATAGCGAAACACCGCTGCAAGTGGTCGGTGCCATTAATGCCTATTGCGCCATGATGGCTGAGCAGTCTGGTCATCAGGCGTTGTACTTGTCCGGGGCAGGGGTGGCCAATGCCTCTTATGGTTTACCCGATCTGGGCATGACCAGCCTGGATGATGTATTGACCGATGCTAGACGAATCACGGCAGCCTCAGATCTGCCCTTACTGGTGGATATTGATACCGGATGGGGTGGTGCGTTTAACATTGCCCGCACGATAAAGGAGATGGAACGTGCCGGGGTGGCCGCTGTTCATATAGAGGATCAGGTGCAACAGAAGCGCTGTGGTCATCGACCTAATAAACAGATCGTGAGTCAGCAGGAGATGGTTGATCGCATTGCGGCGGCGGTAGACGCTCGTCACGATCCACAGTTCTTTATCATGGCGCGTACCGATGCGTTTGCCCAGCAGGGGCTTGAAGCGGCGATTGAGCGTGCCCAAGCCTGTGTTGAAGCTGGTGCCGATGG
Source organism: Corallincola spongiicola (assembly GCF_004284785.1). Lineage (NCBI taxonomy): Bacteria > Pseudomonadati > Pseudomonadota > Gammaproteobacteria > Alteromonadales > Psychromonadaceae > Corallincola > Corallincola spongiicola. Next base: position 360,707 of record NZ_SHLY01000001.1, read on the forward strand.
CATTTTTGCTGAGGCAGTGCATACGTTGGACGACTATGCTGCATTTGCCAACGCATTGAATGTCCCTATTTTGGCGAATATGACCGAGTTTGGCCAAACACCATTGTTTACTTTGCCACAGTTAGCACAGTCTGGTGTGGGCATGGTGCTGTATCCGCTCAGCGCATTCCGGGCGATGAATGCTGCCGCATTGAAGGTGTATCAAACCCTTAAGAGCGATGGTGATCAATGTGATCTGGTGCCACAAATGCAAACACGGGAGGAACTCTATCAGTTTCTCAACTATCACAGTTTTGAGCAGCGTTTGGATGCGCTGTACAGCGAGGATAACAACTAACTCTAACATCGAAGCTATATAGGTCGCTGTACCCTACATACAGTGACTTCCATAACAGATAAAAATCGATGGGCGGCACGTATCGCACCATCACAAACAAGTTTATGGAGGATCGGATCATGGTACAAAAAGTACTGGGTGGCGCAGGGCTGCGTGGTCAGGTGGCTGGTAAAACTGCGCTCTGCACCGTTGGCCAATCGGGCTCTGGCCTGACATATTGTGGTTATGACATTGCTGACTTGGCGGCGCATGCGAGCTTTGAAGAGGTCGCTTATCTGCTCGTTTACGGTGAATTACCGTCGCTGACACAGTTGGAAGAGTTTAACGCACGCTTACGTCACCATAGGCGGCTCCCTTTGGCCTTGAAAGAGGTGTTAGAACGGATCCCCGCGACTGCGCATCCCATGGATGTGATGCGGACCGGTTGTTCGCTACTTGGTAACCTGGAAACGGAACAGACATTTGCTGAACAAGACCAAGTGATTGAACGTCTGATCGCGCTGCTACCTGCGATTATCTGTTACTGGTATCAATATTCCCATCACGATAAGCGCATCGAAACAGCGACCGATGATGATTCTGTCGGCGGCCACTTCCTACACATGCTCCACGGAGAGAAGCCGAGTGCGTTGCATCAATCGGTGATGCATGCGTCGTTAGTGCTGTATGCCGAACATGAATTTAATGCATCGACCTTTACTGCGCGAGTTTGTGCCTCCACTTTGTCTGATATGCACTCCTGTATTACCGCCGCCATCGGCAGTTTACGCGGGCCACTTCATGGTGGTGCAAATGAAGCAGCGATGGCATTGATCCAGCAGATGGATAGCCCTGAACACGCCGAACAACTGTTGCTGGAAAAGCTTGCTAACAAAGACAAAGTGATGGGCTTTGGGCACGCGGTATATTGCACCTCAGATCCGCGCAATGGGATCATCAAGGCGTGGTCTAAACGGCTCGCTGAAGAGGCTGATTCGCCGTTGCTTTATCAAGTGTCAGAGCGTTGTGAGCAGGTGATGTGGCGGGAAAAAGAGCTATTTCCCAATGCGGATTTCTTTCATGCTTCGGCGTATCACTATCTGGGCATCCCAACCAAACTGTTTACCCCGATCTTTGTTATGTCCCGCGTTACAGGCTGGGCAGCGCATGTGAAGGAGCAGCGGGCGGATAATCGAATTATTCGTCCAAGTGCCGATTATGTGGGGCCTGAGCCGCGCGCTTACGTAGCGATTGAACAACGCGTAGCCAAATAGTGTGGTTACGCATCTGAATAATAGATAAGAATAGCAATAGGAAGATTCTGATGAGCGCGAATGTAGAGTTAAATGAACGTCCTCCTTACGACGACATTTTGCAGGAGATCGCTGATTACGTACTGAACTATCAGGTAGACAGTGACGAAGCATGGCAAACCGCACGGAACTGTCTCATTGATACGCTGGGCTGTGGCCTGCTAGCGCTGCGTTTTCCTGAGTGCACCAAGCATCTGGGGCCGATCGTCGAAGGTACCCATGTTCCCAATGGCGCACGCGTACCCGGCACCCAGTTAAGACTTGACCCCGTAAAGGCGGCCTGGGACATCGGCTGTATTGTGCGCTGGCTGGATTTTAATGACACTTGGTTGGCAGCAGAGTGGGGACACCCGTCAGACAATTTAGGTGCGATCCTAGCCGTTTCTGATTATCTGTCGCAGAAGCGGGTAGCTTCAGGTATGGCACCATTAGTGATGCGTGATGTGTTAGAAGCGATGATCATGGCCCACGAGATCCAAGGTGGCTTAGCGCTGGAAAACTCATTCAATCGTGTCGGCCTTGATCATGTGGTGTTAGTGAAAGTGGCATCGACCGCTGTGGTTGCCAAACTTCACGGTGCCGATCGAGAGCAGATCCTGGCCGCATTGTCACATGCGTGGGTGGATGGGCAATCATTACGTACCTATCGCCATGCTCCTAATGCCGGTTCTCGCAAATCGTGGGCAGCGGGCGATGCCACCTCCAGGGCGGTAAAGCTGGTCGATATTGTGATGCGCGGTGAGATGGGGATTCCCGGTGTGCTTACGGCACCAGGCTGGGGTTTTTATGATGTTGCTTTTAAGGGCAAATCATTCAAGATGCAGCGCCCCTATGGCAGCTATGTGATGGAAAATGTGCTGTTTAAAATCTCTTTCCCAGCGGAATTCCACTCGCAAACAGCATGTGAGGCGGCGGTATTATTGCACCCGCAAGTCAAAGAGCGCCTGCACGCCATCGAAAAAATTGTAATCACCACCCATGAATCGGCTATTCGCATTATCTCCAAGCAGGGGGAACTTGCTAATCCAGCAGACCGAGATCACTGCTTGCAATATATGACGGCGGTGCCCTTGATGTACGGTGATCTGGTAGCAGAGCATTATGAAGATAGCTTTCATCGAGCTAATCCATTGATAGATGAGTTACGAGAGAAGATGGAGATTGTTGAAGATCCTGCATACAGCAGGGACTACCACGATCCTGAAAAACGATCGATCGCCAACGCGGTACAAGTGTTTTATGACGACGGCAGTTGCTCAGAAAAGATCGAAGTAGAATATCCGATTGGCCATCGTCGACGTCGGGAGGAGGGGATCCCGGTGCTTGAATCTAAGTTTAGAAAAAACCTCGCAACCCGCTTCCCACAAGGGCGGTGCGACAAAATCGAGTCCCTCTGTTTGGATCAAAATGCGCTCGAAGCAACACCTGTCAACCTGTTCTGTGAGCTGTTTGTGATCTAGCACTGTATTCGTTGCTGACTTTGTTTCGGCAATGTGATCGATCAAATGAAATTGGCTACTGATCGTTAAAGTAGCCATTTTTTTGGACACTTTTTGAACTTTTACTGTCAAAGTAAATGTGAAAATTATTCGCTGGCGAGTGAGTAGTCCGCCAACCCAGAGTTCTTATTTGATTTTCAAGGAGGTTCCCTTGGCAAGTGCAAGTAACTTCATTGTGTGGCGTGAAAAGATCGCCCGCTTGGCGGCCGAAAGTGACCCAACCATGGCTGATGAAGCCAGTCAGTTATCCCATCGTCAGCTAGAGCCCCTTTATCGTCGGGGTATGGAAGCCGAAGAGGTTTACCAGCAACTGTTTTCTGGACATGGCCACGAATAGGCCATGTTTGACCGCAAAAAGGCTTCCTGATGGAAGCCTTTTTTTATTAACAACTAAATTAACTTCAATGAGTTAGTTCACATACCAATTATTCAAATTGAACTATTCTTCTCTGGCAACAGTAAAAACACTGTGGATAGCCACGGAGAATAATAAAATGCCCGTTAACCAAAATGATCGTCGCCGTTTCCTCAAATATGCTTCGTTAGGTATTGTTGGAGTCACGGTAGGAACACAACTGCGTCAATTTGCTCATGCTGGCGACATGCCTCACTTGTCGTTAGATGATGCGACGGCGAAAGCACTTAAGTATGTGCACGCCAGTGAAAATGCTGAACAGGACTGCGCTAATTGTATGCATATCACCGGTACCGACGGTGATGAATGGCGTCCCTGCAATCTGTTCCCAGGTAAACTGGTGAACGCAAAAGGTTGGTGCGCAGGCTGGGTTAAAAAGCCTTAATAGCCGAGTCGTAGATGGCCCTTGCTACAAGGGCCATGTTTGACCTTTGTAAACACCGTAAAACTCCTCCTGTTTATTCCGTTGTCACCCCTAATATTGTCGTCATATCAAACCCGTGGCACATTTCTAACTGATTGATTTAAATTAAAGTTAAAACTGCGCTAAGTTTTATTAACGACCTAATTGTTATCTCCTTTGTTTGCGAGTATTCGATGAAAATCATTAAGCGATTGCTGCTGATGGCGTTTGTGCTAACCCTGCTGGCGTTCGGCGGGGTCTATTTTGCGGTGACGGCCAGTCTACCTGTATTAGAAGGTGAGTGGGGTGGTCACCCGCTTACGCAGGCGGTAAAAATCGAGCGGGATAGTCATGGTGTGCCGACGATATCAGCCGCCAATGATGCGGATAGAGCTTATGCCCTTGGTTGGCTGCATGGCCAAGATCGTTATTTTCAAATGGATCTGCTGCGAAGAAACGCTGCCGGTGAACTATCGGAATTGTTTGGTAGCGCAGCGCTGGACTGGGATCGAGAAATGCGCACCCATAGGTTTAGAGCGCGGGCAAGGCAAACCATCGAGGCGCTGCCAGAGGCACAGCGCACTGTGATTGATTCATATACCGCGGGTGTGAATGAAGGGGTGGCCAGTTTAGGCGCGCGCCCCTTTGAGTATCTACTGTTGATGCAATCTGTTCGCCCCTGGTCTGCAGAAGACAGTCTGCTGTGTCTCTATTCTATGTATGTTGATCTGCAGGATCATGATGGTAGCTATGAACGCTCCCTCGACTTTATGCAGACGCAGCTTCCTGCTGACTGGTTTGAATTTCTCAGGCCGCAGCCAGCAGATATTGGTGACGATTCGAAATTCCATTGGGAAGCACCGCTGGCGGGCGACGTTACTACCCGCCTGGCTTTGCCCGAGATGCCAATCGCTGCTCTACTGAACGGCTTAGCGCCAGGTCATACGCTGGCCGCTTATCATTGGGCGGACGAAGGGATCCCTGGCAGTAATAACTGGGGCGTTGCTGGCAGTCGCAGCCATCATGGGGCTGCCATTGTCGCGGATGATATGCATCTGGGCATTCGCGTACCTAATACCTGGTATCGCGCTAGTTGGTATCTGGAGGACGGGCGCCGAGTCACCGGGGCTACGTTACCTGGTACACCCGCTATGGTGGTGGGTAGTAATGAAAAATTTGCCTGGGGTTTTACCAATACCTATGGCGACTGGAGTGAGGTGGTTAGGTTAGTGACGGATGACCGCCGCAGCCAGTACTTGACCCCCACTGGCTGGCGTGAATTTGATTACCATGAAGAGATCATCATGGTGAACAACCACCCGAATCCATTTACGGTGCGTGAAACTATCTGGGGACCGGTGATTGGTGAAGATGAACAGGGGAACCTGCTTGCCTATCGCTGGATCGCTCATGATCAACAAGGGGCTAACTTTGAGATCATGGAGCTGTCTAAAGCGCTGAGCAGTGCTGAAGCTTTAGCGATTGCCAGCCGCAGCGGTGTTCCGGCGCAAAACATGATGCTGGCGGATGCCGAGGGCAACCTTTCCTGGAGTGTTTTTGGCGCTATCCCCGATCGCCTCTGGTTAGATAAACAGTGGGTACAGGATTGGTCACAACAGGATGGTAACTGGCAGGGGTATCGTGCGGCAGAAGACTATCCCCGCGTGGTCGCCGATGAGTTAGACGGCTATTTGTGGACGGCTAATTCGCAGGTGTTAATGGATCAACGTTACCCTTTGATTGGTGATGGTGGTTACGACATCGGGATCCGAGCTGGCACCATTGCCGAGCGCTTAGCGGCTAAAACCAAATTGAATGAGGCCGATCTGTTGGCGATCCAACTCGACACTGAAAACCGGTTGCTGGGGCGCTGGGCAGACCATCTGCGGGATGTGGTTGATATTCAACCTGAGCCCGTGTTTGCCGCAGAACTGTTAGCCATTCTAGATGAGTGGGATGGGCATGCCGAAGTGTCGTCTGTCAGTTATCGTTTGGTGAGTGCTTATCGCCAAGCGGTGCTTGAAAACAGCCTAGGGCCGGTTTATCAAGCACTGACATTGAAGGACTACCAAGGGTTTAGCGTAAAACGTATCGACAACTTTATTGATAACCCATTATGGCTGCTGATCAGTGAGCAGCCCGATCACTTGCTTAATCCGGCGTTTGTGAGTTGGGAAGCGCTGCTGCTAAACAGCGCTCGCACCGCATTTAGTGAACTTACACTTAATGGGTTGCCGGCTGACGAAGCAACGTGGGGGCTAGCCCATCAGCTTCACCTGCAACACCCGTTAAGCAGAGCGGTACCGGGGCTTGGCTATTTTCTTGATATGCCACAACAAGCAATTGCTGGAGACCGGAAAAACGTAGTTCGGATACAGGGACGAGCGTTTGGCGCGTCACAACGTATGGTGGTAGCGCCGGGTAGGGAAGCTGATGGCATATTTCATATGCCAACTGGGCAGAGCGGACATCCGTTCTCTGAGTTCTATCAGGCTGGTCACCAGGATTGGGTTGAGGGCAACCCATCACCCTTTTTGCCGCAACAGACTATTTATCACTTGAAATTACTGCCTGCTGCCCATAACTAAATGGGATAAGCAAAATGCTGATGCTTAACGGTGTTAGCGGGCTGATTTGAAAGACCGTAGAGCGGATAGCTGTTAGGCCTAGCCTCACTATCTATTTACCATGGGTTTAAGCTCATGAACCATGCACTGATAAGCACAGGAATTTAAATGACAGTTGCAGAGAACAAAGTCGTTGTTCTATAAAGCATGAGTTTCTACCTGCTTTTGACAACAGACTTTTCTTAACGAAGACAATTAATCATCTGATAAGTAAGCGCTGTTTTTGTTTATGAAAATGGAGTCAGATATTAGTAACGACTGATGTAGCGAAATAAAAGAATGGATGATTTATCGAAAACGGCAGCAGTGGAAAACTCTGTTAGGGCAGATTTTCTAATTAGTAAGAAACTTATAAAAGTTACAGAGATTCTAAAAGATCTTCACTTTGACTTCCCGCTTAATGGCATCGCTATTCTTATGGAAGTATCGTGTGAGGATGGTGTATCGAGTAGCGATATATCTCACAGGCTAGGATTACCAAAAGCGACAACTAGCCGCAACCTTAGAATGCTATCAGACAGACTGTCGCATGAAAAGGAAGGTCTGCGTCTGATTGAGTTACGGCATGATGAAAAAGACTACCGAGTACGTAGGGCATATATGACCCTGAAAGGCTATAAAGTTGTACAGCGCATAAATGAGGCGATGGCTTAAAATGTGAGTGAGTTATGACTTCACTTGTTTAACTAAGTCCATTAAAAATAATATATTACATATAATTCATAGGGTTAATAAATGTCAAAATCTGTTGCAGAGAACAAAGTCGTATCGATTAATTATCAAGTTAAAGACGCCAGTGGTGAAGTACTAGATGCTTCTGCCGAAGGTACGCCGCTTGAGTATTTACATGGCCACGGCAATCTTATTCCAGGGTTAGAAAATGCGCTGACAGGCATGGAAGCGGGTACTGAATTTGAAGTGGTTGTTGAACCAAAAGATGGTTATGGCGAGATCCATGCCGAAATGGTTCAGGAAGTACCTAAAGAAGCATTCCAACAGACTGAAGAGATCGTCGTTGGTATGGCGTTCACCGCTGAAACCAATCAAGGTCCGGTGCGCGTTGTTGTCACAAACGTCAGTGATGACACAGTGACTGTTGATGGCAACCACCCATTAGCAGGCAAGACACTCACGTTTACCGGCAGTGTTGCCGCTGTGCGTGAGCCGAAAGATGATGAACTGGAGCATGGTCACGTGCACGGTCCAAGCTGTAATCACTAAGCAATACTTATTGCCTGAAAAAGCCGACGTTAAGTCGGCTTTTTTGATCTGCGGCAGTACAGCAGGATTAGCTCGCGGGATCCTTGTACTGATGGACAACTCTTTGTGGAAATGGGATCTGGATGTTTTCGCGACGTAAAGCGTCAATGACTGCTTTATTCAGCGCGTATTTTCGCTCAAAAAAGCTGAGGCTGGGTACCCAGACCCGATAGCCGATAACAATGGCGCTGTCATCAAAGCGGTCGATACCGATATTCGGCGTTAAAGTGTCGCTCTCTGTGGCTTCATTGTCGTTATTGTTGGCTTTGTCCTGACTATCATCTGTTTGGGCTATCGCTTCTCGGATCACGGCTAATGCCTTGTCGATATCCGTATCGTAGGCAACCCCAACTTCAGCCTCTATCACTCGAGCCGCAGCAGAGTTATGGACTATTTCGCCGACAATGTGTTTGTTAGGGATCAGGATCAGTTCGCCGTCTTCGTTTTCTAACAAGGTGGTGGCAAGGTTTATCTCCTTAACCACGCCGTGAACGCCTTGCACTCGGATGGTATTACCGATAGTAAACAGCCGGGTAAGAATGATGGTTAAGCCTGCCGCATAGTTAGAGAGCATGCCTTGAAAAGCCAAACCAGCACCTAATGATGCGGCACCTATCGCTGCGACAAATGGTGTGATGGCAATGCCAAGTTGATTGAGGGTCATAATGACCACCATCACGATGATGGCGATCTTCACCATATTGGCGAGAAAGTTTGCCAGGGTCACATCAACGTGGTGGCGCAAGCATAGGTTATTGATCCAAATGCCTACTTTCTTAGCGATCCAGAGACCGATCAGCAGAACTACGATGGCACCTAACAGTTGGAAACTGTACTCCACCAAGAAATCAGCGATCAGGTCGTAGTACTTCTGCACATCAGCAATATTTTCTTCCATGGCGGGGGCACTCTAACGTCTATTACTTATTCGTTAAAGGTAAGTCAGAAATCGAAACTATGACAGATAAATGTCGAATTTTTAGAGGGTTGGCATAAAAACAAAAAACCGGGCGAGAGGCCCGGTTTGTTAGCGAGAAACGATTATGGTTGTTCTCTGAACTTGGTTAGTGCGGTCAACGCTCGCTTGCTAACTTCGTCAGATTGATCACTTTCGTATAGTCGATTCAACCGTTGCTCAAGCGCATCACTGTGCGGAGCATGCACCAAGACCTCAAGTGCCGCTAAACGAACTTCACTGGCGTCGCTATCCAACAGCAACACCACTTCATCGAGCATGTACTCTTCGGTGGCTTCGTGCATCACTTTAAGTGTACGCACTTGTTGTGCTGGCTCGTCAATCTCATCCAACTGATCGTGGAAATAGGCAACAACTCCAGGCTGATTTGGCGCGTCTTGCAATTTCTGCAAAGCGTCAGCGATCGCCAGCTTGTTGTCGAAACTGATCCCACTGTCGGTGATTAGTTGGTTAAGGTAAGTCGCCGCAAGGGCAGGCTGACTGAGATCGAAATTAGGCTTATTGGCACCTTCCTCTTCGGAAAAATAGGTTGCCACCATATGCCAACGCTCAGCGTTAGTGAGTTTCGACTCGCTATCAAATGCTTCTAAGAAGGTTTTTTCGCCAGCTTTGCTGGAAGGTATTTCGATGGTTAGCTTGGAGGTTGCTAACTTAGGTTCTGCTTCTTCCACAATGACTGCGTCCACTGCTGCCATTTGAGACACTGGAATTGCTTGAGAAGCGTCTTGGTTACTGGAAACTGAGTTCACAAATGCTGTAAACCCGGCACCAAATAGTACCAAGAAGATATCTCTGTAACTGAGGTTCATTTTGAGCTCCTTGAAACGTCCGCCGCCAACTGCTAACTACTACCGGTGTAACGTACCACTTTCTTCAATGTGTCCTTTCACGCGCCACAAGGACATTCTTTTTACAGTTATCGACCGACTACCAGCCAGGCAACATCATTTTCTATTGTCATCCCTTGTACTGTGCGAGCACTATTTACCTCGCTGGTACACCATTAAAAAGTCACTGACTTGTTAATGTAAGGATGAAACGGAAGGGCGTGTATACCTTGCTCTACCAATTTCTTCCATGTGGAATCTGTAGTCGTCCAACAGACAGTATAGGCGTTTGTAACTATGATGCACATCAATTTATTACTGCAATGTTACAAGTAACAGCAGTGAATGTTAACATTTAGTTACCGCTTTTTCTTGGTTACTTTTAAATCAGTTAGTTAGCTTTTGATTAATTACTACAAATTTCGAGTGATGACTGACAAGTTTTTTGACAGCGATCACTATGACCAAAACTAGCTTTTTAGGCTGTTGTTCATTAGCTTTAGCAACCAAGGTTAACTTACGAGTTGTTGATGGAAGCCAAAACGCCTGTTGAATCAAACTCCTTACTCATCGAGCTTCGTACCGTTGCGCTGACATCCCTCGCTTTGCTGGCGTTTGCTGCCAACTCTTTGTTGTGTCGGCAGGCATTGGCTCCCGCTGCTGAAACAGCGCAAGCGATGGATCCGTATAGTTTTACGTTGGTGCGATTATTCTCTGGCGCAGTGATGTTGGCGGTACTCACTTTACTGCGGCGATGGCTGATTGAGCGTCGTGCATCGCTGGTCTCGGCATGCCCCAGCAAAGACAGCAAAGCGTTTTCTGTCAACAGGTCTTGGTTGCGCCGTGGTGCTGCTTTGTGGCTTGCATTATATGCTTTAGGTTTTTCCCTTGCTTATGTTGAGCTGGGCGCCGCCCTTGGCGCACTGATATTGTTTGCCACAGTGCAATTTACATTGATGACAGCAGCGCTAGTGCAACGCGAGTCGTTGAGCAAAAGACAATGGCTAGGTTTTCTATTTGCGTTGACAGGGTTTGTTTGGCTGGTGCTACCAGCAGTAACCAAACAAAGTGATGCTAGCAACATCAGCTTTATCGGGGTTGGCCTTATGGTCGTAGCGGGGATCGCCTGGGGGTTCTACACCTTGGCGGGGCGCGGCAGCTTAGATCCGTTAAAAGAGAGCCGGGATCATTTTGCAGCCTCTCTGCTTTGGATCGTATTAGTTGCATTGATTTTTGTGTTGTTTGCCTCGCTCTGGTTAGACGAGATCACAATACATATCAATCTCGATCCCCGAGGTTTGTATCTTGCCGTTGCTTCTGGTGCTCTGGCATCTGGTGTGGGCTACGCGCTTTGGTATCAGGCATTACGCTATCTACAGGCCAGTCATGCCGCCGTTAGCCAATTGCTGGTGCCGATATTGGCTGCTATTGGCGCAGCGCTCTGGTTGCAAGAGCCGATCACTCAGGGGTTGATAACGGCCGGTAGCCTCGTGCTACTGGGTATCGCGTTGATGACAGTAAAAAGCAACCCATGATCGAAGTCATAGCGATAAACGGATAATGCAAAGACGGAGCGATACACCATGACGCAAAACAGCCAAGACAAGCAGACTCTCGTGCATTCGCAGGCTGAGCCGCGTAAAGCCAAGGCCGAAACAAGCTTTCATGAAGCGATGGTTATTCCCATCACCATGGCGTACGCCGAAGGCGGCTACACCGCGCCAATATATGTGGGAAGTGAGAAGCGCCTGGTGAATGTGTTGCTCGACACGGGCAGTTCCGCCTTAGCGGTGCGGGCAGACAAAGTGTTGCCCGATCAGGACGCCCACCTTAAACCCACGCCGCTGGCACAGGCGATCGCCTATGGCGCAGGTGGTTGGGCGGGACCCGTGGTGCATTCACAGATTGGTATCGGCCACGATGATGAACAAGTGGTGTTGGATGATGTGGCGCTGGCGCTGATTGTTGAAGAGCCACAACGTAATTTTTTCGAAGCGGATGGCATCTGGGGCTTGGCCTACGCGCCGCTAGACACTGTTCACGACATGTCTGACTACTTGCAACAGCAGGGCAGTGATATCGCCCATACCTATCCATGGCCGTTTAATGCGGTTGCCGATCACAATGAGCTTAAGAGTTTTCAAAAACTGTTTAAGCAATATCCAACCGTGCATATCACCCCCTATTTTACCGCGATGGAAGAGGATGGCCGTTGCAGCAACAAGTTTGCACTGTATACCCAGCGGGCGTTTTACCATATGACGGAAGCCGACGAAGCAGAAAGTGAACTGCTACATGATCCGTTAAATACAGGTTTTCTTATTTTGGGTGGCGGTGAGGAACACACCCACCTGTATCACGGTGAGTTGGAAGCCGTGTCTGTGGTGCATGATGTTTACTACAACACCCGCATTAAGAAGTTTCAGGTAGACGGATTCGCAGCGATGGACGTAGAGCGGATCCAACCCAAATACGAGAAGAGCTATCAGAGCAACAGTATCTTCGATTGCGGCTCCAGCTTCATGGTGCTGACCGATCCCATGTACCAATACTTCACTGACTGCCTGAGCAAGCTAGAGCCCGGATTGTTGGATCTGGTCGCAGCGGGGCAAAAAACCGCGCGGAAGTTGACTGGGTTACCCATGAGCAAATTGCATCTGCCCCATTGGCCTGATCTGCATTTTGTCATGGAAGGGGAGTACGGTGACGTCACCTTAACCTGTCCCGCCACCCACTATTGGCAGATCAACGCGCCCGGTGAGGGCGAAGCTATGTTTACTGTGATTAGTCAGCTCGATGGCTGGGCAAACCAGTCGATACTGGGGTTGCCGTTGCTGAGTAACTACTTCTGCGTGTTTGATCGTAGTGAGCATGAGTTAGGGGTGATTAGAACGGCGAAGCGGAAGTGATCAAACATATTGTGTGAATCCTTCACTGTTTGCCTGTTAATGCATTGTTTAATAAAAAAAACAATGATAGAACAACATAATCTGTTTTGATTGAGATCAATTTGGCTTAATGCAGAGATGCGCCATTAGACAATTGGACGGTCATAAAAAGGATTTTCACCAACAACCTGATCTTCGTAGTGCGGAGAACGGTGTTCGCCTTATTCCTATAAAAAAGTCTGATTTTTCATTATTCTCAAAGCTTTATCAAACCCCTGCAACCATGCGTTTTATTGGCGCACCACTCAAACAGCAAACTACTGAAGCGTTGTTTTCCTATGTCTTGCAACAGCAAAACGTCAAGCAGCCACGGTGCGCTTATTGGACTATTAGCGTCGATGGCAGTGGTTCATGCGGTTTGATTGGTTTGATGTTTGAAAACACCGATAGTGCTGAAATTGGCATCATGTTGAAGCCATTCGTTCGATCCCCTCGGATATCCGATATCGCGATGAACCGTATTGCTCGTTATGCATTTACATCTTTTGGCTTGGCGAGCGTTACCGCGCGTATTGCAGTTGAGAATTGGCCTGCCAAAACACTGGTGACAAGGCTTGGGTTTCATAAGATTGATGTGAATAGAAAGACGACAGATGACTTCGAATTTTGGGCTGTTACCTCTACAACATTAAAAGATGAATGCAATGAACAAAGGTAAACCTGGCCAGCTTTCGGTCGTAGGCACAGGCATGATGCTTGGGGCACACATCACACCCATCGCGAAAAGCTATGTTGAGGAGGCTGACATCGTTTTTGCCTCTGTTTCTCATAGCGCGACAGAGACCTGGCTCAGTTCACTGAACAGTAATTTTGTTAGCTTGCAGCAGCATTATGGTGAGGGGCGGTCACGGGAAGATACTTATCAATTGATGGTCAATACTGTGCTTGAAGCTGTACGACTCGGCAAGCGCGTTTGTGCTGCTTTTTACGGTCATCCTGGTGTGTTTGCTTGGGCACCCCACGAGTTAGTGAGAGTAGCTAAAGCCGACAATCTAAATGTGGTATTTGAGCCGGGCATTTCCGCCGAGGATTGTTTGTATACTGATTTGGGTATCGATCCCGGAGAGGTTGGTTGCCAACATTTTGCAGCCAGTCAATTTATGTATCATCAGCGACGAGTTGATTCCTCGGCCTACTTGGTTATTTGGCAGCCAGCGATGGCCGGTGATTTGGCGATGACACGTTTCGAACCTGATACCCGATATATTGCGTTATTGGCTGAGCTGCTGATGGAAACCTACCCTGCTGATCATCAAGTTCTGTTGTACGAAGCCGCGACCCTGCCATTTGCAGATCCAAGGGCAGATAGAGTTCATCTTGGTGAGTTAGCAAGTGCTGAAATGGCGATGCACACGACATTAGTGATACCGCCCAGTGAGAAACTAAAGCGTAATCATAAAATGATAGAACGAATCAAAGCTATCGCTGGAACAGCTTAATACAGGTTTAACAGTGAGGGATGATTTACTCCCCTCGAAATTAAAGGTGGCCTAGGCCAACACATAAAAGGAAGTGTTATGAGCAATTTAATCAAGTTTGCGGTTGAGTTTGGTTCCAGCGCGAAGTTACGAGCAATGACAGAACAAGAGCTGGTTGAAACGATGCAGTCTTATGAGCTGAGTCAGGAAGAGCAGGCTGCTATTTTGAGCCGCGAACCTAAACGTCTTGCTAATTTGGGGAATGGAGATATTTATTGTGCCCTGTTTCCTGAGAAGCCTGAAGATGAAGAAGATGACACAGAGAAAGATAGTGAAGTTGAATCATTGATAGCGCAGGCTGTATAACATTGCTTAGATTTTTCCTTCATAAGTTAGGCGGAGTAGCATTATTTATGCTACTCCTGAACTTTAATTCTTTTGCTGAAGATTTTGACGCTCTATTGATTGAGGCTGAAAGCCTTAGAACAAAAAACATGAGTGTATTTGAGAGAAAAATTGAACATTTGGAAAGTTTTAGAAAAAATATGAGCTCGTATCAGGTGTCTCATTTAAATTATTTGAAAGCTTTTTACCTTTCAAGATTAGGTAAGACATCGGACGCTATATCTCTATATGAAAGTGTTGTCGAGGAAAGCATTAATGCTGATGCTGCTTTTCTTTCATTAATCGCCTTAGTTAATCTGTATGGGCTTGAAGGTCAAACTGAAAAAGCGTTTTCAAATGCTCTAAAATTTTCTGATGAAATATATAATAAAGTAAAACAAGAAAAACGGAATAATGCAACGCTGCTAATGTCTTATACGTTATTGAAGGCTGGGTTGAATGTTGAGGCTGCAGCGGCGTTGAGTAGTATGGAAACTAAATACCTTGATGACCGAAATAGATGCTTGAAGCTTGTTGTTGAGTCTGAAATATATAGTGAGCTGTCTGATTCAGGGATTAAAAGTTCAACAGTTAATGATGATATTTCTTTTTGCAAAGAAATAGGTGAGCATATTTTGGCATATATAGGGCAGGTGAACATAATAAAAAAAGGAGTGGCAGACGGAAATGGATTTAATTTTTTAAATCTTGCTGTTTCTGAACTTGAACGTGTGATAAATACAAAATACGACAATCTCATTGCTGAGTGGTATGTCACACTTTCTTCTATATGGTTAGATAATAAAGGTTATGAACAAGCCGTTAGATATGCCATGCTCTCTTTTGATTATGATGTCGATCAAAGCTATATTGAGAATAGAGTGCAAGCCTACAAAACTCTTTACCAAGCATATTATAGTATTGGTGATTTACAGAGAGCATTTAAATTTTTAAAAGAATATGAACTAGTAAAATCGTCGGTTGAACATTCAAAACTTTCTTCAGCTGTTGCTTTCTACTCTGTCAAGTTAAAAGCTGAAGAAGCTACTAGGCATATTGCAAGTCTAAACAAAAAACTTTCCCTCGCCGATCTCGAGTCTCAAGTTGCCAAAGTCGAAGCTGAAAATAATCGTTTGTATTTATCGATGGCGTTGATTGTGGTTTGTATGCTGATCCTTTGGGTTTATAAGACCAAATTGCATCAGTTGCGCTTAAAAAAACAGGTAGAAGTGGATGCGTTAACTGGCGTGCTTTCCCGTCGCTATTTTTCTGAATGTTTTGAAAAGGCGTTGGTAAGTGCTCAACCAGCGCAGCAAAGTGTTAGCTTTGTCTTGTTCGACTTGGACCATTTTAAACGAATTAACGACAGTTACGGCCATCCGGCAGGTGACTGGGTATTGAAAGCCGTGGGTGAGGTTTGTAGCAGTAGCGGGCGGCGTGCTGATTTAGTTGGCCGCTTAGGCGGTGAAGAGTTTGGTATTCTGCTGCCTGATTGCGATATGGCGAATGCCACCCGCGTCGCCGAGCAGTGCCGACTCGCTATCGAACGGATAGATAGCACACCTGCTGGCGCTAAGTTTCAAATTACTGCCAGTTTTGGCGTGTCAGCGTCTTCCGTTGTTGGCTATGACAGTCGTGCGTTGATCGTTGATGCCGACAAAGCGTTATATTTATCTAAGAAACATGGTCGTAATCGGGTCACCCTGTCGCCTAACTATGACAACAGTGTGATATTGGGGGCGGGCATTTAGCCCGCTTCGAAGATTGGTGAATAGGTTGTGGCAATAGGGAGATATGCCACTTGCTAGTATGGCAGCGCTGTTGATCATTCAGGCCAGCGTTATGGAGGTGAGCCATTAGTGGTTACGATGAAGTGGCAGTTAATCTTGAAGCTAAAAGTGGTGAAGTAGAAGGTTTTGCTGCAGTAGACGGCAATCTCATCACAGATCACCCTTATCACTTTGACCCCTCTTATGGCTATTCCCTCGAACAGCTAATGGCCGTTGGCCGCCCCGATGAACCGTCAGATTTTGACCATTTTTGGCATAAACGCTATCAACGTGCGTTGGCTTGCCAGCCACTGCCAGTGATTGCCGATCTCAATCGCGATTGGTTAGGTTGGCGTGTGTTTGATGTTACTTATCAGTCGACAGATCAATTCCCTATTCGCGGTTGGTTACTGCTACCGAAAAGCGGTGTGGTTAAACGGGGCTTTGTGATTGGCCATGGTTATGGCGGCCGAGATGCGCCCGACTTTAATCTGCCTTTTACCGATTCGGCATTGTTGTTTCCCTGTTTTCGAGGGTTGTCGCTAAGTCACCGTGAACCATTGTCCACCAACCCTCAGTTTCATGTATTACACGATATTGATGATCCGCAGCGCTATGTGATTGGTGGCTGTGTTGATGATATTTGGCTTGGGGTTTCCTCGCTACTGCGGCTGTTTCCTAACTTGGCTGGGCATATTGGCTATTTGGGAATAAGTTTTGGCGGCGGGCTTGGCGCAATGGCGACTGCCTATGACTCCCGGATCCGGCGTGCCCACTTCAATGTGCCGACCTTTGGCCATCAACCGCTACGGGTGTCGTTAAAAACCCGCGGCAGTGGTCAGGCGGTTAGGCGCTTCTATCGTCATCATCCTGAAACAACCATGCGTACACTGGGTTACTACGATGCCGCTACTGCGGCTGCGAGAATTCAGGTACCTACACATTTTGCCTGTGCCCGCTTTGACCCTGCGGTTGCACCACCAGGGCAGTTTGCTGTGTACAACGCGGTGCCTCAAAGGAAAGAGTTGCTGGTGCTCGATGCTGGGCATCATGAGTATCCGCGACAAGCGCAACAGAACAATGAGTTGATGGACCAGTTGAACCAGTTTTTTAAGCCACTATAGGGCTGGATCTTGCTTCTTTGAGGTTTGTTTCTTGGCGTGGAAGTAACGCGGTTGCTTGATCCCCTCTCCTAGGGGAGAGGGCTAGGGTGAGGGGTGTTTAGCTCGTAAGTGTAAAGCAAAGACCCCTCATTCCAGCCTTCTCGACTGGTTCTTGCTTTCGCTTTTTAGGGGAGAAGGAGTAAAAGAGTTGTTTTCGCGGTTGCACACGTGCTGCTGATATTTAATGCAGAGGAACCGTCAGTACTAAAGGGTGAGGGTTACAACCCAAACGATATGTAAGCCAATATCAAACAAGTGAGGACACAGGGATGGGACTATGAACCGGGAGTATCACAAGTGGTGGAGTGATCGGTTAGGGCGGGACATGGAGTTACTCGTGTTTGGCCATGCTGGTGCCAAAGTGTTGATATTTCCGACTCGTGGCGGGCGTTTTCATGAATATGAAGATATGCGCGTAGTGGCATCGCTGCGGGATAAGATCGAACAGGGGCATTTACAACTGTACTGTGTTGATAGCGTTGATGCCGAAAGTCTCTACTGTTGTTGGGCTCACCCCCATGGGCGTATCGAACGGCAGAAAGCGTACGAGGAGTATATTCTCAATGAAGTGATGCCATTTATGCAGGACAAGAATCAGCATGAGTGTGTTATTTCCCACGGCTGCAGCTTAGGCGCGTTTCACGCTGCTAATATCGCATTTCGTCATCCCCACCTTTTTAAAAAGCTCGTAGCCTTCTCTGGTCGTTATGATTTGACGCTGAACGTTGAGTACTTTAGCGACTTGTTCAGCGGCTACTACAATGATGATATCTACTATCACACGCCCACCCATTTTCTGCCCAATTTACATTGTGATTGGCGTTTACAGCAGTTACGGGCGATGGAGATAGTGCTGGTGATTGGCAGGGATGATCCGTTTAAAGCAAACAACGAGCATTTGAGCCATATATTATGGGGCAAGGGTATCGCCCACCAGCTGTTAACGTGGGATGAGCGTGCCCACCGTGCGTATTACTGGCGCCGTATGGCACCGCTGTATCTATAGAGATTGGTTGTTGATTATCTAGTTTTAGTCGTAGAGGCAGGTTGTCAGGTATGACGAAAATGCGATTAGTGGTACTGATGTTTGATGATGTGGAAGTTCTGGATTTTGCTGGCCCATTTGAAGTGTTTGGGGTCGCCAACGAACTGAATCAAAACAGCTTACTTGAGATACAATTGGTGTCGGCCGATGGTATGGCTGTGGTGGCCAAAAATGGTTTGTCGATCAATGTTGACGCCGCTATTGATGAGATAAGTGCAGCAGATCTGCTGCTTGTCCCTGGGGGGGCGGGTACTCGAACCGTTATAGAGCAAACCAAAACGATCCAGTGGATCGCGGAACGTGCTGCGGCGGCAACGCATACGATGTCAGTGTGCAGTGGCGCTTTGTTGTTGGCCAAGGCTGGGTTGTTATCGCAGTGCAAAGTAACAACCCACCACCACTGTTTTGAGCTGTTGCAAGGCTTAGCACCTGACGCCAAGATCTGTCATCAGTCCCGCTTTGTCGATAACGGTCAGCTCATTACTTCTGCGGGCATTTCTGCCGGAATTGATATGAGCCTACACATGGTGGCCAGATTGTTTGGCCCCCTTGCCGCGAAGGCGACAGCGGACTATATGGAATATGCTTGGCAAGCAGAGGCGATGTGATGATGGCACGTTGCGAATTGTCAGCACGCGTTAAATTAAGAGGGTAGATTGATGGCTGTACCTAATAGAAGCGAGTTGCACCCCGGATTACCTGTGGCCATAGTGCAGAAGCAAGATCAACGTAGCGGCCAGTTAACCGAAGGGGTGATCCAATCGTTACTGACCAAGTCTCCCAGTCATCCCCATGGTATCAAGGTCAGATTAGATTCCGGTGAAGTAGGGCGGGTGCAGGCGATTTTGGAATAGTGCATTGCTTCCATATTGGCACCCACGTAACACCTGTTCGAGCACCGCTGTAACAGAGCGCTTTGGCGGCGCCCATTAAGCTGAGAGACATCCGAAAAACCTTCCTTTATAATACTTGAGCTTTTTGCTCTGGAATTACGCTCCAGCTCGCTGTTTTACTGAATATAAGGGACGCTGTTTTGTCTGATATTGTTGTCTGCGCACTGTATAAATTTGTATCTCTGCCCGATTTTGAACAACTCCGTCAACCGTTACTCGATGCGATGAATCAACACCAGATCCGCGGTACTTTGCTGCTTGCGGCCGAAGGCATTAACGGCACTGTAGCGGGCAGCCGCAAAGGTGTGGATGGTCTGTTGCAGTGGCTCAGCCAGGATCCCCGTCTGGCGAATATTGAGCACAAAGAGTCTTTCACTGACCAAGCTCCTTTCCACCGCACTAAGGTCAAGTTGAAAAAAGAGATTGTCACCATGGGGGTTGAGGGGATAGATCCTCAGCAAGTGGTGGGCACCTATGTCGAACCCAAAGATTGGAACGAGTTGATCAGCGATCCTGACGTGGTGCTGGTGGATACCCGTAATGATTACGAAATCCAGGTCGGCACATTCCAGGGAGCGGTGAACCCGCAAACCGAAAGCTTCCGCGAGTTTCCTGACTATGTTGCGAAGAATTTAGATAAAAAGCAGCACAAGAAAGTCGCCATGTTTTGTACGGGTGGGATCCGTTGTGAAAAATCGACCGCTTACCTGAAAGAGCAAGGTTTCGATGAGGTTTACCATCTGAAGGGCGGCATTCTGAAATACCTGGAAGAGGTGCCTGAAGAAAATACGTTATGGCAAGGCGAGTGCTTTGTCTTTGATGAGCGGGTCACTGTTAATCATCAAATGGAGAAGGGTAATTACGACCAGTGTAATGCCTGTCGCTTGCCGATCACTGAGCAGGATAAACAGAGTGAGAAGTTTGCGCTGGGGATCAGTTGCCCACACTGTTATGACAAAGTGACCGATGAACAGCGTGCGCGCTTTGCTGAACGGCAAAAGCAGGTTGAGTTGGCAAAGCACCGTGGCGAAGCACATATAGGCGCCGATGCGGCTGAGGCAATTGCGCAGCGAAAACAACGCAAGCAGGCGCAGAAGTTGGCGCAGAAAGAGCAAACAAGCGCCGCTGCGAGTTCTAAGCGCTAACGGTGGCGCAGAGGAGTGCTAACTGAGGTGATGGTTGATGGATAACACCAGTGAGAGCTGCCCTTGTGGCTCCAGCAACGCTTATAGCGCGTGTTGTGGGGTTTATCATTGTGGTCAGGCATTGGCGCCGACTTGTGAAGCGTTAATGCGCTCCCGCTTCTGTGCCTTTGTTAAGCATGATGGTGACTACCTCTACGCAACGCATCACCCTGATTTTCGTGGCACTGACACTGCCGCTGATTTTGTCGCATCGGCACGAGAAACCCAATGGTTGCGACTGCAAGTGTTGGCGAGTCAGGGTGGGGCTTTGGATAATGATGGCTGGGTGAGGTTCAAAGCCTGGTTTATGCAGCAGGGAAAGGTGTATGTTCACGAGGAGCATTCGCAATTTACCCGCCTTGAGCAGCGCTGGGTTTATACCCAGGGTGACTTTGCCCCCGCCGCCGTGGTAAACATGGGACGAAATGATCCGTGCCTTTGCGGTAGTGGTAAAAAATTTAAGAAGTGCTGTGGTTAAATCTGACTTTAATCCAGCTTAGAGAAAGGGATACTGATGGCTGCTATTTTGCTCGTTCGAGCACATGATTTAGGACACGATAAAGTCAGAGAATTGAGTGAAAAGGTTGCTGACAAACTGGCCGAAAAATACGGCATAGAGTGGCAATGGCAGGAAGAGTTGCTGATTTTTACCCATGATGGCGGCGCCGATGGCCATTTGCGTCCAACGGAGCATCAGTTAGAGATCTCTATCAAACTGGGCTTTATGCTATCGCTGTTTAAAGACAGCATCGAGACATCGATTAACGAGCAATTGGATAGGCTGTTGAGCTGATTTCTAAATGCTGTTTTCCTAAGCGCAGTTTCCCCTCATCAACTTTTTGTATCGCCCTTTTGTGACGGAAAGGGTGACAGCTTGTTACGGATAATTCTCTTTACCACCCTAGTTTGCGCTGCGTAACGCGAGTTAGTGTGGTGGCGATTTGACTGTTCAGACCTCAACCCAAACATTTGCTAATGGATCGCTAAGCGGCTAATTACCTTACTATTATCAATTTTTCTTAATGCCTATTTTGAGGCGAACCCTCTTTCTCAAGAAAAATCATTGAAACATTCCATTTACAACTCATTTACATAGCGCTAGCCTGTCCGTGATATCGCTCACATAATTCATCTGTGTTGTGATCTCCATTGTTCTTCGTGGCTATTTAAATCGTGGTGTTGTAAGGAGTGGTTTCAATGTCGAGGATAGGCGTTTCATTATTTATCTTGATTACCTTTATGGGGTTACCGTCATTTGCGAATGCATTTGAGCAGACGTACCCGCAGTTAAACTTACGTGGTACTTCCAATGGCTGGTCAGTGACATCGATGTCATTGGTTGCGGATCATACTTGGCAAGTGAATGCCCAGTTTGCTGCCACTGATACTGAGCGCTTTAAGTTTGATGTGTATGGCGATTGGTCAACCAACTTTGGCGATGATCAAGCGGATGGTTACGCTGATGCGTCTGGCGGTGACATTGCTGTGACGCAAGGCGAGGGGATCTACCAGATCACCTTAAACGACGAAACGCTGCAATACAGCGTGACAAAACAGGGTGGAGAGAACCTGCTCCCAGTGGCTGATGCCGGTGAGGACATCAGCCTGAATGTCGGTGACACAGCCTTTTTCAACGCCGGATCGTCTTATGATAGTGATGGCCAAATTGTTAGTTATACATGGTCAAACGGTTTATCTGGCGTCGCACCGTCACTGACTTATGAGCAGGCGGGACTGTATACCGTTGTTCTCACTGTGACTGACAACGACGGTGCCTCAGCCACGGACTCCGTGTTGATTAATGTCACTGCAGCTGATGCAGAGCATAACTTCGAGGCATTGTCTTTACGCGGTACCCATAATGACTGGTCTACAACTGCCATGGTTGCGGTGGCAAACCACAGCTGGGAAGCCACAGTTACTTTTTCTGGCGACGCTGACGATAGATTTAAGTTTGATCGTTTCGGCGATTGGTCTGAGAACTATGGTGATAGCAATGCTGATGGTATCGCAGAGATCGCAGGTGGCGACATTCTGATTAATCAGGGCGCTGGCGATTATTTCATCACGTTTAATGATGCCACGTTAACCTACTCTGTTAGTAAAGCGGGTGAGAGTAACCTGCCTCCGGTAGCTGATGCCGGGGATGATATTACTTTACTGGTTGGTGAAACGGCCTATTTCAGTGCGGCAGGATCCCGTGATAGTGATGGCGATATTGTTGCTTACGCGTGGTCGAACGGGCTGCAAGGTGTCAATCCTACGCTGACCTATCCAAATGCCGGCAGTTACCAAGTCACGCTGACGGTCACCGATGACGATGGTGCAACGGCTACTGACACAGTGGTTGTGACAGTGAAGGACGACAGCGTACAACAGAACTTTACCCACCTTTATTTGCGCGGTACCCACAATGGCTGGGCGACCGGTGAGATGGCGTTGGTGGAGGATAACACTTGGCAGGCAACAGCCACCTTTGCAGCTGGCAGTGAGCAGCGTTTTAAATTCGATCAGCTCGGTGATTGGAGCCTCAACTATGGTGACAACGAAGCCGACGGTTGGGCTGAGCAAGCGGGTGAGGACATCTTTATTACACAGGGACCAGGGGAATACCTGATCACTTTTAACGACAGTAACTTTAGCTATCGTGTGGAAAAAACTGGTATCGACAACCAAGCTCCGATCGCGGAAGCTGGCGCGGATATTACTATTTCAGTAGGTGAAGTT
Source organism: Corallincola spongiicola (assembly GCF_004284785.1). Lineage (NCBI taxonomy): Bacteria > Pseudomonadati > Pseudomonadota > Gammaproteobacteria > Alteromonadales > Psychromonadaceae > Corallincola > Corallincola spongiicola. The sequence continues at coordinate 383,874 of NZ_SHLY01000001.1, forward strand.
GCCTATTTTGACGGCTCACTCTCTCAAGACCCTGACGGCGAGATCGTTAGCTACCAATGGTCAAATGGTCTGTCTGGTGTTGCGCCTAGCTTGGTCTACGGCACAGCAGGTGACTATGTTGTCACATTAACGGTCACGGACGACGGTGGTTTAATTGCCACTGATAACGTCACGGTGCTTGTTAGCGCCCCAGATGCTGCACCGGACGCTTGCCGAAGCGATATCAACTTTTTGGGTGACACAGACAAAGATGGGCTACCCGATTGTGCCGAGCTGGATGGTATTCCTTACTTTGAAGAGTACTACTATCAACTGGGTGCTCGTGTAGGTACGCCTGATCTGTTTGTTGAGATCGATTGGATGGAAACGACAGATCTCGGTGTTATTCCGCAACGTGAAGCTTTAGAGAAAGTGAAAGCGTCTTTCGCTGCTGAAGGGATCGCGATCCATTTTGATACTGGCTCGCTCTACCATGCTGATGCGGGTATCAGCCCCGACGATTTCGATTTGGGGGGCGGTAACGCGTTGCCGTTCACTAAGACCATTCAACTGCAATACAGCTCAAATCCAGAAATTGCGGGTTTATATAATCTCAAGATCGAGCATATGAGCTATGCCCGTCGTTTTAACGCCCCTTGGTACTACTTGGTGTTTGGCAGTTCACGTAACTTGACTGGTTCAGCGGGTAGTTCAGGTGTTGCTTGGGTGAATGGAAAAGAAGCGATTGTCTCCTTAGGCCAGTGGGGACTTAATCGTAAAACCACGCGTAACACCAACTTGTTGATTAACTATCAGGCTGGCACTGTGATGCATGAATTTGGTCATAACTTGGGGCTGCTTCATGGTGGTAATGACAACGTTAATTACAAACCAAATTACCTAAGCACAATGAACTACATGCACCAATTGGATGGCTTGCCGACAATCGGCCTGGACGAGGGTGACCGCCTAATGCGCCGACTGCATGGCAGCGTTTGTGTGCCTTATCTAAGCAATGCGCCGACCGATGACTATCGTCACTTCCGTATCAGTTACAGTCATGGCCTGAGTATCGATATGGATGAGACCGGTGATGCACCGCTGCATGATGCGGTAGGTTTTGGTCATCCTAACTCGGGCGCAATTGATTACAACTGTAACGGCTATCCTAATGATATTGAATATGGTTTGGATGTGAACAAGGACGGCGCCTACACTGTGGTTAGAGATCACGATGATTGGGGCAGCATTAACTTCTACTTCTATAAGGGTGACGGTGGCGTTGCCGGTGCGCGGGCTTTTGTTGAGCCGGTGGCGATAGAGGAAGAGGCGCCAGATGCTGAATTCTTTAATCAGCTTAAGGCGATGATGGATTAAGCTGCACTGCGATATCGGCATGGTGACCTTGTTCTGGTCATCATGCCTGTTTTATCTGGCAAGTGTTGTTGGTTGCTTGATTCGCACTGACTGAGGCTTATGTTTGTGGTGGAGGGTATATGATAGGAGTGAAGTTGTTATTCGTGAGTGTGCTTAGCTTTGTTCTACTGACAATGCCTTTGCGTGCTGCCGAGATATGCCAAGCGGGATTGGAGCTGGACTATGTTTCCGTTGAAGAGTTGGAGGGTGGACTGACACCAGAGGGCAGTGTAGCCAAGCGTTGGCATCTGCAGTTTCGCTTTCCTGAAGTGATCTGGTCCCATGGCGATATGGTGGAACATGGTCGATTAGTTTGTGATGGTGAAATTATTACCGCAGAGTTTGCTAATAACGAACTGGATGTCACTGTGGTGCAAGAGCCACAGCTAATTAACATGGCCGGTGTAGCTTATTCTTTGAGCACATCGCAGGTTGAGCCTTAAACTGCTTTCAAGTTAAAGCAAAACGCTATTACTTAAATAAGTAATACACCCTCGTTGAGTGCCAAGCTGCCTTTCGGCTGAAAGTGCGCTGTCTGGTTTCTGACCAGCTTTTATTATCTCCCCAATTGATCCACATCAATTCTCACGCTGACTTTAGAGAGAGCACTCTAATTCTCTGGCGTACCTTCAAAGTAGGTTAAAAAAGCGCCTGAAAAACCTGTGTCGCAGTCCAATCAGCCCATGCACAGTCAAAACAGGCAGGGAGGAAATATGAGTAACCTAATTGGAAAAGCCAGTGCAGCGGTGAAAAAAATTGGTTCAATACGCGAGACCATGGTGCATAACATCTGGTTAGCAGGACTTGGTGCATATGCTAAGAGTGCTGAAGAGGTAAGTGGTTTATCGGCCAAGAGCCAGTCGCTGTTTGAAGAGTTAATAGCGCGGGGCAAAGAGGTAGAGCAAAGCACGAAAGAGAAGGTGGCAGATGCGGCCAGTGAAACGTCTGGTGCGATTGAGCAACGGGTTAATCATCTGATGCAGAAAGCCTCCGGCTTAGATGTCATGCAGCTGAAAGCGATGGACAAAAAGCTAGACGATTTGACCAAGCAGGTTGATGCGTTATTGGCAAAAGATAAGAAGCCTGTCGCCAAAAAAGCACCCGTGAAACGTGCTGTTGCAAAGAAACCAGCAGCCAAACCCGCGGCAAAACCGGCAGCCAAGCCAGCGGCAAAAGCACCTGCGACAGCGGCAAAGAAAACGGTACGCCCAGCAGCTAAAAAGCCAGCGCCGAAAGCAGCAGGAAAAGTAGCAGAGGTTAAAGCGCCACTGAAAGCCGTGCCTAAACCTGCTGCGAAACCGGCAGTTGCGAGACCTGCGGCGAAAAAGCCGACAGAGACCGAAACCGCTTAGAGCGATATTCCTAACGTAGCGGGGAGCGAAGGCCGCGCCCAGCTACCAGATAAGAGGAGGGCGACATTATGAGCGCCAATAATGTAAAAGAAACCGCAAAACGCGTGATGGAGAATGGTGAGCAGCTTGCCCGTAACATCTGGTTGGCTGGCTTAGGGGTTTACAGTAAAAGTTTGGAGGAAGCACAAGGCCTGAACGGCAAGACAACCGAGCTTTTCGAAGAGTTGGTGACTCGTGGGCAGGAAGTGGAATACGCCACCCGCCAGAAGTTGGAAGATAAAAAAGAAAAAGCGTCTGACAAGCTGGAAACTCGGGTGAATGACCTATTCTTGAAGTTAAGCGGTATCGACCGTAAGCAGCTTGAAGATATGAACGAAAAGCTCGACAAGTTGGCTGACGCAGTTGAATCACTGTCCAAGAAATAGTCGGAAGGTTATCTGTAATGGCCTGACTCTGACCGGGGTGTGAGCTTAGGTTCACACCCTGATTTCTAATCTAAGGAGGTTACATGCCGGGACTTTCTCTCATGGATACGGCATTCGTTTGGTTTGAGTCCAGCGATACACCGATGCATGTGACCGGCTTGGTGTTACTAAAGCCCCCTGCAGATCAACAGGGTGAAAGGAGTAGTTTTGCCCGCCGCCTCTATTCAAAATTGTTGACCAAACAGCATATTGCAGCGCCGTTTAACTGGCGATTGCAGATGAAGTACAGCAACTTGCCGCAGTGGCAGGTGTGTGATCATGTTTGTTTATCTGATCATGTGCGATTAGAAACGCTGGCAGAGCCTGGTGATCGGGCGCAATTGAATGCACTGGTTTCACGCAATCATGCCCGTTGCTTGGATCGTAGTCGTCCATTGTGGGAACTCACGGTCATTGATGGTCTCGACGATGGTCAGGTTGCTCTGTCATTGAAAGTGCATCACGCATTGGCTGATGGTATGCGTGCCAGTGGTATTTTCATCAACGCCTGTAGTGAAACTCCAGACGAAGAGTTTACCGCGTTTTGGGAAAACGCCATGGTGCCTGAACGGCACTGTGATGAAGATGAAACCGGTATGGTTGAGGCTTGGCTGGATGCTGTCTACAAGCTTTCCAAGCAGGCGTTTACCTTGCCTGGCTTGTTCCGTATTGGCAGTACCTTGGCGATGAGCGCGCTTAACCTCAAATCATCTGCATTAACTACCCCTTTTACGGCGCCAAAGACGGCGTTCAATCGTAAGCCGGGGCAGGGACGTTCGATCTGTGTTGGTCGTTTTCCCATGGCCAGCTTCAGGCAGGTGAGTCGTTTGACTGGTGCGTCGATGAATGATGTGGCGTTGGCAGTTTGCGATATCGCATTGCAGCGTTATTTGCACATTCAACAGATGCAGCCGGAGAAACCATTGGTGGCGTTGATGCCGATTAATCTGCGTGCCAAAGGGGATCTGAGTTCCGCATGTAACAAGATGTCGATCGGTTTAGTGGAGATGGGACAGCCTGAAGATACGCCACTGGCACGTCTAGCTGCTATTCAGCACTCTTCCCAAGGGGTGAAGCAAGAAGCGTTGGATCTATCGCCGAAGGCATATGTGAACTATTCCATCTTGGTAAACGCGGCGGCATTATTAGGCGGTAAGCTTAATATTAACGGCGTCGTTCCGCCGGCAAGTAACCTGATTATCTCCAATGTCCCGGGCCCCAATGCACCGCGCTATTACATGGGCGCGCAGATGACGGAGGTATACCCTTTGTCACTGTTATTGCCGGGTCAGTCGCTGAATATCACGCTGTATAGTTATGACGGTTGGGTACATTTCGGCTTAGTGGGATGCAATACCTCGCTACCAAATTTTGAGCAGATATCCGACTACCTCACAGACGCCTTGGCTGGATTAGAGCAAGATGTCCTTAACACCGCGGTGGATCTCGTCACCGATCAGTTATTCCTGTTACAAGAGACGGAATAGCGCAGTTCAGACCAATAATCGGTTTATAGGGTGATAATGGCCAGTTGGCAAAGCAAAGCATTTAATCAACTCCTGTTTCGGGTGATGCGAAACCGCCTGGAACGTTGTGACAATGTATTTGATATGCGTAAAGTGATTGATGGTATGGATCGGCTAGGTTCTTTTATCAATCACCCCTCCGATATGTTTACCATTCCGTTTAAAGCTGGTTCATTGAAGTGCGAATGGATTGAGATGCCTGATTGTCGCCGAGATGGTGTGATCCTGTTCTTCCACGGTGGTGGCTTCTGTTTTAAAAGTCCGTTGGTGCACAATGCTGTACTGGCACGCTTGAGCGAACAGACGGGTCTGCGCGGTATGATGGTGGACTATCCATTGGCACCTGAGCATCCGTTCCCCTGTGCCCAAGAAGCCTGCCTGGCAGGTTACCGCTGGTTATTGGCGCATGGTGTGCCTGCTGCGTCGATCATTATGGCGGGAGATTCTGCTGGCGGTAATTTGGTATTAAGCTGCTTAATGAAATTGAAGCAGGATAGGCAACCTTTGCCTGCGGCGGCCGTGTTGTTTTCACCGTCAGTGGATCTGGCGATGACAGGTGAGTCTTCGTTCGCTAAACGTAATGTCGATCCTTTCTTTGCTTTGCCTACGCTGTTGTTGATGCGTAACAGTTATCTCAATACTCACTGCCCGTGTGATCCTTTAGTGTCGCCGCTGTATGGCGATCTCTCAGGTTTACCGCCGATGATGATCCATGTGGGATCGGAAGAGGTGTTGCTCGATGATTCGGTTCGTTTAGCAGAGAAGGTAAAGGCTGCCGGGGGGGAAGTTAATTTGAGCATTTGGGAAGGTATGCCTCACGTATTTCCTATTTTTCATCAGTTGCCTGAAGCGCAGCAGGCGATACAGCAGTGTGGCCAATTTGTCGTGGATAAGATCGAACGGTTGGCTGAGCCATTGCCGCAGGCAGAGGCGAATGTGGGATAATTGATCGTTGTAAAAGGGAAAGTTCATTTATTACCATTAATGAAAACACTACTTGGTTGGCGCTCGCCACTAACAGAGAAAACCCGTACCTGATCTCGACCATTTTCTTTAGCAAAGTAGAGCGCCTGATCGGCTCGTGAAGCCAAGCTATCATTGGTGTCTTCTTGCTCTCTTGAGCTTATTCCTGCGCCCGTCTTCAAGCAAATACCTATAAGAGAAGAAGCTAGGTAGTGGTATTTAGATGCGGCTGAACCAGCGCGACCAAACGGCTTACGCCTTGGCGCAGTATCATTGCGTGTTCCTGTTCGTTGCTAACCATGCTTAACTGATTCACCCATCCAATAGCTATCATCAGGCTATTGTCAGCGAGAAACTTCTGGTCTTCTTTTTCAATGTTCAAGGCGTCTAAGTGATCAAGGTGATCAAACATTCGTTTATTCAGCGTCTTAAGTGAGTTGTATAGGTGGCTGAAGTTGCGTTTAAGGTCAGGCTCTCCCAGTACCAGGGTTTCGAGATCGCGAAGAACAAACCTGTACTGTGCCAATAGGGCCATGAGGCTAAGCAGAAATGGTGGATAGTCTTCGAGTGTGGTCACTTGATTTGAGAATTCAGTTCGCATTCGACAAATAGCTTGGTCAAACTCTTGAACCAATGCTTTAGCTATGTCCTCTTTATTGCGGAAATGGTAATACAGGTTACCCGGACTGATATCTAGTTCGGTAGTGATTTGTAAGGTCGACACATGGGCGATGCCCTGTTGATTAAACAGCGTTAAGCTAAGATTGAGGACTCGCTCACGATTACGCATTTTTCACCCTGTTTAGCTCCATTGTGACTGGTTAAAAAAACACCTTTATTGATCTCGCCACGGATCTTTTCTCCTGCTTTTGTATGACTATTAACCTAATGTCTCATCAAAGTAAGGGAGAAAAAAATGGCTGATTCAAACCTGTTTGATCTGTTTGAACAAGCTCAAAACGATGTCCGGCTCTTGCCTCATCGCCCCGTAGATGAAGACTTGCTCGAGCTTTATGCGTTGTTCAAGCAAGCCACTGAGGGCGATGTTAACGGACCCAGGCCCGCTTTTTTTGATTTCCGCGCCTGTGCCAAGCACGAAGCGCGGGAGCATATAAAAGGCCTGGATAAGGATGCGGCCATGGACCGTTATTGCCGTGTGGTTACGCGCCTGAAGAGCGAGTTGGCGGCTTAACACAGCTATCGCTTAATCCATAAATAAACGGGGCTTGCCCCGTTTTTTCTGTCATGCAATATCTATCCGGCCACTTCTGCTGCTTGTAGCTGCCCCTGAATATATTGATATTCCTGCTCCATGCTCTTTTTGCAGTCGCCTGCTACATACCGCGCGAGGCTGCTACCGATTAAGGGTAAAGAGGAACTGATTTCGATGGTGACATCATTTATTGCGCCAGTTTCGTTCTCATGTAGGTGCATGTGGCCTTCAATCTTAACCGGGACACCAACGAGATCTATGGTCATGTCGCAGCCGAGACTGCCGTCATCCTTGCTATACCAATGCTCCTTTTGAATTAGCTTATTGTAGTCTCCCAGAATGCTTGCCAGCAGCGCGGGCACATCGGCAGGCAGTTCACGCTCTGTTTCACTGATAAAGCCATCATCGGTATCTTCGTTGCGGATGGTGCTTATATTTATCGCTTTTAGTGCTGCATATTTTTCGCTGATTGTTTCTGCATCGCGAAAAAACAGATAAACCTGATCAAGGCTGTGGCTATATTGGTGACTGGCTGTGCATTTCATTGCTATTGCTCCTTATCCTTAGAGGTGTATACCGCGCAACAGTGCAGCGAAGGCGATCATTTCCTGAGAGGGCTTTTCTTTCTCTTTATGTTCAACTTCTTCGGTTGCTCTTGGCGAATCAGGGAACATACGGAAGCCTGTGTTCATAATGATTTCGCCCAATTTGGGAAAGACAGCATGGATTAAGGCACCAAAAATACCGAGTCGGGTTGCCACTCTTTTCGGTTTTTCTATGATTGCCTTAGCGATCATTTCTGCTGCTTGTTCTGGCGTTAGGGTGGGCATCTGTTGGTAGATCTCGGTCGGGGCGATCATTGGTGTCGCCACTAACGGCATATTGATGGTGGTGAACTGTACATTGCGGTCGGAAAACTCCGATGCTGCACAGCGGGTAAAAGATTCCATGGCCGATTTCGAAGCCACATAGGCTGAAAACCGTGGCGCGTTCGTTAGTACACCGATTGAGGAGAGATTAATCACATGTCCGCCGCCATTGGCTAACATACCGGGTAGTAACCCCATGGTCAGTTTTAGACAGCCAAAATAGTTAAGTTGCATGGTGCGTTGATAATCATGAAACCGATCAAAAGAGTGCTCTACTGAACGGCGGATTGAACGCCCTGCATTATTGATTAACAGATCAATGTGCAGGTGCTGGTCATTGATCCGCTCCAACATTAGCTCTATGGCGTCTAGGTCTGACAGGTCACAACTATGGATATGGATTTCACCACCCTGTTGTTCTAATTCCTCTTGTACCCGTTTGAGTTCGGTTAGGGTTCGCGCAACCAATACGAGTTTGGCACCTGTACCTGCCAACATCTTCGCGGTGGCTTCGCCAATGCCTGAGGTAGCACCTGTGATCAGTACAGTTTTGCCCTTAAGTACCCCTGCTAAGGTTTTATCCAATGACAATTCAGGATCGAGGTTTCGCTCCCAGTAGTCCCAGATAGCGGGGGCGTAGTCTGCTAACTGTGGGCAAGTGATATCACTTCCCTTTAAGGCGTCTAGCGTGTTTTGGCAGTCGAATCGTGTTGGATAGTTGACGAAGTTGAGCGCGCTGCTGGGGATGCCGAGATCTTTTACGACGGCACCCATAAGTCGTTTAATGGGCGGCATTTTAAGGATGCCCGATTTGACCTGCCGAGGAATGAAATTAAACAACCGGGTGTCAATTCGCATTGCCATACGTGGCGCGTGGCCAGCATCGGCGAAGATGTTGAGCATTTCACCTGCGGTGTTGGGATTAGGATCGGTGAGGTGGAAGCAGGTCTGATCTTGCTCTGGTTGATGGGCAATATGGTCCATAGCCGCAACCACAAAATCGACCGGTACGATATTGAGATAACCTCCTTCAACACCTATGGTTGGTAGCCAGGGTGGCAGTGTGCGGCGCAGTTTTTGTAACGTTTTAAAAAAGTAGTAGGGGCCATCGGCTTTATCCGCTTGTCCGGTCTTTGAATGCCCAATAACCATACCGGGTCGGTAGATACGCCATGGTACCGCCTGGTTGTCCCGTACTAATTTTTCTGCATCATGTTTGGATTGCAGGTAGGGGTGATCTAAGTGTTCAGCTTGTCCAAACATATCTTCACGGAACCAACCCGGATATAACCCTGCTACTGCGATAGAGCTTATATGGTGAAAGCAACCGACCTTGAGGGCTTCTGCGCATTGCAGGGTGTGCAGTGTGCCATGGACATTTGCCAGTTGCTGCAGTTCGGCATCGGCGTCGAGGTTGTAGATCGCTGCCAAGTGAAACAGGTGATCAATCTTGCCTACTAAGTTTGTCTTGGCTTCGTCTGAGAGTCCCAGTCCTGGCAAAATGATGTCACCCCGCACGGGATTGATCTGGTGTTGGTGATCGGCGAACAGGTCGAGTAGTTTTTGTTCTGCTTTATCGCTACGAACCAATGCATAAACCGTCCCGCCACGAGCGAGTAGTTTCTCAATTAGATAGCGTCCGATAAATCCTGTACCGCCGGTCACGAAGTAATTCATAGTTCAACCTCTTCCAATTTGTTGTCACTGGCATAATTATGATCTGGTCTGACCAGAAAGAAAGGTTTTGCGTGAGTAAACATCGTAGTGGTCAAATTTCCGACAAAATATCTGGGTATGGTTGCGATATTTGATCTAGGTCAGCAACGTCGAGGAATTTTACTTGTGCTTTAATTGACTGAGCAGATTTCATGAGCGACCTCTCATTTCGACTACGAATTTAAACCTAGTATCAGTACCCGCTACAGCAAGAAAAATAGCTTACTCTGGACTCTTTTTATGTGACTTGACGCTCTCTCAGAGCGTCGCCCTTGCGGGCAATAAGGACGTCACGCTGGCCATGGATGGTCGCCATTTTCAGCTGAAAAATATTTTTATTTTTTTCCTCCTGCCAACTTATTGCTGTGATTATCTATTTTCATTTTCATTCCGTCGTAAGTGTCATTGCGCAGTTGTTTGCCGATCTGTTCTGCGAAGAGTTAGCTATTCTTACCCTGAAACGGAATCGTTTTAGGAGTAGGTATGGATGTATATAACCAGACGGATCGGATTGTTTGCTCGACCGAACAGTTACAGTTAGTGGTAAGAAAAGTGCTGGAGAAGCACCGCCATGAGGCGAGGTCTACCAGCGAAGATTGGCGCGCAGCACTTGATGCCTTGAGTGAAGCGGCATTTGTAGTTGATGAACATCATTGGGATAGCTCGGTTGATAGAAGCCGAATCTCTTTAGTGGATTCTCTTATTGCGTTGAGGCAGCGTATTGATCTGCCTGATCAACGTTGTACCGCTAAGGGTGAAGTCGGCAGTTTAATCGCCGACCTGCAACAATTGGTGGTGTTTGGTTAATCAGCTTGTTGGCGGAAGATTGCGGTTCTATTTCTGCCTTTATTCTTAGCCTGGTAGAGGGCTTGATCGGCTCTGGCTATCATTGGCTCTGGCTTTCTGTCATGGGCTAACTCAGCGACACCAATACTGATGCTTTGAATGCCCGCTTCGGGCATCTCTTTTTCGTTGATTATCTCCCTTAGCTTCTCCGCTAAAATGGCAGCATTATCCAGATCGGTTTCTGGACAGATGATAAGAAACTCTTCACCACCCCAGCGCCCTAAGCTATCAGACTGGCGTATGTTTGATGCCAATCGTTGTGATACCTCTTTGAGTACCTCATCGCCCACCTGATGACCAAACTTATCGTTGATCTTTTTAAAGTGGTCGACATCAATCAGCAAAACCGAAAGTGAGTGGCTGTAACGCAGATTGCGTTCAATTTCCTTGGCGATGATATTGTCTAGATAGGCGCGGTTGCCGATACGGGTGAGGGGATCGGTCACGGCCATTTTTGCCAGCTCTTCATTGGCTTGCTGCAATGCAAGGTGTGCTTTATGTAGCTTCTGATTGAAGCGGCGCAGCTTGTAGTTAGAGAAAATAATGATGGCGATAATAACCAGAGCAATTGAAATCACTTTGATCGCTGCGGATTTGTTAATTGTTTTTATTACTTCGACCGTCGTCCATTTGCTAACAATGGCTTCTCTCTCTTGTGCTGGGATCTGATTGAAGATGCTGTTAATTATCTTGGACAGCGGGGTAAGCTCTTTCGTGACCGCGATGCCGAGGCTCATGTCGAGGGATAGACGGCCACCAATTCTATAGCCCGGGTAGTCACCAGAACTGAGGTGATATGAGCTCACAATATAGTTCTCGATATAGCCATCAATCTCATTACGCTGCAGGGCTTTATGAGCGTCGTTGAACGACTCGTACGGTTTTAGCTCTAAGTTAGGGTACCGTATCTTAACCAGCTCTTCGTAGGCATAGCCCTGTATATAACCAAACCTCTTGCTGCCTATGGTTGCAGCATCAGCGATATAGGGTTCTTTCTCTTTAGTGACAATGACTATCGGCGTGTTTAGGTAGCTGCGGCTAAAACTCATCTCTTTTAATCTAGTGAGCGTCGCCGACGCCATAATAAGCATTTGGCATTGTCCACGCTTCAACGCTTCTAGCGAGTCCTGCCAATGCTCAGTTTTGTGTAGCTTAAACTGGATAGGTAAGCGGCTTTGGATCTCTGATAGCAGATCTGCACTTAGCCCCACGTGTTTGCCGTTTTCTAGCCACTCTAGCGGTTTCCATTGTGGGTCGATGCAATAATCCACCTCCTTAAGTTGCGCTAAGAACTGGAGATCAATGTCAGATATGGGTGCTGCCAATGCGTCACTGCTATTGAGAAACCACTTATCTTCGAGGGCATCAATGACCTCTTTGGGAATTTGTCTGATCCCTTTGTTTAGTATGGATTGTAACAGCGGGTTGCGCTTATGAATGGCAATAGCAGAATGATAGCGGTGTTTCTCGTTAGTAAAGGGGACGAGGTGATAGCCCTTTATATTTCGAGTCTTAATTTGGTACTGCAGGACAGATTGGGCAGCGATAACAGCGTCGATGGCGCCTAACTGCAGTGCTGTTATCAGATCTTCGTGACGATTGTAACTGGAAAGGTTAGCACTGTTTGCCGCGAATCTAGCCACCTCAGCTTGGTAGGTTGTATCGCCGACAACACCGAGTCTAACGTTGGGTATAGAGAGTACATCGATACCCGCGGGCATCCCTTGTGGCACCATGATCACTAGCTCCTCCTCTAAAATAGGAACGGTGAACAAGGCATAGTGTTCTCTGAGGTTGGTTGTAACAACGGGTAGCAGGGCATCTGTTTGGCCAGAATCAAATAGGAATATTGCTTGTTCAGTGCTTTTGCTAAAGCTGTAATGGATCGGTAAACCGATGTTATTGGAGACGATGTTAATTAGTTCAACGACGAAGCCTTTGAATTGCCCGCCTTCTACGTAAATTACTGGCGAGTAGTCGCCACGGATGGTGTGCAGGTGCAGTGCTGTTTTACTGTCCAGCCACGCCTGTTCTTCCTCTGTAAACTCAATCTCGTCTATGAGTGGATCTGCTAAGACGCTTCCCATAGCCGTCAGTAAAAAAACGGAACCTAACAGTAAAATTGTGGTTAGCAATCTTCTGATCACAGCATATTCCTTATTAGCATTTCACTGAGTATAGATCCGTAAATTATTAACTGTGCTGGAAAATTCCCTGTATTGGCTTACGCTTAAGGTTAGAGTATTTACTCGACACCTTTGTCGTGGGTATAGCCATGTGCGAACAAGGGAGGCAAAGTGAAGATATTATTGGTTACCTCTGAATATGAGGGCTTGGTTAAAGTCGGTGGCTTATCGGACTTTTGCACCGCATTCGCTGAACAGCTTAAGCGGCAAGGGCAAGATATTCGTGTATTGATACCATTTTACGGGCGAATACAGGATGAAGTGACCATTAGCCACAGTTTTCCCATCGCAATTCCTTTGAGTTGCTGGCAAACCTTTCACGCGGTGATCCACTGTGTCACGTTGAAAGGGGTCACGCTGTATTTGCTCGAGTATCAAGCTCTGTATGGTCGTGATGGCATCTATGATGATGGACACGCCGCGTATCAAGACAACCCTTTACGCTATGCTCTGCTGTCTCACGCCGCTTTTGATTTGTCGTTGGCATTAAAGTGGCAACCAGATGTGATCCATAGTAGTGACTGGCAGGGGGCATTGGTGCCGTTCTATCGACGTGAGCACTTTGCCGCATCAACATTCTTTTCTGCAACACGCACCGTGCTGACTATTCACAATGGCGCCTACCAGGGGCGTGCCGATTATGACTGGCATGAACAATTGGGAATACATCCTAAGTTCATGGTGCCGCAACTGTTTGAGGATATGGGGTGCCTTAATCCATTAAAAGCAGGTGTTGTGATGGCAGATCGCATTGTTACGGTATCACCGAGTTATCGAGATGAGCTGTTAGCCAATGCAACGAGTCATGGTATGGCTGGCGTATTTAATTACCGCCGAGCCGACTTTACCGGGGTGCTTAATGGTGTTGACCTGGTGGAATGGGATCCGGCCAGTGACAGTTGTCTGCCGTTCAATTATTCCGCTGATCAGCCAGCAGGAAAGCAGAAGTGCAAACAGCAACTGTTGACGCAGCTGGGATTGGAAAGTCTTGAAGACAAGCCGCTGTTTTGCTTCATCGGCCGCATTGCACAGCAAAAAGGTTTTTCCTTGCTGCTGCCGTTATTGCGGCAGTTGTTACAAGCTGATGCGATGCGCTGCGTAGTGATGGGACATGGTGAGGAGGGCTTTGTTAAAGAGCTAGAGAAGCTGGCTGCACACTATCCTCATAGTTTTCGATACCTTGCTGATTTCAGCCGCGAAGGTACCCACAATACATTGGCTGCTAGCGACTATATGTTGATGCCCTCTTTGTTTGAGCCGTGTGGCTTAAGCCAGCTCTACGCTATGCGTTACGGGACTGTACCAATTGTGCATGGGGTTGGTGGGTTAAAGGACAGTGTCACCGGGCTTGATGCGCTAACAGCCAATCGCAGCAAGGCCAATGGCTATCAGTTCTTCGAGCCTACACTGAAGAGTTTTTTGGCTACGGTTAAACAGGCCATTAAACACTACCATGATGATCCGTTTCTCTTGCAACTGTTACGACGTAATGCAATGAGCACAAGATTTGATTGGCAGCGGGTGGCAGAGGAATATATTGCTATCTATTCAAAACTGGTGGCAGATGCGAACAATAGCGGAGAGCACAGCGCGCCGTTGAAAAGAGCATGACGTCCCGTATGGCGACAAGTGCTTAGCCAAACATGATCATGGCGATCCCTGCGACAGCAGATAAGGTACCTAGCCAAATTTTAAAGGTGGGCGGATTTCCTCTTAACCAGGCGATAGGTAGGGCGAATAATGGACTGGTCGCCATCAGCGTTTGGGCGACAGCGGCATTGGCATATTTCAGCGATACTTGTTGCAACCAAATGGCCAAAAACGTGCCAACGACGATGGCGACGGTTAGTATCGCGCTGTTTCGCATATCCATCGCTAACAGGGGTTTTATCAACTGCTTATGGATCTCTTGGCGTAAGCCTAACAATAGAGCGATCACTAAGGTACCGGCAACTAGTCTTATCAGTGCCCCCCACAGTGGCGCGACATCAGCATCAACCAAGGCATAGTGTGAAAGTAACACCCCCACCGCCTGACAAACAGCCGCCAATGCACCGTAAAAAAGGCCTTTTTTGCATATCGATGGTTCATTGTCATCGTGGCTTTGCTGCCTCAGCACATAGATGACCCCCGTGAGTGTGACTAGCATACCCAAAGCAGCGGTCACGGTGATTGCTTCGTTGAGGACCAACAGCGCTAATACGCCGGTGAGGGGAGGCGCCAGCGATTCCATGAGCAATACTTTCCTGGGGCCCATGCGCCGTAGCGCTGCGAAGTAGGCTGTATCACCAATCGCAATACCTATCACGCCACTGATGATGAGCCAACCCCATGCGCTGCCACTTGGTATGCCGACAGAGGCATCACTGAGCAGGAGAGCAATGAGTAGCAGAAGCGACGCGATGACGCCCTTGATAACGTTGAGGGGCATGGCGCCAAAACGCTGACTGCAGTGGCTGTAGATCCAGGTTGCGATCGCCCAGAATAGGGCGGCGGTTAATGCAGCTATTTCACCTGTAAAAGCAACCATGGCGTAAGTGGAACTCCAGACAGTAAAACGCCGCAGACGCGAAAAGCGAGCTGCGGCGTTAAATCAGATCAACGGGCTAGCGGTTATGCGTCAGCGCGAGACTCTTGATTGCGTGGACGCGGACGTGGTGCGCCACCTGTGTCAGCGCTAATACCCATCGGCTTATTGCGTACCCGTGCATTCGACAACTGACTGAACACTTCCGCTGGCATGCCACTTGGCAGTTGTACAGTGCTGTGTCCATCAAACAAACGGATAGCGCCAATGTTACCACTGTCGATAGAAGCTTCGTTGGCAATAGCGCCGACGATATCTTTCACCTGTACACCATGGTCACGACCAACGGCTAAGCGATAGGTTTTCCAATCGATGTCGTTACGACGACCTTGGCCTTGACGAGCGCGAGGTGGACGATCACCACCGCGGTCATTGCGATCAAAGCGCTGGCCACCGCGTTCGTTACGGCCACGGCCATTCCGCTGACCACCACGGTCGTTACGGTCAAAGCGATCATTACGACCACGAGTATCACGTTGCGGGCGCTCTGGATCAGGCTTAGGTTGCAGTGGACGCTTCTGCTGATACTTGTAGAGCAACGCTGCGGCAAGATCTAAAACAGAAGTTTCAGATTGCTCGGCCATGGCGTTGATCATTTCGCGCATCGCTTCCAGGTTTGGATTGTCGACTAGCTTGGTCAGCTCTTCGCGACACTTCTCTTGGCGATGTGCGCCTAGTTCTACTGGGCTTGGCAGCTCC
Organism: Corallincola spongiicola; assembly: GCF_004284785.1. Lineage (NCBI taxonomy): Bacteria > Pseudomonadati > Pseudomonadota > Gammaproteobacteria > Alteromonadales > Psychromonadaceae > Corallincola > Corallincola spongiicola. The sequence goes on from NZ_SHLY01000001.1 coordinate 399,690, forward strand.
ATGCTTTCGATGTCACCACCGGTTGCACGCATATAGTGGCGCAGCAGGTAACGCTCGCGAGGGCGAACAAACAATAAGGCTTCGCCACTGCGACCAGCACGGCCAGTACGACCGATACGGTGAACATAAGATTCGTGATCGTCAGGCAGATCGAAGTTCAATACGTGTGAGATACGGGGTACATCAAGGCCGCGTGCAACAACGTCAGTTGCTACCAAGATATTGATCTTGCCTTCTTTCAGTTGGTTAACTGTACGCTCACGCATCTGCTGGTTCATATCACCATTAAGTGCAGATGCTTTGAAACCTTGTGATTCCAAACGCTCAGCCAACTCTACGGTATCGTTACGAGTTCGAACGAACACCAACATGGCGTCGTATTCGACTGTTTCAACTAAACGCTCTAGTGCGGTCAGTTTGTTGATACCACGAACTTCCCAGGCGCGCTGGCGAATGTTCGCTTTCTTGGTTTCGCTCACGGCAATTTTGACGTGGGCTGGGTTTTTCAGGAAGCGTTCAGTGATCTTGCGGATCGCTGGGGGCATGGTGGCAGAGAACAACGCCATCTGCGTAGTTTCTGGCACGTGGCTCATGATCCACTCTACGTCTTCCAGGAAGCCCATGTTGAGCATCTCATCAGCTTCGTCGAGAACAAGTGTTTTCAGATCATCAAATTTGATACGACCGCGACGGATGTGATCCATCAAACGACCAGGGGTAGCAACGATAACCTGTGGGCCACGCTCCAGTTCAGCTAACTGAGGACCGTATGATTGGCCACCATAAACAGTCGCAACACGAAGGCCACGCATATGCTTGGCGAAGCTTTCAATCGCTTCAGCTACCTGAATAGCCAGTTCGCGAGTTGGTGCTAAGACCATTAATTGGGTTTTACGTACGCTAGGGTCGATTAAAGCAAGTGCGGGTAAACCGAACGCAGCGGTTTTACCGGTACCGGTTTGTGCTTCGCCCAGCAGATCGCGACCTTCGAGGAGGTGCGGGATAGCTTCAAGCTGGATCGGAGTAGGTGTTTTGAATCCAAGGCTGTCTAACGCACTAGACAAGTTTTCTGGGAGATTGAGTACAGCGAAGCCGCTGTCAAGAGTTTCAACTTCTGACATTTCACATTCTTCATATTGGGCAAGCGGCGCGGCGTTCATCTCGAAACATCATCGAGCACGGCGCATGCGAATCACTAATACGAGGTGACAGCCCTGAAGAATTGTAGTTTCGCCATGAACTCACGCGGCGAAAACAGGCGCTACGACCTCAAACACACCAAAGAACAGAATTAACCACTCTTGGTAAGGAGGCGGCATGATACATGGATCACAAAATTATGCAATAGCGATTAAAAAATAACCAATCCTTACATTTGGACTAAACAGTTTAAGAGAGCTAATGGTGAAACAGGCTAAATCCAGACTTTCCTTAGTGGTTCTGCTGTTCTGCAGGGGCAACAGTCTCTATAATGCGTGCCTCAAATAATGTAAGCGGACAAAGAGATGACTCAGTGGACCCCTAGCAGCTGGCGCGATAAGCCAGTGCAGCAGTTGCCTCAGTATCCTGATACTGAAGCGTTGGCACGTGTTGAGAAGGAATTGGCTGACCAACCACCGTTGGTGTTTGCTGGTGAAGCGCGCGCTTTAAAAGCAGACCTCGCCCGTGTTGGCCGTGGTGAAGCCTTTTTACTGCAGGGTGGCGATTGCGCTGAAAGTTTTGCTGAGTTTAGAACCAGTCATATTCGCGATACGTTTAAAGTGTTACTGCAGATGGCTGTGGTGCTGACATTCAGTGCGAAAAGCCCCGTAGTTAAGATCGGACGGATCGCTGGACAGTTTGCTAAGCCGCGTTCAGCGGACAGTGAAACCATTGATGGTGTGACATTACCGTCGTATCGTGGCGATATCATCAATGATATTGCGTTCACTAGCGCATCACGGGTGCCCGATCCTGAGCGTATGTTGAAGGCGTACCAGCAATCGACTTCAACTTTGAATCTGTTACGTGCTTTTGCCCAAGGGGGCTTGGCAGATCTGCATCAGGTACAGCGCTGGAATCTCGACTTTATCGAAAAGAGCCCGCTGGGAGATCGCTACAAGCATCTGGCAGATCGCATTGACGAATCCCTCGAATTTATGGCTGCCTGTGGCATCAATGGCAACACCACGCCGCAGTTGCATGAGACCACTCTATATACCTCTCATGAGGCGCTGTTATTGCCTTATGAGCAGGCATTGACCCGCAAAGATCATTTGACCGGGGAATGGTACGACTGTGCAGCACATATGCTCTGGGTTGGCGATCGTACCCGTCAGCCTGATGGGGCTCATTTGGAATTTTGTCGCGGTATTAATAACCCGATCGGTCTAAAAGCTGGACCCAGCACTAAGATCGAAGATCTATTGCGCAACATCGATATTATTAACCCGAATAACGAAGAGGGGCGCTTGAACCTTATCGTACGCATGGGTGCGGACAACGTTGGTGCTCATTTGCCGGAGTTAATTCGTGCCGTGCAACGGGAAGGGAAGAACGTGGTGTGGAGCTGTGATCCTATGCATGGCAACACCATTAAGTCGTCTACCGGTTATAAGACGCGTCGGGTTGAGGATGTGTTGAAAGAGGTGCAAAGCTTCTTCGAGATCCATGGTGCTGAAGGCTCTGTGGCGGGCGGTGTGCATTTCGAAATGACCGGCCGTAACGTGACAGAGTGTACCGGCGGTGCATTCCAGATAACCGACCATGACTTGGCTGAGCGTTATCACACCTACTGCGATCCGCGTTTGAATGCTGATCAGGCGTTAGAGTTGGCGTTTATGATCGCCGATCATGTAAAAGCGGCACGTGCTGCGATTAAGTAGGATCCGCTGACCCGGTTAGTTCTGCATTTCGTTGCAGCAATAAAAAAAGGAGCCATTGGCTCCTTTTTTTTTGCCTGAAATATAGGTTGTTAACGAGTGCGATGTGCTCGCGGGGTTAGCGTTGTCTATCTTTATTAGATGCATTAGTTACAGTCTTTGCGGCACTTTCGTGGCTATTGTCGATGTCTGAATCGACCTCGTCGTAGTTGAATTTTCCGAGTAAAAGATTGTAGAGACACATCAATATGCCATATAGCGAAACGAAGCCAGCGCCTAGTGTGGCAATTCCCTGAAGTGCGATAATAAATGCCAGAAAGGCGACAACTGCGCCAATTAAAGCCATTTTGTATTTTCGCTTTTGATACGGGGAGAGTGTTTTTTTGTAACCAGACATAAACAGATCCTCCTTGAATTTGTCATTTCTACTTGGCGATCACCTGCTTGATAAAGGGTAGCATGTGGGTGGCAATGATTGGTTGCGCGTCTGCTGCCGGATGAATACCATCGGCTTGCATCAGCGCTGGGTTTTCTGCGACAGCAGGTAAAAAGCTGGGAACAAGTGTAATTTGATGTGTTTCGGCCAAGCGATGGTAGATCGCTTGAAACGCCGCTGTGTAGCGCTTTCCATAGTTTGGTGGCAGTAGGATCTCAACTAACAGCGGGGTTGCCCCTGCGGCTTTCGATGCGGTAATCAATTGTGCTAGCTGTTGTTCTGTATGTTGCAGATCAAACCCACGTAAGCCATCGTTTCCGCCCAGCTCTATGATGACAACATCTGGCTGGTGCTTGGTAAGGAGATCTGGCAGCCGGCGTAATCCGCCGTCGCTGGTATCGCCGGTGATGCTGGCGTTGACCACGCTAGTTTTGTTACCTTCGGCAATTAACCGGTCACTCAATAAGTGTACCCAACCCTGTTCAATCGACATGCCATAGGCCGCGCTGAGACTGTCACCCAGAACAATAATGGTCGATTTCTCTTGGGCATACGTATAGGCAGGCAAAGCAAAAATAAGTATGAGGAAAAAAGCGCTAATGCGAGACGAAACAGCGTTAAACATGATTGAATTCCAACAAGTCAGTTATACAGTTGACGGCCCTGAAGGCAGCCTCTCCATCCTCGATGGTGTGTCGTTACAAGTCAAGCAGGGTGAAACGGTCGCCATTATCGGGCCGTCTGGCGCGGGTAAGAGTTCATTACTCTCTTTAGCCGCCGGGCTCGAGCGCGTTTCGGCAGGAGAAGTGTCGGTGGCGGGGCAGAGCATCACTAATATCTCCGAATCAGCTTTAGCAGCAATGCGTGCTGAGCATATTGGTTTTGTTTTCCAATCATTTTTGCTTATCCCCGAGTTAACGGCGGTTGAGAACCTGACGGTGCCCTCGCAGCTGTGCGGAAAGATACTCGCCAAAGGTGAGGCTGAAGGGATGTTGGAGAAGGTTGGCCTTGCGCAAAGGGCGCGCCACTATCCACAACAGATGTCGGGCGGTGAGCAACAGCGTCTGGCGATCGCTCGCGCATTTGTCCATCAACCTAACATTCTGCTTGCAGATGAGCCGACAGGTAATCTGGATCGTGCCAACGGTGAGCACATCAGTGAGTTGCTGTTTGAGCTAAATGAAGCGCAAGGAACCACACTTTTGCTTGTGACCCACGATGAGGCGTTAGCAGCAAAGTGTCAGCGGGTACTTAGGCTCACCAATGGCCAATTGGAGGTCGTGAAGCAATGAGTTTGCTGGCAAACAGCTTAAATATGCTTAAAGGGGAGCGCAGAGGTGCGTCGCTCTATCTTTGGTGGATATCCCTAGCCGCGGCGGTGGCAATCCTGTTCTGGTTCTTGGCTCTCAGCCAGCGTATCGAGGTGTTTTTACAACGTTCCACTTCTGGTTTCTTAGCCGCCGATATTGTCCTCTCTGCACCGCAACCGGTTGACCAGTCATGGTTAGATGATGCCCACTTAAGGGGGCTGAACAGTACCCAGATGTTGCGTTTTTCTACCATGATGTTCGCTGGAGACCGCTTGCAGTTGTCATCAGTGAAAGCGGTAGCTCATGGTTACCCACTCCGGGGTGAACTCCGCATCAGCGATACCATTGGCAGCGAAGGCTACTGGGTGACGCATGGCCCCGAGCAAGGCACGGTTTGGTTGAGTGAAACGCTGGCGCTACAGCTGTCAGTTGCTGTGGGAGAGCGTGTTGAAGTTGGCGATACTGAATTGACTTTCAGCCACTACTTGCTGGAGCAACCGGATGTTGCTTTTGGGGTGTTTAGCTCGTCGCCTCCGAGCTTAATCCACCTCGACGATGTTGCAAGAAGCGGTGTTATAAGGCCGGGTAGCCGCGTTAATTACCGTTATCTATTTAGTGGCGATTCACAGCGCGTTGATGACTGGTACCGGTGGCTCAAGCAGAACAAAAAAGAGCGCCACACCCTGACCTCGTTAGTTGATAGCGAATCCAATTTGGGGGATGCCTATCAACGGGCACAACAGGTGCTATTTTTGGCCATGGTGTCAGCATTAGCGCTGACCCTGATCGCGATGTGGTCTTCGTTACAGTCCTATGCCGGCCCATTAACTCGGCGGATCGGTGTACTGCGGATATTGGGTGCTTCTCAACGTTTGTTATTGGCGCAGTTTGGCCTGCACTTAGGTATCACTGTATTTGCAGGGGTTGCGTTTGGGTTATTGGTTGGTAGTGGTCTTGATTATATGGCTGCTCAGCAGATGGCCTCTTTTGCGCCGCTGTTAGCCGAACAATCCATCGGCGTGCGGCCATACTTGTTGGCTGCGCTCAGTGGGGTTGTGGCTTGCGTTTGCTTGTTGGCACCTCTGCTGGCTTACCTGTTCCGTGTTGGACCACGTCAACTACTGGAATCTGCGGAGCGCGCCCCCAAGGCGCCAGCTGTGAAAGGCGGTGTGTTACTCGGGGTCGGTTTTGTACTGTTAACCGGATTAGTGAGTGGTTGGTTAAATCTGCTACTTATGCTTGGGTTAATCATCGTTTTAACGCTGTTGAGCAGTGGTGTTCTGCTATTGGTCGAACGAATTCGTGTACCGGCGCAGATGAAAACATTGCACTTGGCAATGTTGCTATTGGTGCGGCAACGGGTTCGAGTGACGATCCAGATGGTCGGCTTAACTCTTGCCATTGCACTGACTTTGGCGATGGTATTTGTGCGTTCAGATCTTATTGATGAATGGCAACGCCTGGTACCAGAGCAAACGGCTAATTTCTTTTTGGTTAATGTAAACCCAGATGAGCGCACTGTGCTGGCGCAGCAGATCACCAACCAGAAAGGACGCTTAAGCGGTTTTTATCCCATTATTCGTGGCCGCTTAACTAGCATTAATGGTGAAAAGGTGGTCGATGATCGTGATGGCAAAGTCGCCATAAAAGAGCAGCAAGGACGACGTCGAGGGATCAATAGAGAGTTGAACCTGACCTGGACTGATACATTACCTGAAGATAATGTAATCGAAGCGGGTGACTGGCAGAAAACCGTCAACGGCGAAGGTTTATCTGTTGAAGAGGGTATGGCTAAGCGGCTCGAACTTGAATTGGGTGATCGGCTTACTTTTGTTGTTACCGGTGGCGAGATATCTCTACCGATCACTAGCATACGTTCATTAGACTGGAAATCGATGCGTCCGAACTTTTTTGTGATCTTCCCAAAAAGTAGTTTGGATGCTTATGCACATACTTATATTACCAGCTTCTACTTGCCGTATGAGAGTAGGGATTGGTTGTATACCAATATGCGGCAATATCCCGCTGTGAGCTTGATTGATATTGAGCAAATATTAGCGAAATTTGCCGGCTATCTAGTGCAGATCGTGCAAGTGGTGACCGTGCTAGTGGTGTTGGTGTTAATAACAGCGTTACTGGTGACGGCTTCGTTGGTGATGGGGAGTTTTGTCCGCCGCCACCGTGAACTGCATATTTATCGCATACTTGGTGCCAGTGATAGTGCCTTAAAACGTCTGTTGATGGCGGAGTTTGTTTTGGTTGGCATATTGGCTGGTGTGATTGCGTCGGTGATCGCAGAGGCGCTGTTAGGTGCGCAGGCCTTATGGATATTCGAACAATCTCCCCGCTGGCATGGGCAGTTGTGGTTGCTGGGACCTGTTGTCGGCATGTTGGCGACATTACCACTGGCGTTTTGGCTAACCAGTAGGTTGCTACGGGCGTCAAAATCGCGCGTGGCAACGCACTGACAACACTACTTTGTTTTAGGGCGAGCCAGTAGGCTCGCCAATGCCTCATCTAATCGGCTATGACAGAAATGAAAGCCATGCTCGTGTAGTCGTGATGGTACGACCCGTTGGCCGTAAATCAATAAATCGGCCATTTCGCCAAACAATAGGCGCAGTAAAAAGCGTGGTAATCTGAATTCCGCTGGACGTTCCAGCTGTTTACCTAGCGCATCGGTAAACTCCTGGTTAGTGCAGGGAGAGGGGGCGGTTAGATTAAAAACGCCGTTTGCTGTTGGGTGATCAAGTAAGAATATTATGGCTTTAACCATGTCGTTAATGTGGATCCACGACATGTACTGTTCGCCGGTGGCAAGCGGCCCGCCGAGCCCAAATCGAAATGGCGGTAGCATACGTTTCAGGGCACCGCCTTTGGTGCCAAGTACGATCCCCGTTCGCAATATACAGAGGCGGACATTGTCTGGCTTACCTTCCGCTAACTCTTCCCACCGTTGGCAGATCTGGTGGGAAAATTCGTCATGATGATCTGTAAACGATTCATCAATAGCCTCGTTGCCTTGACGCCCATAGATCCCTATCGCGGAGCCGCTCAGGAAAATGGATGGTGGGTTGTTGCTAGTGTGCATGAGCTGCACGAGCGTACTGGTAATGTGCCAACGACTGCCAGTAATTCTAGACTTCTGACTTTTACTCCAGCGCTTGTTGGCTATTGGTTCGCCGGCAAGGTTGATCACAGCATCAAATGGGTCAAGATCATTAAGTTCATTAAGGCTGGGGATGATCTTGACGTCGAAGCCAAGCTGTTTTTGTGCTGATGAGGGGTGGCGGCTTAACACTGTCACCTTATGCTGGTTTTTAAGGTGCTTGGTGAGTGCGCTGCCAATGAAGCCTGTGCCGCCAGTGATCAATATGTTCAATGAGGTCACCTATGCTGTGCAAAGTGATAACGGATTGTGTCACAAACGAAACCCGATAAACTATACACTATCCTCGGCAGGGCAGTAGGTCATCCTCCGAATTATCATTGGATGAAGAGTTGAGCTCGTAAGAGCCTCTTTCGCGACGATGATTGGCAAATTGCAGTATGACTAGCAAAGCACGGCTGACAGCCGCCATGGCAATACCGACGGCAACCATACGAGCGCCTGCCTGTAAGCTTTTGCTAGCCATTGTTTCTGTGGTCATTGTGTCGCTAAACATCGCCAGTGCGGTGGCTATAACACATAGGATCATCGACTTAATTAGACGGTCTGCAAAGGTGCGGTCTACGCTTTTTAGCCTTTGATAGCCGTGAATGGTAGCAATAAAAATAGCGCTCAATACTAAGGTCAACATTTTGACCTCCTTAAAACCCATGAATGCGATGCAATGTCATCTAATTCTGTAAGTTTACAACATTTTGATGACGAATTGGTGACAATATTAGCATGGATTGTACAAAAAATATCCTATATTCACTTTTAAAGCCTAAATCTGTGGAAAATGCTGAACGATTATTACATGGTCGAGGCCAGCTAACCGGTGGTGCAGAGTCGATTGCTATCGACTGGTATGCAAGCCATCTGTTGTTCACCTTTTATAGTGAAGTGAGTGACGATGATGTGAATACGCTTGTTGATGCGGTAGCGGATCAGTTTCGGCAATGGCAGATGCCTATCCAAGCTGTCCTTTGCCAACGTCGCTATTTAAAAGGTGCGCCAGTAGAGTGCCTGCATGGTGAGGTTTCACAGCCTTTATGGGTCACCGAACATGACCTGCAATACAAGGTCAATCTGCTTAACCATCAAAATCATGGCTTATTTTTAGATATGGCGGAAGGGCGGAAGTGGGTGTTGGAACATGCCAAAGCGCGTTCTGTTCTCAATCTATTCAGCTATACCTGTGGCTTTTCTGTTGCTGCACTAGCGGGTGGTGCAGACAGTGTGGTGAACTTGGATATGAGCAAAGGTTCACTGAGCGTCGGCAAGCAAAATCATGTAAAAAATGATCTGCATGGAGCAAGGTTCCTCGGACACGACCTTTTTAATAGTTGGGGAAAGCTAAAACGTTTCGGACCCTATGGTTTGATTATCGTTGATCCACCCTCTTTCCAAGGCAGTAGTTTCACTTTGGATAAACATTATCCGAAAGTAATTAGGCGGCTCAGTTCCTTGGCAGAAGAGGGAGCAGATATATTACTCTGTTTAAATGCGCCAGAAAAAGACAGTGAATATCTAACCGCGATGGTTGAAAAAGGTGCGCCTGACTTGAGCTTTGTGCAGCGTTTGCCTAACCCAGCAGCCTTTGCTGATCGTTTTCCTGAAAAGGCGCTCAAGGTTTTACATTACAGGTATGGTAGCTAATAGCAGATAGCTAACAGGCTCTCCTGTTAGCTATCACAGATCGTTAATCTCTTTCTTTAAATCATAGCTATCGTCGGTGACAATTTTTTCAACGACTTGTAGGCGCTGGTTTATTGCTTCAAGTGTTTCTTTATTCACATATTGCTTATAGATTGCCAGTTGGGTTTCAAGCATATCCACCCGCTGCTTTAACGCATTATGACGGCGGCCTCTGGCGCTGAACTGTGTTAAGGCCAAGTAAGCGAACACAATCGCCACCAAAACAACAATCATCATATTGCCACTCATTTGTTAACTCCTTAATTAGGGGGGCAGGGTTTAATTTTGCCCATCTAGTCAATCCAACTGTTATTGATCTTTATAGCAGCATACAAGCCTTGAATGCCAGCAAGCCAGTGAAAATTAAAGTGTTTATTAACAAAATAGTATCTATTTATTTCTAACATGTTGAAAGCGCCACGGATCTGAGAAGTGAGTCTGTTAAACTGAGTGATTGTAGTATTTTTTAGTCTTAACTGTTCAGGCGCTGTGCATCATAGGGAGAGATAACGTGGGTGGGATAAATCGCTGGTGGCTGTTGGTCGTGCTTCTTTTTCCGTTGGGATTATTGGCCACCCCGCTGGAGTCACAGGAGCAGCTAGAGCCGGAAAAAGCGTTAGGATTAAGTGCGAAAACAACAGCGCGCGGCAGTAGCGTTGCGGTTGCCACGGCGAATAAGCACGCCAGTGAAGCAGCGATGGCTATGCTAAAAGCGGGCGGCAGTGCCGTGGATGCAGCTATTGCAGCGCAGATGGTATTGACCCTAGTTGAGCCGCAATCATCCGGCATTGGTGGTGGCGCATTCATGCTGCACTACGATGCTAAAGAAGGTGCCTTGACCAGCCTAGATGGTCGGGAAAGCGCCCCGCAAGCAGCGACGCCTGATATGTTTCTACTGCCAGATGGTAAGCCAATGGCGTGGAAGGATGCCTTGGTGGGCGGGCGCTCGGTTGGTGTCCCTGGTGTGGTCGCCATGCTGAAAATGGCTCATGACAAGCATGGCGTGTTGCCGTGGAAAGTGTTGTTCGAGCCCGCAATCAAGCAAGCAAAAGAGGGCTTCATTGTCTCTCCCAGATTAGCTAAATTGGTGGCAGCCAATATTAATCCTGGCATGGGATTGTTTGAATCGAACAAGGCCTATTTTTTCCCTGATGGTAAACCGATAGCTGAGGGTAGCTTATTGGTTAATCAGCCGCTGGCAGATACGTTGACGGCGATTGCCGAGTTTGGGCCGAAAGCATTTTACCAAGGTGAGCTGGCTCGCCGCATCGCCTATGTGGTAAACAATGCCAAGGTTAACCCAGGGTTACTGAGCGAAAAGGATTTAAATCATTATACCGCGCTGGAACGAACACCTATCTGTGGTCTGTATCGAGGCTATAAAGTTTGCGGCATGGCACCACCGAGCTCCGGTGGCGTGGCGGTTCTACAGTTACTTAAACTGTTAGAAGGAAGCGATTTACAGGCCCTAAAGCCGACTTCTGCTGATGCTGTTCATCTGTTTACTCAAGCATCTAAGTTAGCATTTGCAGATCGCAATATTTATATGGCTGATAGCGATTTCGTCGCTGTACCGGTTTCTGAGATGCTGGATGATAGGTATATCAAATTGCGCCAAGGCTTAATTACAGGCCGCGATGACGGGGTGGTTGAAGCCGGGCAGCCGGTCGACTACCTGAGAGCTTTGGATGCAAGTCCCGAATTTGAGAGTACTAGTCACCTTTCTATCGTTGATAAGCGTGGTAATGCAGTATCGATGACGACGAGTATTGAAATGGGTTTTGGCTCTTCACTGATGGTCGCAGGCTTTTTACTTAATAACCAGTTAACCGACTTTTCGCTGCAACCTACACGTGGCGCATTGCCGGTGGCTAATCGTATTGAACCAGGTAAAAGGCCAAGAAGCTCAATGGCACCGACGATGGTGTTTAGACCGGATGGCCGCCTCTGGTTGGTTATCGGCTCACCGGGCGGAAGTCGGATTATTGACTACGTTGCCTGGAGCCTATTGGCGCGTATTGATTGGGACATGGCTTTACAGCAAGCGATTGACTTCCCGCGCGTCACTAACAGAAACGATTACACTGCGCTGGAAAAGGGTACTGAAATTGCTCTACTAAAAAAAGCCTTAGAGGTGAGAGGACATAGAGTGAGACTGATTGATCTTAATAGTGGTATCCATGCTATTGAGGTAGGAGACACCTTTATTGACGCAGCAGCGGACCCGCGGCGGGAAGGGTTAGCGTTGGCAGAATAGTGCCTGAGTCAGCAATGGCTAGCGTTAATTACGTTAGCCATTGGTCATGAATATATCTGGCTTGATTGATTCTACGTACCATTCAAGACCTTTCTTAACAACAATGACTGTGCGCTCATCCTCTCGAACACCACCGTCTATTTTTCCTTTAAAGTGCACGGTTACTTGTGCTTGGGTAGCTACTTTACGGAAAAAATCGGCATCCGTGTCGCTAAGTGTTAGTTCAACGTCATTCATTGACAGCCCAACCACATGGCGTTTGACGGAATGTGCTGAGCGATAATGAACTAACAGCTCGGCCAACTCCGGCATGCAGTATTTGGTAGCCTCGTTTACGTCAGCGCGAATGTAGATAGCAGCAAAGAAATCAATAGCCGCCTGTTCAGGCGTACTGACTTTCTCCTCACAGCCAGTTAGCAGTAAAAAGGCACACAGCAAAGAGATAAGAGCGTTAATACGACGTGCTTTCATTTTCATCACATTTAATTTTTTTCACAGTCTATAGTGCATAAATCATTTTCATAGGTCAAAACATACCAATGATTACGCTATGCATCACATAACTGAATAATCGTATTTCGTTAAGCAGATAACTAACCCATTATTAATTCAACAAGTTTATCTGATTATCTAGGTGGCTTTTGAAGGAACTGCTAAGTAATCTACTTTCTTCCTTGATGGGGCGGGTTCGCGATCTGCTTCCAATTGTCATCGTTGTCGCTTTTTTCCAATTGGTTGTGCTGCAACAACCGTTACCTAATTTCTCCGAAATTCTTATAGGTTTGCTGCTAGTTGTGGCTGGACTGGCGTTCTTTATTCGCGGCTTGGAAATTGGTCTTTTCCCTCTGGGGGAAAATCTCGCCCATGCCTTTGCGCAGAAGGGTAATGTCTGGCTGCTTTTAGCATTCGCGTTTTGTTTAGGTTTTGGTACCACCGTTGCTGAACCCGCGCTGATTGCCGTGGCCGATGAAGCGGCGGAGGTTGCGGCTGAAGGCGACATGATTGCTCGCACCGAGGAAGCGATGGAGTCTTATGCCGATGGCCTTAGGCTCACGGTTGCTTTGTCTGTAGGCGTCGCGATTGTGATAGGTGTATTGCGGATCCTTAGGGGGTGGCCGATCCATTTGATGATCACCGGTGGTTATATCTTGGTGCTGATCACGACGGTTTTTGCGCCGAGAGAGATTATTGGGATCGCCTATGACTCTGGCGGCGTCACCACATCAACGATTACTGTCCCTTTGGTGACCGCATTAGGTGTCGGGCTATCCAGTGTGATTAAAGGGCGTAATCCCATGCTGGATGGTTTTGGTTTGATTGCGTTCGCGTCGCTGACACCGATGATATTTGTGATGATATACGGGATGTTGATATGAGTGGCTTGTTACTAGAACTACTCTATAGCACGGCTAATACGATGCTTGATGTGTTGCCTATCATTACCATCATCTTGGTTTTTCAATTGGTGCTGTTACGACGGCCCATCCCACGAACTAAGCGTGTGATGCTTGGCTTTGTTTACGTGATTATTGGCTTAAGCTTGTTTTTGGTTGGGTTAGAAAAAGCGCTATTTCCGCTTGGCGAGTTAATGGCAAAGCAGTTAACGCGTCCAGAGTTTATCTACACTCACGCCCACGAGTTAGACCTTCACGTTGATTGGAAAGATTACTACTGGATTTATATCTTCGCTGCGGCAATTGGCTTTAGCACGACAATTGCCGAGCCTAGCTTAATCGCGGTGGCGATTAAAGCCCACGAGGTTTCTGGCGGCGCGATTGGTGTTTGGGGGTTAAGGGTTGCCGTTGCGTTAGGGGTGGCTATCGGCATTAGCTTGGGAAGTTACCGTATTGTGGTGGGCGACCCTCTGCACTTCTATATTTTGGCAGGGTACGTCGTGGTAGTGATCCAGACCTTCGTGGCGCCTAAGTTGATTATTCCATTGGCTTACGATTCCGGTGGCGTCACTACTTCAACCGTAACGGTACCGCTAGTGGCCGCGTTAGGGTTGGGATTGGCTGAAACAGTACCAGGACGTAATCCGTTGATCGATGGCTTTGGTCTGATCGCTTTTGCCAGCCTATTTCCCATTATTACTGTAATGGCGTATGCGCAGCTTTCTGAATGGCAGGAACACCGCAAAGGTTCGCCAAAAAAACAGGAGCAAAATTAACATGCATTTCAAACTGATCATTGCTTTTGTCGAAGACGGATTAACTGAATCTATCATGGAAGCTGCTAGGGTCGCGGGGGCGACGGGCGCGACGGTGATAAATAATGCGAGAGGCGAAGGGTTAAGCAAGCATAAGACATTTTTTGGGCTTGATCTTGAAACCCAGCGCGATGTTTTACTCTTTCTCGTTGAAGAGCATCTTTCCAGAAAAGTATTAGAAAAGATCTCTGAACTAGGACGATTTGACGCAACTAAAGGGGCAGGGATCGCAATCCAGTTAGACGTAGAAGATGCCGTTGGCGTTGCCCATCAGGTTGCTGCACTTAAGAAACAGGTGGAGGAAACACTATGACTATTCGGCGAGTACCGGTGAAACAAGTAATGGTCGACAAATTTGAATTAGTGGATGGCTTGATCACGGTCGAAGCAGCGCTGCAGTTAATTGGTGATAAGGGGCTTGAAGCACTAATTATTGATAAACGAGATGAACATGACGAATTTGGCATGGTACTGCTTTCCGATATTGCAAAGCAGGTTATTGCGAAAGACAAATCGCCTGCGAGGGTCAATCTGTATGAGATCATGGCTAAGCCTGTAGTGTCTGTTAGCTCAGGCATGGATGTCAGGTATTGTGCTCGCTTGTTCGATAGCTTTGGGATCCATCGTGCTCCGGTGATCGATGAAGGGCGGGTGTTAGGTGTCGTCAGTTACAACAACATTGTTATTAAAGGTTTTGCGCTTAATGGCTCTTAATAGTCTTACTTTTATGTAATCTCTATTAAGAAAACAGTTGCAACTAACCAAATTTCTTAGTTAGACGTTTTATGGTGCGTATTACTATCCACAGATTTTGTGGATAACTTTGTTGATGAATTAAGTGGTTGGCGTTATCTTGTTGTTTTTATGCAATAAAAATTATTGATCGAAGAGTGAACAATCAAATTCTCAATATCCCCGCGAATAAATGTCAAGTAAAAAAAAAGGAGCTAAGCTCCTTTTTTTTTACTTTTATGGTCTGAATTGGCGACTTTAGCTTACGTTATCCAACTGTCTGGATTGGATCGCTGTTAAAGCGATTGTATAGACAATATCTTCCACTAACGCACCGCGAGATAAATCATTAACAGGCTTGCGCATGCCTTGCAGCATGGGGCCAATACTGATTAAGTCTGCTGAACGTTGAACGGCTTTATAGGTTGTGTTGCCAGTATTCAGATCTGGAAAGATGAAGACAGTCGCTTGACCAGCGACAGGGCTGTTAGGCGCTTTCTTCTTCGCTACATTTTCCATGACAGCAGCATCGTACTGCAGTGGGCCATCAATAATCAGTTCTGGACGCTTCTGTTTGGCAATTTCGGTTGCCAAGCGAACCTTGTCTACATCTGTACCTGTGCCGCTAGTACCCGTGCTGTAGCTGATCATGGCAACTTTGGGTTCAATGCCAAATGCTGTTGCTGAGTCTGCCGATTGGATAGCGATATCAGCCAATTGTTCTGCAGTAGGATCTGGGTTAATCGCGCAATCGCCGTAAACCAGAACTTGGTCAGGTAACAACATAAAGAAGATCGATGATACCAAACTGCAACCTGGCGCCGTTTTGATAAGTTGCAGTGGTGGCCTGATGGTGTGTGCTGTGGTGTGAACAGCACCAGAAACCAAGCCGTCGACTTCATTTTGCGCTAGCATCATCGTGCCTAGCACGACTTCATCTTCTAGTTGCTCGTCGGCAACGACTTCGGTCAGCCCTTTATGCTTACGCATTTCAACCATCGGTGCGATGTATTTTTCACGTACTGCGAGCGGGTCGATAATCTCTACGCCTTCGCCAAGGGTTACCCCTTGTTGACTAGCGATACGAGCGACTTCATCGGGATTACCCAAGAGGACGCAACGTGCGATACCACGTTCTGCGCACATAGCTGCAGCTTTAATGGTTCTTGGCTCTGTGCCTTCTGGCAGCACAATCCGTTTATTCGCCTGGCGCGCTAACTCTGTCAGCTTATAACGGAATGCCGGAGGTGAGAGTTTCCGCTTACGATCTGTACCTGCCACTATCTGATGGATCCAGCCTTCGTCAATGTGGCTGGCTGTGTAATCCTGCACCTGTTCGATCCGTTGGGGGTCGTCAGTTGGCACTTCAAGATTAAATGCTTGCAGGTTGAGTGATGTTTGCCACGTGTTGGTATCCACCAAGATAACAGGCAGTCCACCAACCATCGCGGGTTTACACAGCTCCATTAAGCTTGCATCAGGCTGGAAGCCGCCAGTCAGCAATAATGCACCAATCTCGACGCCATTCATTGCTGCTAGGCAAGCTGAGACGATGACATCTGGGCGATCCGCTGATGTCACGAGCAAGCTACCAGGTTTAAAGTGGCTGATCATATTGGGCACGCTGCGGGCACAAAATGTCACGCTACGCAGGCGGCGACCGGCTAATTCCCCTTCGTTAATGACTTCGGCGTTCAGGTGGTCAGCGAGGTCTTTAACTCGTGGTGCAATTAGATCGTATGTCCATGGAATACAGCCTAATAGTGAAACTTTCGAATGCTTAAACGCTTTGATAATAGCATCGACGGATGCATTACTATGGGCTTCGCTACCTTCAAATATTTCACTAAGGTCAGGGCGGGTACGTCCTTGATCGTCCACTGGTGCGCCGACCTTGTTGACGATAACTCCCAATAGTTGGGTGTTCTTGTCTCCGCCCATATTGTTGTGGGCGATTTCTACGCGCTCTCGCAGCTGCCCTGCATCATCAACTCCTGGGGTCGCAACGAATACAACTTCTGCGTCCAGCGCTTTGGCGATATCGATATTTGCGCGATTTGCCCAGGGTGAGCGGCGAGTGGGCACTAAACCTTCGACTACCACGGTATCGTCATTGCCGCAGAACTGTTGATAGCGGGCGACGACCTCTTCGAGTAAGACATCGCGTTGGTCACTACTGATCAATGATTCTGCGTAGTGCATGCGCAATGGCTCAGCTGGTGTCAGGCTGGTCGCATTATTAATAATCGCGGTTGAACGTTCAGGGCCTTTATCACCAAGCCTGAGCTGTGCAACTGGCTTGTAAAAACCGACACGGGCACCTTGGCGTTCTAATGCGCGAACCATACCTAAGCTGATGGTTGTGAGACCGACGCCGCCACCGATGGGAATAAGCATTATAGTGCGTGACACTATGAACTTCCTTTTGTACTTGAGTAAGATAAGCCCGAGTAAATGACTCGGGCCGCTTAGTACTACTTAGCCAAACGAACACTGTCTCTGGCGATGACAAGCTCTTCGTTGGTTGGAATAACCAATGCTTTAACACGACTCTCAGCAGAGGTGATTTCACCTGCTTTGCCAAAGCGGCAATTCATGTTTGCGTCGTCATCAACTTCAAAGCCAAACACAGGTAGCAGCTCTAAGGTATCTTTTCTGATCGCTGCTGCGTTTTCGCCGATACCACCAGTAAATACGACAGCATCAATGCTAGGCAGCGCAGCTGCATAACTGGCGATGTATTTAGCTAATCGATAAATAAATACCTCATGAGCACGGATCGCTTCCGGCTTGCCGCTCTCGAGGCCATCTTCAACATAACGACAGTCGCTGGTGACTTCGGTTAATCCTAACAAGCCGCTTTGCTTGTGCAGCATGTTGTTTACTTCTGTGAGGGTGTAGCCAACGTTGTCAACCAAATGGAAAATGATAGCCGGATCAATATCGCCTGAACGGGTACCCATGACAAGCCCTTCAAGAGGTGTCAGACCCATGCTGGTGTCTACACTTTTGCCACCTTTTACCGCACAAACAGAACCACCATTACCTAGGTGAGCAACGATAACATTCGTTTCAGCTATCGGTTTGCCAAGCATCTTAGCGGCTTCTTGGCTAACGAAATAATGGCTGGTGCCATGCATGCCGTAACGTCGAATACTGTGTTGACGGTACATTTTATAGGGCAGGGCGTAAAGGTAAGCCTGCTCAGGCATGGTTTGATGGAATGCGGTATCGAATACGGCTACTTGCTTAAGCGCAGGAAACGCAGCTTGAGCTGCACGAATACCGATTAGGTGCGCCGGGTTGTGCAGAGGAGCAAGTGTGGCACAGGCTTCGATTCCCTCTATAACAGTGTCATCAATAACGATTGAACTGGTGAAACGTTCGCCGCCATGAACCACGCGATGACCGATTGCTACGAGCGATTCAGCTAGACCAGGTTGCTTATTAATTAATGCAACTATGAAATCAAGCGCTTCTCTGTGGGCTGAGCCAGCACCTAATTTTGCTTCATCCTTCTCACCTTTGAGTTTCCACTTAATGCGAGATTCGGGAAGGTGGAGGCATTCGGCTAAGCCGGAAAGAATTTCGTCGCCGTTATCTGCATCAATAATGGCGAACTTGAGAGACGAACTACCGCAATTAAGAACAAGAACTAAGTTGGCACTCATAATAGTCGTTTAGCCTGAGTCAAGTTGTTTGGGGGATGAAACACCCGTTCATCAGTTAAAGTCACATAAGAATAGAACAAAAAGCATTGTTCGGTGCGCTCTGCTGATGATGGAGTGTAGGCGCGAGCAAATATATATCTAATGTAATAAAATTACAAAAAATCCCTGTGCTCGCCTTAACTTAGGTCAATTTTTAGCACTATATGATCAATCGGCAACGCCGGACCTGGGTTATGGGATAGTTTTGGCGAAAATGTTGTCACATGAGGTACACTCATAGATGTGAATCAAGTTTTAAGCAGGGGTACGTGGTGTCGCAACTAACAGAGTTACTGCAGCAAGGGCAACGCTACATGAACATTTGGCCTATCCGACCTGAACTGTATCGTCATTTCCCTGAGATTCGGGTAATACAGTTTACTCGCTGGGCGACTCGTTGGCTGCCCGGCTTTGCGGTGATGTTACCTGCTTTGCAATATCTGTTGGTCGATGGTTTGTTTTTTGCTCAGATGATTGCTGTGAGCCTACTGCTTATGTCGATTCCGTTTCAAGGCTTACTCTGGCTTGGGCATCGCGCTACTCAACCTTTACCGCCCTCATTAAGTGGATGGTATCGAGATATCCACGCTCGGATGAATGCTGAAGGGTGTCAGATATCTCCAGTAAAATCACAACCGCAGTTTTTGGATATGGGCGCTTTGCTAAACCAAGCGTTCAAGCAGTTAGAATCTTCAAGGCTGCAGCGTATTTTCTAGCCAAGGCCATCACACGTTTCAGTTCAGAATCGTGTTCCATTCAACGAGTTTTATTTGGCTGTTTTACAGGTGGTAATAAAGCTTATTGCTCCTTCATTCGCAGTGCCATCTGCCATGAACATGAATAAACTGCGTTGGCCTGATATCGACGTTATACCAACGAGCGCGCGCCATAATTGCTCTCTAAATAGAGTTGACTATTGTGATGATAAAAAGGAGAACGAGCCTGCTGTGAAAGGTGGCGGCAGTGACTAACTCCTACCGCCGAGATCTTTTAACTCGCTAGGCCAAGTAATATCAGCAATAACTAATACATCACGTGATGGCCATAGCTAGCGATCACATCTTTTATTGCTTCCATTGTTTCTTTACTTGGTGGCTTGACACCATCAAGGTCATATTTTTCACCCATGGCTTCCCACTTGTGTTTGCCCAACTCGTGATAGGGAAGTAGTTCTACTTTTTCAATATTTTTCATCTCCTTGATAAAATTACCAAGGGCATGTGCTGACTCAATATCGTCTGTATAACCACCGACGACCACATAACGTAGCCAAACAGGTTGGTTCTTGTCTGCCAAGTATTGAGCAAATTGCAGTGTTCTTTTGTTGCTCACTTTTGTTAGGTCAATATGCTTGGCATCATCAATTTGCTTAATGTCCAACATCACCAAATCAGAGACGTCGATTAGCTCATGAATATCGTCGTTATAGACACGAACGAAGCCATTGGTGTCGAGACAGGTGTGGATCCCCTCGGCTTGGCAGGCTTTGAATAGCTCTTTAACGAAGGCTGCCTGTAAAATTGCCTCGCCTCCCGATGCCGTTACGCCACCACCACTGGCATTCATAAAGTGACGATAACTCTGCATCTCTGACATCAACTCTTCAACGGTGACTTCTCGTCCACCGTCTAGATCCCATGTATCGCGGTTATGGCAATACTTACAGCGCATCAAACAGCCTTGCATAAATACGATGTAACGAATGCCAGGGCCGTCCACGGTGCCGCAGGATTCAGTGGAGTGAACTCTACCTTTTATTGCTGCCATGATATCTCCATAAAAAAAGGCCTTGAGTACCGAATACGCAAGGCCTTACTTTTATACCCTAATTTCTAGCAACTTACAGCGTTGCGGTGAATGTCCGGGTAATAACGTCTTGCTGCTGCTCTTTGGTCAGAGAGTTGAAACGTACTGCATAACCAGAGACACGGATAGTTAACTGAGGATACTTCTCAGGGTTTTCCATCGCATCAAGTAACATTTCGCGGTTCATGACATTAACGTTCAGATGCTGACCACCTTCGATAGCTGATTCATGGTGGAAGTAACCATCCATCAAACCTGCCAAGTTCTGCTTACGGGTGTCATCATCTTTACCCAACGCGTTAGGCACGATAGAGAAAGTGTAGCTGATGCCATCTTTTGCATAAGCAAATGGCAGTTTAGCAACTGATGTCAGTGATGCCACGGCACCTTTTTCATCGCGACCATGCATTGGGTTAGCACCCGGAGCAAAAGGAGCACCGGCAGCGCGGCCATCTGGCGTGTTACCCGTTTTCTTACCATAAACAACGTTAGAAGTAATGGTGAGAACTGACTGAGTAGGTACAGCATCGCGATAAGTGGACAACTTCTGAATTTTCTTCATGAAGCGCTCAACCAAATCACAAGCAATTTCGTCTACACGAGTGTCGTTGTTACCAAATTTAGGGAAATCACCAACAGTTTCGAAATCTGTGGCGATACCATCTTCGTCACGTACAGGCTTAACTTTTGCGTACTTGATTGCAGCAAGGGAATCAGCAGTGATCGAAAGGCCTGCGATACCACATGCCATTGTACGACGAACGTCACGATCATGCAGTGCCATCAGCGCGGCTTCATAGCTGTACTTGTCGTGCATATAGTGGATGCAGTTCAACGCACCAACATATTGCTTGGCCAACCAATCCATGAAGTGATCCAGGCGCTCCATCACAACGTCGTAGTCGAGGAACTCATCTGTAATTGGTGCTTCTTTAGGACCAATCTGGATCTTCAGCTTCTCGTCCATACCACCGTTGATTGCGTACAGTAAGGTCTTGGCCAAGTTGGCTCGGGCACCAAAGAACTGCATATCTTTACCGATACGCATTGGGCTTACACAGCATGCGATCGCATAGTCATCATAATCAAAGTCTGTACGCATCAAATCATCGTTTTCGTACTGAATAGATGAGGTGTCGATAGATACTTTTGCACAGTACTTTTTAAAGTTTTCTGGTAATTGCTCTGACCAAAGTACAGTGGTGTTTGGCTCTGGGCTTGGGCCCATGGTGTATAGCGTATTCAAGAAGCGGAAGCTGGTTTTAGCAACCAAGGGACGACCGTCAAGGCCCATACCACCAATTGATTCCGTTGCCCAGATAGGATCACCAGAGAACAGATCGTCGTACTCAGGGGTACGAAGGAAACGAACCATACGCAGTTTCATTACGAAATGGTCAATCATTTCCTGAGCTTGTTCTTCAGTAAGCTTACCAGCCGCGATGTCACGTTCAATGTAGATGTCGAGGAACGTAGAGACTCGGCCTAAGCTCATAGCGGCGCCGTTTTGGCTCTTAACTGCAGCGAGGTAGCCGAAGTATGTCCATTGGATCGCTTCTTGTGCTGTTTGTGCAGGCTTGCTGATGTCACAACCGTACTTAGCGGCCATCTCTTTCATCTGGCCTAAGGCACGATGTTGTTCGCTAATCTCTTCGCGCAGACGAATCGATTTTTCAAGGTTTGCGCCGTCAGGGGCAGAGTACATATCTTCTTCAAGGCTGATATGTTGTTTAACCTTGTCTTTCATCAGCGCGTCGATGCCATAGAGGGCAACGCGACGGTAGTCACCAATAATACGGCCACGACCATAGGCGTCAGGTAAGCCGGTGATAACACCTGATTTACGACAGTTACGGATATCTGCTGTGTAAACATCGAATACACCCTGGTTGTGGGTTTTACGATATTCACTGAAAACTTTGTTGACCATAGGGTCGAGTTCGCGGCCGTAGACTTTGCAAGATGTCTCAACCATGCGAATACCACCGTTACAGATGATCGCACGCTTCAGCGGCTTATCAGTCTGCAAACCAACGATGGTTTCTAAGTCTTTATGGATATACCCGGCGTCGTGAGAAGTAATGGTTGCTGGGTTGTCGGTATCGAAATCGACAGGTGCGTGGGTTGTGTTTTCTTGCTTGATACCTTCCATGACGGTATTCCACAACTGAGTTGTGGCTTCGGTGGCACCGGCAAGGAAGCTCTCATCACCTTCATATGGCGTGTAGTTCTTTTGGATGAAGTCGCGAACGTTAACTTCTGTTTGCCAATCACCTGCTGTAAAACCGTCCCAGGCGTTAACTGATTTTGACTCTGGCATTACGTTTCCCCTTGTCACACGTGACATAAATTAAGACTACATTTGAAGCTGGTGCCAATGTCTGCTCGGGCTTGCGCACCTGCTAAAAGGATAGCTTGTTTGCCTCAGTTTATATGATTTTTTTGCGCTCTAGGCGACACATTGTAACCATTGGTGCAATGTCGTTTCGTCACCGATGAAATGCTTATTTCATACGTTGTAAGGCAATTACATACCACTTACTTCAGTATCAAAGAAATGGGTGGATAAACCAAAATTCACGCTGTCATCTTACCAGTAGGTAGGCCGTAATAATTGATCTGGATCAGTTATTTTTATTTTTTGTAATTTTATTACAGAAATTGTCAGAGTGTTTGTTAACCAATTGAAAATATAACATTAAATTAATATGTTATCTGTTTGTACTTGTTTTGCTGATTACTGGTGAGATAGGGAACCATCTAAAACCCCAGCAGTTATGGGGTTTAAACCTGTCAAGGCGCCGGCTTCTAGCCACATTGCAGCGCTAATTCAGAGGGTTGATTCTGCTTATTTATTTGTTACAGACAGTTAGCTAATTATGATCAACATCAACTAAAAAAGTTGAAAAAAAACTACACTCCTTTCCATGATCTGTATGCTTGCTGGCGACACTGCTATTTCTGGCCATTCGGCTATCTTATTTAGATTCGTCCATCGAGCACTGACACTGTTTTGTTTTTAATCATTTAGAGGAAGCCAACGTCGCTATGGGTAACCATCAAGATATTGATCCGGTGAATCCGGCTAACGCTGACACCACAGAAGAGCGCAGCTATCGCGAACTGCATCGCCCTAGTCGGGAGTTTGATACTCGTGCCGACTATTTAGACCATGAACTTCAGATCATGAAGCCTCGACGCTATGGTTTGAATTTACCTGGACGTGACTTCCGATTTGAACTGGAAGATTTAGTACCTGCGATCGCTGGTACTATCGGCATTATTGCAATGTATTCAGCAGTGATGATGGCTTGGGCCGCGGGTCTCTCTGATAAATGGGAACATATTGACCTTGGGGTTGAGTTTGCCATTGAAGTGGCACGTGTAGAGATGATTATCCCTGCTTTCTTGTTTTGTATTCTGGCGTCGGGTTTCATCAATCCCAGAGCAAACTTAGCGGGTAATCATGGCCCCATGATCCCAATGATCTTTATGATTGCTATGGCCGGTGCACATCCATTAGCTCTGGCTATCTTAATCGGCGTATTCGGCTTGATTTTGAGTGCGGTAAAGGGGGGCTCCCGATTAGTTAATTTAACCAGTGAAGGTGTCGCCGGTGGCTTGTTGGTGTTCCTCGGCTTTACTGGCTCCATCAGCCAAATAGACTCTCTGATTTCTTGGGCGAATGGCTTGAGTAATGAAGCTGAAGGCGTTGCTGCTGGTGATATGGGATATATTGCCTTAATTGTTTTGGCTATTACTGTCGTTGTTTATGCGGTTCTCGCTAAATTAGGTAAGCGCTGGCTCGCTATTCCGTTGTGTGCTGTCACTGGTTTTGTCGTAGCGATGCTATCAGGCGCCAGTTTTGACCTTAACTTCACTACGCAACCTGGTTTACCTAACCTCAACCCTGTGTATTGGTGGGGTTCTACTGAAGAGGGTTGGATGTTGGGCTTGCCCAATATGCAGCACTTTATTGCATCATTACCGTTCGCTATCTTGGCCGTTGCTATGTGGTCACCAGACTTCCTTGGGCACCGTATTTTCCAAGAACTGAACTATCCGAAGAAGACCGAAAAAGTATTGATGGATGTAGATGACACCATGACCATGTGTTCAGTTCGTCAAATGGTCGGTACAGCGGTTGGTGGCGGTAATATCACGTCTAGTTGGGGTACTTATATGATCCCTGCTGCAATTGCTAAGCGCCCAATCCCTGGCGGTGCGATTCTTCTTGGTGCTCTGGTTATGGTTATTGCTATCGTGGGCTACCCGATGGATGCTGCAGTTTGGCCACCAGTGATGCGTATCGCTTTGTTGGTTGGTGTTGCCTTGCCTCTGTTGGAAGCTGGCATGCAGATGATTAAAGATGCGAAAGACTCTCAGTCTGCTGGTATCTGTATTTTTGCTGCGATGGTTACTAATCCAGTTTTAGCTTGGGCACTGACCATGCTGCTTGATAATAACGGCTTGATTGGTGATAAAGAGCGTCCGAAGAGACTGAGCAAGTTGGATCGTCTTGTCATTCCTACCGTGGTATTGATTGTTTGTGCCGCAGCGATGTTGGCTGTTGGTATGCTGGAAGGTAAGTTTGGTATACCAGCATTGCTATAGCTGTAACTAGTTAATATACAATAGTTTCGAAGCCGCTTATCTGTGATAAGCGGCTTTTTTTATATTTAGTGCCGCAAACTGTAACTATTCATGATCGTACGCAGATTCAGAAACTAACTGTTTGATTTTAAGCCGTAGCTAACCAGTGAAATGTGCGATCAAGTGTTACACTTATGACGTAAGTATTTTTCCTGTTGCGTATGTAGGCTCTGCTATTTTATTAGGTTTAGGTGCGCTACAAATCAACCCCTAAACGGAGGGTAATCTCATGAGTGTGCAGTTCATGGTTAGCATTGTTGGTCCTGAGCATCAGGGTATGTTGAAACTCATGGCGGAGAAGACGCATAGTTTGGGGGGGCGCTGGTTAGATAGCAAAACTAATCATCTAGGCGGACAGTTTGCGGGATTAATTAAAATAGATATCCCTGCAGAGAATGAAACGCAGATGAAAGGGGAGTTTGCTGCACTTGAAGGATTTAATGTGCTTTTCAGCCCGATTAAGGACGCTGAAGTTGGCGCTACGGTCAATGTGAGTTACGACTCCAGTGATCGCCCTGGATTGGTGAGTGAAATTACTCATTTACTGACCGAAGAGGGAGTGAAGGTTGAACATATGGAAAGCCACCGCGTAGGTGTGGTGGAGCTGGGCTCTAATATATTTACCGCACAAATGAAGCTCAGATTGCCGCAGGATGTCGAACCGAACACTATAGCGGCAAAGCTTGAGTCTTTAGATGGTGATGCCGTCGTTAATCTGAATTAGAACATCGCCTTCAATAGCAAAAAGCCCGGCCATTTGACCGGGCTTTTATTTAAGTCATTCTCTCGCTTAATCGTCAGATCCAAAGAAACGCAAGAAGAACATGAATATGTTGTAGATACCGACAAAGATTGTCAGTGAGGCTGATACATAGCTTGTTTCACCACCGCGGATGATAGCTTGGATTGTCATCATGATGGCTAGACCAGAGAATATGGCGATACCGCCGGAAATCATCAGGCTGATTAAGCTGCTACCCATAAAGATATTTAAGACGACACCGCCCAATAATACCCAAAATGCGATACTCATTGCGCCGCCGAGCAGGCTAAGGTCTTTCTTCGTCGTGGTGGCGTAGAGAGATAAACCAAACATAGATAGGCCGGTCATCGCTAACGCCATAAATACGGCGTCAGGCTTCACTGCTAAATACATACTGATGATTGGACCACTGGCGTATCCCAACAAGCCTGCAGCCGCGAGTGCGCAGAAGAAACCGGTCATGTTGTAACGGTTTTTCTCAACCATGAATGAAAGGCCATAAAACCCGGCTAGGAAGATGATCCAATGCACAGGTGGCAAAGCGAGTAGGGTGGCAGCTACACCTACGGCGGCTGCAGTAGCGAACTGTAATCCCACCATGAAAAAGGTATTTTTTAATACTTTGTTCTGTTCCTGAATAACGCCTTGTGACGCTGTTGAAACCACGCTCATAGCTTTTCCTTATTTCCCTGTTGGCTGAGGCCACCGCCGCAACCTTTGGTTGTAATCTTGTTTTACAGCTGATTAAGACCACTATCTTAACCTGAGGTTCCCTGTTCGGCCATAGTTAGACTGAAGCAAATGTAACTTCATCGCTTTACTTACAAGATGATGAAAAATGTTCCCAAGTAGTTATCCAGTCTTGTTACGGGCTGGACAACTTATAAGTGTTGCATCGATCGTCGCTAATCGTTCCGTTAAAATTTGAATGAACTCCAAATCGGCGCGTGATCGGACGGCTTTTCAATTCCCCTGAGTTGATAATCGATATCAGATTCGACTAGGCAATCAACCAACGGCGCTGTTGCTAGTATAACGTCGATACGTAGCCCTCTATTGTCGTCGAAACCGCGGGAGCGATAGTCAAACCAGCTGTATTTCTCTGTGACCTCAGGGCTTAGGTATCTAAAAGTATCGGTAAATCCCCAACCCTGTAGTTTTGTTAACCATTCTCGTTCTTCCGGTAGGAAACTGCATTTCCCCGTTTTTAGCCAGCGCTTCGCGTTGTTATCTCCGATGCCTATATCTAAATCGGTGGGGGAGATGTTGATATCACCCATGACAATCAGTTTGTCATCGGGAGTGTGGGTGTCTTCTAAATAGGTTTGTAGATCTTGATAGAACTTCTCTTTATATGGGAACTTTACTGGGTGATCGCGACTTTCGCCTTGGGGGAAGTAGCCGTTCATAACATGCAGTAGCGAACCGTCTTCGAGTTCAAATGTCGCTTTAATCATCCGTTTTTGCGCATCTTCACTGTCATTAGGAAATCCTTTTTCGACGGAAATAGGCTTTTGTTTACTTAACATGGCGACGCCGTAATGGGCTTTCTGGCCATAAAACTCTACGTGGTAACCGAGAGCTTCTACAGCTGCTAATGGAAATACTTCGTCATGCACTTTGGTCTCTTGTAACCCAATGACATCCGGTTGATGTTTGTCTATTAGCGCTTCCAACTGATGAAGGCGTGCTCTAAGGCCATTGATATTAAAACTGACGATTTTCATGTTATCTCTTACTTTCTAAATGAATGACAACGGGCATTAAAATTCTAACTTACTAATTGGATATATTTACAATACTTGCGTCTAATGAGAAATCGTATGCGCACTGGTTGCGACCGTTGGCCTTGGCTTGGTACATAGATTGGTCTGCGCGGCGGAGTGCTTTATCCATATTGTCGCCACTACAAAAGAGCGTTGCTCCGATCGATAAACTTATCTCTTGCGAGCCATTGATAGCGACAAAATGGTGTGACGTTATCTGCTTAAGTAGCTTTTCACAAACCGCTTTAGTGGATTCCATTGTTGCCTCCGGCAACAGAAGTACAAACTCTTCGCCCCCAAAACGAGCGAGAGTTGCCGCTTCTGGCAGCTGATTTCTCATGACTTCAGCGATCTCTCGTAACAACTCGTCGCCCTTTTGATGGCCGTAGGTATCGTTAATCCGCTTAAAATGGTCGACATCCAACAAACAAACGGCGAATGCCTTGTTCTCCTGGTATTGTTTCGAAGCGAGCTTGGTAGCTTCCTTTCGTAAATACCTACGATTACCCAATCCGGTTAGTTCATCGGTGCTCGCTAGCTCTTCTACGCGTGATAGAGCTAAGGCTAACTCTTCGTTAGTTTCCTGTATCTGACTGTTTTGCTGTTTAATTTGTAGTGAAGAGCGACGAACCTTATCTCTGACGTGAGTCATATACCCGGCGATGGCACAAAGCCATATCAATACGGCAGTCAATATTGTCCACTGCAACAAATTGGCATGAGGGTTAAAATTTGGTGTTTGCGTTACCCAATCGTATAGGATCACCCAACCGTATGAGGCGGAGATAAAAAACGACATGATGATGGTTTGTGCCCTGTTTAAGGTGAAAAAACTAAACATGGTAATAAACAGATACACCATCAGGAACGCGCCGCGTAACTCTTGGGTTTGGCTAATAAAAAAGCTACTCCAGCCGATTGCTGCAAGCATTTGTAAGCGGGTTAAGACGGAATCTTCGATCAAGGTGTTGAGACCTGAACGATAGATTACAAACAGCGTGATGATGTAAGCGGAGATGATGGCCGTAGACCAGATAAGAATGGAGGAGTTAATTTCAGCCAAGCCAAAAGCGGAAGACATCCACGCGAGTGATACACAAAGTATGTAGGCTGATGCTGATAGCAAAAAGCGTTCGGTCAAAGCTCGCTGCTTAACGTCACTCGGAAGTAGCTTTATTGTTACCATTTAAGATCGAGTCTCCGGCCGCATCTCATTATCTGCGCTTTTCTTGCATGCTAAACCCTTGCCGGTAAATGGCAACACCGCACTCTAAAAAGCGAATAGGTCAAAACTAAGAACGCAAAATATTTGAACTGTGTCACGTTTTTGGTATGATGCGGCCTCCTCAGTCACGGAGATAACTGATTTATGTCCTTTTTTAGTTTGTTCTCGACCCGGAAACAACTCATAAAAGTTATCACTCTTGTTTCCCCATATCTTCGCGCTTGTTATGGTGACAGAAACAGCTATACGATTGATGAAGTAAATATTGGATTAGATCGTTGTGGTTTACTTGGCGAGCGTGCAGCAGAACAAGCTTATGCTATTTTCTTATCCGAAAGTGATTTTAATGCATGGGCGCGCAGTCAAAGGCTATCTCTCAGCTACCAACGGGTGCGCAGTAAGATCCGTGAAAAATTGAATTTAGAACCTGAACAAGTATTAACAACACAGTACCTTTATCAGTACGCGAACCAATCTGGTCCTCAAGGGATCCTTTGGGACAGTTGGCGTTTTCCTTGGCCTTCTCGTCGTCGATAATTGTTTAACAACAAGCGCCATAGAGGCGCTTGTTTGTTTCTGTAGCGTCATAGAATTTCTCTAAGCGCGCCAAGTAGTAATGTGATGTTTTCTCGCCGCGCACCATAACCCATTAATCCGATACGCCATGCTTTTCCTGCTAATTCTCCGAGCCCAGCACCAATCTCAAGGTTGTATTCCGCCAGCAGTCTATTTCTAACCTCTGCATCGTTAGCATTATTTGGGATATGCACAGCATTGAGTTGCGGCAGTCGCTCTTCCTTGGGAACGATAAAATCGATGTCGAGCAACGCCAACCCCTCGTGCAATTGTTGGTGCATATGCTGGTGTCTGGCCCACGCTTTTTCTAACCCTTCGTTATGCAATAGTACAAGTGCCTCATGGAGCCCATAAAGCGCATTGACGGGGGCAGTATGATGGTACGACCGTTTTCCTTCACCAGCCCAGTAATCCATAACCAGAGACTGATCTAAAAACCAGCTTTGAACCTTGTGGGTGCGCTGCTTAATATGTTCAACCGCGGCAGGGCTGAAGCTGACAGGGGAGAGGCCTGGCACGCAAGAAAGACACTTCTGACTGCCTGAATAGATAGCATCGATGCCCCATTCGTCGACTTTTAATTCGATACCGCCGAGCGATGTAACAGCATCAACAATAGTTAAGCAGTTATGAGCTTTGGCGATAGCACAGAGCGTTTTCGCATCTGATTTAGCCCCAGTTGACGTTTCTGCATGAACGAATGCGACAAATTTGCTGTCAGGGTGCTTTAGCAATGCCTCTTCGAGCTTTTCAGGGGTGATTGCACGCCCCCATGGATCATCGACTGTCACTGCGGTGCCGCCGCAGCGTTGGACGTTTTCAACCATCCTGCTGCCGAATACGCCGTTGCGGCAAACGATAACTTTGTCACCAGGTTGCAAAAGATTCACGAAACAGGCTTCCATACCTGCAGAGCCCGGTGCTGAAATGGCCAGGGTCATCTCGTTCTTTGTTTGGAACGCATATTGAAGTAGCGCTTTAACTTCATCCATCATGCCGATAAATAGAGGGTCCAAATGACCTATGGTTGGGCGTGACAGGGCGCTTAATACTCGGTCTGATATATCGGATGGGCCAGGGCCCATTAAGGTGCGTCTTGGTGGCTGAAAGCTGTTAGGGTTCATGGTGAGTTCTCTTTCTTATATGTCTTTTCTAACTACCTGAGTAAATTAGAGTAACGTGTTGTCTACAAGATTAATTCTTTCGACTGATCTAATCACTTCGACGACTGATGAGGGCAGGTTGTCTTTACGCTGTGCTTTGGTGTTATAAGCAACGACAAGCGCTGAACCTTCGGCGGCAGTGCGTTGATTTTTATGACTGACCACTCGGTACTCCATCATGAACCTGTCGTTATTGAGTTCGCTGATCCTTGCGCCTATTGAGATAGAGTCCGGGTAGGTTAGTGGCATTTTATATCGACATTGCGTTGATGCCAGTACAGGGGCTAACGCGAGTGTCTGCATTTGTTGCATCACTTTAATTTTGCCGAAGTAGGCGATCCGGGCGTTTTCGAAATACTTGAAGTAGACACTGTTATTGACGTGATTCAGTGCATCCATTTCACCCCAAGCAACTGCTTGTTCAATTACAACCGGGAAGTCATTGAGCAGATTATTCATAAGTACCACTAGCACTCTTCTGGTATGACCAGTCTAGAGGCAAATAGCAGGGATTTCCAGCACGCTTCAACGAGTCATCTTTTTTACGAACACGACAACAAAAAGAGCAATAGTAAAGCTGCCGGTAAATGCTTCAAAAGCGGCAATGAAACGCGATAGTCCAACAGGGGCTATGTCACCATAACCTAATGTCGTGAATGTGACGACACTGAAGTAGAGACAGGCAAGCGCACTATTAACGTCCTCCATACCTAACGTTTCAGGCGTGAACATCAGTAGTTGTCCTTGATGTGTGATCCCCAGCAGGAAGTAAGCCACGGCGCAAACCAGAATAAAAAGCATGGCGAATAAGACAACATTAAATGGCCGCTCGCCGTAACCACAAAAGAGATCTATTCCTTTAGATATCGCCCGCTTAAGGGAGGGCTTCGGCATTTGGTAGCGGCGCATGGTCAGTTCTTTGTGTAGGCAATAGCCAGCCATCTCAAATAGGCCTTGGCTATCAGCTGCCTTGTGTAGATCTCGGTATACCTCCTCGGCTTGCTGAAAATTATCAAACGCTTCTTGCTTATGGCCAGCCTTCCACAGCTTATGTCCTCTTTTCTCCTGCAATAGCTGCTTGCCGATGTTAACGTTGTCTAATCGCGTACCTTTAAGTTTTGTGCCCAATAGATTGCATTGCTTCAGATTGGCACAATGAAGGTTGGCGCCGCTAAGATCAGCTTTCATCAGTGACGAGTTGGATAAATCTATGGAAAAAAGATGTGCACCACGCAGTGACGCGCGATATAGGTCGCTTCCTCGGAGGTCAAACCCTGAGCTGGCGCCCCGGTTAACCAAATCAAGTTGTTCAAGCCTAGCGCGCTTGAGTTGAAGTCCTTGGGATACTTCACCATTACGCACGTATTTTTCGAGTGGCGTTTTTATATCTATGCCAGATTTGTCGCTATTGGGATCGTGCCAAAAGCAGTAGCCGTGAGCTAACGCTTCTTGGCTACACTGGCGGGATCCTGCGCCAACAAATCCGCATTTATGTTTGGTTATACTAGGCATTAGGTCAAAGAATGATAACTCGTTGACCTAATTATAGGTTGGTGAAGAGGAGTTGCTAGGAGGCTTAGTCGCTTTCTTTGCCGACAGCTTCTTTATCCTCTAATGTGCAGATGTTGCCACCTTCGAAGTTGTCTCGATAATAGCGGAAATCGACACACTCTTGTTGATACTGGTCTTTTAGGGCGCCGCGTACCTGTAGGCTTGATGTGCTGCTTATCTGTTTTTGTAAGTCTTTACACATTTTCTCTTGCGCAAGAACTTCTTCAATGTTTTCACAACCATTTTGAGTTGTGCAGGCGCTCAAAATGAATACTGTCGATAAAGCGAAAGTGCTGGCCGAAAGGCTTTTGACTATTGGATGCATAGGAAAGTTCAATTATCTATTTTGATGAAGTGTAAACGGTCAAATAGATAATTGAAAAAGAAAATTACTATTTTTGTTGAAGCTTGTTGTAGCTTTGCTTTAGGTCTTGATAGCGTATTTTGTGGCGCGAGGGGAGGGAGACGCCGTCGAGCAAGCGGAAAAACTCTTTGCATTCGCGTAGCAGTTCGTGTGGCTTTTTCTCCGCTTTACAAAGTTGCAATAGTGATTGGATCATATTTAGTGCTGCACCGGTATTGGTTGGCGCGAGG
Source organism: Corallincola spongiicola (assembly GCF_004284785.1). Taxonomy (NCBI): domain Bacteria; kingdom Pseudomonadati; phylum Pseudomonadota; class Gammaproteobacteria; order Alteromonadales; family Psychromonadaceae; genus Corallincola; species Corallincola spongiicola. The sequence continues at coordinate 432,148 of NZ_SHLY01000001.1, forward strand.
CTAAGCGCCGTGCGAAATGCGCGCACGGCTGCGTCGTAATTGCCCTGCTCGTAATATCTGCTACCGTCTTGGTGGCATTGGCGGAATTGCGCAACCCGTTCATGTTGTGCGTCATCCGCTTGATAGCTTTGTAGTGCGTCGCGAGCATAGGTGCCTAAGTTAGTACTTTTTTGCATTCGCTCTGCGAGGTGTTGCATCTCTTCAAACTCGCCAATCTGGCATAGTGTTATCAGCCCTTCACCGGAAAACTCTATGGGTAGTTTGTCCTTCCCTTGCTCGACAAGCCCTTTCAAAGCGTTGTAATAGCTTTTCTTTGCTTTGATTAATTCACCTTTCGCAGCTTCAAGCTTGGCTTGGCAGAGCCCTTCAAAAGTAGCAAAATCAAAATTCCCGTAGAGATTATCGTGTCTAGCACGGAATAGCGCATTCATGGCTTCATGTTGGTACTTGTGACGCCGGGTCGCTTCCTCTGCGCTTTCTGCTGCTTCAAACGTACTCCGTACATAATTGAGTAGGTGTTCGACGTTGTGATGTAATGAACGTTTACTTAGTTCATAGATTGTTTGATAGGTATTTTGTGTTAGTTCTGAGAGTTCAACTTCTCGGGATAACCGAGCTATGTGTTGCTGCCTTTCAATCGAATGGGGAGATATCTCAGCTGCATCTTGTAAAGACTGTAGCGCTTGTTCTGGTTGATCGAGCATATATTGGCACTGTGCTTTAAGATCATGAGCATCTAATAGTAATGGGTGCTGGATTAGCAACTCTTCCAGTGTTTGGATGGCGACATCATAACGTTTCAGACCCATGTGCGCTTTGGCTAATGCTACTTTTGCCCACGTGATATCTCGCTCGGCTAACAGTGCTTTTAGAAATTGTTCTGATTTCTCATACTGCCCCACCTTGCAATAGAGTTCAGCCAATAAATTTTTGCAATGGTTGCTGTATTTGCTGCCTGCGGCGATCAACGTATGACAAGCTGCAATTGCTTCTGGGTAGTTTTTATCGTTCAACGGCTGCAATACACTTTGCATCGCTTGCCGTTTTTGATGCGCTCTCTCAATACGTGAACTGAGCTGACGTTGGGAAAATGGCTTCATTATGTAGTCGTCAGGTTGGTTTTCTAACGCCCCCAAAACCATGGCTCGACTATTTTCACCCGTCACAATGATAAAGATAGCCTCTGTTGTAATCAGCCCTTTACCGCGTAGCTCTTCCAAAAGTTGGCGACCATTTTTTTTGTTTACGCCCAGGTTATAGTCGACTAAGAGCAGTTGAAAAGGGCGGTCATCACAGTACTTACAGGCTTGCTCACCGGTTTCACACATTTCGATGTTGTTAAAGCCGATATTATTCAGCATGCCTTTAAGCATTACCTGAAATGAACGTTGGTCATCAACTACAAGCACGTGAGAGTGGGTCAGGCTCAAGTTCACTTCCTTTACAGCTGCGGATTAGTCCCTTCGCTGGAATATAGCATAGCGATGTCAATGCGTTGAGTGGCGTTGATCAACAACTGGAAGAGAAACAGTTAAAGAATCTAATAATGAAGCCGATATGAAGTTAGGTTTCATACTGGAAAAGAATTGTGCAGTCCGAACAGGTCAATTCGTCAATCATCGTTAATGAGCTTCAGCTCGGCCAATCGCTAAACAAAGCGGTTGGTAGCGGCGATTCTGCTAAGTTCGCTTATCTGCTAAGTATGTTGTCGGATGATGTGCTTGATCAGCCGCAGTTTCAGTTTGCTTGTTTTGACAGTATCAAACCCGCGCCAGATGAGACGCAATTAAGGAAAGAGTTTTCGTTACCAGAGAGTGCGCCGTTATTCAGCGATGCTGAAACGATGCTGCGTGCGACAAATCAGAGTCAACTATTTGCTGAAGGTGGTTCGATCACTGACGTAAGGCTACTCGCTGCGCTCGCGCCGACGGCGTTAGTGGCTAAGAAAGAGGACGATAACTCTTTATCTGCGGATATTCTCGATATTCTGCCTCATTGGAAACGGGCTGACGTCTGCCCAAAGCCTGAATATTCTTCGAGCGAGCCGATGATTGAACTACTGAATAAGCTGCATAGCAGCTCACAAACAGCGCTATAAATCACGAAACGTAGCGGTGACAGTTGTCTCCGTGAGTTTCATGCATAAAAAAGCCCGCTATTAAGCGGGCTTTTTCATACTAAGTTAGAAATTACTTCTTCTTAGCAGGTGACTTCTTAGCTTTAACGGCCTTGTTCAGGGCATCAGCGCTATCATCGCCTTCTTGGTATGGACGACCGTAGTAGGAGTCGATCAATACCTGCTTCAGTTCACTGATCAGCGGGTAGCGAGGGTTGGCACCAGTACACTGGTCATCAAACGCGTCAACAGCCAATTGGTCAACTTTCGCCATAAATGCTGCTTCGTCAACACCCGCGTCTTTAATTGACAGTGGGATATTTAACTCAACTTTCAGCTCTTCCAACCAAGTCAACAGGTTGTTAATTTTCTCTTCAGTGTTTTTACCACCCAGACCCAGGTGATCAGCTACTTCGGCGTAGCGAGCACGGGCTTTTGGACGGTCATACTGTGAGAATGCAGTCTGCTTAGTTGGTGTGTTAGTGGCATTGAAACGGATAGTGTTAGCCAATAACAGTGCGTTTGCCAGACCGTGAGGTACATGGAACTCTGCGCCCAGTTTGTGAGCCATTGAGTGACAAACACCCAAGAAAGCATTCGCAAAAGCAACACCAGCGATTGTGGCTGCGTTGTGAACTTTTTCACGAGCAACTGGATCAGCCTTGCCATTTTGATATGAACTTGGCAGGAACTGCTTCAGCAGCTTAAGTGCTTGCAGCGCTTGGCCATCTGAGTACTCGTTTGCCAGAACAGAAACATAAGCTTCCATAGCGTGAGTCACAGCATCGTAACCACCAAAGGCACATAAAGACTTCGGCATGTCCATAACTAAGTTGGCGTCTACAACAGCCATGTTAGGTGTCAATTCGTAGTCAGCCAGTGGGTATTTTTGGCCAGTCTTGTCGTCTGTAACAACTGCGAAAGGTGTTACTTCAGAGCCAGTACCTGAAGTGGTAGTGATACAAACCAGTTCAGCTTTAGAGCCCATTTTAGGGAACTTGTAGATACGCTTACGGATGTCCATGAAGCGCATAGACAGGTCTGCGAAGTCTGTTTCTGGGTGCTCGTACATAACCCACATGATCTTCGCTGCATCCATTGGTGAACCACCACCAACAGCCAAGATAACGTCAGGTTGGTAGCTGTGGCATGCCTCTGCACCTTTCTGCACGATAGTCAGAGTAGGATCGGCTTCTACTTCGTGGAAGATTTCAACTTCCATGCCTTTATCTTTAAGAATAGCGCGAAGGTCATCAATGTAGCCGTTGTTAAATAAGAAACGGTCAGTAACGATAAGTGCGCGTTTCTTACCTTCCAGGTCGTCCATTGCAATAGGCAGAGAGCCACGACGGAAGTAGATTGATTTAGGTAGTTTGTGCCACAACATGTTCTCAGCTCGCTTAGCAACAATTTTCTTGTTAATTAGGTGCTTAGGACCTACGTTTTCAGAGATTGCGTTGCCACCCCAAGAACCACAACCCAAGGTCAGTGATGGTGCAAGTTCGAAGTTGTAAAGGTCACCGATACCGCCGTGTGAAGAAGGCGTATTGATAAGAATACGAGCAGTCTTCATCTTGTCGCCGAAGTAAGCGATACGATCAGCATTGGCGTCTTGGTCGGTATAGAGCACAGAAGTGTGGCCGACACCACCGATATCCAAAATGATACCAGCTTGACGAACAGCGTCTTCAAAGTCTTTCGCTTTGTAAACACCCAGCGTTGGAGAGAGTTTCTCGTGAGAAAACTCGTCATCGTATGACGCTTCAAGACCTTCACCGATAAGGATTTTGGTCGCTACAGGTACAGTCACGCCTGCTAATTCAGCGATCTTATATGCTGGTTGACCAACAATCTTGGCGTTCAACGCGCCATCGATCATCAATACCTTACGTACTTTGTCTGCATCAGACTTGTTCAATACAGCGGCGCCATATTTAGCGAAACGAGCGATCACTTCGTCGTACTTAGACTCAACGATGATGGCTGCTTGCTCAGACGCACAGATAACACCGTTATCGAATGTCTTAGACATAAGGATGGAAGAAACTGCACGCTTAACATCTGCAGTTTCGTCAATAACTACAGGTGTGTTACCTGCACCTACGCCGATCGCTGGCTTACCAGAAGAGTAAGCTGCTTTCACCATACCTGGACCACCCGTAGCGAGGATCAAGTTGATGTCGTTGTGAGTCATTAGGGCGTTAGACAGTTCAACTGACGGTTGATCAATCCAACCGATGATGTCTTTAGGTGCGCCTGCAGCTACTGCGGCATCCAGAACCAGTTTCGCTGCGTAGTTCGTAGCGTTCTTAGCACGTGGGTGCGGAGAAAAAATACAACCGTTGCGAGTCTTAAGCGAGATTAACGCTTTAAAGATGGCAGTAGAGGTTGGGTTAGTGGTCGGAACGATCGCACAAACGATACCTACTGGCTCAGCGATAGTAATAGTACCGCCTTCTTCGTTGCTTTCGATTACGCCACAGGTCTTGTCATCTTTATACTTGTTGTAGATGAATTCTGAAGCAAAGTGGTTCTTGATCACTTTGTCTTCCATGATACCCATGCCTGATTCTTCTGCAGCCATTTTGGCCAGCTCGATACGAGCAGTAGAAGCAGCTAGAGAAGCAGCGCGGAAGATCTGATCAACCTGCTCCTGACTGTATGTTGCAAATGTACGTTGTGCCGTTTTGACGCGTTCAACAAGAGCGTTTAACTCTTCCATATTGGTGACAGGCATCGACTGTGTCTCCTGGTGAGATGTGAAATTTATTAAACAGACCAACAGTTTACTTACAAAAGCCGTAGCTTAACGAGATGTAGAGTATAGTCCAGCTTTTGCTGCTGTTCGGTAAGCCTGTTTAATAAATTTTTTGCGTGGCTGAGAGTATAGATGCCTCTATCTAGGTATGCTTGATATGGATCAATTGTAATTTAATTACATAAATGAAAGTTTTAAGTCTCATTTTGGCGCACCTTTGTGATGTTCGGCGCGCTGGTGGCGCCGACTGTTGGGGGGAAGTGTAATTTTATTAAAAATTCACACGCCGATCTAGCTTTGTTGCTGTGAGTTTTTTGTAACGCACTGATATCTATTAAAAATCATGCCGGCTGTTGAGTGTGCTGGAATTTGGTAGGAACAGTGTTTGATAAAGGCGGTTGGCAAATGCGTCGGTCATGCCCGATATGTAATCGGAAATAACGCGGTAACCAGAGGTGGTACCTTCTTTCTCTCGTGCGTGCTGCCAGCGGTTATTAACATCGTCAGGCAGTAGACGAGTAGGATCGGTTTCGAATGCCTCAAAAAGCGCCATCACGACTTGTTGTCCTTTAAATTCAAGTAGCTGTAGTTCCGGTTTACGAATGACAAAATTGAATACAAACCGCTTAAATACAGCCAGAGCTTGGTGCATCAGTGGGCCGAGTTTTGCGTTAGATGCGAGCAAAGGGGACTCAAAGCGTTCGTCGTGCGATAGCTCTACCGATGAGATAAGGGTGTTAACTAAAGCGCCAATGGCGTCTTTTCGATCGTATTGGTATCGACTAAACAGTTGGTTGGTTATACGGTCAATATTTTCTGTAAACCAAGGCTCATGCAGTGCGAGAAGCGGTTTTATGACATGTTGTTGCCATTCATCGCGCGTAACAATACCCATGACAACGGCATCCTCCATGTCATGTATGCCGTAGGCGATGTCGTCTGCTAGCTCCATCAACGAGCAGTCTAATGATTTGAATGCTGTTTTTGCATGTCCTGCGCTCGACTCAAAGCGCATAAACAACTCTTTGTCACTGTTGGAAAAGGGAGCGAGTACCCAATCCAGTAGTGGTTGGTCACAGTCAAATATGCCTTTAGGTGGGTGCCATGTGCTAGCCACTACTTTTCTATGATTGTCGGACTTAGCTGGATAGCGCTGATGGCAAAGGTTATTTAATGTTTGCGGGTATTTAAGTACGCCGAGAAGTGTGCGTCTTGAAAGGTTCATGCCATGGCTTTTCGTATAGGGCTCTAACCTCGCCAAAATGCGAAATGTTTGTGCATTCCCTTCAAACCCGCCATGTTCAGCTGTCATGTAATTCAGGGCTATTTCACCGCCATGACCAAAGGGAGGATGACCAATGTCATGGGCGAGGCAGATCGCTTCGATTAACGCGTCGCTATCGAGTAGTGGATGATGCTGAGGATGCTTTAATGCTAATTGGGCACGAATGCCTGTGCCGATTTGTGCCGCTTCTAATGAATGGGTTAGCCTAGTGCGGTAGAAGTCATTCATCCCTGCGCCAAGCACTTGGGTTTTGGCCTGGAGTCGCCGGAATGCTGCCGAATGCAGGATCCTAGCGCGATCTCGTTGGTAAGCAGAGCGATGATCATTACGCCTTGTCTTCGTTTCTTCGAGCCGGCGCTGCTGCCAAACAAGACTTTCCATCGTTTTCGCTCCTGCTAACTGATCTCATCGAGGGTTAAGTTAAAGCTCGCTACAAAGTGACGAATAAAGTAGTCCACCTCGGGCAGTGCAAACTGCGCCAGTTGCTGTTCCAATCGCTGTTTCGCTTGATTGAATTCACTATTGCCTGCGTTTTGCTCTTCAAGACATTTCAAGTAAGCGCAAAGTGTATCAGCGGCTTTGATAATTAATTTGTGTTCTGGTAACTGCTTAGCCCCAATGAGCAACCCCTCAAAGTCGGCGCATAGTTCGTTGGGAAGCATCTCTAGTAAACGTTGTTCAGCGGCCGTTTCTATCTTTTTGTACTCTTTAGCGATCTCAGGGTTGTGATATTTGATGGGGGTAGGAAGGTCGCCGGTAATAACTTCGCTAGCGTCATGATAGAGCGCTTGCAGTGCAATTTCAGCAGCGTTCAGCGAACCGTCAAAAAATCTATTTCTAATGACTGCCAGGGCATGGGAGATCATTGCCACTTGCAGACTATGTTCTTGTACATTTTCTACTTGAGTATTGCGCATTAACGGCCAGCGTTGGATCAGTTTTAGTCGCGCCATATGCGCGAAGAAGTGGCTGTTATCACTCATGACGGTTTGTAGCTCTCCAGAAAGTGCGCGATACGGTTAATCGCGTCTTTTAGCTGATCTTCTCGTGGCAAGGTGACTAGGCGAAAATGATCTGTTGTCGGAAGATTAAATGCGCTGCCTTGGACAATCAGGAGTTTTTCCTGGCGGAGGAGGTCTAGGACAAATCTTTCATCATTGTGGATCGGGTAACGCTTTGGATCGAGCTTTGGAAAGACGTATAGCGCGCCTTTTGGCTTGGTGCAGCTGACCCCTGGAATTTGATTCAGCATCTCGTAAGCGATGTCTCTCTGAGCTAATAGTCTGCCACCGGGGAGGATCAGTTCATTAATACTCTGGTACCCCCCTAATGCTGCCTGTATTGCGTGCTGACAGGGTACGTTGGCACAAAGGCGCATGGATGCCAGCATGGTCAGCCCTTCGATATAGCCTTGGGCACGGATCTTTGGTCCAGTAACGGCCATCCATCCAGCACGAAACCCTGCAGCTCGATAGCTCTTGGACAATCCATTAAATGACACCATCAATACATCATCTGCCAGTGAGGCGAGGGTAATATGCTCAGCACCATCGTAGAGGATCTTATCGTAGATCTCGTCGGCGTAAATAATTAGGTCGTGTTGACGGGCTAACTCCACTATTTCCAGTAAAATCTCTTTGCTGTAAACAGCCCCTGTTGGGTTATTAGGGTTAATAACGACAATGCCACGGGTATTTGGGGTGATTTTACTACGAATATCATCAATGTCAGGTTGCCAGTCGGCAGCTTCATCGCAGACGTAGTGAACTGGCTGGCCGCCGGCTAGGGTGACGGCTGCTGTCCATAAGGGATAATCTGGCGCAGGGATCAGCATCTCCTCGTGGTTATTAAGGAGAGCCTGCATCGCCATCAATATGAGTTCACTGACACCATTGCCGATGTAGATATCTTCAATATCGAGGCCAAATACCTGACGTTGTTGATATTGCTGCATGACAGCTTTTCGCGCAGAAAAAAGACCTTTGGAATCGCAATAGCCTTGTGAGGTAGGCAGGTTATGAATGACGTCGATCAGTAGCTCTTCTGGCGCTTCGAAGCCCCAAGGTCCAGGATTACCTATATTGAGCTTCAAAACGCGATGACCATCTTCTTCAAGGCGTTTTGCCTCTTGCAATACTGGGCCTCGAATTTCGTAGCATACGTCATTGAGTTTGTGAGATTTTTCGACCTGCTTCATGGTGCCTTAAGATCTTCATTAGTTCGTGATTCGAAAGTAACACTATCCGGGGGGATTTGGGAAGATAAGCGGCTATTCCTTGCATTGGAATCGTTGCCGCAATTATCGTCTGGGTTGCATGACTTGCTAACGGCTGTTGATGATGGTGTTGCAAGGTTCCCGGTTGATGAGTGCACCGCAAATTAATGATGCGTACCGTCATCCTTATGTGTTGATTGTGCCTTCTTAAGCATCTCTTTAACGTGATTTTTTTCCGCTTCTTTTGCTGTTTCTTCTGCCACGAAAAGCCCGAGAAGTCGTGCCAGTACGATGGCGATATAGAACTGACCGACGATAGCTTCAAGCACCACCCAGCCCTGAGTGAAAGTGGTTTGTGGGCTAATATCGCCGTAGCCTAGGGTCGAAATAGTAACGAAACTGAAGTAGGTCAATTCGTTAATCAAACCGGTTAAATCACCGCCGTCAATCCCTGCTTTTAAGTTGAATGAACCCGGGTAGTGGATCTCAAGAGAGACGTAAATCATTGCCCAAAGCAGGGCGATGATAAAGTAGAGTGAGATGGCAGCAATAATCATCTCTGTATTTGGGTGTAACTGCTTAATTAGGTATTTCAAAAGGTGGAAACTGACAAAACCGAAGAAAGCGATAAGGGTTAAGGCCCTTAAGTAATTAGCAAGATGAGCGCTTGAGTAGAAGTCACCCCAGCCGACTAAAACGGTAGGGATGGCCAACAATATTCCGATATAAAAAGTGCGCTTCTGTTGTGCAACGACGTACAAGGAGGCAAGCATAACCAGATTAAAGAGCACCATGGTTAATACCTTCCCAACGATATCTGTGAGGTGGGGCGGTATGATGATCAATAATATCAAGCTGGTCAGCAGAATATGAAAGCTGAACTTAGGAATGGGAATGCTCATTTTGCTAAATTTAAATGCTGAGGATGGCATGATGACTCTCCTTTGTCCGTTTTTACTCTAGCTTAAGATGCTGATTTGTAAAGGTAAGAGGAATTCTAAAGCACTTTGGTTAGAGGATCGTCTTGTAGCAAACGTTGCCACCCAATCATGTTTGCAGGGCCTTTGCTTCTGAGCATCATATTGCGTATTAACCTGCCAGGAAAAAAACGCCCCTTATTTGCTAGCTTTATGATCCTATTTGATTCGTTGACTACCCATTGTACTCGTTTTTCTCTGTGTTGCTGGTAACGAGGAAGGGCTTGTATATACGGATACCGACTTAATAGTCGTGCCAAAATAATTGTGTCTTCAAGTGTTAACCCGACGCCTTGTTGCAGACTCGGTGGACAACCGTGTAGGGCGTCCCCAACGAGTACAATGTTGCCGTGATAAAATTGCGTCCCGGTAGTGCTCTCTAATCGACCACTGATAAGGGCGTCACTATCAATTGCTTGGGTTAGAGCGTCAATGACACAGGGCTCGTAGCGTTTGAATCTTTTCAGTAGCTCGATCTTCGGCGCAGTTAACAGTCGTTTGTTTTTGTCCTGGCTTTGAGCGTAGCAATAGAATTTGTTGTTCCCGAGTGGATAGAACATGAAGGCATCGTCTTTGCCTATCAGGTATCGAGGGTGTTGTGGAACGTCTTTGAGTTCAGTAATAAGGCGCCAACAACTCACCCCCAGATCTGCGATTGGCTCCTCGCCGAAGGCAAGCGTTCTAACCTTCGAGTGGATCCCGTCGGCACCAATGATAAGGTCGAAAAATTGGCTGTATCCATCACTGAATTCGACGAGTGTTCCTTCTTGGGTATGCTCTATTCGTTGTGGCGCGCAGTTGAATCTGATGGGCTCTATGCCGTCTGCAAGAATATCGACAAGCGCATCCCGTCGCAGGGCAACGAAAGGCTGTTCATCAAAAGGTGAGCTGGTCAGGCTGCCTGACGTTAATGTACGCCCATTGGCTTTGGCATATTCAATCTCAGTGACTTGATGAGCGGCATCTAACACTTTGTGCTTTAAGCCAATAGATTGAAGTCCAGCCATGGCATTTGCAGGTAGACAGATCCCTGCGCCGCTCGCCGACAAGCTTGCCGATCTCTCAACTAATGTGGCATCTAGGCCGCGCTGGCGTAGCGCGCGGTAGAGCGATAGACCGGCAATGCCAGCACCGACGATGAGAATGCTTTGTTTAACCATGAGCGTGTTACTTAAATACCTTGCAGGTTTTCGAGCAGCCAGAGGCTTAGCTCATCAGGGTGGGACACACTAATATCTGCTTGCCAAGTTTCAGGTGTGTCATGTTCAGCAATATAGCCGTAAGCGGCGAGCATTGTTGTCATCCCTGCGCGCCTTCCAGCTTCAATATCTCGTTCTGCATCCCCAACATAGATACAGCTATTCGCGGCGACACCGAGCAACTCTGCAGCGTGAAATAAGGGCGCAGGGTCGGGCTTTCTGACTGGCAATGTATCACCACTGATAATACAACGAGCGGATGAGAATTCGCTAAAATCGGCTAAAAGCGGATCGGTTAACCAACCAGGCTTATTCGTGACAACCCCCCACGGAATATGCTTGGCGTCGAGCTCTGCCAAGATCTCTGCAACGCCATCAAACAGATTAGTGTGCTCGCAGATATTTGCGCTGTAGTAATCCAATAAGCTTTGCCTTAATTCGGCGAAAAAAGTGGCGTCTATGTTTTTTCCAAAACCGAGGTCAATGAGCCCTTTTGCGCCGTGAGAGGCAACAGGGCGGATAAGTTCGAGTGGCAGCGTGGATAGATTCTCTTTAACCAGTAAATGATTTAACGCTGCGCCAAGATCCGGTGCTGTATCTAGCAAGGTGCCGTCAAGATCAAATAATACGCCTTCGACATTCATCTGATTCATTCCTCGCGAGTACAATACAGCATGTAATTAACGTCCACGTTTGGCTTTAATTTAAACGTTTGCAGAAGTGGGTTGTAGTGGATCCCAGTCATCTGTTTTGGAGATAACCCTGCATGCTCGGCATAGCTGACGAGATCGGCTGGGCGAATGAATTTATCGAATTCGTGGGTACCTTTGGGTAGCAATTTCAGCACATACTCTGCGCCGACAATGGCTAACAACCAGGCTTTTGCTGTTTTGTTGAGTGTTGAAAAAAATATCTGACCGCCAGGTTTTACCATGCTGGCACAGGCGGCGATCGTTGCTGCTGGGTCAGGAACGTGTTCCAGCATCTCCATGCAGGTCACAACGTCATAGGTGTTTTGGTGTTGCTCTGCGTGCTGTTCGGCGGTTTGCTGCTGATAGTTCAGGGCTGTACCTGTTTCCAACGCATGCAGGCGGGCAACAGAAAGAGGAGCTTCACCCATGTCGATGCCGGTAACGTCGGCACCACTGCGAGCCATACTCTCTGCGAGAATACCGCCGCCACAACCGACATCGAGAATACGTTTGCCGAATAAGCCGCCTACACTGTCGGCGACAAATTTTAGCCGTACAGGATTCATTCGATGTAATGGTTTGAACTCGCCTTGCTCGTCCCACCACTTATGTGCAAGAGCTTCAAATTTCGCAATTTCTTTCGGATCGACATTCATTGTGGTTGTCATTTATTGTGCAAATCCTCGGCAATTTCGTGACTGCCGATTATACGCAGGTTAAAAGTGTGCGCCAGCGTCATTCGTGAGCGCTGACGAGGCCATTAAAACGTGCTAGCATGCCGCGGCAAAATACCATAACTAGAAACTTCAGTATCCGTGTAGGGAACTAGACCTTTTATGAGCGAACTCGCAAAAGAGATCACCCCGATTAACATCGAGGAGGAGCTGAAAAGCTCGTACCTTGATTATGCGATGAGCGTTATCGTGGGGCGCGCACTACCTGATGTCAGGGATGGCTTGAAACCGGTTCACCGTCGTGTTTTATTCGCGATGAATGAACTAAAGAACGATTTTAACAAGCCGTATAAAAAATCAGCCCGTGTCGTTGGTGACGTCATCGGTAAATATCACCCCCACGGCGATTCGGCGGTGTATGACACCATTGTTCGAATGGCACAGCCATTCTCTCTTCGTTACACATTGGTTGATGGCCAGGGTAACTTTGGCTCTATTGACGGCGACTCTGCCGCAGCCATGCGTTATACCGAAGTCCGTATGTCAAAGATCGCCCACTCTTTGTTGGCCGATCTTGAAAAGGAAACCGTTGACTACGTACCTAACTATGATGGTACAGAGCAGATCCCTGCGGTTATGCCGACACGGGTGCCAAACCTATTGGTTAATGGTAGCTCTGGTATCGCTGTTGGTATGGCGACCAATATTCCACCTCATAACCTGAATGAAGTGATCGACGGTTGCTTGGCAATGATCGATAAGCCGGAAATTACGGTTGATGAGCTGCTGGAGTATATTCCCGGTCCTGATTTCCCTACCGCAGCTCAGATTAACGGCCGGAGAGGCATCGAAGAAGCTTATCGCACGGGCCGCGGTAAGATCTATTTGCGAGCAAAACACGATATAGAGACAGACGAAAAGAATGGCAAAGAGTCCATTATCGTCACTGAAATCCCCTATATGGTGAACAAAGCAAGGCTGATCGAGAAGATCGCTGAGCTGGTGAAAGATAAAAAGATCGAAGGCATTACCGCGCTACGTGATGAGTCGGACAAAGACGGCATGCGTATCGTGATTGAACTGCGTAAGGGTGAAGTGAGTGAGGTTGTGATTAACAACCTGTATGCGCAGACTCAATTGCAGAACGTGTTTGGTATCAACATGGTTGCCCTCGACCATGGCCAGCCACGTTTGATGACGCTGGTTGATATGTTGTCAGCGTTCATTAATCACCGCCGTGAAGTAGTGACTCGTCGTACCGTTTTTGAACTACGTAAAGCCCGTGAACGAGCACACATTCTCGAAGGTTTGGCCATCGCGCTGTCAAACGTCGATCCTGTTATTGAGTTGATCAAAAACTCTGCAAATCCAGCGGAAGCAAAAGCTGGCTTGATCGCACAGGGTTGGGCGTTAGGTGATGTTGCCCAGATGCTGGAACGCGCAGGTGTTGATGCTGCTCGTCCAGAGTGGCTAGAGCCTGAGTTTGGCATCCGTGAAGGTAAATATTTCCTTACAGAGCAACAAGCACAAGCGATCCTTGACTTGCGTTTGCACAAGTTAACCGGTCTTGAGCACGAAAAAATTCTTGATGAATATAAAGAGCTGCTCGAGTTAATCGCTGAACTTCTATATATCCTTGCTAATCCAGCACGTTTGATGGAAGTGATCCGTGAGGAATTGGAAGCGATCAAGGACGAGTTCGGTGATGAGCGTCGGACTGAGATCACGGCCGCATCTGCTGAGATCAACCTTGAAGATTTGATCACCCAAGAGGATGTGGTGGTGACACTGTCACATCAGGGTTACGTGAAGTATCAAATTCTATCTGACTACGAAGCCCAGCGCCGTGGCGGTAAGGGTAAAGCCGCGACCAAAATGAAGGAAGAAGACTTCATTGAACGTTTATTGGTTGCCAATACCCACGATACCATTTTGTGTTTCTCCAGCGCCGGTAAAGTGTACTGGTTGAAGGTGTATCAGCTGCCATTGGCTAGCCGTACGGCGCGTGGTCGTCCGATCGTGAACCTACTTCCGCTGGACGAAGACGAGCGGATTACTGCAATCCTGCCGGTGAAAGAGTACGAAGAGGGGCTCAATATCTTCTTCGCAACAGCATCGGGCCGAGTGAAGAAAACGCCGCTTACCGCATTCTCCCGTCCATTGGCTAGCGGTATTCGTGCCATTAATCTGGATGAAGGCAACACCTTGGTGGGTGTCGACATTACAGATGGTAGCAATGAAGTCATGCTGTTTACTGATGGCGGTAAGGTGGTTCGATTTGACGAAGAGCATGTTCGTGCCATGGGCAGAACAGCCGCTGGGGTCAAAGGGATCACGTTGAAGCCTGGTCAAAAGGTTATCTCGCTGATTATCCCTCGTGGGGAAGGGCAGATCCTTACCGTGACAGAAAATGGCTTTGGTAAGCGTACCTCTGAGCTGGAGTACCCGACCAAAGGACGTGGTACGCAAGGGGTTGTTTCAATCAAAGTCAGTGATCGTAATGGCTCTGTCGTTGGCGCTGTCCAGGTCGATGAAAACGAAGAGATCATGTTGATCACCGATGCTGGTACCCTTGTTCGTACCCGAGTATCAGAAGTGAGCAGTGTTGGCCGAAATACTCAAGGTGTTCGCCTGATCCGTACATCGGAAAATGAACATGTTGTTGGTTTGCAGCGGATTGATGAAGTTGAAACAGACGAACTCATTGATGGTGAATTGATTGAAGATGGTGACGGTGACGCAGCGTCAGTTGAATCTGATGCATCAGAAACCAACACCGACGAGTAATCAGGTAAAGAAATACCTATGACACAAGCAGTGTTTAATTTCTGCGCGGGGCCGGCAATGTTGCCGGCCTCTGTTATGAAGCAGGCCCAGGCAGAGATGCTTGATTGGCAGGGGCAAGGTGTCTCTGTCATGGAAATGAGTCACCGTTCAAAGCCTTATATGCAGATGGCGGCAGAGGCTGAGCAGGACCTCAGAGATTTGATGGCGATACCGTCAAATTACAAAGTGCTGTTTTTGCATGGTGGTGGGCGAGGTCAATTTGCTGGCGTACCGCTTAATCTAAGTCATTCGGGTGATTCAGCGGACTACCTGCTTTCGGGGCAGTGGTCTCGAGGCGCGTTGGCGGAAGGGGAAAAGTACCTTCACTGTAAGGTCGCCGGTGAGCCGAACCTTATTGATGGC
The DNA here is from genome assembly GCF_004284785.1 of Corallincola spongiicola. Classification (NCBI taxonomy): domain Bacteria; kingdom Pseudomonadati; phylum Pseudomonadota; class Gammaproteobacteria; order Alteromonadales; family Psychromonadaceae; genus Corallincola; species Corallincola spongiicola. Next base: position 447,253 of record NZ_SHLY01000001.1, read on the forward strand.
AAGGTTGCGCTGCCTCCCCAGTCGGCATTGAATATCAACCCAGACGCCGCTTATTTCCATTATTGTCCCAATGAAACCATTGAAGGGGTGGAGTTTTCTTATATTCCTGATGCTGGCCATGTGCCGGTAGTGGCGGATATGTCGTCAACCATCCTCTCCCAACCGCTAGACGTTAGTCGTTTTGGGGTGATTTATGCCGGCGCACAAAAAAACATCGGGCCTAGTGGATTGTCCGTTGTAATTGTTCGTGAAGATCTTATTGGCAATGCACGGCAGGAAACACCATCGATCCTTGATTATGGCTTGGCCGTTAAACATGATTCTATGTATAACACACCACCTACCTACGCCTGGTATCTTGCAGGCTTGGTGTTTAAATGGCTTAAGTCCAATGGCGGTTTAACAGAAATGGCCAAGGTCAATTGGGCCAAGGCTGATACTCTGTACCGGTTTATCGATGGCAGTGATTTTTACCGAAATAATGTCGATGACAACTGCCGCAGCAAAATGAATGTTCCATTTCAGTTAGCCGATGAGAGTCTGGATAGTAAGTTTCTCGAACTCTCTGATGCGGCTGGGTTAAAAGCGCTTAAGGGTCATCGTATTGTCGGTGGTATGCGTGCCAGTATCTATAACGCGATGCCGTTAAGTGGCGTTCAGGCATTAGTCGACTTCATGGCGGATTTTGAGAAAAGATTCGGTTAATAGATAGGTTTCTATCTCTGATAAAAAGGAAGCGTGGCGTGAGCTGTGATTTGATTGCCTTGGCAAATGCTGGGATCCGTGGATTACATCCTTATCAGGCGGGTAAGCCAGTTAGCGAGTTGGAACGAGAGCTCGGTATCTCAAATGTAGTGAAGCTTGCGTCAAACGAGAACCCTTTGGGGATCAGTGACAAGGTGAAACAGGCGCTGGTTAGTGAGTTTACTGAGCTGAGCAGATACCCTGATGCCAATGGCTTTTATCTGAAAGAGAAGCTGGCGAGTCGTCTCGGCGTAGAATCGGCACAGATTACCCTGGGCAATGGTTCTAATGATGTGCTGGAGCTGATCGCACGTACCTTTGTATCCGCCGAACATGAAGTGATGTTTGCAGAACACGCTTTTGTTGTATATCCCCTAGTGACGCAAGCAATAGGGGCTAAACCCTGTGTTGTGCCGGCTAAGGCATATGGACACGATCTAGATGCAATGGCAGCGGCGATTAGCGACAAGACCAAAATGATCTTTATCGCTAACCCTAATAATCCGACAGGTACTTTCCTCTCGAAAGAGTGTCTGAAAGCATTCATTGCCGCTGTACCAAAAGATGTCATTGTGGTGTTGGACGAAGCCTACGATGAGTATGTTGATGCCAGTGATCGTGCTAACAGTGTTGAATGGTTAAATGATTACCCCAACCTTGTGGTTACGCGTACCTTCTCAAAGGCATATGGATTAGCTGGTCTGCGTGTTGGTTACAGTGTTAGTAGTGCAGATATGGCTGGCCTGTTAAATCGATTACGTCAGCCGTTTAATGTTAATTCACTGGCATTGAAAGCCGCTGAAGTAGCGCTAGATGATAACGAGTTTCTACACGAATCTGTTTCTGTTAACCGCCAAGGGATGACTCAACTGACTGATTTCTTTCGTCAGCAGCAGATAAATTTTATCCCATCATGGGGCAATTTTGTTACTTTTGATACCGGTAGAAATGGCACTGATGTCTATGATGCATTGCTGCATCAAGGGGTGATAGTGCGTCCGATTGGTGGGTATGGCTTACCAAATCATCTCCGCGTAAGTATCGGCACTTCAGAAGAAAATAACCGTTTTATCGACGCACTGACATCAGTGCTTTCTTTGTAAGCTTTGATATAGATGAATTCAATGGAACAACTGACACTTCAACCTATTCAGCGGGTTAATGGCACCGTCAATTTACCCGGCTCAAAAAGCGTTTCAAATCGTGCGCTACTGCTAGCAGCGTTAGCTGAAGGCGAGACGATATTAACCAATTTGCTCGATAGCGATGATATTCGCCATATGCTTAATGCATTGAAAGCCTTGGGCGTCAGCTATCAGCTTTCCGATGATAAGACCGAATGCACAGTGCAAGGGCTTGGCCGTGCGTTTAACGCGTCTGAGTCTTTAGAGCTGTTTTTAGGCAATGCGGGTACTGCGATGCGGCCACTATGCGCGGCTCTCTGTTTGGGTGCAGGCGAGTTCGTCCTGACCGGCGAACCGCGTATGGAAGAGCGCCCAATCGGTGCTTTAGTCGATGCCTTGGTGCAAGCAGGCGCTAATGTTGAATACTTAAAAAATGCCGATTATCCACCTCTGAAGATTTATGGAACCGGGTTGTCTGGTGGCACAGTATCTATTGATGGTAGCGTGTCCAGTCAGTTTTTGACCGCTTTCCTGATGGCCGCACCAATGGCTGGTGGCGACACTGAAATTGTGATTAGTGGTGAACTGGTATCCAAACCTTACATCGATATTACGCTACATATCATGGAGCAATTCGGAGTCAGTGTAGAAAATATCGATTATCAGAAGTTCATCATCAAGGGTAATCAAACCTACAAAGCACCAGGCCGCTTTATGGTTGAGGGCGATGCGTCGTCTGCGTCCTATTTCTTGGCTGCAGCTGCCATTAAGGGCGGCGAGATTAAAGTGACTGGCATTGGTCGTAACAGCATTCAAGGCGATATCCATTTTGCTGATGTGCTTGAAGCTATGGGCGCCCAAATAGAGTGGGGTGATGAATATATCATTTCTCGTGTGGGCGAACTAAAGGCGGTGGATATGGATATGAACCATATTCCAGATGCGGCAATGACTATTGCTACAGCGGCTTTGTTTGCTGAGGGCACAACGGCAATTCGTAACGTATATAACTGGCGCGTTAAGGAAACTGACCGTTTATCCGCGATGGCGACAGAGCTGCGTAAAGTGGGGGCTGAAGTGGAAGAGGGAGAAGATTACATTGTGATCCAACCACCAGCCAAGCTCTCTCATGCGGCGATCGATACTTATAATGATCACCGTATGGCGATGTGTTTTTCGTTAGTCGCATTAAGTGATACACCCGTGACTATTAATGATCCTAAGTGCACATCGAAAACTTTTCCTGACTATTTTGAGCGTTTGGCATCGTTAAGCGAGCTATAATAGGACTGAAGATTAAGAAGGGACCCGTTGCGGTCCCTTTTTTATTCCTAGCAATGTGATGTGACGCTTTCGTCCGACGGTTTTTATCGTTGAACTGCATTTTACCTTTAATACTTTCTCACTATAATAGTCGCGCTTTATAGGGGGAGAGCTGTAAACACGTCATCTGCTCACCCTAATGTACTGATTTTTATTAGAATACCGGAGTTTTTATGCCTTCAGGCGCACCAGTGATCACTATTGATGGTCCCAGCGGTTCAGGGAAAGGGACACTCGCTCAGCGATTGGCGCAGCAACTGGGCTGGCATCTGCTTGATAGTGGCGCTATTTATCGTGTGTTGGCATTAGCTTCCTTGCACCATGGTGTGGATATCGAAAATGAAGATGCACTGGTGCCTTTGGCCGCGCATTTAGATGTGCAGTTTGTGTCAGACGAGAACACCAAGAAAATCCAAGTAATTCTGGAAGGCGAAGAGGTCAGTAAAAGCATTCGTACCGAAGAGTGCGGTGCTGTTGCTTCAAAGATCGCTGCATTCCCTCGGGTGCGTGAGGCATTACTTCGACGACAAAGGGCGTTTAAGGCGCTACCCGGTCTAGTGGCTGATGGCCGTGATATGGGAACGGTGGTTTTTCAGGACGCCCCAGTGAAGCTATTCTTAACCGCAAGCGCCGAGGACCGGGCTAACCGCCGTTATCTGCAGTTGCAAAGCGCTGGCCATGATGCTAACCTCGCGCAAATTTTAGCCGATGTCCAAGCTCGTGATGAACGCGACACTAATCGGAGCGTAGCTCCGTTGGTTCCAGCGGAAGACGCATTGGTCATCGACAGCAGTAAAATGTCAATCGATGAGGTTGAAGCAACCGCATTTGATTACATATATGGAAAATTATCGCCGACAGCTTCCGCCTAACTAGGTGAAAGCTGCGGTTCTTCGTTGCTAAGGATGGTAACGAATAACGTTAACTACCCCGCACAGAAGGAAGCTGCGTGGATGAGTATGGTTTAAAATCAAACATGACTGAATCTTTTGCTCAATTATTCGAAGAAAGCTTACAGACAATCGAAACCCGCCCGGGTGCCATCGTTAAAGGTACTGTAATCTCTGTTACTAAAGAAGCTGTGTTGGTTGACGCAGGTCTTAAGTCAGAAGCAGTTATTCCTGCTGAACAGTTCAAAAACGCTGAAGGCGTTGTTGAAGTTCAAGTGGGTGACCAGGTTGATGTTGCACTAGACGCTGTTGAAGACGGCTTCGGTGAGACTATTCTGTCTCGCGAGAAAGCTAAGCGTCATGAAGCGTGGATCGTTCTGGAACGCGCCTTCGAAGAAGCAGAAACTGTAATCGGTATCATGACGGGTAAAGTGAAGGGTGGCTTCACTGTTGACCTTAATGGTATCCGTGCGTTCTTGCCAGGTTCTTTGGTTGACGTTCGTCCAGTACGCGACACTGCGCACTTGGAAGGTAAAGAACTCGAATTCAAAGTAATCAAGCTAGATCAAAAGCGTAACAACGTTGTTGTTTCTCGTCGTGCAGTTATTGAAACTGAGAACAGCGTTGAACGTGATCAGCTGCTTGAGTCTCTGCAGGAAGGCCTAGAAGTTAAAGGTATCGTTAAGAACCTGACTGACTACGGTGCATTCGTAGACTTAGGTGGCGTTGACGGCCTGTTGCATATCACTGACATGGCTTGGAAGCGCGTTAAGCACCCAAGTGAAATCGTAAATGTTGGTGATGAGATCCTAGTTAAGATCCTTAAGTTCGACCGTGAGCGCACTCGCGTGTCACTTGGTCTGAAACAGCTGGGTGAAGATCCATGGGTAGCTATCGCTGGTCGTTACCCTGAAGGCACTCGCGTAAGCGGTGTTGTGACCAACCTGACTGACTACGGTTGTTTCGTAGAGATCGAAGAAGGTGTTGAAGGTCTGGTACACGTTTCTGAAATGGATTGGACTAACAAAAACATCCACCCAAGCAAGGTTGTTAACCTGGGTGATGCTGTTGACGTTATGGTTCTTGATATCGATGAAGATCGTCGTCGTATCTCTCTGGGTCTTAAGCAGTGTAAAGCTAACCCATGGGAAGAGTTCGCTAGCAACCATGCTAAAGGCGATGAAGTTAGCGGTAAGATCAAGTCAATCACTGACTTCGGTATCTTCATCGGCTTGGACGGCGGCATTGATGGTCTGGTTCACTTGTCAGACATCAGCTGGAATGGTCAAGGCGAAGACGCAGTTCGTGAGTTCAAGAAGGGCGACGAAGTTAATGCCGTTGTTCTGCAGGTCGATCCTGAGCGTGAGCGCATCAGCTTGGGCGTGAAGCAGTTGAACGAAGATCCTTTCAATAATTATCTGAATGATAACAAGAAAGGTGCTATCGTTAATGGTAAGGTTACTGCAGTTGACGCCAAAGGCGCGACTGTTGAGTTGTCCTCTAGCGTAGAAGGTTATATCCGCGCTTCAGATATCTCTCGTGACCGCGTTGAAGACGCTTCTACCGTATTGAGCGTTGGCGATGATGTTGAAGCCAAGTTCATGGGTATCGATCGTAAGAACCGTGTAGTTAGCTTGTCTATCCGTGCGAAAGATGAAGCAGACGAAAAGACTGCGATTGAAGACTTGAATGCTCAGCCTACTGAAACTGCTGGTTTCAGCAGTGCCATGGCAGAAGCTTTCAAGAATGCGAAAGGCGATGCATAAGCCATCCTTTTGAAAAAAGGGCCGCTTATGCGGCCCTTTTTTTTTAACTGCCGAATAGCTTATCGGCCCTTAAGTCAAACGGTGATGATTGTTATGACAAAGTCAGATCTGATTGAGCGACTTGCCACCACGCAGACGCACTTGTCTGCCAAAGAGGTTGAGTCGGCGATTAAAGAGATACTCGAACAGATGGCTGCAACCCTTGAAGAAGGTGAGCGGATCGAAATTCGTGGTTTTGGCAGTTTTTCACTGCACTACCGTGCTCCGCGGGTGGGGCGTAACCCTAAAACCGGAGATTCGGTAACACTGTCAGGAAAGTCTGTCCCACATTTTAAGCCGGGTAAAGAACTTCGTGACCGAGTGAATGACGCATTTGTAAGCGGCTGATAGTCAATGATAAAAAAACGGTATGCTTAGGTATGCCGTTTTTTTATGTCATAATACCGGGCGTGCGTTAGGTTTTGGAATTGCGCTTGGAGGCCCATTCGTGAAACTTGTCATCTACCTACTATTATGGGCACTTATATTTGTCCTCTGTGTCTTAATCGGCGCCAGGAACGGTCAATTAGTTGAGTTCAATTACCTCATTGCGATGGGTGAGTATCAATTAGCGACGCTGTTAGGTGTCTTCTTAGTGCTTGGGTTTTGTATCGGCGCATTTACGCTGTTTCTTTTTAATCTCCGCACTCGGATCAAGTTGCGCTTCGTTAGTAGTGAAAGAGATAAATTGAAGAAGAAACTGGAGAATTCGATTCACTCCAAAGGCGAACCGATCTAATGAGCGAGTTGCTTTTTCTTCTGCTGCCTATCGCAGTCGCTTACGGTTGGTATATGGGCCGACGAAGCGGAGACCAGGAGTTAAAGGACACTAGCTTAAAGCTGTCTGAAAAATATGTTGCCGGTCTAAATTACCTATTCTCAGATCAATCAGATAAAGCCGTTGACCTCTTTATTGACATGATTAAGGTGGATAGCGAAACCATTGATACACACCTGGCGTTAGCAAGCCTGTTTCGAAAGCGTGGTGAGGTCGACCGCGCTATTCGTCTTCATCAAAACCTTATTGCACGCCCCAGCTTACCCATAGAGCAACGCGATTTTGCGATGTTTGAACTTGGCCATGATTATTTGGTTGCGGGTCTTTTCGATCGAGCTGAAACGATTTTTATTGAGCTACTCGAGCATGAAGGCTACCAACTCAAGTCTGCTGAACAACTTCTGCATATCTATGAATATACCAAGGATTGGGAAAAGGCCGTTGCAGTGGTTGAATCATATAAGCTGCAACAAAAAGCAAAAATTGCCACATCATTGGCACATTACTATTGCGAGTTGGCGGAGCCCTTATTAGCGCGTGGGGACAATGATGGACTCAAGCTTATTAACCAAGCGCTTAAAGCTGATAATGCCTGTATTCGAGCTTACCTACTTAAAGCATCAGTACTTATTGAAAAGGGCGACCGTAAAGGGGCTCTGAAATGCTACCAAGAGATCCCTAATCAGGACGTTGATTTCTGCAGTGAAATCGTTGCTGCGGTGGAAGATCTATATCAAGGGCATAGAGACCCAAAAGCGTTTGAACATTTCCTTCGTGACCTGTTACAGCTTGGCGCTGGCGTATCCATTCTGATTAAGCTTGCGCAGCGGGTTGCTATAACCGATGGTGATGATGCGGCAGAAGCATTAGTTAGGCAAGAGTTGGTGCGTCATCCGACCATGAAAGGCTTTTGTCATCTGATGCACTATCATATCAACTCAGCCGAATCATCAAAGGCACGTTCAAGTCTGAAGTCGTTGCAAGAGCTGGTGTCTACGCAGATCCGTATAAAACCAAAATATCGCTGTTGTAATTGTGGATTTTCCAGCGGGAGCTTGCTTTGGCAGTGCCCATCATGTAAAAGCTGGGGCCGTATTAAGCCTATCCGCGGTTTGGATGGCGAGTAACTCAAGTAGATAGGAGCCCCCATGCAAGATCCAAAAGTCATCGTCGCCCTTGATTATCCAACTCAAGACGCCGCACTTGCTTTTGTTGACCGAATTGATCCATCTCTATGCCGCTTGAAAGTAGGCAAAGAGATGTTCACCTTGTATGGGCCTGAATACGTAAAGGCGTTACAAAGTCGTGGCTTTGATGTGTTTCTTGATCTTAAGTTTCATGACATACCAAATACTGTTGCTCGTGCTGTTGCCGCTTCAGCAGAGTTAGGCGTGTGGATGGTGAATGTTCATGCCAGTGGTGGGCGGCAGATGATGGTTAAGGCCGCTGAAGCGTTAACCAGTTTCGGCAGTGAACGTCCTAAATTGATCGCTGTAACTGTATTGACCAGCATGAGCGCTGATGATCTCCGCGGCATTGGTATTCCGATTAGCCCAGCAGAGCACGTTATGAATCTCGCTCATTTAACCAAGGACGCAGGCTTAGATGGTGTGGTTTGTTCCGCGCAAGAAGCGACCTCTTTGAAAGCTGCATTGGGTCAGGGGTTTCAATTGGTGACGCCGGGGATACGTCCTGCAGGCGCGGATGCTGGTGATCAGCAAAGGATTATGACGCCTGAACAGGCCATTGTTGCTGGTTCCGATTACTTAGTCATTGGTCGACCGATCACCCAATCTGCGGATCCGCTTCTGACATTGCAACAAATCAATGCTTCATTGCCTAGTTAAATAGTAGGTCCTGCTCTATTGTTCGGCCATTGGCTATCGAGGCGAGCTAAAGCCAGTGAATTAAATCGGCAGCCAATAATGCTCTGATTATTTTTTCAGCCGAACAAGTATTTGAGTTACGAATGCCACCACCACACCGCTCAGCGCCCCCATGAGGTGCCCCTCGATTAAAACTCTGGCACCAATCAGTTCACTGGTGCCAGTATCACCACCGGTTACCTGCTCAAACACTATCTTAATCGTTAATCCAATCAACAAAGCGATATTTGAATAGAGGTGCTTGGGTAACTGGGTTAGTGCAGCCCACGCTAGCAGGCCATGTAAGCTGCCTGATAAGCCAACAAACCATTTAACTTCCGGGACCAGAAGATAAATGGCTAACCCACTGAGCACGGTAATAGATAGCCAAGCCACGAACCCACGAACACTGCTAACCGTTTTGCCAAAAAGCAGGGTAATCGCGACCAGTCCCGCAACATTCATCAATAGGTGATACCCATTGGTGTGGATCATGGCGCCTGAAATGAGGCGATACCAACCACCTCGCTCAACCGCTTGATGGTTAAAGGCTAGTAACTCCTTAAGCTCAGGGAAGATCAGCCATGTGAATTGGCTGATAAAACAGAACCCTATAATTAGCGATATAGGCAAATGCCTTTTGGGCCAATGGCACACAGATCTGATTGGCGCTGGTATCATTTCTTAGTAACCACTTATGTCTCCTAATGAATAGGGTGGCCTGTAGTTGGATTACGAAAGCCAAGTAAAAAGGCTATTCTGCTAACAATGATCGCTGATGTCGAGTAAGCGACTGCAATGCGTGATCCAGCATGGGCGAGGTCGATCTTGCTCACCGGTGCATTTCGCGTTTACGTTTAAGACGTAAGTACGCCAGATACACGCTGTGTCGACGCTTGCAACATACGAAGCTAAGTTTGAAGGCTAGGCTGCTTAACAACTATATTTTTTGAGTTGTTATTTCTATGAGCGAATTATTTTGTTACTTCGTAGTCATATAGTTAATCCATGGCGCAATGATCAAGAGTTTCAGATAGATGTTAGTGCTGCTGGAAAGCTGAATTAAGCAAAACGAGCTATGGCAGAAGAGCCATTGGCGCGCTATCTTAATGTGCATATGTCTGTGTCTTGGGTGGTGCTGAAGTTATACTTAGGATGCATGGCGAGATAGCTCAAACTGTATAGATAGTTGTAGCCGTGTTTGCGGCGGCAGGCGCATTTGCAGGTTTGGTAATAGTTTTAATTATTCATGTTGACCTTGATTGGCTTCGTTTATGCCATCAGGTTTAATCCCATCAATAACAAGAGATGCCAGAGGTATAATTAGATGTTAAAGAGAACTGCATTTATGGGCGTGTTGCTTTTCTGTGCTGCGCCGACGTTTGCGGCGGAAGAGCTTGCGCAAGATATGCTGGCTGAAGGGATTAGTAAGTTAATGTATATGAATGACAGCTGTGGCGTCACAATAGAAAAAGAAAAAGTGCAGGAGATCTCTAAGCTTTATCTTTATGCCAACGGCTTTTCAGGTGATCTTCAGGTTGACTGGGAGCAGGTTAAAGCGACAGCAGCTGCAGAGTTTGAGGTGTTGAAGAAAGAAAACCCCAATGGTGAATTGTGTGACAAGTACGCAGAGCAATTTGAGAGTGTTTTGCCGCTGCTTAAGAAACACGACGCCACTGAATTAGATATTGAATAAGTGAGCGTTCCTAGCTGAGGAAAAGCGCCGTTGGGCGCTTTCCTTGTTACTAGGCTTCGTACGAGAGCGGATCCTTCAACGCATTTTTTTCAAATGCTTCGAGTCGTTCGACACATGCACCGCATTTGCCACAGGCTCTTTCTCTGCCGTTATAACATGTCCACGTTTTACTATAATCCAGCCCCATTTTCAGGCCATCGGTGAGGATATCTATTTTACTATCGTTTAGATAAGGGCTGCATATTTCGACAATTTCATAGTTGGCAATTTTTGCCACCTCATTCATCTTCAGCACGAATTCTGGCCGACAGTCGGGGTATATAGCATGATCGCCGGAGTGGGCGCCATAAAAGACCTTGCCCGCTTTTAATGAAACGGCATAACCAACAGCAAGTGACAGCAGGATCATATTGCGGTTGGGTACCACCGTTGACTTCATGCTTTCTTCTTCGTAATGGCCTTCGGCAACTGCAATGTCATCGGTCAGTGAAGATCCGCCAATCAGGCTATTGATGGCACTGATATCAACTACTTTATGGTGAATAGCTAACTCTTTACAGACGCTGGCTGCGACCTCGAGCTCTTTGACATGGCGTTGGCCGTAGTCAAAGCTCAAGGCATAGACATCATAGCCTTGCTTAATCGCTTTATTCAGCACGGTATAAGAGTCCATGCCACCTGAGTATATTACGACGACTTTTTCGTTCATGATGGTTGTTTAATGCTCGCGCTTAACGTATAAATCGCCGGCATTTTACGCGATCTATCTCACATACAACAGGTATTCAATGAAGCAAATCGCCTATCCAGTCAATGAAGTGTTTGAAACCATTCAAGGCGAAGGGGTGTATACCGGCGTTCCGGCAATCTTTGTGCGCTTGCAGGGCTGTCCCGTCGGCTGCTCATGGTGTGACACTAAGCATACCTGGCCGTTAGATGATGACGCCAAAATTGATGTTGTTGATCTGTTAGCAGAGCAGGGAGAAACTGAGTGTTGGAGTGAAATGACCAGTACGCAGTTGCTGAATTTGTTTGCTGAACAGGGGTATACCGCTAAGCATGTTGTTATTACTGGTGGAGAGCCTTGTGTATACAACTTAAGTGACTTAACTTCCACACTTTTTTTGCGCGGCTATCATTGCCAAATAGAGACTTCAGGGACATTTGAAGTTTTGGTAGATGACAAAACCTGGGTAACGGTTTCGCCTAAAGTGGCGATGAAAGGCGGATATGATGTTTTAGCATCCGCACTACTCAGGGCGAACGAGATTAAACACCCAGTGGCGAAGCAATCACATATTGATGAACTTGATGCATTGTTGGCGCCCATATCAGCGTCGGGTCAACTGTCAGGAAAAACAATCTGCCTACAGCCGATAAGCCAAAAACCTCGCGCCACTGAACTTGCCGTGAAAACATGTATCGCTAGAAATTGGCGCTTGTCGATACAGACCCATAAGTATTTAGGTATTGAGTAGTTTCGCCTGATTAGACGGTCAGTTATATCGGCTTGATATTGCGCATACCAGAAACCTTGCTATTAGCTAAACTCAGCATAGGTATCTTTTGTTTGGCTAACTCATGACAGACGTTATTCTCGAAATCCACTTTCATAGTCGCGGCCCATGGCATCAGCAGCTTGAAGATGCGTGTCGCGGTTTGGCCGAGGAAATAGCGCAAGCGCCTGGTTTGAAATGGAAGATTTGGACCGAAAATCGCGATACACGGCTTGCCGGTGGGATCTACCTTTTTGCAAATGAGGCTGATGCAGAAGATTTCCTGCTAACTCACAGGAAGCGATTAGAGGCGCTGGGAGTGACAGAGTTCGAGTCTCATCTGTATGAGGTGAATGAGCAGCTTTCATTGATCACTCGGGCTCCTTTATAAGCCGTTTATTGTTGGTGATCTCACTCTCCTATCATCGAAACAAATGTTACTAACCATTACAATTCCTATCGCTTTATTGAACGGCGCAGCTCCGTCCGTTAGTGTGTTTGGCTCATAATCAAAATAATTCCATATTCCAGGGAGACCATTATGCGCTGCTTTGCTGCATTGGTATCGTTTTGTCTGTTAGCACAAAGTCATTTGTTATTCGCTGCGCCTCTTGAAACGTTGCAATTGGAGGATGTGTTTGCCCTAGAATATGCCTCCGATCCGCAACTCAGTAGGAGTGGTGAACAAGTTATTTTTGTTCGCAACTTTATGGATATTGAAAAGGACAGGAAACGCAGTAATTTGTGGGTGGCGAATATCGCTAGTGGTGAACTCAGGCCGTTAACGACAGGGTTGTTCAATGATCGGTCCCCGAGACTATCACCAGACGGCAAACGTCTAGCATTTATCTCTAACCGTGGCGGCTCTACTCAGCTTTATATGCGCTGGCAAGACACCGGACAGATCGCTGTGCTAAGCCAGTTACCTGAAGGTCCGACTAATCTTACTTGGTCGCCGGACGGTGCTTCGTTACTATTCACTGCGTTTGTTCCGCGCCAAGAAAAACCGTTAGTGGCATTGCCTGGCAAGCCTAGGACTGCTGATTGGGCGCCACCAGCCAAAGTGGTCTCCTCGACGTTTTACCGATTTGATGGGGCAGGGTACCTACCGGCTGGTAACCAACAAATCTTCATGATGTCGGCCGACGGCGGCTCGGCGATCCAATTAACTCAGGCACAGTACGATCATGATGGTCCACTAACATTTTCCCCGGATGTTAAAACCATCTATTTCTCTGCCGTTCCAGATGCTGAAAAGGCACCATTAAACAGTGAATTGTTTGCACTGTCTTTGAACAATGGCAAGGTGAAGCCTTTAACCGACCGGGTAGGTCCAGATGCGCATCCAGCGTTGTCTCCTGACGGTAAGTACATTGCTTATGTCGGCTTCGATGACAGGAAAGTGATCTATCAGAATCGCCAACTTTACCTGTTGAATTTAGCGACAGGGAATTCGCGAGTTTTAACTGCAGATCTGGATAGAAGTGTGGCGGCACCTGTGTGGTCTGACAATGGCAAGCATCTCTATTTTCAATATGATGACCAAGGCAACACCTACATAGGCCGTACAGATCGCAACGGCCGCTTTAAGCAGGTGGTCAGCGATGTCGGAGGGCTTTCTTTAGGCCGACCTTATGCTGGTGGCCAGTTCACTGTAAAAGGTCGGCAAATCGCGTTTACGACGACAGACGGGCTTTCCCCTGCCGAAATTGCTGTTGTGAACTACCGTGGTGGTAAAGCCAAAAGGATTACCCATTTAAACAAGACACTATTATCCCGCAAGCAGTTAGCGACGATTGAAGAGATCCGCTACCCGTCGTCCGCTGATGGCTTGGAGATACAAGGTTGGATCGCATACCCACCAAACTTCGATGCCACAAAGAAATATCCTTTGATGCTAGAGATTCATGGTGGACCGGTGGCGAATTATGGCGCCCGCTTTGCTGCGGAGATCCAGCTGTTTGCCGCGGCTGGTTACGTGGTTTTGTATGTTAACCCGCGTGGTAGCGACAGTTACGGTGAAGTCTTTGCGAATTATATCCATCATAATTATCCATCTGAGGATTACGATGATCTGATCTCTGGTGTTGATGCCGTTATTGCCAAAGGTTTTGTTGACCCTGAGCAACTCTATGTGACCGGCGGTAGTGGTGGTGGAACGCTGACTGCGTGGATCGTTGGTCATACCGATCGCTTCAAAGCCGCTGTAGTAGCTAAGCCTGTGATCAACTGGTATAGCTTTAGTTTAACGGCAGACGCCTATCCATTTTTTACCCAATACTGGTTTGATTCGTTACCTTGGGACGATATGGAGGCTTATATGAAGCGTTCGCCGATCAGTTATGTTGGAAACGTTAAAACACCTACCATGCTGTTGACCGGGGAATCTGATTACCGCACGCCAATTTCTGAAACAGAGCAATACTATCAAGCGTTAAAGCTTGCTGGGGTCGATACCGCAATGGTTAGGATCCCTGGTGCAGGTCATGGGATTGCAGCGCGGCCATCAAATCTCATGAGTAAAGTTGCTCATATCTTGTGGTGGTTTGAACAATATGGTGGGCCTAGCAGCAAACGACTGTCAGATCCGTCGGACGAGGGCTAAACGTTGGATGCCAGTGTGTTAAGAAAGCTAACAGAGATGTCGATGCCATTCGGTAAGTATGCGGGTAGACCATTGATCGACATACCCGAGCCTTACATGGTTTGGCTGGCAAAGCAGGGCTTTCCGAAAGGAGAGCTCGGCGAATTACTTGCTTTAGTATATGAAGTAAAGCTGGAAGGTTTAGAGGGATTTGTAAAGCGCGCGGTTAAAGACGCGGCACAGTCATAGTGTTTGCAAGCATATAAGCGTGGTGGGGAGAGTTATTTCCCCCCCTGTGAGGATTCCTTTTTAGCTCAAAAATCGGTATTGTGGGCTGCTCTGTTCAGTAGGCTTGCCAGAGTGGCACTTTGACTTGCCATAAAGCCTGTTCAGTTTGGTTTGAACCCCCTTGTGCTAAACCGCGACTTATGGTTTGGCCTGTAATCAGAGGATAGCGAAAGCAGCATGATGAACGTAGGTTTAATAGGCTGGCGCGGCATGGTTGGCTCTGTGTTGATGCAGCGTATGCAAGAAGAGAACGATTTTTCATTGGTCGATACCACTTTCTTCACCACATCTCAGGCGGGACAGCCCGGCCCAGATATTGGTAAACCGGTGACACCGTTGAAAGATGCTTACGACATTGATGCGCTTAAAGCGATGGACGTGATTATTACCTGTCAGGGTGGTGATTATACCAAGGCTGTATTTGAACCATTACGTGAAGCTGGTTGGCAAGGTTATTGGATTGATGCTGCATCAAGCCTACGTATGGACGATGACGCCATTATTGTTCTTGATCCGGTCAATGCTGACGTTATTTCACAAGGTCTTGACGCTGGGGTGAAAACCTTCGTCGGTGGGAATTGTACCGTCTCCTTGCTATTGATGGCGATTGGCGGTTTGGTTGAAAAAGGCCTAGTAGACTGGGTTAGCCCAATGACATATCAAGCGGCATCGGGTGCCGGTGCACGCAATATGCGTGAATTGATCAGTCAAATGGGCGATTTGCGTGATGAAGTGAAAGCGGAGCTGGATGACCCGGCATCGGCCATTTTGGATATTGACCGTAAAGTTGCAGATAGAATGCGTAACGGTGAATTCCCTACCGATCAATTTGGTGTGCCGCTAGCGGGATCTCTGATCCCTTGGATTGATACGCCAATGCCTAGCGGTCAGAGCCGCGAAGAGTGGAAGGCTGAAGTTGAAGCTAATAAGATCATAGGTCGTAGTGAGTCGCCCGTACCTATCGATGGCCTTTGTGTTCGTATTGGCGCGATGCGTTGTCATAGTCAGGCGCTGACTATTAAGCTAAATAAAGACCTACCTGTCAGTGAAATTGAATCAATACTCGCTTCTCACAATGACTGGGTTAAGGTGATCCCTAACGATCGTGAAATCACGGTTGAAGAGCTGACGCCGACCAAGGTGACTGGCACGTTGAGTGTTCCTATTGGACGTATTAGAAAGCTCTCTATGGGGCCTGAATACATATCAGCTTTTACAGTCGGTGATCAGCTGTTATGGGGCGCTGCCGAACCGTTACGTCGCATGTTGCGTATTTTGCTCGACAAGTAAGCGTCTGTTCGTTAACAGATTGCCAATAGGCTGCCTAAATGGTGGCCTTTTTTATGTTTATCGATAAAGGAAAAACTGCAAGAGAGGTGTTGCGTCAACTGATAGCTTGGGAAGCTAGATTGAGTTTCTATTAGGGACTTTGAAAAATAAAGTGAGTGCCTGCCACAAGGCAAGAGAAGCAGGCTATAAGCTGATGTCTATAACACCAAATGATCACTTTTCTTTGTGTGAACAAGCTCTTCTATCAACGCAAGTACGCCGGCAGATAATACTAGGGCGGCAGTAACGATAGAAAGTGTAGGTGAGCCAGTAAGCCAGCTGAAGAACAACCAAAGCAGGGTTGCACACGCCAGTGACTTAACAAAACTTTTAACGCCTTTCGTCATTTTCATACTCTGTGTTCTCGCTAACAAGTGACTATATTTTGGGTAATCTTTGCACTCTTGTAAAACGGAAAACCCTTTCGATTGTTTAGCTTGGGAGGATACGCACATTCTAATAAAGAGTTGTGATCTGGATTAAATGTGATGCTAAGTGTATAAAAAACAGACATATAAATTGTTTGTCATTTATTTAGCTGTGGTGGGGTTTTAGCTGACTGCAAATACAAAAAAGCCACACGAGAGTGTGGCTTCTCATGATTTGCTTTACGTCATAGTTTGAATCGGTCGACCAGTTGATCTTGCTCTTTTGCTAAGCGTTCAAGTTCAGCGCTACCTTTGGCGATCGCTTCAATTCCTTCGTAGTTCTCATCAGAGATGTCAGAGATATGATTTATGTTGCGGGTGATCTCGTCGGCAGTGCATTGCTGCTCCTCTGCTGCTGCAGCAATTTGACTACTCATATCGCTTATCTGCGCGATAATTCCTTGTATCTCTTCCATTGAGCTATTGGCATCAGAGGCTTGCATGACACTGGCTTCCATCTCATTAAAGCACTCAGAAACAACCTCAACGGCTTGTTTGGCACTGGACTGCAGGCTCTCAATCATACTTTGAATCTCAGTGATCGATTCCCCCGTTTTTTGTGCAAGGTTTCTTACTTCGTCGGCCACGACCGCAAAGCCTCTGCCTTGCTCTCCAGCCCGTGCCGCTTCGATAGCAGCATTCAACGCGAGTAAGTTGGTCTGGTCCGCTATTCCTCGAATAACCACCAAGATCCCACCGATATTATTGCTGTAGCCGTCAACCTGGCCAATCACTTCATTAGACTGCTTAAGCTTCTCAGAGAGTTGATGGGTCGTGGTGATGTTATGACTCATCACTTCGCGTCCGGTGTTGGCAGCTGACTCAACTTCAAGGACTTTTTCTAGCGTAATATTAGCGGAGTAGGTGACCTCTTTTACCGAAGCGGACATCTCTGTCATCGCTGTCGCCACACTCGCCGTTTCATGTCGCTGGCGGTCCAGCTCATCCCGCGAATGCGTGCTGGTTTGTTGATTTGAAACTGCGACCTGAGATAGGTGATGGGAAGCAGTGGTTAGCTGGCCCAGAATATCGCGCATTTGTTGATTGAGCTTGTTCACCCAACTGCCTAATTGGCCAAATTCGTTCTCGCCTTTCACTGTCACAGTGTGGGTCATGTCGCCATCGACAATGGCAGACAGTACATCGAGGATATTCTTTAGCGGGCGGCGGATACCAATTGCTGTGCTCCAACCAATTACCGCGGCGATAAGGATAGATAACAGACCGAGGATGGCAACAAGGCTTAGTCCCTTATTTAGCGCAGAGCTGGCATCATCGGAAGCGGTGTTTACAAAGGTGGTAGCAGCAGAGGTTACCTGATCGAACACCGACACCGCATCGGCAATCGATTGTGCTGCTGCGCTGGCTTTGTTAAATACATCGTCGGTAAGGAAAATGAGTTGTCGATGATTAGCCAAGGCCCCATCTGGCGCAGTCAGTGCTTTATCAAGACGGTCAAGCATAAAACCTACATCGTTTCGTAGATCTGGAATCTCATCTTCAAGATCAACTAATTTAGACTCGTAATTTCCCCGGCGTTTTTCATTCTGGGAGATTGTATTGTCGATATCGCTCAGTTGATCTGAACTTAGCGCTTTTACGGTTGGGCCTTCTAGGCCATTTAACGCGACATAGTATTCGTCAGCTAAGTTGCGAATATAGTCATCTTGCAATTTTTGCACTTTATCAGCGATAAACTTCTTCAACTGCGGCAACATAATATAAAAATCAGCCACTTGGCTGCTTACATCTTTTTTACTGGCCTGAATCGAACGATAGCTTGCCATCGCCGCCTTTGCTTCGCCAAAGAACGACTCATCAAGACTACCAAGTTGCTCTAGCAGGTTATTAATGTCGTTTTGATTTTTAGTTAACGAGGTTAACCCGGCTAGTTGTTCTTTGAACTGAGTTTCGCTGGTGGAAAAGGCGAGTTCGGCAGCGTCCATCGCCGCCGAATCTTTTGAAGTGATAAAGTCTTTAAAGTGGCGGTTAGCTGTAAGCAGTGCGATGCTCGCCTTATTTGCTTCTTCAACCAGAGGTACTGCTTCATTGGTCACTTTGAGCAGTTGCGAGTTTAACCCGGTCATCCCTAACAGCGATACACCACTGATTATTAACATCAGCACTACTAAAATGGCGAAGCCAAGGCTTACCCTCAGTACGACAGAGATGTTTTGAAACATGGCCAGAAGATTGCCTTTGGGACGTTTATTATTGCTCATTGATTCAGCCTTAAACATATTCTCTCAATTAGTTAAATGCGCAACCGTCTAGCCAGTCAATTGCACGTTGATGATTTGTGATGCTCAACACAGCGGTATCCGGCATTGGCGCACGGAGCGGGAGGGCCATCACTAACATCCTATCGTCTCTAAATACATGCATCGTTATTTGGTCACCACGTTGACACTGTTTCGTGTGTCGCTGAAATCTCTCATTAAAATTTTCTGCACTAACGCGCACGCCATCAAAAGCGACTAGCAAGTCGCCTGGAGACATTCCAGCATCTTCTGCTGCACTTCCATTATGGACTGAAACTATTTTTACGCCTGCAATATCACTACTAATGGTTGCGCCAAATTGCCAAAAGAGGGAGTGCTCTGTGGTTTGCTTGCCCCCTTTATCTTGTATCGACGCAGTTACTCTTAGCTTGAGCCCTATGCCTACTTCTGTTAACAATTCTTCGAGAGGGATCTCATCAGTGTTGTATAGGTACTTATCGAAAAACGGCTCGTAGTCCAGCCCGGTAAGGCGCTCGATAATATCGATTACGGTATGGTTACGTGTTGGTTGCCCTGTCCGGCCAAACTCTTGCCATAAGGTCTGCATAACGAGGTCGAGGGAGCATTGGTGTTGCGTATTTCGCCTTAATGACAGATCTAATGCTAAGGCAATTAAGCTCCCTTTGGTGTAATAACTGACAATCGCATTGGCTGCGTTAGCGTCTTGCAGGTAAAAACGGGTCCAAGCATCGAAGCTTGATTCTGCGACGGTTTGGCGTTTCCTGCCTAACCCTCGTTGTACTCTGGTGATTGTTTCGGCAAGCATCTCCAAATAGTCATCATGACCGATTAATCCGCACCTAACCAGGCTTAGCTCGTCGTAGTAGGAGGTGACCCCCTCATACAGCCAAAGTTGCTCAGTATGTGTCTCTCTCGTGAGCAGATAAGGCACAAAGGTATCTGGCTTGATCCTTTTGACATTCCAGCTGTGAAAATACTCATGGCTGCAAAGAGCCAAAAATGTGCGATAAGCTTTATCTTTCTTGTCGCTACCTGTTTCGGGTAGGTCATAGCGGCTACAGAGCAGGGCTGTTGAGTTGCGATGCTCCAGGCCTCCATATCCTTTACCGACGGCATTGATCAAAAACAGGTAACGTTCCATTGGTGCTGGCTTACCAAAGAAATTTATATGGTGGTGACATATCTCTCTTAGGTCTCGGCAAAGCCTTTCTAAACAAGCATTATGCTGACCAGCTATAACAATGTCGTGTTGCACGCCGAACACGCTGAACGTGGCTAGTGAAAAGTCGCCAAGCTCGACAGGGTGGTCGATCAGTTCGTCATAATTATCTGCGCTATAAAGGCCAAAACCGTAGCGTTCTGCGCCAGCTTCCTGCAATGAGGTCGCTACACGCCAGTGCGCCCACTGTGGATCTGTGGGAGGCTCCAAATTTAGCTGAACTGGCTCATCCTCCCGTCCTTCGACGGCAAGAAATACGCTCGTGCCATTAAAAAAACCACGTAATTGATCCAGGAAAGCGGCACGTACTGAGCTATCAAATGCAAATACTCGGTACCTGACCTCTATTGGTTCACCATTAAGAGGTGTAACTTGCCAGCTATGTTTGTCGAGCTTGCTAATTGGTAAAACACACCCTTTTTGGTCAGCCGTAATTTCGACAACGTGGCGGGCAAAATCCCTAATCATGTAACTGCCGGGGATCCAATTCGGCAGCCAAAGGCGATGCGGATCACCAGTGTTAGGGGTGAATTTTATGGCCACATCAAAAAGGTGGGCGTGAGGATCGGACGGGCAGAGCGTGTATTCGATCATTTGTATGAAAATTGAACCGGAAAAGTTAAGGTTAGTAAGCCACTGCAAATTGTCGCACGCTAGTACTCGATAAACCGTGAGGAATGCGCTAAAAAAAGAGCTTACTTATCTACATTGGAAGTTAGTCATGGCCGAAGAAACTATCTTTAGTAAAATAATACGCCAAGAGATCCCTACAGAGTTGCTTTATCAAGATGAATTGGTGACTGCTTTTAGAGATATATCCCCTAAGGCGCCTCAACATATTCTGATTATCCCAAATAAACTTATCCCGACAATCAACGATGTCACAGAACAAGATGAACTCGCTTTGGGACGCTTATTCACTGTGGCTGCAAAATTAGCGAAAGCGCAAGGGATCGCCGATGATGGCTATCGATTAATAGTTAACTGCAATCACCATGGTGGTCAGGAGGTTTATCACATTCATATGCACCTGCTAGGTGGCAAATCATTAGGGCCAATGTTGGCGATATAGTGGTTTCCTGAAAGGCGAATTTGGTCTTGGCCGGTATTTAGCTTCCGCTATCTACACCGGTGTCAGATTGAGAGTGTGCTTTGGTGGCATTAGGTCTAAGGGGCGCCCTTTATCTCCCTTCGTATAGTCGCAGACACCATCAGGAAATATTTTGCCTAATGTGTGAAGGTGCTTTGTCATATCTATATCACCATATATGCCTGAAGCAATGGCTTGTTTGATAGGTATTCGATGACAAATAAATACACTACCTTGCCAAGGTCCTCCTGCTTGGATCCGAGATGTGCTAAACATGGGGTATGTTTGGTGGCACTTCCCTTGTTTTCTAGCATTCCATTTCCCATCCCATACGGTTGGGCCTTGTGCGATGGTGTCACCATTGGCATCAATGCAACGATCTTGGATGGCGGTAGGGCGGCTGTTTGCTGCAGTGCGCTCTGGACTAGACAATAAGTTCATCATCCAGTTGTCCATTGCCTTGAATGCTTCTTGTTGTGGATCGAAATCTGGGTGCGCCACCCAGATCACCTGATTGTCTCGGTTACCTTTCCAGTTGATTATGCGCTGTCTCGCTTCGAAGCTAGCTGAAACATGGTGCATGTTAAGCTCTGGTTCGAGATAGTGTCTTATATCTAAAACCGGGATGTTGATATTACCGATAAATATTTGACCACTGCGATAGGCTGATTTTATCGCCTTTAAGCTGGCCTTACTGCGAGGCGCTACTCCGGTGTTCGTAACTGGTGCCGTAATATTGTGCCGGCTCCATAAGCTCATCCATAATGGCTTTTTTTGTGGACCGAAAACGGTATATAGCTTTTCTGGCGCCATCTCATTTTGTGGCTTCCATCCTCCTATTTGCCGGTTTAGATCAAGGAACTCGTCAGGCGATATTTCTCGATTTCTAAGGGCGTTAAGACCATATTGCACACCACGGTTGTCCCATGTCGTGTTGGCATGACCGCTCTTGTCACGACCAAAGAATCCGACCATATCTTCCCAGTAGCTCCAGTGAACTTGTTGTCTAACCGCTTTGGAAAAATAGGATCGTAGGTAGCTTTGTCTTGGATTGTGTATGAGTGAAGTTAAACCAAACCAGCCATTTTGACATTCACTGTTTCCTTGGGGGTATTCGGGCCATACCCCAGCCGCTAGTTGGTTTATGGGTTGTAGCCAAGCGTATCTATGGATATGTCCTTGCTTAGTGTTAACGCCCAAGATCGAGCGCCTTAAATTCCAGTCGCTCCACTTAGAACGATTGAGTGACGTGACAGAAAAATAATGCTCAATTAGTTCACAATCTAAGCCATATATTGTCTGCGACACCATGTCAGAGTAGCTATATAGGGGGAGGGCAGCGTCAATCAACCCCGGTCGATTTTGGGCTATCAGGTATTGCGCCAATCCTCCGCCAGAACCCCCAACGCCTACAGTATAAATAGGATCGCCATACAGGCTGACAAACTGGGATTTCACTCTGGCAACGGTATCTTCGGCGAGCAGCATATTATAGGTATAGCTGGTGCGATTAGCTGTTGATGTAACTAAGGCGTAGCCTTGCGCCAATTGTGCTGAGCGCCTCTCGATAAGCCCACGTACCCTAAGCTTTCCTTGCCTAAAACCAATCCCCGAACCGCCCTTAAATTGGTAGATAAGGCGCTTGTTCCAAAGCTGTGATGAATCTCTTTCGGGCGATTTTGGCCAGCTTACCGGCATTGCAATCATATAGAGATAGCGATTAATACTGCCCGTTTCTACGCGGATAATATACGGCGTTAACTCACTGCCTAAGTCTATTTTTGCAACTTCTTCGTATTCTGGTGGGGCGTCGAAATTAAAGCGTGTAAATGAGCCATCTTTTTCTTGATAGTAGTAGTGCAAAGTCGTCTCTATTAGGCAATCTTTACTATGTCCAATTATATGACTTTCGTTCCCTGCAAAGGCTTGTTGATAGATCGGCACCCCTAAGCCTGCATTATTATCGACCAACGGCTGTCCCAATTGGGAGTCCACACTCATGCAAAAGAATGGGTATTGGTTGCTGCCGGCATAAAGCGGCTTGTCAGGGCCTACGCCCCCCAGTGGGATTGGAAATGGAAATGACTCTACAGGGCGCGGGGTATCACGTATATGCCGTTTTACTGTCGACAATATCGGTATCGTCCGATATTCATTTGGGTAGTTAGCTACTTGCCTATGCTGGTACTTGTCTACAAAAGTTAACCATTGCCAACCGTAGAAGCTGATTATCGAGACTAGCACTATCTGTAATAAAATCTTTAAGCGTGAAATAGACGGCCGGTACCCCATGACTAAACTCCAGCTTGATAGACCGTCTAGTAATTATGGGTGAGGTATAGTTACGTGTGTGGTGCCAGACCCACCTATTATTCTGGTTATTGATATAACTTCCAAGGTTACAAAGGGTTAGTTTTCTCAGAAAATTAGCGAATAAAACATACCAAAAACGCACTGTCGGAAGGATAGCTTTGATGAAGAGCTTTCTAGTTAGATGTTTGTAGTATTTGTATTTTATTGAAAAGTCTAACATTGGCTATTTGGGGAATAAAAAAAGCCCTTCAGAGAAGGGCTTTCTATATACAGCGAGTATCAGCGTAATACCTTACGGCAGGTAGCTTTTACCCATCAAGAACGTATCTACTTCGCGTGCTGCGCGGCGGCCTTCGTCGATAGCCCAAACAATTAAGCTTTGTCCGCGACGGGCATCACCCGCAGCGAATACACCCGGCACGTTAGTGGCGAACTTGTCATAGTCAGCTTTGGCGTTTGAGCGCGTATCTTTTTCAACGCCCAATGAATCAAGCAAACCACCTTCTGGACCCATGAAGCCCATGGCTAACAGCACGATATCCGCAGGGTAGACCTTCTCACTACCTGGTACTTCAACTGGCGCCATACGGCCATCGTCAGTCTTTTGCCATTCAATGGCGACAGTATGAACAGCTTTGACGTTGCCTTTGCCATCATCTTCGATGTGCTTAGTCATCATCTGGTAATCACGCGGGTCATCACCCTGTACCGCGACGGCTTCCTGCTGACCATAATCAACCAATTTCACCTTCGGCCACTGAGGCCAAGGGTTGTTATCAGCACGCTCTGCTGCCGGCTCAGGCATAATTTCAAGCTGAATAACGCTCTTACAGCCGTGGCGCAATGATGTGCCCACACAGTCGGTTCCGGTATCACCACCACCTATTACCACGACATTTTTGTCTTTGGCATTGATGTAGTTACCGTCTTTATGTTCACTGTCGAGCAGGCTCTTGGTGTTTTTACCCAAGAACTCCATCGCGAAGTGAATGCCATTCAGCTGACGGCCTTCTGCAGGCAGATCCCTTGGCACGGTAGCACCCGTTGCGATAACAACAGAATCAAAGTTGCTCTTCAATTCGTCTGCAGAGATATCTTTACCTATTTCAGTGTTGGTGACGAAGACGATGCCTTCTTCAGCCAACAGATCCACACGGCGCTGAACGATCTCTTTCTGCAGCTTCATGTTAGGAATGCCATACATCAGTAAGCCACCGATACGGTCAGCACGCTCATAAACGGTAACCATATGGCCAGCACGATTAAGTTGCGCAGCGGCTGCGAGGCCCGCAGGGCCTGAACCGATAACAGCGACAGTTTTACCTGTGCGGCGTGAAGGAGGCTCAGCAACTACCCAGCCCTCCTCAAAACCACGTTCAATGATCGCGTATTCGTGATGCTTAATAGTGACCGGATCGGCATTGATGCCGAGAACACAGCTGCCTTCACACGGGGCAGGGCAGACGCGACCGGTAAACTCGGGGAAGTTGTTGGTTTTGTGCAGTAACTGCAGCGCTTGCTTCCAGCGACCGTTATAAACCAAATCATTCCACTCAGGGATGACGTTGTTTACCGGGCAGCCAGCAACGGCTGGCGCGTACTGTGATTCGCCTGATTGGCAAAATGGCACGCCGCAATCCATACAACGACCGGCTTGCTCTTTGATGCCATCTTCCGGCATATGTTCATGCACTTCTAACCAATCGATCAGGCGCTCTTCTGGATGACGATCAGCTGGCAGCGCACGTTCTACTTTCAAAAATCCTGTTGGGTTACCCATGATTTCTTCTCCTTTCCGGCTCAGGCTTTCTGAGCTGCCAGATTTTTCAGGTGCATGTCGAAGGCTTCAACAGCCACGTCATAGTCGGATTCAAACTTGCCACTGGCACGTGCAACATTCATGTAGGCTTGCATCTGTTTGTAATCGACAGGCATTACTTTAACGAACTTGGCGATGGCTGCATCCCAATCCGCTAAGAGTTCTTCTGCCACATCTGAACCGGTATTTTCTTTGTGTTGTTCGATCAGGGCCTTGAGCTCTGCGCTTTCTGCCGCGTCTTCGATCTTCTCAAGCTCAACCATCTCCATGTTGCACTTGTCAGCGAAGTCGCCATTGACGTCTAGTACGTAAGCCACACCGCCGGACATACCTGCAGCGAAGTTACGGCCTGTTGCACCCAAAATCACGGCTTTACCTCCGGTCATGTACTCACAACCGTGGTCACCTACACCTTCAACAACCGCAGTGACGCCAGAGTTACGTACGCAGAAGCGTTCGCCAGCGATACCGCGAATAAAGGAGATACCGTCAGTGCCACCAAAGAAGGCAACGTTACCGATAAGGATGTTGTCACGTGGCGCGAAAGGCGCCTCTTTGGCTGGGTAAACAACTAATTTACCGCCGGAAAGCCCTTTACCGAAGTAATCATTAGAGTCACCTTCGAGCTCGAAACGGATCCCCTTGGCTGCAAAGCAACCGAAGCTTTGGCCCGCAGAACCGTTGAACTTAACCTTAACCGTGTCTTCCGGCAGGCCTTCGCCTTTATACTTCTTCGAAATCTCGTTGGACAACATGGTGCCGACACTGCGGTCTGTGTTGATGATTTCGTAGGCTAGGTTGACCTCGGTCTGATTGTCGAGAGCTGGCTTGGCATCAGCAATTAGCTTGCGGTCGACAATGTCATCAATCAGATGCTTTTGCGGGATGCTGTTATAAAGGGTTTCACCACCATGGTTGTCTGCTTTAAACAGTACTGGGGTGAGGTCAACGCTCTTGAATTTCCAATGGTCGATATCGTCACGAATCTCGAGGCACTGAGTCTGACCAACCATTTCATTAATGGTGCGGAAGCCCAGTTCAGCCATCAGTTCACGCAGACCTTCGGCCATCATGGTGAAGAAGTTAACGACGTTATCTACTTTACCTTTGTAGCGTGCGCGCAGCTCAGGATCCTGAGTCGCAATACCGACAGGGCAGGTATTGAGGTGGCACTTACGCATCATGGTACAACCTTCAACAATCAAGGCTGCGGTTGCAATACCCCATTCTTCGGCACCCAGCAGTGTGGCAACGGCCAAGTCACGTGGCGTCTTCATTTGGCCATCGGCCTGCACCGTAATACGGCTACGCAACTTGTTGCGTACTAGGGTTTGATGCGTTTCAGATAGGCCAAGTTCCCATGGCAGCCCTGCATGCTTAATTGAACTCAGAGGCGATGCACCGGTACCACCGTCGTAGCCAGCGATAAGGACAACGTCTGCGTAACCTTTACATACACCAGAGGCAATGGTGCCAACGCCGGCTTCTGATACCAGCTTAACGTTGACACGTGCTTCGCGGTTTGCGTTCTTCAGATCGTAGATTAGCTGTGCTAAATCTTCGATGGAGTAGATGTCGTGGTGTGGCGGCGGTGAAATCAGACCTACGCCAGGTGTAGAGCCACGTGTTTTACCGATCCATGCATCGACCTTGTGACCTGGCAGCTGTCCACCTTCACCCGGCTTAGCGCCCTGTGCCATCTTAATCTGCAATTCTTCTGCGTTTGCCAGATAGTAGCTAGTGACACCGAAACGACCGGAAGCAACCTGCTTAATCTTCGATAACTTCGAATCGCCATTGGCTTCAGGTGTGAAGCGGATTGGATCTTCGCCGCCCTCACCAGAGTTACTCTTGCCGCCAATACGGTTCATGGCCATAGCCAATGTAGTATGAGCTTCCCAAGAGATGGAGCCAAATGACATGGCGCCAGTCGCAAAGCGTTTGAAGATGTTTGCTACTGATTCGACTTCTTCTAACGGTACGGAAGCGCGATCAGATTTGAACTTCATCAAACCACGGAGAGTGAATGCCTCTGTGCTCTGGTCATCAACGTTTTTCGCGTATTCACGGAACGTGTCGTAGTTATTTTCTTCTGTTGCGTGCTGTAACAGACGAATGGTTGTTGGGTTAAAGAGGTGACGTTCACCGTCTTTACGCCATGCGTAATCACCGCCTGACTTCAACAAGTCATCGACATGAATACGATCCGCTGGTGGGAATCCTTCACGGTGGCTATCAAGGGTTTCTTTAGCGATCTCGTTAAGGCCGATACCTTCGATACGAGTCACTGTGCCGGTGAAGTATTTCTGAACCACGTCAGAGCTGATACCCAAGGCTTCGAAGATCTGAGCGCCTTGGTATGACTGCAACGTCGAAATACCCATCTTCGAGAAGATCTTCAGCAAGCCGCTATTGACGGCTTTAACGTACTTATCGAAAACCTGTTGGTCGCTGAATTCGCTTTTAATTACGCCGTCATTGCGCAGTTCCAGCAATGTTTCCAGCGCCAGATAAGGGTTTACTGCAGATGCACCATAACCGATTAGTGTTGCAAAGTGATGGGTTTCACGTACGTCACCCGCTTCAATGATCAGGTCCGCTTTAGTGCGTAGGCCTTCGCGGATCAGGTAATGGTGAACGGCTGAAGTGATCAGCAGTGAAGGGATGGCGGCATGATCGCTATCTGTAGCGCGGTCGCTCAAGATAATGATTGAGTAGCCATCTTCGACGGCATCTTTCGCATAACGGCAAACGCGATCAATCGCTTTCTCTAGTTCGCCATCTTTTCCTGTCGTTGCGAATACCGTATCCAGTGTTTTTGACTGGAAATGGTTATGATCAATGTGCTTCAACTTCATTAACTGCGCATTGCTGAGGACGGGTTGCTTAATCTCAACCTTATGGCAGTGAAGGGGTGTTTCTGTGAGTAGATTCTGGTTGCCACCAACATATGTGCGCAGCGACATCACCATCTCTTCACGGATAGGGTCGATAGGCGGGTTAGTGACCTGGGCGAACAACTGTTTAAAGTAGTTCGACAAATTCTGCGACTTGTCAGACAGGATAGCCAGTGGGCTGTCTATGCCCATGGCGCCTAAAGGCTCTTTTGCTGTACCGACCATTTGAGCCAGAATCAGGTTCAAGTCTTCGTTGCTATAACCAAACGCTTTCTGGCGTTTACGCAGATCGGTTAGCACGGGTTGAGCAACTGATGCGGCAGGGGTAGGGAGGTCATCAATAACGATCTTGTTCTCGTCTAACCATTTTGCATAAGGCTGGCGTGAACAGATATCTGTTTTCACTTCATCATCAGCAATGATGCGACCTTGCTCCAGATCAGCGATGAAGATCTTACCGGGTTGCAGGCGGCCTTTTTGTACCACTTTTGATTGGTCAACAACCAATGCACCGGTTTCTGAACCCATGACAACGATGCCATCATCAGTGACAAGATAGCGAGAAGGGCGTAAGCCGTTCCGGTCTAGTGTTGCACCGATGACGTTACCGTCTGTGAACGAGATAGACGCAGGTCCGTCCCATGGTTCCATGATACAGCTGTAGTACTCGTAGAATGCACGCTTAACAGGGTCCATGTCAGTCTGGCTCTGCCAGGCTTCTGGTACCACCATCATCATCACTTGTGCCAGCGGGCGACCGCTGAGTACTAACAGCTCAACCGCCATATCCAAGTTAGCTGAGTCAGAATTTCCGCGGTTACAGATAGGAAGCAACATCTCCATCTCTGCATCGGTGAAGTTGACTGTTTCAAACAGCGCTTCACGGGCGGCCATCCAGTTGACGTTACCTTTTACCGTGTTGATCTCGCCGTTGTGAGACATATAACGGAATGGTTGGGCGCGACGCCATGCTGGGAATGTATTGGTAGAGAAGCGCGAATGGAACATGGCCAACGATGAAGTTACATCATCGTTTTGCAGATCCAGATAATACTTACGCACCTGAGCGGTCGTTAACTGCCCTTTATAGACAATTGTGCGTGTTGAAAGTGAAGCGACATAACAATCGTCTTTCTCTTTCACCACACTGTTATTCAGTGTGTGGCCAGTGTATTTGCGCAATACAAAAAGCTTACGCTCAAATTCTTGCTGCGTCAGCTCGGCCGGCTTTTCGATAAATACCTGTTCGGTAGTTGGTTCGGTATCGAGCGCGGCTTGACCGAGGCTAGAGTTGTCTCTTGGCACTGGGCGGTAGCCAAGCAAGGTCATACCTAATTTCTGAATGTTTTGATTCAGAATGTTACGACATTTGGCTGCTTCTTCGAGGCTTGGTGGGAAGAACACCATACCAACACCGTAACCACCGGCTGCAGGTAAGGCAAAGCCAAGTTTTTTTGACTCTGCATTGAAAAAATCGTGAGGGATCTGGATCAGAATACCGGCACCATCACCACTATCAACGTCACAGCCGGTACCACCCCTATGTTCCATGCAGGTCAGCATGGTCAGAGCGTTTTCAATAATGTCGTGAGACTTCTCGCCTTTTAAGCTGGCGACAAAGCCAATTCCACAACTATCATGCTCGAAATCAGAGCGATAAAGGCCAGTAGATTGTTTGCTACTAGTGGTCATCTAACACTTCCTATATCTGGGTGCGTGTCGGTTAACGGGATGCACCTATTTTCGTTGGATCAGGCATTTACGCTATTGCGTTTACTTCTATGAGTAGCTGGGCGCGTGTTACCGCCTCAGTGCCGATCGATCCCTGTAATGTCACTTTCTTTAATACGACGACCAAGGGGGAACACGCTTGGTCAGACGCGCATTTTTATGCGCAGAGCATTAGGCTCCGTACAATTAAGAAAGATCCGAACCGTGGTTTATACCATTATGCGTGGGTAATTTCTCGCTTTTTATTCGAAAAATATGCATGAATATTTAGGTTTTAGCTATGGATATGCATAATACTGCTTGAAATAGCAGCAAATCTATTCTTCCAGTGAGGGTTAATTTTGCAATATCTGTGCATCCAAAGCCATGATTCAAAGCAGATTAGCGTTTAGAATACGTTGACCGCTTCTAACCCTATGTTTTTGTGTATGAGGAATAATAGAGATGCCTACGTTTGATGTTGTTTCTGAAGTCGATGTCGTGGATGTGAAACACGCTGTGGAAAATGCGAGTCGGGAGCTGAACAACCGTTTTGATTTTAGAAATGTCGAAGCGAGCTTTGATTTAAAGGAACTGGTGGTAACCATTAAAGCGGAAGGAGGTGATTTCCAACTGCAGCAGATGGAAGACATGCTGCGTGCCGCAATGGTTAAACGAAATGTTGATCCCAAAGCGATTAAAATCGACGAAAAGGATATCCATAGAGGTAAGTCATTTAGTCGTATTGTGCGTTTTCAGCAGGGACTCGACACTTTGCTTTCAAAAAAAATAGTCAAGTTAATCAAAGAGAAAAAGCTAAAGGTTCAGGCGTCTATTCAAGGTGAAAAGGTGCGGGTTACCGGCAAAAAGCGTGACGACCTGCAGTCCGTTATCGCAATGCTAAGGGCGGAAGAGTTAGATCAAGCGCTTCAGTTCGATAATTTTCGAGATTAAAAATGACTTGAAGCGCCATTCTTTTGTTTTTCTATCAAAAGGATGGCGGTGGTACACTGTCTGAAATTGCAGTCTTAACTGCGTTTTAAGATATATCTAAACAAAACAATCGCCCGTTGGCGCCAATAACGAGTCATCTGATGCCTGATAAACGCCCCGTCTATATTCCTTATGCTGGCCCTATTCTGTTAGAAACTGCCTTACTCAACAAGGGTAGTGGTTTCTCCGAGCTTGAACGGCGAGAGTTTAATCTTGAAGGGTTGGTTCCGAGTGCTATTGAGAGCATCGAGGAGCAAGGTGAGCGTGCGTATCTGCAGTATAAAGCGTTTGAATCTGACATAGATAAGCATATCTATCTACGTAACATTCAAGACACCAATGAGACACTGTTCTATAAGCTGGTTGCTGCTCATATTTCCGAGATGATGCCGATCATCTATACGCCGACGGTTGGTCACGCCTGTGAACAGTTTTCTCGCAATTACCGTCGTTCTCGTGGCCTATTTGTTAGTTATCCCGACAGGGAGCGTATCGAAGATATTCTCAATAACTCTATTCGTCACAATGTAAAAGTGATCGTTATTACCGATGGCGAACGTATTTTGGGGTTGGGTGATCAAGGTATTGGTGGCATGGGGATCCCGATAGGAAAACTGAGTCTTTATACCGCTTGTGGTGGCATTAGCCCCGCCTACACGCTGCCCCTAGTCTTAGATGTGGGCACCAACAACCCCCAGCTCATCGATGATCCCATGTATCTGGGTTGGCGTCATCCCCGTATATCCGGCGATGAGTACTACCGATTTGTTGATGATGTGATGGAAGCGATTAAAGTACGCTGGCCTGACGCGCTGGTGCAGTTTGAAGATTTCGCTCAGAAGAATGCGATGCCCGTACTAGAACGTTATCGAGATAAACTATGTTGCTTTAATGATGACATTCAGGGTACTGCAGCGGTTACGGTTGGTTCATTACTCGCGGCCTGTAAAGCGGCTGGCAGCGCTCTGCACCAACAACGTATAGCTTTTCTTGGTGCCGGTTCCGCTGGGTGTGGGATCGCTGAAGCAATTATTGCGCAGATGGTGGCCGAAGGGATCTCAGATAGCCAAGCGAGATCACAGGTTTATATGGTCGATCGTTGGGGCCTTCTCCAAGATGGGATGCCCAATTTGTTGCCGTTTCAACAAAAATTGACCCAAAGTATCGAGTCAACCGGCCACTGGAGTGACGAAGAGGGCAATGTGTCGCTGCTCGACGTCGTGAAGCAGGGGAAACCGAGTGTATTGATCGGCGTTTCTGGGGTGCCAGGGCTATTTACTGAACAGATAATTAGAGAGATGCATCAGCATTGCTCTCGGCCGATCGTGTTGCCATTGTCGAACCCGACCAGTCGGGTTGAAGCGACGCCCGCAGAGATATTGCAATGGACACAGGGAGAAGCGCTTGTTGCTACGGGTAGTCCATTTTCGCCCGTCGCATTAGGTGAAAAGGTGTTTGAGATAGCACAGTGTAATAATAGTTACATATTCCCAGGCATTGGGTTGGGGGCGCTGGCCTGCGGTGCCAAGCGTATCACTGATAATATGTTGATGGCTGCTAGTCGCGCTTTAGCTGACACGTCTCCGCTGGCGATTAATGGCGACGGCGCATTGCTGCCTCCGATGGAAGATGTGCAATTGGTCAGCCGGAAAATTGCGTTTGATGTCGCTATTGCTGCAATGGCAGATGGCGTGGCTACTCAGATCAGTGACGACGCCCTAGAGCAAGCTATTGATGACAGCTTTTGGAAGCCGGAATACCGTCGTTACAAACGTACCTCATTCTGATCCCTCTTTAATAGAAATAGCGTGCTGATATCGATTCAGTACGCTATTTCTAATTTTACCTGGGCAGCTATTGTTCCCACGCTACCTTTTTTTCTGAAAGGTTGGCGATCAACGGAAGATAACGCTCCTCGATATCCGCTCGTTTTATCTTAAGGGTTGGGGTTAATAGATCGTTTTCTATTGTCCACTCGTCTTTAGCTACGAATATCTGAGCGATCTTTTCATGGGCTTCCAAACGTCGATTAATCTTTTCGAGTGTTGCCGATAAGCTAAGTTCGATCGCCGAGTTACTCATTTTAGTGGAGGTCTCGCTTAATACGACAACGGCGACCGGTTGCGGCATTAGCGTGCCCATGACACAGATCTGCTCTAGTAATTCGTTTTCACCAAGGCGAGACTCCAGTGGCACGGGGGCAACATATTTTCCCTTTTCTGTTTTGAATAGCTCTTTGACACGCCCAGTGATCTGATAGGCGCCTATTTCGCTGTTAAAAGTGCCCTTGTCTCCGGTACAAAAGAAGCCATCTTCAGTGAAACTGGCTTCGGTGAGTTCAGGATCCTGATAGTACTCTTGGAACAGTCCGGGGCAGCGTATCAGTATCTCTCCCTGTTTCGACAGTTTAATTTCAGTACCTTCTATAGGATTGCCGATGCTACCGATATGCAGTTCGTTGAAAGGTAGGTTACAGCAGGAAAGCCCACCGGTTTCTGTCATTCCCCAGCCTTCGGAAATGTTCATTCCCAGTTTTTTATACCAACGGAGTATTTCCGGCGATATCGGCGCCGAGCCTGAGCCGAAAACCCTGACTTTATCCAGCCCCAACGTGCGGCGTATTTTTTGCGCAACGAGGTTACCTACGATAGGGAGTGACAGAAGAAATGATAACTTCTTCGGCGACAGTCGCGCATGAATATTGGCAAGAAATTTGTTCCAAAGCCTGGGCACGGATAGGAAAAATGTTGGTTGTGCCCGGTTGAGATCTTCAATAAAGGTAGCTAACGACTCAACAAAGTAGACGGTACAGCCCGCATACAAGCTAGGACCTTGGATCACGCCTCGCTCGGTGATATGAGCTAGAGGCAGATAAGATATCACGCGATCACTATCAAGTACGCCTAAACTCAATTGGGTTTGGGCACTGGCATAGCGGTAGGCCTCGTAACTCATCACAACGCCTTTTGGGGTGCCGGTGCTGCCAGAGGTATAGATGATGGTCATCACTTCATCATCATCAGGTGTATGAAGGTCAGCAAGAGGCGGTGCCACGTTTAAGAAATTGGCCCAGCTAAAATCACATGGAACTGTTGGATAAGGCATGGCAACGGTGAGCAACTTGCTGAATGCGGTATTCTTTACCACCTCAGATAGGGCATGGCTATTGTCTAACTTACCGATAAACGCTAGCTTTACTTCACTGTGATTAAGTATGTGAGCCAGCGTTTTTCTACCGACCGTTGGATAGATAGGAACCGATATCATTCCTGCCATCATGATCGCCCAGTCAGCTATAAACCACTCTGCGCAATTCTTCCCGATAATAGCGACACGATCGCCTTTTTTTAACCCTTGATGTACTAACGCGCCGGCAAGCTGCGTTGCAGTGCTGTATACCTGTGCCCAGCTATAGTCTTGAATCTGGCCATTGTCCGGTTGGCGTAAATAGATCTTGTCGGGGTGTTGTTCGCTGCGGTGCTTTAACTCATCAATGGGCATTCTTATCAAAGTGGGTTCCACCTTATTATTCTGGATGAAAATGTACTGGCTACAGTTAGCTAGATATAGTTGCTCGGTGATGATAATGCCAATACGGAGCAGACTTAGGCAATCTGATTGCTAGACCGTGATTTGGTTCCCCGTTAACGAATGATTATTTGACCCAAGAAGAGGAAAAAATATTCTATCTTAGCCATGCTTACTACTCAGGAGAAATAGGGCGACATGACAATGAGATACACTTTTTTCGTTAGATTTATTTGGTTGATCTTAGTCGCTTCACTGCCGATCAGTGCAGGGGTATTGGGCAAAGAGCGCCAACTCGTACTTTGGTACGAAAAATTTGAAGCAGAAAGTGCGTTTACCAAGCTTGGTCAGCAATTTCACGCTGAGACCGGGATAACGCTTGTTGTGCAGCACATGCCGACTGGTGACCTGAAAGCCTCTTCGATTCGAGCTGTGGGTGAGGGCGTCGCCCCTGACATTATCTTTGCACCATCAGACTTTATTGGTAACCGTGCCATTTTGAAGTTATCAGAGATCGCTGAACCGTTTAGCCAACCGATGATCGAGGGGGCAACAAGCAGTGTGACTGATGGCGGCAAACAGTATGGCGTTCCTTTGCTATACGGCAACCACTTGATGCTCTACTTCAATAAGAGCCTGGTTGCTGAGTCTGCGAACAGTTGGGCAGGGCTTATCGCTCAACGAGAGATTGTAGAGGGGAAAGGAGCAAAGCTAATTGCCTGGAAGCCGATGGAAATGTACTGGGTGATACCATTTTTGACGGCATTTGGTGGAGTACCTGTTGATGACAGTGGCATACAACTTGGCTCGCCGGAGATTGCGAAAGGCTTAGAGTACTATCGGCAACAAACTGAACTCGGCGTTATTAACATGCGCTGTTCCTATGAGTGTGTTTATGAAAAGTTCATTGCCGGTGAGTACGCCTATGCGATCAATGGCGACTGGGCATTTAACCAGCTAAAGCAAAAGCTTGGACAAGATTTCGGTGTTGCCATGTTACCAAAGGTCGACGGCGCTCGAATGCGGTCAATGAGCTCTTCAATTACCTTGATGTTTCCGGGGGACGCCTTAAACGGACACCGAAAATCAGATATCGAGAGTTTTGTTCGGTTCATGCTGACGGCAGATGCCCAGAGAGTGATGTATCAAGAGACTGGGATGATGCCGACAACAACACAGGCGTATAGCGAGATTAAGCAATCATTCAAAGATGATCCAGATATGGCAGTGTTTTTTGCGCAGATGGAGCACACGATCCCCATGCCTCCGTCGCCAGAAATGTCCGCCGCATGGATCGGTATGGCTAAGGGAGTTGCGCTCTATATGCGAGGTAAAGCGACCGGAGAGCAGGCGGTTGAGTTTATGCAAACCCATGCTGAGCGAGAGCTGCGACGTCAGACAGAAACGCAGAAATAATGAATATTACGGATAAAGATCAACCACAGTTAAGTCGTATTTTAGTCGCAGTCATTGTTGGCTTTGCTTTGCTGCCTGCTCTGTTAATCAGCGTTGGTTTTGTATCCACCTTGCAGGAAGTTCTCGTCGATCAAAGTCAAAACCGCGCCAGGTTGCAAGCCGATGCTGTTGGTGGGCTAATTGCAGCAGACATCACCGGAACAATGGAGCGCGTCGTCGAAATTGGGAGCGACAATGATGTAGCACAAGCGTCACGAAATGGTGCTTTCGCCGGCTATGCTACTGCAAAACTCGATCGCTGGCTGGTTAGAGAGCAATCCGGCGTCGGCGCAGTGATATTCGATAGTCTCGGCGTAGCCACAGAAGCAAGTCCTATTGAGTATCTGTTGTACGACTTATCAGCGATTGATTCCCAATTGCAGGACTTTTTGAAAACAAATCTTCTCGCCGATCACACCGATGAAATCAAAGTCGATATTATTTCGTTATCGTTTGACGAAGGAGACTCTCGCTCAGTTGTCACTTTTATGACTCCACTACATCTTGTTAGCTTGAAAGATGCGCCGACCACCACTTTAACTGGTGCGTTAGTTATGTTCATTGATGTTGATGAGATGGTAGATAAGGTGTCTGGCACATTGGATGGGGCGCGATTGTTTTCCATCGTGATTAACGATCACGATGCGTATAACAGCCAGTATGATCGCGGCGACTATATTACTTACGTCGTGGAGCAGGATGCTGGTGCTGACGTATCGTTAGTGATTGAAGTCGGCGTACCGAAATCCATGGTGTCGACGCAGGTTAATAAAACCATTATTCAACTTAGCTTAGTGCTGGCAGCGCTATTGACGGCTGTCCTTATCGTATCGTTTATCGTGGCAAAGCGACTCCTAGCACCGTTTAAACAGTTGTCTAACCTTGTCGCACGTATCTCCCTTGGTGACTATGGTCAGTCTTCTGTAGACGTCCGTTACCGAGAGCCAGCGCAGCTTTTAGCCCTGGTTAATAGGCTTACCAGCCGAGTGATAGAAGATCAGGCTCAGCTAGAGTGCAAGGTTTTGGAACGTACCGAGTTGTTACGCTCAACGAATGTTGAATTGTCAGATACCCTTGAACAGTTAAGAAAGCTACAAAGCCATTTGGTGGAAACAGAAAAAAATGCTCAACTTGGCCAGTTAGTTGCTGGCGTAGCCCATGAAATAAACACGCCATTAGGTATCTCATTAACTGCCACGACGACGATGGCCGATGATCTTCGATCTATCGTGAATAGTTTTGACGCTGGAAAATTAAAACGTAGCGAACTACAGCGTTTTTTTGGGCGATCAGACGAAGTGCTCTCACTTCTCGAATATAACCTCCATCGGGGAGCCGAACTGGTTAGAACCTTCAAGGAAGTTTCTGTCGACCAGTCCAGTGGCTATCGCAGAATTTTCCGGTTGGGTACGTATGTGCGTGAGGTCGTCGCTAGCCTGCAAGCGGAAACCAAGAAGTATCAGGTACAAATAGAAGTGAAGGGCGATGAGAGCTTAGAACTTGACAGTTATCCAGGTGCATTTAGCCATATTATCTGCAACTTTGTTTTAAATAGTTTTAAGCATGGCTTTGAGAAAAACCAAATCCATCGCATAGCAATTAGTTATGAGGCAACGGCGGACAATCTAACACTGAGTTATGAAGATGATGGCGCTGGTGTCTCCGATGAGGTGATGAGTCGCCTTTTTGAACCGTTTTTTACGACGGGTCGAAACCGGGGCTGCACCGGGCTGGGGATGCATATCGTCTACAATATGGTGACGCAAAAACTAGGCGGAAAGATAACAGCCTCGCATGGTCAAAGTGGTGGTTTGCGGTTTGTAATTACGGCGCCATTAACGCCAGCTTAGCCAAGCCTATCTACGATCCGTTAATATGCATTAGACATGTCTGTTTGAGATCAAGCCTATTGCATTCAGTACTAAACTTATCGTTGTTCCACGGTAAAATGCGGTTCTGAGGGCTATATACCCAATATTTGCAACTTAAAAGCTATAAGGTTTCATCTTGTTTAAAATTTTCAGCCGGTTAGCAACGGCAA
This sequence comes from Corallincola spongiicola, assembly GCF_004284785.1. Taxonomy (NCBI): domain Bacteria; kingdom Pseudomonadati; phylum Pseudomonadota; class Gammaproteobacteria; order Alteromonadales; family Psychromonadaceae; genus Corallincola; species Corallincola spongiicola. The sequence continues at coordinate 484,911 of NZ_SHLY01000001.1, forward strand.
CGCTGATTGTCATTTTGGGCAGCAGCATTATTTGGGCTGCCGCGCCATCAGAAATTGAGCGCGAGTTTGATGCGCTAGAAGCAGGGCAGTATGTCACTACGGCAGAATTCCAACGGCGTTTACAGTCGCTATATAACACCATTGATGTGGCCGACAAAGCGTTGTTAATGCGTTGGAAACGTCTACATTGCTGGAGCTTGGAGCCGAACGAGGTTCAGACACCACCTAAGCTCATTGCGGTGGCTACTAACTATATTGCTGAGGCTGAAGCGGCCAACGACTTGGCTGCGATAGCGGACTTCCATGTCTGTCGCGGCTATTACGAGCAAGTATATGGTGATGTCGATCTGGCCTTGCAAGATTACAACCTTGCAATTGAGCTAGTTATCAACAGCGAACATGAGCAATTAATCGCCGATGCATATTCGAGCCGTGGCGATCTCTATGCCTATCGAGGGGAATTAGCGCTTGGTCTCGGCGATCTACTTGTTGCGCAGAAGTATTACGAATCAGCTGATATCACCTATTGGATCCGGCAAAACATGGCTTCGATAGCGAATACCTACCGCCGAATAGGCAACTTTGATCGTGCGCTGGAGTATTACCAACAGTTGGAGCGTATTTTTCTTGAAGAGGACAAGGTCAGTGCCTTGTTAGAGATACGCGAACAGATTGCCTTGGTGCTTGAGGATCAAGGCCAATATCAACAAGCTTATACGCTATATAGTGATGCTCTAGATTATTATTTAGCTCAATCTGATGATTACGGCGTTGCATTTTCGCGTTTAAACATTGCCGGGGTAATGCTTGCTCTAGAGAAACCTACGCAAGCGCTTAAGCATTTGTCGTTGTCGGAGGCTATTTTCGACGAACATCCAGATTTTGGCACATCGGCATTAGTGCACTTATTTATCGGACGAGCACATTACCAGTTGGGTGACAACCAAAAGGCACTTGATTATTTTGACTTCGCTGAACCCAGCATTCGTAAAGAGAAGAATTTTCGATATTTAGCTTGGTTGCTGCAAGCAAAAGCTAAAGCCTTGTCAGCAGAGAAACGCTGGCAGGAAGCCTATGAAACCACTGAAGAGTATCAGCGCAATCATGAACAACTCGATCTTATGTTGCGTAAACAGCAAACGGTTCGAATGCAGGTTGAGTTCGATGTCGCAAGAAAAGAAGCTGAAAATGAGCGTTTGAAAGCCGACACTTTAATTAAGCAAAAGCAGGTCGAGTCGTTAGAGGAGCGACGGAGATGGCAACTGATAGTGCTGTTTCTCGGTGGCATACTTTTATTGGTTGCCTTGGTGTTTCTCATTCGACAGGTGAACAGTAAGCGGCAGCTACACCGGTTAGCATCAACTGATGAGCTTACTGGATTACCTAACCGACGTGACATCCTTCAACGTGGCAAAGAGATGATCGATCATGCGAGAGCTGAACACGCGCCGTTTTCAGTTCTGGTGTTTGATATTGATTACTTTAAACGCATAAATGATACCTATGGCCACCACGGTGGTGATGAAGTGCTGCGACTGATTGCACCAGCATCATTGTCCGTCATGCGTTATCAGGATCGAGTTGGCAGAACAGGGGGAGAGGAGTTTTTAGCGCTATTACCCGGAGCCGGACTGGATCATGCGGCAAAGGTTGCAGAGCGGTTGCGTCAAAAGATCTCAGATATTGATACCGCGACTATTGCCGTTGATATGAAGGTTTCAGTCAGTATTGGGGTGGCGCAATTAACAGCAGATGACAGTAATTTGTCTGAACTGATCCAACGGGCGGATAATGCACTATATCGCGCCAAGGAAAATGGACGTGATTGCGTTGAAATTGAACGCTAGAGCGCCCGATTGCAAAGCGATATAAGTCATCGGCAACTTTCTATCGTTATTGTCTATCGACAAGGCACCATGTGTAGTTATGCAGGGCCTTGTCTAATAGAGGGATGGCCGCTGTTCGCAGGTTGGCTTACTATATGCGCTGAAAGTCTCTAAGTGGCATCCGTTAATGATAGTTTCCCCATTGAATAAGCTTGTCTGTCCGCTATGTGCAAAACCATTGGTCGCTGAGCCCTCGCGTTTGGTTTGTGGTACTGGCCATAGTTTTGATAAGTCACGTAATGGTCATGTGAATTTGCTACCGGTGCAAAACAAACGCAGCCTTTCCCCTGGAGATTCTAAGCAGATGGTGCAGTGGCGCCACGCCTTTTTGGCTGGTGGGTATTACGATGCGATAGCTGAAAAAATCAATGATCTTGTAAGCAAACAGCTCACTACTCGTTCTTCGCTAGAGAGTTATACAGTGATTGATGGCGGGTGTGGTGAGGGTTACTATTTGACTGAATTAGCCACTCATCTGCGCCGCTTATCACTGGCGACAGAGGTGCTTCTCTGCGGATTAGATATATCAAAATGGGCAGTGCAAGCTGCAGCCAAACGCGACAAATCGATTCAATGGATTGTAGCGAGTAATAAGTCTATTCCCGTAAATAGGGCGAGTACTGACCTTATTCTTTGTGCATTCGGCTTCCATTGCTATGACTCTTTTGCTGATACGCTTAAATCCGGTGGCGTGCTAATACTGGTTGATACGTATGAAGATCATTTGATCGAAATGCGGAAGTTGCTCTATCCGACAATTAAACTGTTTCAGCCGGCGTCCAATGATGGGGCGATAGAGGCTGGTTTTTCGCTGTCTCACAGTGAGCGACTGACAGTGAAACGTGATCTGCCTAGTGTAGATATTGAACGGTTGTTGGGAATGACGCCACACATGCATCGCGCACCGAAAGAGGGGATAGAGAAGGTGACCTCACTTGAGCATTTAACGCTGACTATTGACGTTTCTTTTCGCGTGTTTATCAAAGATTAGGAAAAAATCAAGGGGCAGCACCTCGCCCCTTTAGGCGCTACATGGCGTCAAGTACCATCTGCAATGTCACAACGCCATTAAAGGCGGGTGGATCCTCATGGGCATTACTATCGGCACAAAACCAGATTGAACTGGGCCACTTAGGAATGGCGCAGAGTAATTGATAATCGGTTGAATCCCCTTTGCCAAGCACATAGCAACTGCTAGGTAACCATGCGTTAAAGCTTGATGGCGCATCGCCATCGACGCTGAGCTCTATATCAGTTGGCGATACCTGATCTAGGTTTAGATCGCCTGATGTTGGAATCTCAAATATTTTTGAGGCACCTTGTGGACCTGCTAAGGGGAGTTCAGCGCTTGATAAACCGCCGATATACAACTCGACAAACATATCAGAGTCAGCATTTGCCTCTGTAGCAGTTGAAACAATCAACATGATTTTCGTTATGGGTACAGACATTGTATATCTCCTTTTACTCTATGGTAATGCTGCGGGGTGATGAAGCTGCCTAATCAGTCAAATCTACGGCTTGTTGTAAGTTAGGGCTTTGATGGGGACGCTTGTAAGGCCAAGCCACAGCGATGTTGCCTCTGGCAACCTATTGGTAAGTCATGACTGATGAAGCAATCGGCATCGGGTAGCGAGGATGTGGTAGCTAATACCAATATTTTGTCGACGGGGTTAGACATTCGTTATCATCCCTAATTAATCGAATCACTCTAAATATAGACTCGGTTTGGGAAACCCTCCCAGCTTTATTTTTTGGCCTGACCTGAATTTTCGTTATCGCTAAAGGAACCGTGGCGCCTCATCGTTGGATTAAGTAAACTAGCGAAATATACAAGGGAAAGCGGCCCGTTTAATGCCGCATACTATGTGAGTGTCTATTTTTTGTTAGGAAAAAAGTTGAGCGAGCAGAAAATACTGAAGTTCAGACTGTCTTCAGTATGCTTTTGTGCCTTGTTGTTAATCTTTTTTACTAGCATTCAAGCTCACGCAACCTCTTCTCATTACCATAGCCTATTGACTGAGGCTGAAGCCCTTAGCCACTCAGAACCAGCCAAAGTGCAAGCGCTACTTTCTGAATTAAATAGCAATTTCGACCAGCTGTCGCAAAAAGAGCGGGATAGGTTACTTTTGGTCGACGCACATCAGTTGATACTGAAAGGTGCTTATGAACACGCCAAACAGAAAATCAATTCCCTGTTTTATCACGACCTCGCTACCGAGCAGATGATCCGCGCCTATTCGTTGTTGTCACAGATGGCTTACGTGGAGAGTGACTACGAGCGAGCGTTTCGTTATCTGAATGAGATGTTGCCGTTAGTCGAGTTAACCACTGATATTGCCTCACAACAAATTGTGTACAGTGTTGCTGCCGAGCAGTTCATCGGTGCCGGAGACCATGAGAAAGCCAAAGAGTACGCATTAAGTGATGTGGCTATTGCCAAGCAAATCGGTACGGATAAAGCGCAATGTGACGCACTGATTGGTTTGATGTTTGTCTATCAAGAGATGAAAAATGATCTGGCGGTTGAAGAAACTTACAACCAAGCGTTGAAGTTTTGCGAGGCTGGCAATGAGGTGCTTTATCTGGGCATGGCTAAGCTGACTTATTCAGAAATGTTGTCTTCCCGTGGCGGTTATCAACAAGCTTATGAGAAAGCACTTGAAGGTCTGGCTCATTTAGAAGCTGTTGACTATCGCTGGGGGATCATTGAGTCGAAGTTGCAGATAGCAAAGCTATTGGTATTAATGGGCGATGATCAGGCTGCTGAGCAATTGTTAGACATCGTTGTGCCTGAGGCTGAACGATTTGAAATGCTAGTTGAGTATGCAGATGCATTGCTATTGTCCGCTGAACTAGAAGAGAAGAAGGGCAATCACAAGGCTGTGGCGGAGTATTATAAAAAGCAGCGGATTATTTCCAACCGCATTATGGATGATGCAAAAGCTCAGCGCATGGCCTTTTTACAAACTCAATTTGAAACCAATGAAAAGAATCGTCAACTCGCGTTGTTGGAAAAAGAACAACAGCTTTTCGAGTTGCGTGAGTCAGCCAGTAGCCAGCGGTTATGGATATTGGGTTCGGTTTTGGCCGTGACTGTCGGCGTCTGTTTACTGCTCTTCTACCTGATGACCCGTTATAAAAGTAATAGTCATCAGTTCCGGCATTTGGCATCCGTGGATGGATTAACCGAGATCTATAATCGTCGACACGGATTGGAAATTGCTGAACGGGTATATGCTTCTCATCAAAAACGTAGTTTACCTTTTACCGTCATCATGGCTGATATCGATTGGTTTAAACAGGTAAATGACACCTATGGTCATGCTGCCGGTGATCGCATGTTAAAAGCAGTTGCAAGCCAATTACGTAGTAGTATTCGACAAAATGATATTTTAGCCCGCACCGGCGGTGAAGAATTTACCCTATTTTTGCCCGGGGCGAACAAAGCACAAGCGCAGGCAGTGATAGACAGATGTCGTTTGTCTATGGTGCCAGTTCATGAACAGGGACGTATGGTTACCGTTACGCTTAGTTATGGTGCTGCAGTAGTCGATGAGGCCGATAAAACGGCATCGTTAGATAAGTTGATCGACTGTGCGGATAAAGCACTCTATTCAGCCAAAAGAGCAGGGCGCGATCGGGTCGAATTCTATCAAGCGCCATTGAACCCCGTCTTAACCACGCTCTCCGATTAGTCTCTTTATCATTAGCGCTGCGATGGTATATTTTTGTTTGTCCTTCTTATAATAATGAATTTAAACCAGTTTTTGCTTATTTAACCTTGCTCTACCGAGTAAATGTCGCTAGTTTTGACTAGGTAGATCGTAGTGCGGTTATTAAATATTCTTGCACTATTCATAGATTTGAGAGATGAACCATTGACGGAATAAGGAAGGAACTATGTCCAAATTAATTGATTTCATGCATAAGCTAGGATCTGATGCTTCGTTTGCTACTGCATACCAATTAGAGCCTGAAAAGTTAATGGCTGATGCTGAGCTATCGGCTCAAGAACAGCAGCTGTTGTTAGCCCAAGATGTTGCTGCTTTGGAAGCGTTAACCGGGTTACAGGCCAAGGCCAACCCCAAGAAAACAGTAAACTCGTACGCGAAATAGATGCGGTATTTAATGCTTATTGCGGTGTTCATTTATTGGACACCGCTAGCTGGTTATTGTGCCGACGAAACCAATACCGAGCAATTGTTGCTTACCGCTGAGCGATTGCGTGTTAGCGATACAGGGCAAGTGAAAGTATTGATTGAGCGACTCGAAGCATCTGCGGACTTAACACCAGTGCAACGTGACCGACTATCATTATTGCAAGCACATCAGCATACTTTGTACGGACGATATGAGTCCGCAAAGCATATTATCTCAGAGCTGTTTTATTCTGATCTCAAACCCGCACAAGAATTGCGAGCTTATCACCTTCTTAGTCAAGTCGCGGATCTAGAAAGTGATTATGGCCGAGCGTTTTCTTATTTAAATTATGCGTTACAACTGTTGCCTAAAGTAAATTCTGAAGATGCTCAGTTATCTGTTTTAACATTGGCTGCCGAGCTGTTTTCCCGCGCTAGTGCTCATGATAAGGCGTTGCAATATGTCGAGCAGGCGGTGGCAATATCGACGATTGCGGACGGCGTGACAGATGGCGAACGTTGTATGGTCGCGAAGGCTGCTTCGGTCATCTACCTCAACATGTCTCGGTATGACGCCGCATTAAAAACAGCAGAGCAACAGTTAGGGTATTGCCAGTTATCTTCAGAAAAGCTTTATGCAGCCAATGCCCACAGCGTGATAGCGGATGTTTATGTTAATCGCTTAGCTTATGAGCAAGCCTTGGAGCACTACGAGCTGGCGGAAAATGATTTTGTTGAGCTCAACTACCTCTATGGCGTGATAAATACCCGTTTAGCCAAAGCCAGTTTGGCCGTCGAACTCGGTACGCCAGCAACATCATTAGCGATGTTAGCATCCTTGATCCCCAACGCGATAGAAAACAATCTTTGGGACGAGCTACAACAACCTTTTCTGCTTGCTGCTGAGTTAAGTGAACAGCAAGGGGATCTGAAATCCGCACTTATCTACTATCGCCAGTATATGATCGCGGTGCAGAAAGTGATGGATGACAACAAGGCGATGCGTATCGCCTACCTGCAAACAGAATTTGAAACTGAGCAGCAAGCGCAACAACTAGAGCTGCTAGAAAAAGATAAAGTACTGCTGACGTTACGTGAGAACGCTATCAATCAACAACGTTGGTTATTGGCCTCTATTTTGGCTGGTGCAGTATTACTACTGATTGTGCTGTTGATGCTGCTGACGCGCTACCGGCAACGAAATCTATATTATCGTCAGCTTTCCGAAGTTGATGGTTTAACGAAAGTGTTTAACCGCAGACATGCTTATGAGCATGGTGAGAAACTGCTTAAGTCCAGTTTGGCTTGTAGCGAACCCTTTGCAGTAATTATGGCAGATATCGATCACTTTAAGGCTGTAAATGACACTTATGGTCACCGTATCGGCGATCGCGTTCTACAAACGGTAGCGAATCAGCTAAAAGAGGGATTACGCGGTCATGACATTATCGCCAGAGCCGGTGGCGAAGAGTTCGTGTTGTTTTTACCACGGGCCAGTTATCAGCAGGCGATGCATATTGCTGAGCGCTGCAAAAGTGCCTTAAGGCCTATTCAGGCTGAAAACAGGACTGTCACGATTACATTAAGCTTCGGTATATCGGTTGCTGAAGGGCAAGCTATTACGTTAAGTGAACTGGTAGAACAAGCCGATCAAGCGTTATACGCGTCGAAAAATAGTGGACGTAACCGCATCTCTTTGTACCGCGAGATTGAAGAGAGCCCGGCGAAGAGCGACAAGGAGTTAGCCATTGTTAAAGGCGAATAATTTGCTTAGAGGTAAATTGGTGATCACTGGGTTTGGGATACAGCTAGGTCGTCATTTGACTAGACGCGTCGAGTCGGAACTTGATAAAGCAGATGTCGTGTTGGCGATGATGGATGATTTTTCGTTGACCTGGTTAAAAGGCAAGTATCCGGCGTTGATAGACCTTTCGCTGTTGTATGGCAAAGATGGAGAGAAAGATCGCAGGCAAACCTATCGGGAAATGGAACTCGCAATACTGGAGCCTTTACGAGCAGGAAAGAATGTATGCGCTATCTTTTATGGTCACCCGGGGGTTTTCGCTGATGTGCCTCACGCCGCTATTAAGCAGGCGAGGGAAGAGGGCTATGAAGCTATTATGGAACCCGCGATCTCTGCAGACGCCTGTTTGTATGCTGATCTAGGTTTAGATCCTGGCATGAGTGGTTTGCAGTCCTATGAGGCGACACAATTCTTAGTTTATCAGCGACCGTTAGATCCGTCGGCGTTGGTGGTGCTTTGGCAAATTGGTGTGGTTGGCGATCTGACGTGCACTCAGTTTCACACTTATAGCGATCGTGTACAGGCACTCGTGACCAAGTTGTTGCGTTGGTATGAACCAGAACATGAAGTGATCCTTTATGAAGCGGCAGTTCTACCCATAGAGGGGTATCGCGAAGAAAGGTTGCCTTTATCTGAATTACCCAATGCCAGTTTTAAAACTATTACTACCTTAGTGATCCCGCCTAAACTCGAGTGGCTAGCGGATCATGAAGCATTAGCATCGCTTGGCGTGACTGAAGATGCCCTGTTGTAAGTAGCTATGCCTGAAGCAAGTGATATATTGAATCAACGAATTTGGCAGGTCGTCTCGGCAATTCCCGTTGGTACGGTCGCTAGCTATGGCGATGTAGCAAAGCGCGCTGGGTTGCCTGGCTATGCGCGATATGTAGGTAGAGTACTGCGTAATTTGCCACCGTCTTCAACTTTGCCCTGGCATAGGGTGATTAAAGCCGATGGGCGGTTAGCCTTTATGTCGGGCTCAGAGTCTGAACGTCGTCAGATAGCCTGCTTGACAAAGGAGGGGGTGCTGGTGAAGCGAGGGCGCGTCGATATGAAGCGATATGCTTGGCACCAATAGCCAGTTTTATGTCTGATTTGCTATTGGCACCAAGCATGGCATTAGCTCTTTGAAGCGGGGATTAATTCCAATTCAACTCTGCGGTTACATGCGCGACCATCTTGCGTGTCGTTGCTACACATTGGCATACGCTTACCGTAGCCTTGAGCGTGCATTTTCTGGCTCTCTACACCAACACCACGCATATATACCAGAACAGCCATAGCTCGTTCATTGGATAACCGATCATTTATTGCATCTGAGCCTGTGCTGTCAGTGTGGCCACTGATAACCAGTTCGGTGTCATCGAACTCACCGAGTACCTTAGCTACGCTATTGAGCGGGTTGTAAATGGCTGGACTCAGGCTGGATTTACCTGTTTCAAATGCGATTTGATCACGCATAATTAAGCGTATGCGGTCATCTTCTCGCTGCACCTGAACACCACTATTTACCAACTCCTTGCGCAGTGCCGCCTCCTGTTCGTCTAGTTGATAACCGATGGCGCCACCTGTTGCTCCCCCGGCCACACAACCGATCGCCGCGGCTTTTTTATCTTTAATCATGGCACCAAGCAGTGCACCGCCAGCACAACCTAAAAGCGCGCCTTTCGTGGTTGAGTTAGTTTCTTCTTCCCCTGTCATGGCGTTTTGCCGTGTTGTCTGACAGCCAGAGAGCGCTAATACAGATATCAAAATTGTAGAGGTTATAACTGAACGCATATTTAAAGCCTTAAAATACAAATAGATGATTTAAAATTTATAACAAAATCGTTTTCTAATTAGAAAAATGGGCAGGCCATATCAGATTTGAACCATACCATGACAAAAGTGTTGGATAAAGTTGGGAGAAACAGCCTAGTTTACCTTTTTGTTCGAGTCTTTTAGTTGCATAAAAGTTCGCAGAAGTTGGCTTGCCTCTTGTTTTTCTTTCGCTGTTAATGGTTCGTAGCCTCTTGGGTATGGCCAGCCGTATCCCCAACGAAATTGCGTGGGTAAGAAAGGAGTACCTCCAATACGTACACCGTTTAGCATGAGCTCGGCAACCATGGGTTCACCGATATCGGCGACACAGTGTTTTAATGCTAAATCAGCTTCGACACGTTGCTTCGATGTTCCGCCCATCCAGTAGGCAATGTCGTGAGATTCACAACAGGCTAGCCAAAGCGTTCGTTGCATAAGTGTACCGTCGGGGAAGAGGCTGCATCCATCAGTTGTGAATGGCTTCAATTCAATGGTGTTGGCAAAGCCATTTGGAAGCAACAAGACTAACAAAGCGATCACTTGTGAGGTGGATAACAGGTAACGTACTAGCGGCATCGGTACCTTCCTTTTACTTCGGCGGGCATCATCTTCATCTGCTGAGTAATCATTGCTTCGAATACCCGATAGAGCGGCTGCGTATTGAACTCTTCTAAGTGTTCAAGCGTGCAAGCTACGGCCTCGAGTGTTGACAGCTGTTCCTGTTTAGGGGCTTTTCTTATGGTGTATTGTGACTCGCTGGCGGTGCTTAGAACAAGACTTCTAAATTGGGCTAGCCAAGGGTTGTGATGGTAAAGTTTCAGCGCTTTACGCCAAGTTCCATCGAGTACGATGATAGCTTGTGGCTGGCGCAGAGCAACAGTGGCGCCCCAATGTTCTACTGAGATTGAGCTGTCAGTGGGAAACAGAACCGCGACGCTTGTTCCTTGGGCCGCCTGTTTAACTATTTCATCTCGTAGTGAGGTGAAATCGCTTTCCGATTCGCCAACCACCACTTTGATATTACTAAGCGCCAGTTGCAGCAGTCGTACAGTGCCTTTCGCCTTATTAACCTCACTCGGGTGCTGCAAAACGTAGACCTGCGTTTTGTTTTGCGTTCGAGATACCCAAGCACAAACGCAGGTCTTGCGCGGATAGTGGCACACCAAACAGCGCTGTCGTTTCTCTTCAGGTTGCTTGGGCATCGACTACTGACAACCTTCCACGTGTGCCGGTATGGCTTGTAGTTTGCTTTGGTACTCTGTTGAGCGGAACAGGTCGCTGAATCCTTCTGCCAGAGTTTCAGGTTGTTGCGCTAGCTGGTATTGCCAAGACGCGAGTGACGCGCAGAGCGCACCGTTACTTTGGCATGCTGCTTCTAGTGTATCGGTGTCAAAGCTTGCCGCCCAATCGGCGAATGGCAAAGCCGCTGGCAAAGCTTGTGGCGCATCTCTACCGACCTGTCGAACTAACTGCTGTTCGAACTGAAGCTTCCAACTGCGTTGCTCTTGGCGTGCAACCGCCAATTGCGCCAACTGGGGATAGCGCATCTGTAACCAATGTCTCGACCATTGTTCTAATGCCAACTGCTGTTCTGTAAATCGGTCGAACTGAGATAATAGACACTGCTTGTTTAAGCCAGATTGATATTCGCCTACTGCTGCTGGCGCTGCGGCGACCAGGTAGCTTAGATCGGTGTCACCAGACGGTCTTAACTGCGCATGAAACTTCGCTTTACTGTCAGGGACTATCGGCATTGCAATCTCGGATTCCGCAACGATAGCTTGTTGGCTTCGCATCGACCTTTTCGCGAGCGTTACCTCGCCTGGGCCTCCGCCGGTATTTTGCGGTACCGGCTTAAGTTGTGCTACTTCGTCAAAACTCAGAGGCATGGTTTCGGATGGTGTCAGACTGTCCACGATCGCCCATTCGCTACCGCGATAGATCACCGATACCAGAACGAAGCTGGCGGCAATGGCTAACCAGCGCCACTGAGGAGAGCGTCGCCGCGCGCTTTTATGAGCCATGCTGAGTATGCTTTGCTCGAGATCAGCTGGCATCGATGGCTGAGCCGTTTGTTCCTTCTGGAACTGCTGAGATATTGGATGATCGCCATCCAGGTACTTTTCGAATTCATAATCAGGCCTCTGCATATTGGGCCTCCAGTGTTGAACGAAGTTTTCTAAATGCCAGTTTTAGTCTGCTTTTTGCTGTTTCATAACCCACGCCGGTAATATCCGCGACTTCCTGTACACTCATGCCTGATTCTTTGAGCAAAAATGCTTCTTTTTGAACGAAAGGCAGTGCGGCAACTTGCGTCATCAAGGCGCTGGCGGTTTGTTCACTGGCTAGCCGCACTTCGGGCCCTGTGGTGTAGAGCAAATTATCATCCAGCGATTCGCTGGGCTTCTGTGTCCGCCAGTGGTCGATCACTTTACGACGACCTATGGTGAACAAGTAGGTTTGAAACTTTGCTGTTGGTTGATAACTTGCAGAGTGCCGAATAACGGATTCCCATGTTTCTTGGCATAGTTCATCTGCTAACGCGCCCGGCAGCTGTTGCCTTAGAAAGCCGTATAGACGCTGTTTATAACGACTGAACAGTCGATTAAACGCGGTCGAATCACCTTTGGCGAAACGCAGCATCAACTGTTCATCGGTGACCATCTCGGTCATTGCACCTGCTCCTTATACACCTGATTCGCTATTAAGCTTCGCCAGCTCAACTAGTTCGATGAATTGGCTCTGAAGCGGTGTGGCGTTTGTCTCGCTGGCCGGATTAGCCAATGTCAGAATGGCATCATAATCGAAATCACCAATAAATTTCCCCCCTTGTAACTTTTGTCCAAACGCAGCGACCGCGGTTGCCAGTTTAAAGTTGTTGCTAACAGCGGCTGGATTCTTAATCTGGTCGGCAGTGACGGGGCGTTCAATCAGCAATGACTGTTTGCTTTCTGGCTGCTTATATCGCAACTTAATAAACGCAATTTCTTCACTCTTGCTTGGTTGTGGTTGATGCTCATTTTGGTAACGTAACGGGTCTGTGGAAGGTTGTTTTGCATCGACCATGGTGAGCTCGTACAGGGCCGTCACTGTGTGACCTGCGCCAATATCACCGGCATCTACTTTGTCATTATTAAACTCATCATTTGATAGCATCCGATTCTCGTAACCAATCAGACGATATTCAAGAACGCGGGAGGGATTAAATTCTACTTGGATCTTTACGTCCTTGGCGATCGTTAGCAAAGTACCGCCCATCTGATCTATCAGGACTTTCTTAGCTTCTAGCAGCGTATCAATATAGGCAGCGTTACCGTTACCGACATCAGCAATCTGTTCCATCAATTCGTCGTTATAGTTACCATGGCCAAAGCTCAGTGTGGTGAGACTGATGCCGTCCTCGCGCTTTCGAGCCACCAGCTGTTTTAGCGCGTCAATATTGGTGGTGCCCACATTAAGATCGCCGTCACTACACAATATGATGCGGTTAACACCGTCAGCCACTAGTGCATCTTCGGCCAACTGATACGCCAACATAATGCCAGCTTCGCCATTGGTTGAACCACCCGCTTCAAGCTGGTCAATCGCTTGAAAAATGGTTGCTTTTTGATCCCCTGCGGTGGGTGGTAAAACGATGCCCGCTTGACCTGCATAGACAACGAGCGACAGCGTATCTACGCCTCGCATTTGCGATGCCAGCATTCGCAATGATCGTTTGACCAAAGGCAGCTTGGCTTCACTTTGCATAGAGCCACTGACATCAACCAGGAAAACTAAGTTGGCGGGTGGTAATGCCTTATTGCTACTGAGCTCATACCCTTTTAAACCGATCTGGAGAAGTAAACGATCATTGTCCCAAGGCGAAGGGGCTATTTCCGTACTGACGGTGAAGGGTTGCTCTACTGATTTCGGGGCCGGGTAGTCATAACTAAAATAATTCACCATCTCTTCTACGCGAACAGCGTGATGATTAGGCAAGGCCCCCTGATTTAAGATACGACGCACATTGCTATAGCTGCTGGTGTCGACGTCAATGGAGAAAGTAGAAACAGGTTGTTCGAGAACCTTAGTAATAGGATTTGAGGTGTATGCCTGATAGTTTTCTCGATTTTTTTCTGCGGGCGCTTGGCGAGCAGGGCGGGGCATGACCAAGGCTATACTCATATCACTGTGGGCAACGGACTTTTGTTGCCGTTTTTCCATCGCGACTTGTCGCGCCTGGATCTCTGCTTCCACGGCGTTGCCGGCCGTTTCCTCGTTATCGGTTTCGTTGTAATAGCTACATGCCGTGGTGAATACACCCGTAATAATTGAAAGCAGGATAATGTGGCGCATTTGATCACCTTAGTTGTTCGCGCTGTTTCCCTGTTAAACGCGGCGAATGGGATCTGGGGCAATCTGTTTGCGAATGTTATTAGGGTGCTGAAGTCTGCAACGGTGCCAACGAACGTTTTTCATTGAGTTCACTGATGATTTGATCCCGTTGTTGTGAGGACATCGTGCGCCAGTTAGTGATCTGAATTAACGTGCGCTTACAGCCAACACACGCATTATCGATGAGCTTGCAGTTGCCAATGCAAGGGGAAACTATCTGCTTGGGCGTGGGGTTGTTGTTCATCTTTGCTTCTTATCTGTTAGATAGCGTGACGACTAATCTGTCTCAAGTTAAAGAATGCCAGATCTTTACCATTTGTCACTAATAGCGAGCAGTATGTGTTTTGGCACGGTTAATGTGGACTACTATGCAGCTAGCATAAAAGAAATAGGCGCTGCGTTTTATGTCACATTCTGTTAGCATACGCGGCTGTTTTTGTGAGCTACTTCAAAAAGTGTCGGGTCTTAAATGTTATCCAAGTTATTTGCATCTTTAACGCAAAATCCACGGGCGGATTTGCTCTCAGGTTTGACAGTGGCTTTGGCCCTGATCCCTGAAGCAGTCGCGTTCGCCTTTGTTGCTGGTGTGCACCCGCTGGTGGGATTGTATGCAGCATTTATGGTCGGTTTGATCACGGCTTGTATCGGTGGTCGCCCAGGCATGATCTCTGGGGCAACCGGGGCTTTGGCTGTTGTGATGGTTGCGCTAGTGGCTGAAGCTACTCGGCGCTATGGTGCGGATGCAGGTGTGCAATACCTCTTCGCGTCAGTGGTTCTGATGGGCTTTATTCAGATCACAGCTGGGGCGTTAAAACTGGGCAAGTTCATTCGTATGGTGCCGACACCTGTAATGCTTGGTTTCGTTAACGGTCTGGCTATTGTCATCTTCCTTGCTCAACTGCCACAATTGCAGTCATTCACACCGGAAGGGAAGTGGGGCTGGTTATCTGGTGACTGGCTAAGTGGGATGCAACTTGTCCTAATGTTGGGAGCCGTGGGTGTTACAATGGCGATCACCCACTTTCTACCCCGATTCACTAAAGCGATTCCATCTGCTCTGGTAGCGATTGTGACTGTTAGTGTGGTTGTTTTGATGTTTGATTTAGACACCAAGCGCGTTGGTGACCTCGCTAGTATCGCTGGTGAACTACCAAGTTTTGCGTTGCCCCAGGTGCCGTTGAACTGGGAAACGCTGCAGTTAATCTTACCTTATTCAATTATCTTCGCTGCAATTGGTTTGATCGAGTCATTGCTGACCGTGACTGTGATTGACGATATGACAGATACCCGCGGTAAAGGTAATAAAGAGTGTGTCGCACAGGGTGTGGCTAACGTCGTGACGGGTAGTTTTGGTGGCATGGGTGGCTGTGCCATGATCGGGCAAAGTATGATCAATGTCAGCTCAGGTGGTCGGGGTCGTTTATCTGGTATCGCCGCAGCCTTATTCTTGCTTGGCTTCATTTTGTGGGGCGCACCGCTGATCGAACAGATCCCCATCGCCGCGCTGGTCGGTGTGATGTTTATGGTGGTAATCGCAACATTTGAATGGTCTAGTTTCCGTATTTTGAGCAAGGTGCCGAGGCATGACGCATTTGTGCTGATCCTGGTATCTGGTGTAACTGTGGTGACAGATCTGGCGATCGCCGTTGTTGTCGGTGTTATCGTCGCTGCGTTAGTTTTTGCCTGGGAGCACGCTAAACATATCGGTGTCAGGGATTCCATCGATAAAGATGGCTGGAAGATCTATAAGCTGGATGGACCGCTATTTTTTGGTTCAGTCAGTGATTTTAAAGAGTTGTTCGATCCGAAAAACGATCCTGATGATGTCGTTATTGAGTTTAAACGGGCGAGGGTATGTGATCACTCTGGCTTGGAAGCGATTGACTCGATCGCCGAAAAATACTTAGCAGAAGGTAAACGTTTGCACCTGCGCCATTTAAGTGCTGAATGTCGAATGTTGTTGAGCAAAGCGGGTAACCTAGTTGAAGTGAATGTGATTGAAGATCCGTCATATCATGTTGCTGCTGACAAGTTAGACTAACGCTTCGGTTTTAACTGCGTCATTTCAAAAAAGTCAGCCTATGGGCTGACTTTTTTGTATCCGCTACTCGTAGAAACGCGCCATCATCCTATCGCAATATTGGTTTAAGTTTGGATAGTTATGGCTCAGTTGTGTGAGGGGGGTTGATGGCTTGGAGAGACATACGTTGGCGAGTACGCCGAATACGCTGGCATCAACACTGCAGGGTTGCTCGCCCATCATATATGGCTTATCTGCCAGGTAGAAAGACAATGCTTGTAAATCCTTATCAGCAATCTGCCATATCTCTTTTGCTGAGTGCCTAGACAACCCTTGACCCCAAAGGTCACGCTTTATCTTCCTGCGGAGTACCGTAGCTACTAATGGACGGATAATTCCAGGAAGTGGTTTAAAGAACTCCTGCCTTATGTGCGCCCATCCGGTGTCGTCCTGCCAGCGGCTATAGACCAGCACCCAGTAAAGGTGCTCATTACATAAACGGGAGAAGCTCTTAGCGATCGCCTTTTGCTCTTGAGTTAGCCACGCGTCAACTTGCTTTGCCTCGTTAGCTAGCAAATGTTCAATGATAAGTTCTGAATCGCCTAGTACCTTACCGTTCATAACAACGTAGGGCATTTTGCTTTTGGGCGCGTTGCGCAGATCGGCCCCGTAATGGTTGCGGTAATCTAGTCCTGCAATTTTTAAAAAGGTCTCAAGCTTAAGGCACAATGAACTCGCATTAGGCACGCCCAAAGAGGGAGGAAACTGGTATAGATCAATCATTTGACAGCCTTCACTCTAATTATGGGGATATCATAGCGAAGTGTTCTTAGATTTTGATTGTTTTATGTTCAAAGTATTACTTAACACACAGTTTGGCTAAGCGTGTTGTTTTACATCACCGGTTGCGAGTAATTTCAATCCTCGCCCAATCAGTATATGGGCGCATAAACCACCGAAGAACATGGCTATGACCATTGGCGCTGCACCGTCGCCATGGCCCTGGGCAACAGCGATACTAAATAGCGCGCCCATAGCGAATTGAGTGGCACCAAGCAGCGCCGATGTCGTACCAGCGTTCATGCTAAACCTCTCTAGTAACAGGCTACTGGCGTTGGGAAATACAAAACTATTTAATCCCATAAATATTGCACATAAAGGGACTAGGAGCCAAAGGGAGACGATGTCCATGGAGACACATATAACTAATGTTGAAATAGCTGCCAACTGACAGTGTTGCGCCTTACGTAGCACGGTTCTTGGGCCAAATAGTCGTGCTAAACGGCTATTAAACGCGGCTCCTAACATCATCACCACCACATTAGCCCCAAAGTAAAAACCAAAACTCTGTGGATCGATCTTCAATACTTCAATGTAGACATAAGGCGAAGCCGTTAGAAAGGCAAAGAAAGCGCCACTATTGAGCGCCATACCAAGCAACCAAGGCCACAATAATGGCCGTTTTACTACGCTGAGGTAGTTATTCTTTATGTTGCCAAAGTTAAGCGCATGTCTATGTTTGTTTGATTCTTTGAGCGCAAAAAAGCTCCATAGCAGCACCATCAATGACCAAGCACCTAAGAATACAAAAATACTCCGCCAGCCGAAAAAGTGGAGCAGCATGCCGCCTAATGTCGGCGCTAACATTGGCGCTAACGTCATCACCATAATAATGGTTGAACGCACTACGATCGCTTCATGTCCACGATAGCGATCAGTGATGATCGCGTTGATGACCACGGAGCCGGATGCACCGCCGAGTGCTTGTAACACTCTGACCCAAAGGAATTCGTTAGGCGTAGTAACGTTAGCGAGATAAAAACTGGACAAAGAAAAGATCGTTAAACCGAGCAGGGCGATGGGGCGCCGGCCCAATGCATCGGTTAACGGACCGTGAATCAGCTGCCCGATGGCAAAGCCGATCAAAAATGTACTCATTGAACCCTGGATGGTGCTTAACGGCGTAGAAAAATCGCGCGCCATACTTGGCATCGCTGGCAAATACATATCGATAGCAAGGGGAGTCAGTGCAACGATAGAGGCAAGAAGTAGAACGCTCCGCCACATAATAGAAGCGCATCCTTAATTATCAGGTAAGAGTTTTGTATAGCCGAAACTACGTTAGGTTGTTTTACGGCGCATGTTGCTATACCGCTTGTAACTATAGTGCAGTAAAGGTGGTCGTAACTGGTTTATTCTAACCGCCTAGTGGGGTTAAAGATCTGAATTATTTAGTTTTACAGTAACGATTTGTAACAGAGCTGATAGACTCAACTGCATAACCGAGTTCGGCGAAAGCGTCGACGAGATCCAAACAAACGTTTTCAAAGGGGTTGATAATGGGGGAATTATGGAATTAACGTTTATCGACGGCGTACTAAGTTTAGATTCATACCTTACTGTAACAATCGGGATTGTGGTTCTGTTTATTGGTCGACGGCTGAACAGTGCGATCGGGTTTCTCAAAGAGTTTAGTATTCCAGAGCCTGTTACCGGCGGACTACTTATTTCTATCCTTATTGGTATTGTTTATGGGCTATTTGGTGTGGAAGTACAGTTTGATCTGCAGGCCAGAGATGTACTGCTGATCTATTTCTTTACCACCATAGGTATTAACGCCAGCCTGAAAGACCTACTTAAAGGCGGTTTGCCCTTGGTTATTCTGCTGGGGCTGACCGTTAGCTATATGGTCATTCAGAACCTAACGGGGATAGGTGTCGCTGCAGCTTTTGGGCTTGAAGGCGCTGTGGGTATGCTCAGTGGTTCGGTCTCGCTGATTGGTGGGCATGGTACTGCTATCGCGTGGGCTCCTCGCATCAGTGAAGAGTTTGGTATTTCGAATGCCATGGAGATCGGTATTGCCAGTGCCACTTTTGGTTTGATATTGGCCAGTCTGATGGGCGGTCCAATTGCCAAGTACCTTATTAATCGACATGATCTTAAACCAGCGCAGCAAGCGCCGATAGATATTGGTGTTGTTGATGAAAAAGCGGGCGGACAAAACATCACCGCGTTTGGTTTCCTTGATGCCGTGCTTGCTATTCATATCAGCGCCATTTTAGGTATGTTCTTGAACGAAGGTGTTGCTTCACTTGGCTTGCAATTACCTCTGTTTGTGACCTGTCTGTTCGCCGGTATATTAATCACTAACTTGTTACCTGATTCTTTTCCTCGCATCAGCGGTACCAAGTGGCCCTCAAGAACACCTGAAGTCGCATTAATCGCTGATCTGGCATTGGGTACCTTTTTAGCGATGTCTTTGATGAGTATGCAGTTATGGAGTTTAATTGATCTTGCTGGCCCTATGTTTACCATCCTCGCTGCGCAATTTGTCATGGCAATATTGATTAACATCTTTGTTATTTTTCCTGCCATGGGTAAAAACTATGACGCAGCGGTTGTGTGCTCCGGTTTTGGTGGTATCTCCCTGGGCTCCACCCCCACAGCCATGGCGAATATGTCTGCAGTCTCTCAGCGTTATGGTACATCCCATTTGGCGTTTATTATTGTGCCTTTGGTTTGTGCATTCTTTATTGATTTGGTGAATGCACTGATGATCCCATTCTTTTTGGCAAACTTTTAGCAAACCAGCAGGGAAGGTGGCTTGGGCTGCTTTTCCTGTTTTTTTAGTAGCTAATCTGTGACGACGCAGGGAGTGGCAGGTGTTTATCGAGCCCAGAGTAGGGTTCCGGCGCGGCGTTCGACGGCGTCTTTCTGTTGCTATAACGAAAAATCGTTATTGGAGAGCCGTTGCATATAGCGGTTGGCAAGAAGGTTCAGTGTTGACGCGCGTTGCTCGCATCGATAATGAACGACTTGCTCCGACAATACCCACAATAGACTGAGTAACGTGTATAGCGTTTGTGCGCTCTGCCACGATAATTGTTCGTTCCGATTACTCGTACTAATGCCCCGTTGTGCTGCGTAATGTTGCCATAACAGGTCACTATTGCTGCTATCTAGCGCGTCGGTTGCGCTGGCAAGGTCAAATAGTGGGTGACCTTGATCGGCATACTCAAAATCGATTAACTGCATTCCGTCGTTGCCGATCAAAATATTCTCAGGTGTTAGGTCGTGATGGCAAACACACGAGGGCAGTTTACTCTGTTCAATTGAACTGACGATGTTTGGTATTTGAGTGATGTACGGCTTCAGCGCAGTGATCCACTGAGGATGTGATTTTTCAGCCAGGTTATTCCAGTAGTATTCAACGCGGTGCTGATATGAATATGACGTGGTGGGTAGCGCAGGTAAAGCATGCAGACGAACCAATAAGCGGCTCAGAGCCTCTATATCCAATACGAAAGGCGTTTGTTGGCATACATAGTCTGTGACACAGAATTGATGCTCATGACTCCAGAACAGGAGTGCGGGTGCGATACCTATATCAGCGCATCGTTGCCAGACCAAAGCTTCATTGTGGCGATTAATCAGCGCCAAGTTTTGATTGAGAAGGCGTAGGACTTGTTTAGGCGGCTTATCCCCCTGGCTGATGGCAAAGACTGTATTGCCAAGGCCTTGATTGAGTGGGCTTATGGATAAGCTCTCCAGTGGCCCACAAAGAAGCGCTTGAGGAACACGCGCTAAGCAGTCTCTGGCGATCAGCTCTGGTGACACTGTGATAGTTCCTGCTGCCTATGCTTACGTTGCCAGCTGAAGTAGCCCAGTATTGCCAGCACAATGTAGATAGCAAAAAGCAACGCGGTTAGATAGAGGCCTTTTTCGAAATAGAGATAGATCGATACGCCATCGATAACTATCCAATACAACCAGTTTTGTAGTACACGGATGGCGACAAGGTAGGTGGTGTAGACTGCAAAACAGGTGGTCGCGGCATCTAAGTAAGCAAACTCAGCATGGGTGTAGGTAGACATCAGGTAGCCTGCAATCAAAGAAAGCAGAGTGACTACGCTGACGATAGCAAAGTGCTTTTGCCCTGACCAAGATATAACCATTAGTTGTTGGTTCTCAGCCGTGTCCCTGTGCCAGAGATAAAAGCCATAAATCGCCATTATCATGTAGTAGACATTTAGGGCTGATTCCATGAGTAGTGCAACTTGCCAAAAAAGCACGGTATATATGAGTGTGCTTGCGAATGCAGCAGGCCAGCACCATTGGCTGCGGTTCATTGCTAGTATCAGGTAGGCCAGAGCAAGTATGACAGCCACCAACTCCCATCCCCACATACCATGAAGTTGGTTTATCGCTTGCTGCCACCATGAAAAAGATTGTTCAGTCATCAGATATGACGCTATTCACTATGGTCAAGATTGACCCCGCCGGGAATAAACTTACACACAAACACACCGCGTCCCCATTTCTGATAGGCGTTCGCCATCTCATCACTTAAAATAGTCATAATGGCATTGTGGTCGCCTTGAATTTGAGTGCTCATGCCATTGGTTTTACGCTCGAGTTGTGGGTAAGCATCTAAACGACCAATAAACCACTTGATGATATCGATGTAGTTATCCTGTAGCGGGTAGAGACTAATTTCGACGGCCGTTTTCATGATGATTCCTATAGATAGTGATAGCGGAAAGTAACACCGAATTGTTGCGGATCGCCGTAGCGTTCATAAAGTTTGGGAGCCCAATCCTGATCGGGTTCGTTCCCAAAGTAGAAGCCACGGACACCATACTTTTCGTCTGTGATGTTTCTGCCCCACAGATACACGGACCAATCTTCTTTTTCATAGCCTAAACGTGCGTTAAGTAACTCGTAGCTGTCAGCTTTTTGATCGTGATTATCTGAGTAGTAATAGCCATCAGAGCCGTTCAAGTTGATATTGGCAAACCAGCCTTCATCGTTACGCCATGTGGCACCAATACTGAACTGATAATTGGGAGAATGTGCTAGTTCTCGACCAGATAAATCGAGCTCAGAGCCATCTGCTTGGGTGACGACATAGTCGTCAAATTCAGTATCTAATAAGCCTAGACTTGAGTACAGAGTAAGATTATCCGTCGCTTGCCACGACGTTTCTAACTCTAAGCCATAGCTATCGGAATTGGTTGCATTCGCGGTATATAGGAAGAAGCGCTGAGGGTTGTTCGGATCTTGAGTAGAGGCTTCCACTTGTTGATCATCTCGATGCATATAAAACAGGGCAGCCTGCACTGATACTTGCTGCTCTGGCCAGTATCCCTTTATGCCGAATTCAAGATTATCCAGTGTTTCACTGTCGAACTCTCGGTTATCACTGAAATCATCGGGTAAACCGGTGTTGAACCCTCCAGCCTTATATCCGCGCGCCAGTTTGCCGTAACTTTGCCAGCGTTCATTGATTAAGTAGTTGAGTGTGATATGGCCGCCCCACATCGTTTCGTCTGGATCAAAGGAGTCACCACCGTCATCATCGTATGAAGCGTCTCGCTGTTCTACTCTAAGTCCTAATGACAAACTGGTAGCGGCATTGAGCTGCGTGTCTAACTGACCAAATAGCGCAATGCTAGTTGCTTCGTAGTCACTCTGCAGGAACAGATCGGGGAAGCCGTTATAGTAGCTTTCCAGGTCATTATCTTCCTCTAAACGTTGTATATACAACCCGGTCAACCAGTCAGTAGTGCCGCTAAAAAGCCTTGATTCTTCAGTAGATAACAAGCGAACTTCCTGAGTGTAAGTGTCACGAGTGGCCTGTTTGTCCCAAGTGTAGTCGTACTGACAGGGGATCTGGTCAGTGAAATCGCCATTGCCGTTTTCATCATAATAATCAGTACAGCTCAACGCAGACCAATATTCTGGATTTGCCCAGTCGCCATCATAGGCATGACGGTGATTGGTATGTGCAGCACTGGATATTGATACCAGATCAACAAATTCATTAAGCTCCCAGTTTAGCTTAAGGGAGCCGCCTGTTGTTTCCTGCTTATCCTTACCAGGTTGGTCGGTTAGGGTGGTAAAACCATTATTGTCTAATGTCCAAGCGTCATAGCCATTGTCAAAGTTGGCGTAGAGCAGGGCTAAATCAACTTGCAATTCATCACTCGCAAACCAGCGAAACTTACTACGTAATGTTAGTTCGTCACGTTCGTTGCTATCGTCTGAACCGAGATAATCGTTATCTCTGAAGCCATTTTCGTTATGTTGCTGTATCGAAACGCGATAGAGCAGATCACCGCTGTTATCAACTGGGCCAGAGGCAAAACCTGCATAACTGAATAGGTCTTCTTGGCCACCACTGATCTCTGCACCAAACTCTCTCGTGTCAGTCGGATCATTACTGGTCGTATAGATCATACCTGCTAGGGCATTAGCGCCAAAACGGGTGCCTTGGGGGCCACGCAACACTTCCACCTGCTCTATGTCATAAAGACTGGAGGTCATTCCCAAGCCAGAAAGATCAATGTCATCGACAACAAAACCAACAGAACTGTTGGGGGCCCCTTGATACTCCTCTTGTTCACCTACACCTCGGATTTGAAAGTACTTTGGCCGGGAACTTCCACCTGCCCAACTTAAATTGGCAACGTTGTGTAAGAGGTCTTCAAAATGTTCGCCGCCCTCGTCTTGGATCAGGCTACTGTCTAGAACAGTAATGCTCGAAGCTGAGTGTTGTAGTGATTCGGAGCGGAAGCTGGAGGTAACTTTGATATGCTCTATATCTTCATCTGCTACCGTAGGTGCTGCGCTGAATACAGGCAGAGGGATACCCAAAGTGGTAATGATGGCGGCGGCAAGCTTAGTTTTACGGGGTAGAGTGGAAAAGAGCATATATGCATTTACCAGTTTTTGGGGAAGATTGGGGCTGGTATTTGTGCTCGATGAAAAGCGCCATTCCTACGCCGGTACCAGCCGGTTCAGGTTCAAAGGGTTCATCATTGATGTCTCAGTTCTGAACAAGAACACCCCTTGGCCGAGAGCAATTATAAATGAGTTTTAACTAAATAGTGACAATAGTTTTACAACTACTCATGTTAAGGCGAGCCATAACTGATGCAAATGATGAAATAGGGGAGCAATACCAGAAACGCCAGGAGTTGACGTTGCTGTTGAGTTTTCTATTCTGATTTTTCCAGCGCAGCGTTTCTTTGTTCCATTAGTCGCTTTGCTTCTTCTGCATCAAGCTTAATATTACCGAGACGCTCGGTGTATTCACTGAGAGAGACACCATCAGCAGCCGCCGGTGCTTCGGTGGGTTTATCTTCTTCCTGTAATGGCCCGTCAAGCCCAACAATTTTTGCCGGTTTAAGTTTTACTTGCTCGGTTTGAGCGCCCGCTTTATTGCCCGCTTCAGCATCTCCGTAATGCCAATTGCCTTGTTCGTCCTGCCACCGGTACACGTTAGGTGCGTCAGCTTCGACACCTAATTTCTCCTGCGCCTGTCGGCTTAGCATTTTAAACGATAACAAAATACGGTTTTTCCAGTATCGCCAAACGGTACTTTGATCTTGAGGAAAGATCGTTGCGGTGGTTAGCAATGGTTTGCCATCGGGGCCTTTAATAAAGAATGGACCAGCGCAGGCACAAACGATAAGCAGCACTAGAAGAGTAAGATATTTTTTCATTGTTTTAGCCACCGCTTAATTTGGCTTGGTAGCCAGCTTTAGTTAGTTCGTTAAGCAGTAGGTCGCGTTTGTCGCCTTGAAATTCAAGTTCGCCGTTTCGAACCACACCACCACAACCAAGTTGTTTCTTTAGGGTTTTACAAAGCTTTTGCAGGTCTGAATGAGTTAGAGCTAGCCCTGTCACAACTGAAACAGTTTTCCCTCCGCGGCCTTTCGTTGAGCGAGATATCCGAACACGACCGTCTCCAATTATCGCCGTCGTATCGACATGCTTTTGTGTTACCACGCGACCACCGTCGGTGCTATAAACAAGATCTTGTTGTGATTCATTGGTCGACACCGTGGACGGTGCTGCCTGACCGGTTAGTGCAGCGAGATCGGCAAATGAGGATAATTTCTTAGACATCTGTAGCGGGCAATCAGCTTAATGATTGTTACATTGTCACCAACCCTATGGCGTGGGTAAAGCAAATTTCCTCAATATTGATGTTAACGATAGAGTTTTTTCTGCATACGGCGTTTATCAATGCGTCGTGCGCCGTGATGTAGCTTTGCTTGCAGCAAGCGCAGTAAAGATTTAGGACGTTCATACACCAGGCTCAAACAGGCTAGCCCTATGATCATAAATAGTATTCCAGGTACCGGTGTAATGATTAGCGCTGCGCCCAATAATATTAATGTGACGCCAGTGATTGTGAGTAGTACCTTTTTCATCATGCTTCGCCTCTTCTAAACGCGCTTAATAACTAATATCTACTCTGAACCGCTGAGATGCCAGTTGTATTTGGTAACACCCTGTGAACATTCCACACGGTGATTACTTGAATTATAGGATTTTCATGCATACTAGTAGTTAGATCTATAACTTCTTCAGGAACTTAGATATGCAAAGGAAGCGTTGCTTCACCTCCTTTTTTCTCTGCAAGGTGTTTTCCATCTTGCTGGCCGTCGCTACATTCCCCGCGCTTGCAGATGATATTGACTCAGAAGTTAGGCGTATCGTTGATAATCATGAAACAAGCAAATTGCTTATTGATGAGTATGCTACGGCCAAAGGAGAGCAAAGGTTGCTTTTGCATCTGCGCGTGCAGTCTCTGCTCGATTATCAAACAGAAGTTTTACCTGGATTGCTAGAGGAGCTCGCTAATCCTGATGCGACGGTTAGCGATGAGACGCGGACCTTGATCACTAATACCTTGGTAGCTCAAGGGCAAATACTCAACCGATCCTATCAGCAAAGGAATAGCGATCTAGAAGATAAACGGGCGGCATTTGATGGATTGGATAGTAAGCAAGCTCTAAAAAATGAGTTAGCCATGGCTAATGTAGAGAGGGGGATTAACCGCTTGTTATCGTTACGCTTGGCACTATTGGGTTGGGAGTCCAAGCTCGGCGTTGATGTGACTGAACAGAGTGCGTTATTGGTTGCAGATGTTACGTTGCGCGCGAACGAGCTTAGCTTACTGCTGAATTTCGCCAACACTAGAATTGGTGAGTTGGCGGCAGAGCTCCCCAAAGCCACTTCCTATGAAAAAGAAGATATCGAATATGCGTTACGCCGCTTGCGAATTAAACGAGAAATTTGCACCGAGAGTATTGAGGCTGCAGTGACAGTGCTTGAATCTCTTGATGTGAATTCTGACTATTTTAAGCAGGTATTGATCACCAGTACTGGGGCTGTTAGTGAAGATATATTTGAGGTGAAAGTACTATCAAGGCTGCTCGAAAATTGGACAGAAGCTGCAACTAATTGGTTCGGAGAAAATTCGATCAGCTTCATTGTTAAGTTAATTGTATTTTGTGCAATTTTGTTCGGTTTTCACCTTTTAGCTGATGTTGCCCGTACCGTCGCGACCAAAGCGGTCAGTAATTCAAAGCTAAAATTGAGCAAGCTACTGCAAGAGTTCTTTATCTCTATGGCTGGTAAGGTCGTATTTTTTATTGGCTTGATGATTGGTTTAAGCCAATTGGGGGTGCAGCTCGCACCGCTGTTGGCTGGTTTTGGTGTGGCAGGGATAGTGATTGGTTTCGCTTTACAGGGCACCTTGTCTAATTTTGCATCTGGAATGATGATCCTGATTTACCGGCCGTTCGACGTTGGTGACATGGTGATAGCTGGTGGCGTGCAGGGCAATGTGAAGAAGCTAAGTCTCGTTAGTGCCACTATTCAAACAATCGATAATCAACGGATTGTCGTACCGAATAATATGATTTGGAATGATGTGATCACCAATATCACCGCGGAAAAAGTACGACGCGTCGATATGGTGTTTGGCATCAGTTACAAAGACGATATTGACCATGCCGAAAGGGTGCTCCATGACGTTGTTTCTTCACATCCGGCGGTACTAAAACGACCAGAAATCATGATAAAAGTAGCCAACTTAGGGGAGTCTTCGGTTGATTTTTGGGTGCGCCCCTGGGTTAAGACTGAGGACTACTGGGATGTATTTTGGGACCTAACAAAGTCAGTCAAACAGCGCTTTGATAAAGAGGGGATATGTATTCCATTCCCACAAAGGGATGTTCACCTGTTTCCATCTGCCGATCCCGTCACTGTTGATGTGAAACCAAGCAGTAACGGCAACCTGCCGGCAGATCAGTAATTAACTTCTCGCGATTAAGAGCTACCAAGATTGGCGTCTTTGATAGCTCTTATCTTTGCCTTTTTGCTTGGCAACGGCGATAGATTGGTTTCGGCTGAGTAGAATACGCCATTGATACCAAGTTTCCCGCCGTAAAATACGTGGAAGGGGGCTTAGCCAGTGCTTTTGATACAAAGTCTTAATGGCCGAAATGGCATCAGGTGATCGCTGGCAAAGAGAGTCGATGAACGCTATTGCTGCGGCCAATGGTTCGTCGTGGATTTCGGTGATGACACCAAAGCGCAGAGCCTCGTTTGCGTCAAAGGTGTCCGCTGACATAGCCAGTTTCATCGCTATGTCCCGACGCGATAGCTCCATTAGGGCGCGATTCCCTCCCATATCTGGTATTAATCCCCAACGCGTTTCCATCACAGAAAAATCAGCTGACGGTGTTGTGAAGCGAAAATCACAGCCTAAAGCTATTTGTAATCCGCCTCCCCAGCAGCGCCCTTGGATCACCGCAATGACAGGGATTGGCATTGTTCGCCAGCCAACACTCACTTGCTGAGCTAAATTAGGCTGCCACGGGTGCCATTTCCAGAGTAGTTTTAGTCCGGCAAGACGATCTGTTAATACCGATTTAATGTCTAATCCAGAACAAAAATCGTCACCGTTTGCGTCAATGATTACCGCCCTGCAGTGACGATCCCGTTTGATCACCTTTTGTGCCGCCGCTAGTTCGGTAAACATCAACATATCCAACGCGTTGTGTTTATCTGCGCGATTTAATGTAACGCGGGCAACTTGGTTTTCGAACTGGAGTGTAATTCGTTTAAACATTATCTCATCCGACCACTTTCTAGAGGGTAAGATTAACAGTTCTCAGTGGTTTGTTTTGAGAGCCCAATCAACAGATTGAACTCTCATTGAATGGCACTAAAGTGCAACTTGTGCCGCTTCAAGTTGGGCAAACAGCGTATTCGCTTTCTCCATCAATTTTTGCGCTGAACGCACTTTTCTTTGCTTGATAAACGAATTTGAAAAGTTGAGATAACGGTTCGCAAGCGACCGTCTTATCTTAACTAACGGGGTAAAGTCGCCGGGAAGATCTCTAGCTAAGGCATTGACATCTTTGTTTATTTTGTCAATTTTTGCCACGGTATTCGCATGTTTTAACCGCTCATCGAAACTGTTAAACGTTGAATGATAGAAAATATCAGCAGCTTCATACGGGTAGTCAGGGGCATTTCCTAAACCGAGTTGTCTCTGGTAATTCGCTACTTCGGCAACGGCACTCTTTAGTTCTTTACCTAGCAGGATGAGGTCATTTAAGGAAGGACTCTCCGAGAATGCGGCTTCCCCGGCGTCAATGAGAACGTTCAATTGGGTAACATCATGGCTGGCTAACGCAGTGTTAAACTCTTTCGCAAACAGTTGCTCAGCTTTTTCCGTTGGATTGGGCCGGTATCTGTTTTCTATGGTTTTAAGTTCCGCTAGTAGCTGGTAGATATCATCGCCATCTTCGCTGTGAGCGTAATTACCTTTCTCTAATAGCTTGTTAAAGCGTTCATCTAAGATGTCGACCGTAGATTGCCAGCGTTGCAGTAGGTCGACATCTAAGCGCGCTAAAAGATTAGAGTCTGGGTAAAGTGTTTTAGCTGCGTTCAGTTCGGATTCAATGGCATAGTAGTCGGGGTAGGTGCCGTCTCTATTATTTAAAATGTCATCAATGCGCTGTTCATAAAAACTTAATAGCTGCGTCCGGTTCGAACGTAAAACGCCATTGATAAAGAGCTGCTTATGCTCTGGGATCTCTGGCAGTAGTTTAATAAGTTCCGCCGCCGAGAGCGCTGCAATCGCTTGCTCTTGATTCGCTTCACTTCTCATCGCTTGTAATTCGGCGCTAACAAGTAGTAGTTCATCTTGCTTCATGCGATAGATATGAGCGCTTCCGAATACCAAGCAACTGGTTAGCATGATGGTGGTGGCTAGCGGCCATAAGTTGCGATTAAATTTGTGTGTAAATTCAGCCATGCTACCGATCCGGCTGTCCGCACTGAAGGCTAGGCCTGAGCGTAAGGTGAACCAACGCCACCACGGAATATGTTTAGGTTTCTTCGCTGAGATATTCTGTTTTTTTGCTATATCTGCAGGCTGGCGATCAAAGGGATGTTTGCTGGATGCTAGCTCATAGGCAATACAGCTGAATGCGTAGATATCGTCACTGGTTTTAGGCTCTTTACCTGCGATAAGTTCAGGAGACGCATATGTTGGGGTATAGCCATTTACCGGTGCGTTTGTGTTTGCAATGACAGCTGAATATTTGTCATTAAATTTATGCTTGGCGTGCGCGACACCAAAATCAAAAACTTTGATGGTGCCATCCCGGGTTAGCATTATGTTGGCGGGTTTAAGATCAGCATGCACAACCCCTTGGCTGTGAGCATAGCTCAGGGCATCGGCTAGTTGGTTTAACAGTGCCTTGGCGTTTTTATAGGGCAGGCCGATGGGCCGAGAGCGCTTGATTACCGCTTCTAGTGTTTCGCCGTCTAGCCACTCCATCACCATGTAGTGTTGACCCGCTTCGAAGCCATAATCGTAAACTCGAATGATATTAGGATGACTTAGCTGCTGTGTTCTGCGCGCTTCTTGGACAAGTAGCTGGCGCGCTTCTGGTTGGTTGACAAATTGCTTTTGCAAGATCTTAATTGCGACAGCGGTATTTTCTAATCCCGCTTGCTGGAGAAGAAGGTCGTGTGCTTTGTATACATCGCTCATTCCCCCTCTACCAAGCAAGCTATCAATTTTGTACCGACCGTTGATTACTTTGCCGATGAGTTGATTTGGTGCGTCTGTTGTCGGTTTCTTTGCGCGTTTACCCGCGCCATTTTCACTGCGTATAAGGGTTTTATCTGCAGATGATGGGGGAGTGCTCTGTGCGATAGCGGGTTGGCTTGGCTTCGAAGATGTTGTTGCGGTGCCGTCAGTTTTTCGTGGATCTGTATTACGGGATTTTTGACTTTCCATGTCACGACCTATTCCAGTGAGTTGCCTTCAACCTCGAGCAGACAACCTGATTACTATTGACCTAACTGTCTGCAAATGAGCTGACGTCGGACTTTAGCGATCCTAAGTTTAGAAAACAAGCATTTTGGTCAATAAGCTGTCGTCGATCCAATTTGAGTGTCAATGATTTGACATTCAATGTAAGTCAAATTAGCCTTGCCTTGTTAAATATTGAGTTGAAGATGTTTAGCGAGTCTCAACTCGCCTTAGTACCTTCATGGAATGAAGAAGAGATTAGAAATGGAATTGACCCTTTCTGTTGTTAGCTACCATCGTTTTACCTCTGGTCTGGAAATCTCAAAGACGCTGACAAAGCACAGTGATGAGCGGCTTACCATCGGACGAGCGCCTGATTGTGAATGGCAGCTTCCCGATCCTGAGCGAGTTATCTCTGGACGTCATGCTGATATATGCCAATCCGAGGAAGGTTGGGTTGTTCGTGATACGTCCACTAATGGTTTGTATGTTAATCGCGCAGTTAGCCCCTTGGGTGATGACGAGCACCTATTAACTGCAGGCGACTTGCTAACACTGGGAGATTACGAAATCGAAATCTCCTCGGGTGAAAAAGTGAACGATGATAAGCACGCTGCTAGCGAGCCTGTACATCCGCAGATATTAAACGACAACCCGTCAAAATTAGCAGCAGCTGAGGAAGAGTTTGGCTTCAGCATGAGCGCGTTGAATAATCAGGCCAAGCAGAGCGAACCGAAAACTGTTGTCTCTCACAATTCTGCCACACCGTCTTTCGACCTTTCAGATTGTTTTTTCCCGCCATCGACCGAAGCTAATAAGACAAACACAACTTCCGCCGAGACTATTATTCCAGATGAGTGGGATAGCCTTGTCGGTAACCTAGCAACCCCAGCTGTGGCTGCCGCCAGTCCAGCAGTTGAAACACCAAAGCCTGCAGAAGTGGTGAGTAAATCTGCCGCGCCTTCGGTTGCAAGCACAGGGATGGAAGCGTTTATGAAAGGCGCAGGCATCCCTGCAGAGATGATACCAAAAGAGCATCAGGGCGAGTGGTGGGGACAGCTAGGTATGGCATTCAACGAGATGATGAGTGGGTTAATGGCAACTCTTCACTCCCGTTCTGAATTTAAGAGCGAGTTTCGGGTTAACCAAACCATGTTTAATACCCGTGAAAATAATCCTCTTAAGTTTTCTGCGACTTTTGAGGACGCGCTACACAATCTATTCAATCGGAACGGTCCAGGGTTTTTGCCAGCAGTCACAGCCATTCAGGAAGCGCACCGCGATATAGCTCAGCATGAATGCGCTTTAATGAGCGGGTTAGAGGGGACTCTGGTCGGCGTGCTTGGGCTTTTAGAACCAGGCTCAATTGAAAGTCGCCAGTATGCGCAGACATTACTTGAAAAAGTGAACCCGGCGCAGGTAAAAGCACGCTACTGGAACCTCTACTGCCAGCTGTATGGGGATCTTCACTCTGAATTAAGTGAAAAGGGGCCAAGCCTGTATATGGACGATTTCGTAAAAGCGTACGAAGCGAGTATTCAGCAACAAAAAGATCAACAAGGGGACTGATAGTGATGTTCTACAAAACGCAGATAATAGGGTTGTTATTCTTTTGCTTGGTTGGATGCCAAGCCGTCAATGCAGTGGTGGAGCCCTACACCTATCTTAATTTTCACGTCGCGGACGATAGCAACCCTGATGCTAAGGGGCGTCCGTCTCCGGTGGTAGTGAAAGTTTACGAATTAAGCTCGCGAACGGTATTCGACAGTCAGGACTTCTTTACGCTTTATGATGAACCTGAATCGGTTTTGGGCCCAGATCTATTGGTTAAAGATGAGTTTGAATTTGAGCCTGGTGCGGTCAGCGAGTTCAAAATGAAGATAAATCCGAATGTTCGTTATGCCGGGGTTTTAGTTGCGTATCGTGATATTGAAAACGCTAAATGGCGTGAAGTGATAGAGATTGATACCACCGCATACGATGACCTTGATGTTTATATCGAAGAGCTTGCTGTATATCAGCGTTAATACCAAACAATAGTTCGGAAAGGATTCTAATGAGCGATTTTTGCCGTGTGGCTTGGACAGAAGGTATGTTCTTGCGGCCACAGCATTTTCAACAGCAGGAGCGTCATGTTAGTGCGCAGCATCGGGCATTAGTGAGTCAGCTGCTGCCGTTTGCTTGGGGGGTGTCCTCCTATGAAACAGATACCGCAGCATTAAAGTGCGGCCAATTTGGTTTGCGTGAGTACAGCGGTATCTTGCCGGATGGCGTTTCTGTAAATGCACCTGCGAGAGAAGCGCTCCCGCAAGCATTGGCGATCCCGCCATCGACGAGAAACAAACTGATTTACATTGCCGTACCTACTGAGCATGCGAATAATTTGAATCTGTCTGCTGTTGAAGATGGGCAAGTTACCCGGTTTCAATACGCGGACCATGAGGTTATAGATGTTTCTGTTGGCTGCGATGCCGCAGAAACTTTGCAACTCGCCAGGTTGGTGATGAGTCTGAAACTGGAAGGCGATGAGATGGCTGGATACACCTTTATGCCTATTGCCAAAGTATTAGAGGTCACAG
The DNA here is from genome assembly GCF_004284785.1 of Corallincola spongiicola. Taxonomy (NCBI): domain Bacteria; kingdom Pseudomonadati; phylum Pseudomonadota; class Gammaproteobacteria; order Alteromonadales; family Psychromonadaceae; genus Corallincola; species Corallincola spongiicola. Next base: position 517,650 of record NZ_SHLY01000001.1, read on the forward strand.
AAGAAGGTGGAGTAGCCCTAGATCCTAAATACGTCCCACCTTGCCTAAACGTGCAACGGATCCCCAGGCTCGCAGCATTGATCAAAGAGTTGGCTGGAATGCTGGCGCAGCGAGGAGATGCTTTAGCTGGCCGACTCAGTCAAGGGCAAGGTACCGCGAGTTCAATTGCAGACTTTTTAATGTTGCAATTAATTAACCGGCAGCAACCTTTGATCGAGCAACTTGCTTGCCATGAAGGCACCCACCCTTATGCGCTGGTGCAGCAGTTATATGGTTTGGTTGGCGAGCTAAGCACGTTTTGTTCTGATAGCAAGCGGCCACAACCGATGCCAAGCTATCGCCATGACGAACTCACCAGTTTGTTTGGCAGTTTAGACGTACTCCTAAACCAAAGCTTGAGTACGGTGCTTGAGCAGACAGCGATTAATCTTCCTATGGAAGTGACTAAATTTGGTATTCGGGTGTCGTCTGTGCCAGACAAAGGGTTGTTCACTTCCGCGACATTTGTACTGGCGGTTAAGGCCGATATTCCGCCAGAAGAGCTGCGGAGTAACCTACCTGCCCAGCTTAAAGTGGGACCAGTCGAACATATTCGTGATTTGGTAAATAACCAATTGCCAGGGATCTTAGCTGCGGTATTACCGGTTGCACCACGCCAAATTCCATATCACGCTGGTTATCATTACTTTGAGCTGGACAAAAGCAATGACTATTGGAAACGCCTGAATGCCAGTGGCGGTATTGCAGTGCATTTGTCGGGTAACTACCCGGGATTAGAGATGGATCTTTGGGCAATTAATCAATAATCGCGTTAATGGCATATCAGGGATGATAAGTAATGTCTGAGTCAACAATTATTAAACCTCGACCAGGTGGTCGTAAAAGGGATTTATCACCTGCACCCGCAAACGATCAGGCGGCTGAGAGCACTGTAATATTCAGCCAGCCGAGCTTGAAGCATTCAAAAGCTAAGATCCCTGGTTTGGGGGATAACTTAGTGGTTGATAGCGCGAGCGTATTGCTCTCCCTCGTATCACAGATACGTGCAACGCCTCGTCATGGTGATGTTCCATCTTTACGTCAAGCCTGTATCGATCTTGTGAGAGAATTTGAGACTGATCTGCGGAAGCATGGGATTGATGGTGAACAGATCGAAGGCGCGCGATACTGTATCTGTTCATTAATTGATGAAACCGTATTGAATACACCATGGGGGGAGCAGTCTATATGGTCATCCCAAAGCCTGTTGTCTACGTTTCACTCTGATACGTTAGGAGGCGAGTATTTCTTCACATTGCTCGATCGTTCACTTGCTGAGCCTCACCGTTATCGAGACCTTTTGGAGCTTCAATACCTCTGTCTGTCCTTAGGGTTTAACGGCAAAATGCGCATAGAACCACAAGGTTTGTCCAAACTCGAAGATTATCGATCCAGAGTTTTACGGGCGATTGAAATCAACCAACCGGAAAGGCCAAAAGAGCTGTCGTGGCGCTGGCGTGAGCGCGTGCTGAATGGTGAAGAGTTGCAGGGGGGATTTCCGGTATGGGTGATTGGTAGCGTGCTAGGTTTGGTATTGCTATCCATCTATATGGTATTTAACTATCAAATAAATGAGTATTCCAATCAAATATATACAGAGTTAAATACCTTAGCACCTTGGCAAAAGCCTGTTCAACAGGGGATTGTCGCCGAGTATGGCGATACCCGCCATATTGCGCAGTTACTACAAACGGAAGTAGATCGAGGTATTTTGGCGATTAGCCATCAACCCGATCGATTAAGGCTAACTTTACGCTCTAGTGAGCTTTTCGGCTCTGGCAGTGCAGAGATAAAGGAGAGCATTTCTCCCGTACTAGCTAAGGTGGCAAGAGCACTAGAAACAAGTCAGGGTCGCATACTTATTACTGGCCATACAGATGACCAACCTATTTTTACAAGCAAGTACCCATCCAACTGGCACCTATCTTTAGCACGCGCTACTTCGGTGGCGAATGTTCTATCGTATAGCGCAGATCTTCATGGACGATTGTGGCCGGAGGGCAGGGGAGAAGCAGAGCCGCTTGTCAAAAATAGTAGTACATCCACACGTGCGCAGAACCGCCGTGTCGAAATAGATATCCTTTACCGCTAAAAACAGGGAAGTTTTATGTCAATTAAAGGCGTATTCCAGCGCTCTTTGTCTGTATTTCAGTCGAAGTGGTTAGTTACATTGATAGGCTTCGTGGCTCTCTCACTGCTTATTTGGTTTGGTGGCCCCTTACTTGCCATCGCAGGGCATGAACCTTTAGCAAGTCCCGTCGCCAGATTGGTGATGTTACTCATCTTCGCGATAACGTGGGGAGCGATTAATGTCGGCCACCAGGCGCGTCACCGCCGTCATAATGACGAAGCAATTAAAAGTCTATTAGATGGTGATGATGAAAGTGGCGAAGATGTATCTGACGAAGAGGTTGCCACCTTAAAAACACGCATTACTCAGGCGTTGGAAATCCTGAAAAGCGCTCGCTTGAATAAAGGTCAGAGTGTGTATCAGCTGCCTTGGTATGTTCTCATTGGCCCACCGGGCACCGGCAAAACTACCGCGCTGGTCAATTCAGGTTTGGAGTTTCCATTAAAAGATAAGCTGGGCGCAGATGCGTTGTCAGGGATCGGTGGTACAAGACATTGTGATTGGTGGTTTACTAATCAAGCTGTGCTAATTGATACTGCCGGTCGGTATACCACGCAAGATAGTCATGCCAAGAGAGACGCCCGTGCTTGGCTTGGTTTTTTGGGATTACTAAAGAAATACCGCCCACGCCGGCCAATTAACGGCGCCATTATTACAGTGAGCCTCGCCGATCTATTAACGCAAACGAAAACCGAGCGAAACCTACATGCCAGAGCGATTAAGCACAGGGTGCAGGAGCTACAAAATCAGTTTGGTATGCGTTTTCCCGTCTATGTCATTCTTACTAAGGCAGATCTAGTCGCAGGTTTCTCTGAGTTCTTTTCTGACTTTGACAAGGAGCAACGCGAGCAAGTGTGGGGTATGACCTTCCCGTTAGATGTCGAAGACAGCGAACGCGGTGTGGTTGGTGAATTTAATAAAGAGTTTCATGGTTTACTCTCTTCGTTACGTCAGTCGATGAACCAGAAGCTGTTGCAGGAACATGATACCGATCGTCGAACGCTGATCTATGAATTCCCGAAACAGTTGCGTATGTTGCAAGCGCACGCAGATGATTTTTTGAAAGAGATCTTCGCGCCAAACGCATTTGAAGAAGCGCCAATGTTGAGGGGCGTTTACATCGTCAGTGCAACCCAGGAAGGAAAACCGATCGACCGTGTCATGAATTACACGTCTGGCGGCCTTGGTTTAGGACAGATCCCGCTGCGTCACTCCGCCGGTGATACAAAAGGTTTTTTCTTAAAGCGTTTGTTAGAAGATATTATCTTTCCAGAGCAAAATGTTGCGTCCACTAATCTACACCATGAGAAGCAGCATCGTTGGTTGACCCGCGGCGCTTTGGCGGCATCGATGTTGCTCACGCTCACTTTTTCGCTACTTTGGTATGGCAGTTATAGCTGGAATCACAGCCTGATTGATCAAAGTGATGCGGCCGTCCAACGCTATCGTGAGATCGTTGGTGGCGAGTTAACCAAAGATGCCGACGTTGTCACGCTCGGGCATGCCCTTTCGGCGCTTAGAGAGCTGCCTGCAGGGACGGACGGAACTGTCATCAATGAAGATGGGATTAAGGGGTTAGGTCTATACCAAGGGGAAAAAATCGGTCAACCGGCAAAGTCTGCATATACCCGAGCGTTACAGGGCTATTTAGCGCCGTTCATGGCGAAAACGCTGGAACAAGAGATGCGCGCTAATGAAGACTTTTTGGAGTTTTTGTATGAATCGCTAAAAACGTATTTGATGTTGTTCGATGAATCAAAGCGGGATGAAACGCAGATCATCAGTTGGTTCGAGGTTTATTTTGAACGCAAGTTACCTGGTGAGATAAACAAAGATCTGCGCGTGGCCTTGATTGGTCACATCCGGCAATTGAATTTATTGGGTGTCGATCCTTCGTTCAAGGATGAACAGGCAACAGCGAATGCTCGCGCTGTACTAACTCAAATGCCGCTCTCTGAACGTGCATATCAGCGCCTCCGAACTGAATTTCTAAGCAGCCATGTACCAGATTTTCGCCTGACAGAAGTGCTGGGAACCGATAGCCTTAGAGTGTTTCAACGGCGCAGCGGTAAACCGCTGAATCAAGGCGTTCCGGGGCTATACACCTATCAGGGCTTTCACACCTTATTTCAATTGGAAAATGGCCGGGTGGTTAAACGGCTGATGGAAGATAGCTGGGTATATGGTGATGAACTCGGCGAACTCGGAGGACGCGCGAAAGATAAGCTAGCGGCCGAAGTGAGTTTGAAGTATTACCGCGATTACATCCACTTTTGGGATGATCTATTAGGTGACGTTGAGTTAAAGCCGTTTACTGACAGTGAACAGGGTGCTTATCAAGCGAAAGTGCTCGCCGGCCCTGAGCAGCCTCTGCAGAATATCATCGAGGCGGTACGTGAGCAGGTTGCCTTGACCAAACTACCTATCAGCGATGAGGCAGCGGCAGCTGGCGAAGTGGCGGCAAGCGTCGCCGATGTTGCCCTGGCACGGCAAAAAAGCAGGATCAGTCGTTACCTACCAAATAGTATGCCCGATATTGAGGTGCAACTGCCGGGAGCAGAAGTAGAAGCACATTTTGAAGGTGTTATCGAGATCACCGATGCTGAACTGGGCAAACTGCATCAATCCTTAAAATCCTTACATCGCTATCTAGATCAGCTTTCAGCTCCCGGAGATAACGATAAAGCTGCTTATATAAGTCAGTTGGGGGGGAATGGGCAAGGCAAATTGAGCCGTGCGATGTATCAGGTTAAGCGTAGCCTGCCTTCACCATTCGATCAGTGGATAAATGGCCTAGCGAATCAGACCTCGAGCTTGGCCCAGCAAGGGGCTCGTACCCATCTGAATGATATCTGGCGCGATAAAGTATTGGCAGAGTACCGTTCAGCTATCAAAGGGCGCTACCCAGTAACGCCATCTAGTACCAAGGAGGTGACGTTAAAGGACTTTGGCGGATTTTTTGGCTACGGCGGCACGCTAGATAGCTTTTTTACTACATACCTAGAGCCCTTTGTTGATACCTCTAAAACAAATTGGCGTTTTGAGAAAAATATCGGGGTTAGTGCGTCGACGCTGAAAGTATTTGAACGGGCAAGGCGGATCCGGGACGCATTTTTTGCCGACGGATCTCAGATCCCCCATGTTGAGTTTGGCTTAAAACCCGCGTATTTGGATCGTAGCATTAGCCATTTCATGTTGGAGTTGGACGGACAGACATTGTCTTATCGCCACGGCCCGTTGCGCTTATCTAACTTTGAGTGGCCGGGAAGACAAGCTGAGCGCACGACACGGGTAATGTTTGCACCACCAAGAGTTGGGCGTTCAATAACTGCAACCTATGATGGCGATTGGGGATGGTTCCGCTTACTTGATAAGGCCGCCGAATCAAGGCCTGAAACCGTCAAGGACAAGTTGGTGCAGATATCGTTACAAGGTAATAAGTTTGACGTGGAGTTGATACCTAGCAGCGTTAATCATCCATTTTGGAATGCAGATCTGGAGCGTTTTAAATGTCCGATACAGCTATAAGTGGATCTTTTGGCTATTGTGGCAAACTCCCTGCGCGGCGGGACTTTGTTAAAGATGGATTGCCGGAAGCGTTTGAGCAGGTTTGGCATGAATGGATCCAATCTGCTTTGGCGGTGAGCAAAGAGCAGCTAGGCGATCAATGGTTGTCATGCTACCTAACGTCACCTATTTGGCATTTTGCGCTTTCGTCCGGGGTCTGTGGCGATGAAACCTTGGTTGGCACTATGATCCCGAGCGTTGATGCGATTGGCCGTCACTATCCGTTTACTTTGGTTGCGGGTGTCGAAGAAGCTGCAATTCATTATTGGAAAGATAGGCAGTGGGGTGACTACACCTCGGAAAAAGCATTAGATGTGTTGGATGACGATATTGATCTTAAAAAATGGGCAAAAGGCCTCGCGGATGAGCACCCCTTAAGCGAGGTTGCAATAGAGCCTGCGGATCTCAACGCCGTTGCGAACAAAGGCAGTGGTATTGTGTTTTCTGATAGCGGTCTATCGAGTTGTCCGGCGATATTAGATCAGTATTTAAAAGAACAACACGACGCCTATTGTATATGGTGGACCGAGGGTTCAGAACTAGTGCAACAGTGCACCTTAATCACATCAAAGCTGCCTTTGGTCAGTCAGTTCGCGGCAATGCTTGATGGTGATTGGAAGGCGTGGGGATGGTAAACATGAAACAGAAGAGCCTCTGGCACTATTTTAGCTTTTCCCAGACTCACCAAGGAAAAGTTCGCGACCATAACGAAGATGCGTGTTTCGACAACCCTGAAGCTGGGGTTTGGGTGGTCGCGGATGGTATGGGCGGGCATGAAGCGGGTGAAGTGGCTAGCCGTATCGTTATTGACTGCGTAGAAATGGCGGTGAAGGACTTAACCGCGGAGCAGTTATCAATTGATAAACTCAGAACCGCGTTAGAGCAGGCTAACGAACAGATATTACGTCACTCAGCCTCACACCTCAGTGGGAAAACTATTGGTGCCACCGTTGTCCTACTATTTATTCAAGATGGTTATTTTCACTGCTTATGGGCCGGAGACAGTCGCCTTTATCTTAAGAGGGAGGGGCGCTTGCTGCAGAAATCTCGCGATCATAGTCAGGTGATGGATATGGTCAGCGAAGGTTTGCTGTTAGCGTCGGAAGCTGAAAGCCATCCCCTAGCCAATGTGATCACAAGAGCAGTAGGTGTACACAGTGAATTAGCGTTAGACCAGGTTTCTGGGGTTCTTTTATCCGGGGATCAGTTTCTCTTATGTAGTGATGGCTTGAACAAAGAGCTGTCCGATGAAGAGATTGCCAGCTGCTTCGCTGCTGATAGTCTAACCAATGCGGGTATGGCGATGTTGCATACCGCATTAGTTAAAGGTGCGTCTGACAATGTCACTATCGCGTTAGTTCGCGCTACTGAAGAGGCTTCTGCTTCAGAGGTGCGTCATATAATTGACGATACCATACCTATATTTGACACTTTTCAACGTTAGGGGATTGAAACTAAGTTAATCCTCTTATACTCTTTAACGCCAATGCAGGATGCAGTTTGGTTTACAGGACTCATGGACGACACTTTGTTAGATATCTCCGCGCTCATCGCGCCTATTTCTGAAGAGGCCCCAACGGGGATCGATCCTCGTCTTGATGTCACGCCCACATCGCCATACTACACACTTAAAGATGTGCGGAACACGGCACGGGCGAATGAGCGTAATGCGCTTATCGACAATGAATCACTACTAAGCTTGTCATCTCTTTGGCAACCTATTGCCGACCAAGTCCCCGAGTTACTGCAGAGCCATTATAAAGATTTAGAGCTAACCGCTTGGCTAATAGAAGCACTCGCGAGGCTCCATGGATTTGCTGGCCTGGCAGCCGGATTTTCGCTGGCGACACATCTTATAGAAGACCATTGGCAACAGCTTTACCCATCTCCAGATGAGGAGGGGCTTGAGACTCGCATATCACCCCTGATTGGGTTGAATGGCATTGAAGGCGAAGGCGCATTGTTGATGCCAATCTCATCGATCCCCCTGACACCAGAGAGCGGCGAATTTAGCTTTTCTCTTTGGGAATACGAACAGGCGCTAGAAGTAGAGCGATTGGACGACGAAAAGAAGCGCAACCGTATTGATGCTGGTGCAGTTGAGTTGGCCGATGTGTTATCAGCAGCGAAGGCTGCACCCAAGAGTTTCTTTTTGCAACTTAATAGAGATGTTGGTAATGCCATCGCGTCGTTTGAACGACTCTCTATGGCGATGGATGCTGCCTGCAGTTCCCCGCAACCAACTTCGCAAATAACCAAGCGCCTGAATGCTGCCCAAGAAGCGGTGGTCTATTTGGCTGGCGACAAATTGGTTGAGATGCCAGAGTCTGCCGAAGAGCGTGGTGCAGATGAAGAGCTAGGCACAACATCGCAGGCTTTTGGCTCGCAATCTCACGTCGCTAATCGAGAGCAAGCGATAGAAACCCTACGTCAAGTTGCTGCGTTCTTTAAGAGCTCTGAGCCACATAGCCCAATGGCTTATGGCATTGAACAAGTTGTACGTTGGAGTGACATGTCATTACCGGATCTGCTCAGTGAACTGATCAGTGATGGTGAAGCTAGAAACGGTTATTTCCGTTTAACGGGAATACCCATTGAATAAGTTGTTATTTGCCCAGAAAAGCGGCGCGGACGGGTCGCTTGGGTGTGGAACATTGAAAGGAGATCAAGATGAATAGTATCCACGGCAAGCTGTCCCGGGTACGTAAACCTCGGGTTCACATTACCTATGATGTTGAAACAGAAGGCACGACGGTTAAAAAAGAGTTGCCTTTTGTTGTTGGCGTTATGGGTGATTTTGCAGGGCAAAATACCAGTGCCTTAAAACCGTTAAAGGAACGCCGCTTTATTCAAATCGACCGTGATAACTTCGATGATGTGCTTAAGCGCATGAATCCAAAGTTGGAGTTTAAAGTTGATAACAAGATGGCTGACGACGGCACAGAGATGAAAGTGGCACTTGAGTTTAATTCAATGTCTGATTTCGAGCCTGCAGCAGTTGTAAATCAAGTCGACCCTCTGCGTAAGCTAATGGAAACTCGCAATAAATTACGTGATTTGATGACCAAGATTGACCGTTCAGAAGATCTGGAAAACATCCTTGAAAAGGTGCTTAGTAATACTGGTGATCTTGAGAAATTAGCTGATGAACTGAATATATCAACTAAGGAGCCTGCAGAATGAGCACGGAAGCAGCAGAAGCATTAGCCACAGAGACGGCAGAGGTTACCAGTTCGTTACTTTCTCAAGCGATTGACGCGACCAAACAAACGGAAAGTAGCCGTGCTCAAGAATTGATTAAGACGCTGACCGAAGAAGCGTTATCGGGCACTGTGAAGTGGCAGAAAAACTTAACGGTCACATTTAATGAAGCAATCGCAGCGATCGATGAAACAATATCGCGCCAACTTGCTGCCATTATGCATGATGAAGGTTTTCAAAAGCTTGAAGGAAGCTGGCGCGGCTTGAATTACCTTGTCATGAATAGTGAAACCAGCCAAACGCTTAAAGTTCGTATGCTCAACATGAATAAGAAAGAGCTGCACAAAGACTTAAGCAAAGCGGTTGAATTTGACCAAAGCCAAATCTTCAAGAAGGTATATGAGTCCGAGTTCGGTACACCTGGCGGTGAGCCTTATGGTGCGCTTATCGGTGATTACGAGTTCACTAATCACCCCGAAGACATTGAAACCCTTAGCTTGATGTCCAATGTGGCCGCTGCGGGCTTCTCACCATTTATCTCTGCCTCTTCACCATCACTGTTTGGCTTCGACGACTGGACAGAACTATCTAAGCCGCGAGACTTGGAAAAGGTATTCGAATCACTTGAATACAGTAAGTGGCGCTCATTCCGTGAGAGTGATGATAGCCGTTTCGTGACATTGACGATGCCGCGTGTTTTGGCTCGTCTGCCGTATGGCGAAGCGACGACTTCGGTAGAAGAGTTTAACTACGAAGAGTTTGAAGTTGACGCTCAGACGAATCTGTCTAAGACCGCTGAACACGATGATTACTGTTGGATGAACGCGTCTTATGTAATGGGTGTGCGTTTAACCGAAGCATTTGCAAAGTATGGTTTCTGTACTGCTATCCGTGGCGCGGAAGGCGGTGGTCGTGTTGAAAACTTGCCATCACATCTATTTGTTAGTGATGATGGCGACCCTGATCTGAAGTGTCCAACAGAAATCGGTATTACAGACCGCCGAGAAGCTGAATTGGGTAAATTAGGGTTCTTGCCGCTTTGTCACTATAAGAATACCGATTATGCCGTGTTCTTTGGTGGTCAGTCTTGCCAAAAACCTAAGCGTTACGATAACCCTGAAGCAACTGCTAATGCAGCGATCTCCTCTCGACTGCCTTATATGATGGCGACCTCGCGTTTTGCTCATTACTTGAAAGTGATGGCAAGGGATAAGATCGGTAGTTATATGGAAGCTGAAGATGTTGAGGCTTGGTTGAATCGCTGGATCCTAACTTTTGTGAACGCATCAGAAGGTGGCGGTCAAGATATTCGAGCCAAGTACCCGTTAGCGGATGCCAAGGTTCAGGTGAAGGAAATACCTGGAAAGCCTGGCGCATATAATGCTATTGCATGGTTACGCCCCTGGTTGCAGATGGAAGAGCTGACCACGTCACTTCGTTTGGTCGCCAAGATCCCTGAAATTGGCAGCTGATCGTTTTTAGGCTTACCGGGCAATAGCTTGGTAAGCCTAGCAGTGACACAAGGAAGTGGATAAACATGGGTGCTGAGTTTAAGGCAACATCGGTTGGCGTAAGTGAAAGCAAAGAGCAACACGCTTTGGCGGTTTTGCGTGCTAGGCTTCTGCGCGCGATAACCAGTATCGATAAAAAAATCCAGCAACAACTTGATACCATTCTCCACCATTCTGCCTTTCAGCGACTAGAGGCTAGTTGGCGAGGGCTCTGCTATTTGGCAGAGCAAACTGAGCAACATGATCGCAACGGTTTGTGCCGTATTAAAGTTATTTCGCTTAGTTGGCATGAGTTGAGTCGTGATATTAATCGCGCAATCGACTTCGACCAAAGTGAGTTCTTTAAGCTGATCTATAGCAATGAATTTGATATGGCGGGTGGTGAGCCATTTGGTCTTTTAGTTGGTGATTACGAAGTCAGTCATCGTCAACGTGCCGGCGAACAGTTGAATGATATTAATGTGTTGAAGGAGATAGCATCTACCGCAGCTGCTGCCTTTGCGCCGTTTATTACTTCCGCGTCGCCGACATTGTTAGGTGTCGACAAATTTAGTGAGCTGTCATCGGTGTCCGACGTGTCAACACAGTTCCAACAGCTGGATTACCTTAATTGGCGCCGACTCAGGCAGATGGAGGAATCCCGTTTTCTCGGTATAACACTGCCACGGATATTAATGCGCCGTCCTTATATGAGAGATGGTAGTCGGCAGGAAGCATTCCATTATCAGGAGTGCGTGGCCTCCGGCGAACAGGATCTCCTTTGGGGTAATGCTGCATTTGGCTTTGCTGCGGTGCTTGTGCGAACTTTCGCTGAATGTGGATGGTTCAGCCAAATTCGTGGGTTACAACCTGGAAAACAAGCGAACGGGCTAGTGTGTGAGCTTCCCTGTCGCGTCGCTAGCGAAATTGTCGAGACAGGCCTAGGTATGAATAGTGTTGACCTGCAAGTTAGTGACCGTCTCGAGAAAGCGTTGTCAGACTCAGGTCTGGTACCGTTGTCCACCGTTCCGTATTCGCCGCACTTGGTCTTCTATAGTAATGCCTCCGTGCAAACGCCGATGGCATACGATTCTCCAGCGGCGACTATCAATTCGCGGCTGTCGTCCATGCTTCAGTATGTCATGTGTGTATCCCGTTTCGCTCACTACATAAAAGTGATGGGGCGGGATCTGTTAGGCACCTATGAAACATCTTCCACCATCGAATCAAAGTTACAGCGCTGGCTCCATAGTTATACGACCGCCAGTGATAATGCATCAAACGAGGTCAGAGCTAAGTACCCGTTAGGTGAAGCAAATATAGAAGTTAAAGAAAAACTTGGTCAGCCGGGACACTATTACTCGGTCATCAGACTTCGTCCGCATTTTCAGTTGGACCAGATGGTGTCGAGTATGCGCTTGGTTACTGAATTGTCCCCCAAATTTAAAACAGCCGTGTGAGAGCCCCATGAAGGAACTAAAGACATTAATACAACAGGGAAAGTTAACCGATGGTATTCAATATCTCGGAGAAAAGCTAAAGGCTGACCCTCTGAATATCGACTATCGCAGCAGTTTTATTGAACTGCTTTGCATAGATGGTCAGATCGAGCGGGCTGATAAGCAACTTGATATGCTGGTGCGTCAACACCCTGAATGCCTCGGCGGCGCCAGCAGTCTGCGTCAACTTATCCGCGCGGCGCAAGCTCGCGTTGACTTCGCTAATGGTGGTGACACTGTCACGTTGACGAGTGAAGCAGATGACTCGTTCAAGGCATTAGTCGGTTTGCGCATAGCGATGAAAGAGCAAAATGCAGAGGCGATCACGACACATGCAGAACAGCTGGAGAGCCTTCGCAGCGAAGTGCAATTGGGCATTAACGATGTTCTCGAGACGACTGTTCGAGATCTTGATGACACCTTGTGTAACTACGTCGAAGTGTTTGGTACTAACGGTCTCTATTATCTGTTCCCGTTGAGCCAAATAGAGAGCATCGCTTTTAAACCGGTGAGCTCTTTGGTTGAGTCGGTGTGGCGTCGCGTAGAGATAGAAGTTAAAGACGGCCCTGGTGGTGATGCTTTCATCCCTATGACGTATCTCGGCTCGGAAAGTGATCAGGAAAAGCTCGGTCAAGAAACTAACTGGGCGCAACTTGAAGGTAGCGAAGTCTATGTTGGCCGGGGACTCAAAGTTTGGCTGGTTGGCGAAGCCGATTTAGCACTGAACGCGTGCGCGACGGTGAAGTTGCACGAGAATGTGCGCTGTGAAGCTGTATCGGTCTAGCCGTTAATGCCACTGCACAGTAAACAACCCCTGCAGCGTTCATTACTGGATCGTTTGATTGATGATGACCCTAGCGGTGTTCGTGACAGTAAAGCGATGACTAATTTCGGTCTTCGCGAGTTACGTGACAGTGTTCGCCGGGATCTTGAAGCCTTGCTGAACTCTCGAAGTAGTTGGTTGGAGATCCCTGATCACTATGAAGAGCTTCAGGCTTCGTTGGTAAATTATGGTTTACCTGACTTTTCCTCTATGCAGACGAGTAACTTAGAGGGGCGTCAAAGGCTGTGCCAGATAATAGAAGAGGTTATCTTGCGCTTCGAGCCGCGATTTGTAGAAGTATCAGTAACGGCGCTGGATGAAGAGATGCCATTAGATCGCATTTTAAAGATACGTATTAACGCATATTTGCATGCTGATCCGCTCCCCGAAGAGGTTTCATTTGACTCAGAACTGGAGCCTGTTCATTTAGGTATGCTTGTGAAAGAGGTTCATGGATGAGTGATCAACTGCTGAAGTACTATAATCGCGAGCTTTCTTATATGCGAAATATGGGAGCAGAGTTTGCCAACCGTTACCCCAAGGTAGCGGGAAGACTTCGAATGAGTGAGGAGGTAGTCGAAGACCCTCACGTCTCGCGTTTGCTTGAAGGTGTTTCTCTACTAACAGCTCAGGTGCGAAGAAAGCTGGATGACAGCTTTCCAGAGTTAACCGATGGTTTGTTAGGCATGTTGTACCCTGACTATCAAGCGCCGATCCCCTCAATGTCCATTATTCAGGTATCAAGTCAGAACCTGACGGATTCTGCATTAAAATTACCTGCACAATCCGTGGTGGAAAGTCGCAACGAAGGCTATAAAAATTGCACTTTTAGAACATGCTATGAGACCGATGTTTGGCCAATCAGTGTTGCAGATGCATCTTTTATTAATGCGCCGTTTAAAGATCCTGTAGGGCCTTTTAGTAAAGCACAGTCAATGTTGCGTCTAAATGTCACAGGCGACTTTACGAACGTTGAGCTGAAAGAGATGGGGATTGATCGATTAAGATTCCATCTTAATGGACAACCACAGGTTACACTGCCTTTGTATCAACTCATATTCCAATCGGCGCTTGGAATTGCCATAAAATCAGGCGCAAAGGGACAAACTCGGTACTTGCAGCCGAGACACCTCAAAAGAGTTGGTTTTGATAGTCAGCAGGCCGTGGTGCCATATAGTAAAAGAAGCTTTGATGGCTACCGGTTGTTAGTTGAGCAATTTGCCTTTCCTGAGAAGTTTCTATTTTTCGAACTTGATGAGCTTTTGCCCGAGTGGTTGGGTGATGATAACAAGGTTGAGATAACCCTCTTTTTTAGTGCGCCTTCCGAAACACTCACCAAGCAACTCAACAAAGAGCATGTTTTGTTAGGCTGTACGCCGATAATCAACTTGTTTGAACAAAAAATGGAGACGTTTGAAGTTAAACCTGCGCGATATGAATACCAATTAACTCCGCAATATGGTGATGCTGATGCACGGGAAGTGATCAAAATTGACAATGTAGAGGCGTTTGATCATCAGGGTGAAAGGCTACAACTGAAGCCCTTTTATAGTGAATCCCATCCGCGGTATTCAAATCAAAACGATCTTTATTGGAGCAGTCGGCGCGAGTTAGTTAGCTGGGCCGGTGGCTTTACTGAGCCAGGCCATGAAACTTATCTCTCGGTCATCGATCCAGAGGCTCAGTTAGTGGAGTTGGAAGAAGAGCAACGTTTGGTTGTTGATGTTACTGCCACTTGTAGCAACAGGAACTTAGCTAGCCGCTTACCATTTGGTGTTGGCCAGCCGAAACTTCAAATAAGTGCAAAAGCAGACCTTATTAAATCTGTGCGGTGCTTGGTGCCGCCAACAAAACCGATACGCCCGGCCCTTGGTGAAGCGACACGATGGCAGTTGATGCGCAACCTTTGTTTAAACGATTTTGCAGATGGTAATAGCCGCGAAATACTGGTTGATTGTCTAAAGTTGTACGACTTTACGTCGTCACCACAAACCGCATCCATGATTGACGCTATTCATTCGGTGGAGGTTAAACCAGCGACATCTAGAGTCGTAAGCAAGGGTAGGGTGGCTTTTTGTCACGGTTCAGAAGTCATTATCGAGTTTATCGAGGATGAGCTTTCGGGGAGCCAACTGTTCTTTTTTGGTAGTGTCTTATCTGAGTTCTTTTCTCTATTTGCAGCGGTTAACAGTTTTACGCAATTGTCGATCAAACTCCGTTACCAGAACCGTCATTTTCATCAATGGCCTGCAGTTTCTGGTGGAGTGCCTTTGCTATGAATCTAAACGAGTTGGCAAAGAATACGCACCATTATGATTTTTTTGAAACCGTGCGTTATATACAAAAACAGTGGCGCGGTGCCGATGAGGTGCATTGGATTGGCACGGACAGTCTGCCATCAAAAGAGTTGGTTCGCTTTAAAACATCTCAACACCTTGGTGTCCCAAGTCACTCTGTTGAAAATGTTCATATCGGCCCCTACCTGATTCGCAGTCATAAGAGAGTTAAACTGCAGACCGCGCTGTTTGGCTTAACCGGTGTTAACGGTGTGCTGCCGAAGCATTACTCCGAACTCGTTATGCAGCGAATTAAAAACAAAGACACCGCGATGGCGGAGTTTTATGACCTGTTTAATCACCGAGTTCTGTCACTTTTTTTCCGTGCTTGGGAAAAATATCGGGTCCCCGTAGCGTATGAGAATAAACCTAACGGCCAACGGAAAACTTTAGATGATGTTATGCACGCGTTTGCCGGTGGCTCTACGAGTTTAGAAGCCTATTATGGTGGCTTGTTTGCTAACAAAATTAGAAATGCCAAATCGCTACAGAATATTCTTGAAGACCTTAGTGGTAGCGTCGTTTCAGTTAAACAATTTGTCGGGCGCTGGCTGTCATTGCGCGAAGAAGAGCAGACTCGACTTGCGGGGCGTCTGCAACCGGAAGGGCAGTATGCAGCCCTTGGTATGGGCGCAACCATAGGTAAAAAAGTATGGGATACAAGTTCGGCAATCGATATTGAGTTTCATGTGGATAGCATGGAAAAGGCGCGGGCATTGCTACCGGGGATGAAGCTCTTCATGGCGGTAAAACGGATCAGTGAACGATACCTCCCCGCGGGTATGAAAGTACGCTGGCGAATGACAGCCCAATACGGTGATCTGCCGAGCGCTGTTCTTGGAAGTCGCAGTCCGGGGCTCGGACAAGGTGCTGGATTACAAGTAAGAAGTCAGAGGCTAACAGAACAAACAACGATAACCATTGCATAAATTTATCAATAACAACATCTACTACTGATTAACTGGAAAGGATACTGGTATGTCCACGATGACATTGAAGTCACTCGTTGAAAAACTGTCACCCAATTGCAAAGTAAGCTTAGAATCGGCTGCCGCATTGTGTCATTCGAAGTCCCACCAGACGGTTGAGGTGCTCCATTGGCTGTCTACGCTCGCATCTAATGAGCAGGGAGATTTTGCCCTATTAGCTGATTACTTTGCCGTAGATATGGGCGAACTACGGTCAAATCTTAATTCGAGTTTGGACAAGCTAAGTAGCGGCTATGATTCGTCTCCGGGACTGTCACCGCAGTTAGTTGCGTGGCTAAAATCAGCTTGGATGGCTGCAACAATTGAGTTTTCCGATCATCAAATTGGTACAGTTCATCTACTCTATGCGTTGATTAATGACGATCAATTAGTCACCGCCACTATGCGCTATACCACTACGCTGGAGGCGATTAGCCCAGCGAAATTAGTTGATGTGTGGCCGGAGCTAAGACAGAAAAGCGTGGAGATCACGACCGATCAAAACACAGCACACGCCGGAGTTCAAAAGGCTACCACTGGCGGTGCGCTGGCGCAGTTCACAACTGATCTGACTGATATGGCCAAACAGGGGAAAATTGATCCTGTATTGGGGCGTGACATAGAGATACGACAAATGATCGATATCCTAACGCGGCGGCGACAGAACAACCCGATCCTAACGGGGGAAGCTGGTGTGGGTAAGACGGCGGTCGTTGAGGGACTAGCACAGCGCATTGCAAACGGTGATGTACCTGATGCGGTTAAGCAGATCCGTATACTTTCGTTGGATCTAGCGTTACTTCAAGCCGGTGCCGGCATGAAAGGTGAATTTGAAAGTCGCCTTAAGAATCTGATCAAAGAAGTAAAAGCATCTGAACAGCCAATCGTGCTTTTCATCGATGAAGCGCACACCTTAATCGGAAGCGGTGGCCAAGCAGGACAAAATGACGCGGCAAACCTATTAAAGCCCGCCCTTGCGCGAGGGGAATTACGTACTATCGCTGCGACTACATGGGCTGAATATAAAAAATATTTTGAGAAAGACGCTGCATTGGCGCGTCGCTTCCAGGTAGTAAAAGTGGAAGAACCCTCGCCAGAAACTGCGGTGGTTATGTTGCGCGGTATTCTACCAATCATGGAGAAGCACCATGGCGTGTTCATATCTGATAGCGCACTGCGCGCGGCGGTGACGTTATCTAGTCGTTATATTACGGGCCGCCAACTACCAGATAAGGCTGTTGCGTTGCTTGATACTGCATGTGCGCGTGTAGCGATGAGCCAAGCATCAGTACCACCCACTTTAGAACAAATTAAAAAGAAAAAGTCAGAGCTGACCGCTGAAGTTGCACTGTTAGAAAAAGAGCAGGTAACCGGATCTGATCATGCTGAAACGATCACTGAATTACGTGAAGCACTGACTAACATTGAATCTGAAGAGTCGTGTTTAGAGTCCGCTTGGCGCGATGAGAAAGCGATAGTTGAACAACTCAACGATCTGTATCACACGCTCTATAATTCCGAAGGCCAACAAGCCGACGAGGAAAGTCGGTCGAAACTAATTGCGCTTAAAGACTCAGTTGAAGCCACCGCTGCGCCATTAGTTCATCAGTCTGTAACACCAACATTAGTCGCTGAAATTATTGCGGATTGGACCGGTATTCCTGTTGGAAGAATGCAGGGCGATGAGATTAAGACCGTACTAAACCTTAGCGAATCGATGCAAGAACGTGTCGTTGGGCAAGATCACTCATTGGCACTGATCGGAAAAGTTGTACAAACTGCCCGGGCTCAATTAGCAGACGAAAGAAAGCCTAACGGTGTTTTTCTTCTTTCCGGTCCCAGTGGTGTAGGTAAAACGGAAACGGCGCTGGCTCTCGCTGAACAGATCTATGGTAGCGAGGACGCAATGACGGTTATCAATATGTCGGAGTTCAAAGAGGAGCATAAAGTTTCTCTTCTTCTTGGTTCACCTCCGGGTTACGTTGGATTTGGCGAAGGCGGTGTGTTGACTGAGGCGGTTCGCCGTAAACCTTATAGCGTTGTATTGCTTGATGAGATGGAGAAAGCTCATCCAGGTGTGCAGGATATTTTTTACCAAGTCTTTGATAAAGGTACGATTAAGGATGGTGAGGGGAGTGATATAGATTTTTCCAATACCATCATTATTATGACCTCAAATGTTGGAACTGACACGATAATG
This sequence comes from Corallincola spongiicola, assembly GCF_004284785.1. Lineage (NCBI taxonomy): Bacteria > Pseudomonadati > Pseudomonadota > Gammaproteobacteria > Alteromonadales > Psychromonadaceae > Corallincola > Corallincola spongiicola. Next base: position 535,904 of record NZ_SHLY01000001.1, read on the forward strand.
CGGTTACATGAAGATCCTGATACCGCGCCGTCTACCGAAGGGCTGTTAACAGCAATAAAACCTGATCTGCTAGAGGTCTTCAAGCCCGCGTTTCTTGGTCGGATAAATGTAATTCCATATCTACCATTAAATGATGGGTTGTTGACTATTATCGCTAAGATGCAACTTGATAAGATAGCGGGAAGAATCGAACGTGCATACCAAGCATCTACAGAATATTCTGAAGCGCTAATTAACCATCTAATTTCTCTCTGTGATGATGCAGGCTCAGGTGCGCGTGTTTTACACAATAATTTGCAAAATATTCTTTTACCCAACCTATCTTCAGAAGTACTACTCGCGTTGTCTGAAAATAGAGAGTTTGATCATGTTGTTTTGGATGTAGAGAATGGGGAAATTACGATCGGCCTATTGTAAGTTAGGTGGCGCTAATTTAGGTTGAATGAAAGGTTTAATTATTTAAATATATCGTTGTTTATAGTTTGTAAATATCGGCTATAAAGATATAATCACTGTGACCAATAAATGTTTTCGGTCGCTAAGCCAAAAGGAATTGGCACTTCAAACCCGCTCGGGAATGAGCCAATTTCCTTTTGTCAATATCACAAATCATCAACGAAGTGATGATATATAAGTTGCAGTTAAATCATTGGCTGTGACATTGATAATGCTAAAGGAGATTAGCGTGCAAGCAAATACTTATCTAAATTATGAAGGCATCAAAGGTGAAGCAACAGCTGAGCAGTATAAAGATCTGATCACCTTGCTTTCTGTTGATTGGGCAGTAAATCGTGAAATTACATCTTTCACTGGTACTGCACAAGATCGTGAAGCAAGTGCTACAAGATTAGGTGATATTACTATCACTAAGATGCAAGATAAGGCATCACCAGATCTGTTCAAAGAAGCAACCATTGGTAAAGGTAAAAAAGCGGTTTTCCACATTACCAAGCAGGGTGAGAAAATCGAAGAGATCATGAAGATTGAACTGACTGACGCTATGATTTCTAGCTATTCAGTGTCAGTACAAAACGATCGTCCAGTTGAAACGCTGACTATCTCTTATACCGAGATGATGATGACAGTGACACCTACCGACGACAAAAACAATGTTCAAGCACCTATGGTTTATGGCTATAGCGGTGTTAAAGGACAGCAGCTGTAAGCGCAAGCTACTCTGTATAAAGGGGTGCTTAGGCACCCCATTTTTAGTTACTGAAAAGTAAATAGGTAAGCCATGGAAAAGGCGTCGCAAGACAACAATATCATTAGCGTTGAAACTGATCTTGGAAAAGACAAACTCCACATTACTTCATTGGAAGCCGTAGAGAGTATTTCCACCCTATTTAGTATTCAACTTAACGTATACGCTAATGAAGAACTCGTTGTCTGTGATCGGATGATCGGTACTGATGCGACGATAACTATATTGCTTGGAGGTAATAAAAAACGTTATTTACACGGACAGATCACAAATTTGAGGTCCTTGGGTAGTCGTGTTTCAGCTGATGCCGATGGCCATAAGTATCAAGACTATCAACTTACCGTTTCTCCAGATCTTTGGTCTCTCAATAGACGAACAAACTGTAAGATTTTTCAAAAGAAAAATATCGAAGATATTGTTAGAAATATACTTTCTGTATATGGAATAAAATCAAAGTTTGAATTAAATAAAACTCACGCCGTTTACGATTATAAAGTTCAATATCATGAGAGCGACTTCTCATTTATCTCAAGGCTATTAGAAGATGAAGGAATATTCTATTTCTTCGAACACGTAAAAGGCGCACATACGATTGTATTTTCCGATGATGTAGCCTCCTATCGTAAAAGTCCAGAAGGTCAAGTGGCTTACACGACCGGAAGCCTTTCTGAGGCCCACATCCACAGCTGGAGTGGCTCAATTAATCTACCGTCAACCAAGGCGGTTATCGCTGGATACGATTTTGCTAAGCCTACAAAGAAGCCGTGTGCCACAGCAACAGAAAGTGACGAACTCGAAGTCTATGAATATGTAAGTGAATCAGAATGGAATAACCGTTCCAACCTTGCTGCAGAAGTTACTCTCGCGTCCTTGCAAAAAGACCGGATTGAGGCCAATGCCAGCAGTAATTGCAGAAGCTTTACGGCAGGGCACTATTTTTCTTTTTCTGCCCATGAAGATCCGGCCGAGATTAACAAATCATATCTCATTACTAAAAGTCATTTAGTCATAAAAATTGCCAGTCAAACTGGTGCCGAGAAACAACAAGACCAGCTCATTACTAATAGCATTAGCTGTATACCTGTTGACGTCTGTTTTGTGCCCAGTCAACTCACCGTTAAGCCGACTATCACGGGTGTGCAAACTGCCGTAGTGACTGGGGATTCGACTGACGAGATAACGATCGATAAGTATGGTCGAGTCAAAGTGCTTTTCCATTGGGACCGTGAAGGAATTCTTGATAGTGCCAGTTCATGCTGGGTAAGAGTGGCGCAGAACTGGGCGGGAGACCGTTGGGGAGCATTCTTTTTTCCGCGTAAGGGACAGGAAGTGCTCGTTGAGTTCCTCGGTGGGGATCCCGATCAGCCGATCATCATTGGTGCTGTATATAACGGCGATTTGATGCCGCCTTATGATCTTCCTTCGGAAAAGACGGTTTCCGGAATTAAAACCCGATCATCCAAATCTGGCGGCGCCGATAATTTTAATGAAATAAAATTTGAGGATGCAAAAGGTAAAGAGCTGCTATATGCCCAGGCAGAAAAGGATCTCGAATTACTCGTCAAGAACGATCGCACTGAAACTATTAAAAGAGATCGTCTGACTCAGATTAATAAAGATGACACCACAGCGATTAAAGGTGAACGGGTTACCGAGGTTGGTAAGAGCGATAAATTGACCATAGGTAAAGAGCTAGTTATCGATGCTGGTAGCAAGATAACGATAAAAACTGGCGGTGCATCTATAACGTTGTCGAGTAGTGGTTCGGTAGATATTAAAGGCTCGAAAATTTCAATAAATGGCAGTGCTATCGCGTTAAAAGCTGGCAGCATTTCTCTGAACTAAGGTTAGGGCAATTACAATGGGAAAACCTGCGGCGACTTTAACCAGTTTCCACGTTTGTCCAAAGGTGACGTCCAAGGTCCCCCACGTCGGAGGGCCTGTCGTCGGCGGCTCTGGCAACGTACTAATCGGTGGCTTACCAGCGGCGTGTAAAGGGGATAAGTTGATCTGCATAGGCCCCCCCGACACAATTAAACAAGGCTCAAGTAGCGTTAAAATTAATGGTAAACCCGCTGCGAGGCTGGGCGATGGTACGGCACATGGCGGGAAGATAGTCGTTGGTAATCCGACGGTACTAATTGGTTAGCGATGGCCTTAAAATTTTCAGATTCAAAGTTTTTTCTCGGTGATACCGCGTTTGAGGATCAACTTATATTTCCTGCTGATGAGCTACCGGCGGTAGATTATTTGGCTTATAAAGCGCACCAACTACGCGCGCGATTTAGTCATTCATACCAGTTCCAGGAGGGGCTAACTAAGTTCGATAGACTTCAGGCCTATTTGTTGTCGAAAAGAGATCTCCTGCGTGAGCAAGTCAGTTCTGATCTGCCTGTTATCTTTTTAATGCCGCAACTGTCCCCGTCTGCAGATGAAGCGGGGAAGCTAGCTTTTGACTTGGTAACCACGCTCTTTCCTGAGCTCGCCACCTCTGCCAACTGTTATCTCTACCCTTATGGGCGCGCATCTGCATTAATGGGTATGAAGCGTTTAGATACGCTCCTTGAACAGTCACAGGTCACGCACGTTACTATTGTCGCTGCTGACTGCTCTGCATTATCGCTGACTAATGAATATGTAGCGAATGATTGTATATTGCTTACTCGCGTCGCAAAGAGCGATGTTGGTGTCCTGATTCCCTGGCTCAAAACGGAAGCGCAACTTACTACGACGGAGGTGGGTGGTGCTGTCAGTGCCATTTTCAGCGGCTATGTGACAGAAATAGGGTCTCCTGTAGACCAGTATTGTGTGACGCACGCAGCGGAAGAGCAGCGAGATGAATGGCTTTGTAGCTATCAAAAGTTGGCTAAGGTGCTCTCCCCACGAACTAAAACGAGCTTTTCTAACTTATTCCTTGGCGAGCTTGGTGCAGCCAGCGGCCTGTTTGAGGTTTTAAATTACTATCGCCAAGGAGTCGCACAAACTTCGTGTGATGTCGGCAACCGGTTGCAATTAGATATATCAGAATATGCATATCGGTCTGCAGCCCTATTAACTTGGCAAGGATAGATTGGCTGCGAATTTGGAGCGGGTGAAGGGAATCGAACCCTCGTATGCAGCTTGGGAAGCTGCCGTTCTACCATTGAACTACACCCGCATTTTCAACCTAGAATCACCTATTTCTGCCGAGTTAACAATAATAAAGTGACTACTCTGCATCCTGTATTACTTCTTCCAGAAAACCTTTTGCTTCAATGGTAGCTTTACTCGAGCGCGCTTTATATACGGTTCCACTTTGCACGCGGCGATGGCGAATGGTACTAAGCATGTGGCGATGGCCATTTGAATCAATATACAACCACTGCCGATATTGTTTCGACCTTTTTAGCGCGAGGTTGTGAGTTCTTGCTCCAGAACCGCCTAACTCTATGCATATCCTTTTCCATTCTGGCCCGTGAGGTCTTATCGCTTTACTTCTTCCATACAAAGAAGCGATAACAAAGTGGGCTACCTCATGGGGAAGAGTTTCATTTTCAAAGAACGCTTTATCAGCGGCGATCGCTTTGGCATTAAACTCCAGATGACAGTGGGTTAGTTGACCAAATAGCGAGAACTGCGTTGTGCACTTACCCGCTGCCACACCGGTCAGATTAAAGGAGTAGGTTGGGCGTACATTTACGCTAGGGTAACGTTCTTCTACGCAAGAGAGTAATGATATGACAGCCTGAGAGTAGATAGTTAAATCCTTGATGTTGCTTAATACTGAGGTTTATCTTTGCTTCCGTATGCTGTCATCGTCGATGATTCTTACGGCGAACTATATCTGTGATGATAATCACCTTAACTAGGCTCTCTTTTTACAATCGCCTTGCGCTGGATCACGACCTGCTCAAAATCCGTTCGATGAAGCCAATCTCTATTGTTAATGTTACCGAATAGCGATGCTGAAAAATTGGGCGTATTTATGTTGGATCAAGCGATCAGAGAAATCAAATCCGGTGCCAGAGGCTTTAATCGAAATGAGGTCTTTGCCTTGGCGATAAACGAAGGTTATAGCGCCAATCATGCACAAGAATTAAGTAATGCGCTTCATGATGCCGTTCAAAGTGATTGGCAGTCGGTTAGCGTCCTACTAGATACGTTAGAGATGCGCGGTTACAGTGATTTGATCGGTGAGCTGGCACAATGGTAATCTAGGAGAACTAATTCGGTTTATAAAAGACCACAAGGATGTGAGAAAAATGCGCAGTTTCTATCAAGTCTCTCTTCTCTTTATATCTATTGTTTCGTCAGCTATCGTCGTGGCGGGTACCTACACTGTAACCAACGTAAAATGTGAAGGTGGCTGGGTAACCCGTGAAGACGACAAATTGGTTGTGATATCTAAGTGTGGCTCCCCAGTGTTGTCAGATGTGGTCTCCGGCGATGATGAAACCAAAGTTGAACGCGTCGGTTTTCAACTCGAAAATGAAAAACAGATCACGATCTTCACATTCAAAGCCGGAAAAGTGGTCTTAATTGAGAAGATTAGTGATTAAAAGAAATGAGCTCTGTTACTATCTGCTGCATTGTTAGTGCGAAACGAGTGAACGGTAAGTAATGGTAAGCAAAGTGCAATCGGTTCTGTTTGTATGTATGGGGAACATCTGTCGTTCGCCAACAGCTGAAGCCGTCTTTAAAGTAAAAGCCGAAGAGGCTGGTTTTAATATAAAGTCGGATTCCGCCGGTACTATTGGCTACCATCAAGGCACTTCACCCGATCCCCGTGCGCAAGCGGCAGGGGAGTTGCGCGGCTACTTTTTTACAGGTCTCAAAGCACGAAAAATCGTAGCAAGTGATTTCCAAGAGTTTGACTTAATATTGGTGATGGATAACCAAAATATGGATGACCTAGCCGAGATCTGTCCGCCGGAATACCGCGAGAAGATAAAACTCATGCTCAGCTACGGAACCTCCTCATTGTCAGAAGTACCCGACCCGTACTACGGCGGAGCAAAAGGTTTTGAAGTGGTACTGAATCTACTTGAAGATGCTTGTGATGGTTTAATCCGAAGCTTCAAGTAGCGCCATCGTTTCCTTACCCAGACACCAGTTCATTACCTAATCTATATCTATGCCCGGGATAGATTAACCGGGCAAAACTTACCGCACTCTTGTCACTCAGCGTCTGCCTGGTTACCTGTATACAGGGTTGTGCTGCATCAATCTTAAGCCATTCGCACATACTTGATGTTGGTAGAATTGCTTCTATTTGATGGCTGGCCTCCGTCAGTGGCGCCACACCACAGAGATAGTCGTGGGGGGTCGTATGATTGAAGTCTTGAGCAAGATATTGCGGCGCGAAATCGGGGTTGACCGCACGCTGCTCCAATTGCACTGCAATGCCATCTTGCAGGTGTACTATCATGCTGAAAAACACCTCGTTGCCTTCCGCTGTACCGAGCGCAAACGCTGTTTCGCGATCGGCGGGGCGCGATGTCAGCAAAAGAACTCGGCTCTTATAGTGGCTTCCACGTTCACGGATCTCATCGGCAATATTCTTGAATTCAAAAATCGGTGATTGGCCACGAGGATCACTGACAAAAGTGCCACGCCCCTTAACTGAAAAGAGAACATTTTTTGCCACCAATTCTTGTAATGCCCGTCTTGCCGTCATACGGCTAACGCTGAACGTGGAAGCTAGCTGATTTTCGGAAGGCGTTTGTTGATTAGGTTTGAGTGTTCCTTCCCTGATCGCATCTCTAATTGATTGTTGGATATCTAAAAATTTAGGCATGTAAGCTCCAACTCCCTTATAGTGTGTCATACCCTTAGAGCTATCAATATAGCAAAGAATACAGTTGTATATACAGCGGATATTGCACTGCTTAGCCGGCGTTCAGGAGAGTCACCAGTGATGAAGAGTGTACGTTTATTATCGAGCGCTTTTATGGCCACAGAAGAGAGTACTCAAACTGCGATGCTGGAAGCATTTAGTCAACTGCCTGAAGACACTGCGGCTGCCGATAATCATCTGATCGACAGTATGCTGGGTTTGAACCGTGACGGCTCGGAGTATGTCTTAATCTTTGTGCGAACGGCGCCAACGAGAAAGTTATCTACGCTTGTGCTCGAAGCGCTTGCCATTAAGCTGCTGAATAGCCACCCTGAGAATAAGATCTGTGCCGGGTTGGAAGTGGACCAAGCTGATGTCAGTCGCGTTGTTCACATGGCTGCCATGTGCAACCTTAAAGTTGTACTCATCGGTGGTGGCCCAGAAACGCTGATAGGCATGACCGAAGGGATCGGCGCTTATACTGGCGCGCCCCTCGCCAGCTTGTTTCTTCAAGCTGATAACGTCGAACTGCCGCAGCCTGAATTATTGCAAGCTGCTGTTATGCAATACGAAGAGGGTGAAGTGGGCCGTTTATCGGCAATGGCGGGGACGGTTGTAAAGCCGCTATTTGCAGCGTTAGAAAGAGCCTGCTTTAGCGATCTGAATACACTATATAGTGCTGATGATGTGTCATGGTCGAAAGCGGTTATTACTCATGCGGACTATCTTGCTGACTCAAAACTGCCTTCGATGATGACTATTGATTTGGCGCGGATAGCGGTGGAAGAGAACGGAACGAGGCAACTGCCGATCTCTATGGCACACGCTAAGGTGTTTTTGTCCCGCAGTTGTAATCGCCTCAAAAGTCGATATTTACACTTGGCACCGCCAGCAAAGCTCAGTGATAGGCAGTGCGCAAGTATGATAGCGGAGCTTATTCTCCGCTTCTATCAGTCACATGAAGCTAGAAGCTCAATCAACTTGAACTACCAAACCCTTTAGATAGAGCCCTTCAGGGTAGCTGCTTAACACTGGGTGATCTTGACTTTGGTGAAGCCACTTCAAAAACCACGCTTCGCGACCTGCGTCTAGTGCCGCGTCTGCGACAACCTTTTGGAACAGGTCCGTTGGCATCAGGCCTGAGCAGGAAAAAGTAAGCAAGATCCCACCGGGCTTAAGCAATTGCATTGCAATCATATTGATATCTTTGTAGCCACGGCAAGCACGAGTTAACTGTTGCTTACTGTCGACGAACTTTGGTGGATCAAGAATGATCGTATCGAACTGCTTTCCTTCTGCCCGATAACGACGCAGCAACTTAAACACATCTTCACGAATAAACTCAGCCTTGCTGAGATCCAACCCATTCAGCTCAACATTTTGCTTGGCAATATCGAGTGCGGGTTGTGACATGTCGACGTTGACCACATGAGCAGCGCCAGCTTTCAGAGCATAGGTACCAAAACCGCCGGTATAACTAAAGCAGTTGAGTACAGTTTTATCTTTTGCGTAATCAGCACTGACCAGACGATTATCTCTTTGGTCCAGGTAATAGCCTGTTTTATGTCCTTGCTGAATATCGACTAGCAGCTTTAAGCCATTTTCTTCAATAACGGCTTCAGTGGAAGGCATCTCACCATGCAACAGGTTGGTAACCGGTAATAAGCCTTCTTTCTTGCGAACATCTACGTCTGAGCGTTCATAGACTGAATGCTCCGGGAAGACATGTTGCAGTGCCGCTACGATAGCGCCGCGCCAACGTTCGCCACCGGCTGAGAGTAGCTGACACACCACCGTATCGGCATACTTATCGATAGTGATCCCCGGTAAGCCATCAGACTCTGCAGCAACAACGCGATAGGCCGTCGGAAGGTTATCCGCCAACACTTTAAGTTTACGGGCATTCGCCGCCGCAATACGACGAAGGAAAAATGCTTCATCTACTTCTTCTGACTCGTCAAAAGTCCAGATACGGGCACGTATTTGAGACTCTGCGGAATAGGCGCCTCTGGCTACCCAACTGCCGTCGGTTGCGTATATATTGACCGTATCACCCAATTGCGGTTTGCCTTTAACTTTACTAACGGCGCCAGAAAAGACCCAGGGATGGCGTCTGAGTAATGATTTTTCACGGCCTTTGGCTAATGTAATTGAGGCTGTCATTGTTCTATTCCAAGATAAAAGAGGCGGGATTGTAAGGGCTAAAGCGTAGCAGGGATAGCAGAATCATGACTTAACTCAACGCAAGCTAAACTTCAGGAAACGAAAAAGAGGCGAAAATAACGATGCGAGAGGCGAGGTTGTGTCTTGTCGAGGGCTATGTTCAAGGTGTTGGCTTTCGTTACTATACTCAGCAGGAAGCGCTAAAGCGCGGACTGTCGGGCTATGCCAAAAACCTGGTGGATGGTCGGGTGGAAGTATTAATCGAAGGCGAATTGAGTGCAATTAGTGCCATGTTGATGTGGTTAGAAACTGGGCCGCGAACAGCGACTGTGGAGTCTTTACAAATAGACCAAGTACCGTGCGCTAATGTTAGCGAGTTTCGCACCTTATAGAAGAAAATGCGTCACGCAAAAAAGAACCCGGATAACTAAGCTATCCGGGCTTTCTATATTACATGATACGCATGCCAGGCTTGGCGCCACTGTCAGGGCTTAAGATATAGATCTCTTTACCCCCAGGGCCGGCGGCCGCCACCATACCTTCCGATACACCAAAGCGCATTTTACGTGGTGCCAGATTCGCCACCATCACCGTTAGCTTGCCTTCAAGATCCTCAGGCGTATAGGCGCTCTTGATACCCGCAAATACCTGACGGGTTTCGCCGCCTAGGTCTAAGGTCAACTTGAGTAGCTTCTTCGCTTCTGGAACCTCTTCAGCCTTGGCGATAAGTGCCACGCGTAGGTCAACTTTGGCAAAATCGTCAAACTGTATCTCATCAGCCAGTGGATCTTTTGCCAGTTCTGATTCAGCCTGCTCTGGTGTTTCAGTAGCTGGTTCGGCCACGTTTGCTGTTTGCAAATTCTCTTTTGACGCATCAACCATCGCGGTTACTTTATCCATCTCTACCCGCTGCATTAGCGGTTTGAATTTATTGATTTTGGCGCCCGTAAGCACCTTAGTTGTGCTGTCCCAAGTTAAGCTATCATTTAGGAACAGTTCGACTTCAGCAGCCATCGCAGGTAACACAGGCTTAAGGTAGACCATCAAGATCCTGAACAGGTGGATCGCCAGTGAACAGACGTCATGGGCATGTTGCTCTTGGCCTTCGGTCTTCACCAGTTTCCATGGTGCTTGCTCGGCAATATAGGCATTAGCCTTGTCCGCCAATGCCATAATGTCGCGCATCGCTTTGCCAAACTCTCGAGCTTCATAATGCTCAGCGATGGTCTCAGACCCGTTTACGAACTCATCAAGTAACGCTTGGTCAGCGATAGTGGTTGATAAGGTGCCGTCGAAGCGTTTACTGATGAACCCTGCAGTACGGCTGGCAATATTAACCACCTTGCCGACCAAGTCTGAATTTACCCGTTGGGCAAAGTCTTCAAGATTCAGGTCCAGATCATCGATTTTGCTGCTGAGCTTTGCCGCATAGAAGTAGCGCAAATATTCAGGATTTAAGTGATCAAGGTAAGAGCGCGCCTTGATAAACGTACCCCGACTCTTGGACATCTTCGCACCATTGACCGTCACATAACCGTGAGCGTGTACCGCTGTCGGTTGGCGTAGATCTGCGCCGTGTAACATCGCAGGCCAGAACAGACAATGGAAGTAGGTGATGTCTTTACCGATGAAATGATGAACTTCGGCATCGGAGCCGGGTGCCCAGAAATCATCAAAGTTCAGGTCGTCACGCTTATCACACAGATTTTTAAAGCTGGCGAGGTAGCCGATAGGCGCATCTAACCAGACATAAAAATATTTACCCGGTGCGTTAGGAATCTCGAAACCGAAGTAGGGGGCATCTCGGCTGATATCCCACTGCTTGAGATCGCCTTCAAACCACTCTTTCAGTTTATTGGCATTCTCTTCTTGCAGGGCACCGCTATTGAGCCATTCACCAAGCATCTCTTTAAATTGTGGCAAATCGAAGAAGAAATGCTCTGAATCTTTGAGGATAGGGGTAGCACCTGAGACGACAGATTTAGGGTGTTTCAGATCTGTTGGGCTATAAGTGGCACCACAGTTGTCACAGTTATCGCCGTTCTGATCTTCAGCGTCGCAGCGCGGGCAGGTGCCCTTAACAAAGCGATCAGGCAGAAACATCTCTTTTTCAGGGTCGAATAGCTGACTGATGGTACGGGTCTTGATATAGCCAGAGTCATTTAATCTGGTGTAAATCATCTCCGCCAGCGCTTTGTTTTCATCACTGTGAGTAGAATGATAGTTGTCAAAGCTGATCTGAAAATCGGCAAAGTCTTGCTGATGCTCAATCGCTGTTTGCGCAATCATCTCTTCAGGCGATATACCCAATTGCTGCGCTTTAAGCATGATCGGCGTGCCATGCGCGTCATCGGCACACACATAGTGACAAGCGTGACCACGGAGTTTTTGAAAGCGTACCCAGATATCCGTTTGAATATACTCGAGCAAGTGGCCTAGATGGATCGGCCCATTTGCATAAGGCAGGGCGCTGGTAACCAAAATGTTTCGCGACATGGTGTCGTCCAAATCCTGAATTCGTTGCACTTTTATAAGGAAGCGGATTTTACTAGAAGCAGCGCCAGCTTGCACCCGCTTCGGCCTAAACAATTGACGTGATACACTTCTGAGCCCGCAGAACGATAAGAATTACCCATGACAATCGATAATAGATCCGCCTTTTTAGTCGCTGTTGGTGAATTAGTAGAGCCGCTGACAGGACGCACGTTGAGCCAGTTGTCCGCAGAGGTAGAGCTAAACAATAATGCAGTTACCATCACTGTTGGCAGTTTTAATCAAGAATTCAAAGACCAATTAACGGGGCAGGTTGAGCGCTTAGTTGCGCAGTATGGTTTGGGTGATATAGCAATAACTATTTTAACCCGAGTGCCGGATTACCTAGTAGATGAATCTCGAGAAAACCTCAGTAAAGTGAAAAGCATTATTGCTGTGGCGAGCGGCAAAGGCGGCGTGGGCAAGTCAGCCACGGCTGCCAACTTAGCGTTAGCGCTAGCCCATGACGGTGCTGCTGTTGGCCTACTAGATGCAGATATCTACGGGCCCTCTGTACCTATTATGCTAGGTGTAGAAGGTGCAACGCCCGCGTCACCCGACGGCAAAGTGATGGCTCCCGTTGCGGCTCATGGTATTGTCTGTAACTCGTTGGGCTTTATTATCGACAGCGATAAAGCTGCTGTTTGGCGCGGGCCAATGGCTTCGGGTGCGTTACAACAACTGATAAATGACACCCAATGGCCTGAGCTGGACTATCTGGTCATCGATATGCCACCGGGCACCGGCGATATTCAGCTCACCTTGGCGCAGAAAGTACCAGTCAGTGCCGCCCTCGTGATCACGACGCCGCAAAATCTTGCGCTCTCTGATGCCAGGCGTGGTGTGGATATGTTCAATCAGGTCAATATCCCCGTTTGCGGCGTGGTAGAGAATATGAGCTTTTATTCTTGCGAACAGTGCGGCCACATTAATCACATCTTTGGTAAAGAAGGGGGCGATCTGTTAGCTAAAGAGACGGGCGTCCCGCTGTTGGCGCGTTTACCGCTGGAACCCTCGATCCGTAGTGATGCCGACTCTGGTAACCCTTCAGTCGCTGCCGATCCAAGTAAGCCTGTGAGCCAGCTTTACATAGAATTGGCGAGAAAAGTTGGTGCGTTTGTTTGGTCTCGGCATCAGGCCGCAACCGATAACGTACCTATTATCGAAATACAATAAGCAAAAGGTTGCGAAAAATAGGCGTCAGCGTTTTAATGAGCGCGCCGATCTATAGGGGAACAGCATGAGACTTTGTGATACTGATATTGAACGTTATTTAGACGAAGAGCGCATAATCATTGATCCACGGCCATCGAGCGAACTGATTAGCGGGGTCAGTGTCGATGTCACCTTGGGTAACACCTTCCGTACGTTCAATGATCACACCGCCCCTTACATTGATTTGAGTGGCCCCAGAGAAGAGGTTCAGGCGGCAATGCAACGGGTGATGAGCGAAGAGATTGTCATTGCCGATGGCGATGCGTTTTTTCTGCACCCAGGTGAGTTGGCATTAGCCGTGACCCATGAGTCCGTGACACTGCCCGCCGATATTGTCGGTTGGTTAGATGGTCGTTCTTCGTTGGCTCGGTTGGGACTCATGGTGCACGTGACGGCCCACCGTATTGATCCGGGTTGGTCTGGACGCATCGTGTTGGAGTTCTATAACAGTGGTAAGTTGCCATTAGCATTGCGCCCCAAAATGAAGATCGGAGCACTAAACTTCGAAACGCTCACCGCGCCGGCTGCACGCCCTTATAACAAACGCACTGACGCTAAATACAAGGATCAACAAAGTGCAGTGGCGTCCCGAATTAGTGAAGATGAGTCATTATAAGCACTAAATAAGCCCCCAGAATGGGGCGTTGAATGAGCCGACGTCAGTCGGCTTTTTTGTATCCTCGTCATTTTCATACCCCCTTAGAGATATTTTTGTCACCTAACTGTCACATATTGATCTAAATCAACAGTGTTGGCATGGAACCTGCCTTTACATACCCGTAACCAAAACATAACAGACGGTTCATAAGCCGCGATTCGGGATTGCACGCGACCAATATCTTTATCTAATCGCGTCACATAATGTTTAAGGGAGTTCTACTAATGCATACATCTAATACACTGAAAAATGCTATCAAGCTTAGCCCGATCGCCTTGGCTATCGGCCTAGCCACTGCACCTGTTCAAGCAGAGTTACTTGACGATATAGCCACCGGTATTAAAGAAGGTAGCACCAAACTAAGCATGCGCTACCGTTATGAATATGTGGACCAAGACGGTAAGGACAAAGAAGCCAACGCGAGTACATTGAAGTCGCGCATTACCTATACGTCAGCACCTATCAGTGGTTTCATTGCCGGTGTAGAAGCGGACCATGTATTGGTTGTGGGTAACGATAACTACAACAGTACCGAGAACGGAAAGACTGAATACCCAGTGGTTGCCGATCCGAAAGGCACTGATCTGAACCAAGCGTTTTTAAAGTACGTTGGCTTTGAAAATACCACTGCTACGCTCGGTCGTCAGCGCATTAATCTCGGTGACCAACGTTTTGTCGGCGGTGTTGGCTGGCGCCAAAACGAGCAGACTTATGATGGTGGCCGTGTCGAATACGCATTTTCCGAGGCACTCTCTGTTGACGCATCATATATCTGGAACGTGAACCGCATCTTTGGTCCAGATGGTGCTGACTCAGATCTGCACGGTAATATCGGTGCGCTTAACCTCACTTATGATGCCGGTAAATTTGGTAAGGTGACGGCGTTTGACTACTATCTCGACTTCGATAACAACGATGGTTTATCGAGCAACACCGTTGGTTTTGTTTATAACGGCGGTTATGCGCTGAGCGAGACGACCAAGCTTGGACTAAAAGCGTCTTATGCGATGCAGTCTGACGCCGGTGATAACCCAGCCAGCTATGATGCAGATTACTATTTGGTTGAAGGTAGTGTGAAGTTCAAGCCTGTTTCTGTCAGTGCTGGCTACGAAGTTCTGGGATCAGACGATGGCGTTAGCTTTAAAACACCGTTGGCCACGCTGCATAAATTCCAGGGTTTTGCCGACAAGTTCCTCGTTACACCAGGTGATGGTGTTGTCGATACCTATGTAAAAGTCGCAGGCTCAGTAGCGGGTGTTAAGTTAGCCGCCTTCTATCACAATTTTGAATCGGATGAGGGCAGCACAGACTACGGTACAGAGATTGATCTGGTTGCTTCTTATAAGATCAACAAACACTTTGGCATTCTCGGTAAGTACGCTTCCTACGATGCCGATGACCATGCAACCGACACCGACAAGTTTTGGCTACAACTCACCTCAACTTTCTAATTTGGTGAATAGTTCTTGCCATTAGGTAGAGAGCTCCTTAACGTCAAGGCTTGCCGGCAGCGTTAAGGAGCTCTTTTGCTTTTCTATCCCGCATATTTAACTCTGAAAGATCGGAACGTACTCGTTGTAGGTGGCGGTGCGGTTGGTTGCCGTCGACTTTCGCCATTGATTGAAGCCGGAGCAAAGGTGACGCTCGTGGCGCCGCAGCTGGTTGACGAAGCGACCATGTTGGTGGAAAAGCATGACCTCAAATGGCTATGTCGTTCTTATTCTGCAGAGCTGCTTGCAGAGCAATGGTTAGTTATCGCAGCAACAAACAGTGCAGAACTGAATACGGCGATCGCACAGCAGGCGGAAGCTGACGGGATCTTTTGTAATGTCGCGAACGATGCAAATACGGGCAGTTTTATTTGCCCTTCGCTTATCAATGACGGGCAATGCCAGATCGCCATTGCAACAGGGGGCGCTGCACCCGTACTAACTCGGCTGTTAAAATTCCGCATCCGCGCAATTTTGCCGCGCCATCTGAAACAACTGATAGCGGTTTCTGCGGCAAAACGCGCCGACATAAAGCGCACCTTCACTACGGTCAGTCATCGGCGGCGATTCTGGGAGGGCTTCTTCAATAAAGCGTTAAATCCGGATAACACAGACTATGCAAAACTATACGATCAGCATCTAAGTGAGGCCTCTGAGCAGGCTAGCGCTGCGGTTCCATTAACTTGTGTACTACCGGATGATCTTGATGATCTCTCTTTTGGTATGGTGAAAAAGCTTCATCAAGCAGATCTGGTTATCGTCAGCGAACAAGATGAAAGACGGATAGAGACTTTTATCCGCCAGGACTGCCGGCGGGTGCGCCCCGAGGCCTACGCGCAGATAGCACCCGCACCATATGCGTCGGTGATTGCGATCGTCACGAACTAACTAACGGTTAAACCAGTAAAGCTGCACCAAGTTAATCAGTAACAATAGGCCTGCAACCACTTGCCAAAAGGTGAGGGGGCTGCGCTCAATGAGCGGTGCCCGTTCAAATTTTTCAATCAGTTCATCATTTGGTTGCGAGATATCGTGAAGAAATTCAGATAACGCATGCTGCCTGTTTTTAGGGTTCGGAGAGCACGCTTTCTTAATGGCTAAATCGATCCACAGCGGTCGTTTGGTTTTTCGGTGTGCTAGCGGCGTATATTGCCAGACATTAAGGCTGGTTGGGGGGTTAAGCTTTGGATCTTTCAAAGAGAACGGACGCTCACCACAAAGCATTTCGTAAACGATCACGCCAAGGCTAAACAGATCGGATTGAAAGGTACCTTTATGTCCCATTAAGTATTCAGGGGCAATATAGTCAACAGAGCCGACTGGGCAGGTTTCTAAATTAAAGCGCTCAATCTCATCTAAGCCCGCCACCTGTACCGTCCCAAAGTCGACAAGTTTCACCGTTCCATCGTTTCGGATCATGATGTTTTCTGGTTTAAGATCACGATGCACCATTTGGTGCCTTTGCAAGGCTCGAATGCCGCTAATGACCTGTTTCAATATTGGGCGGATCAGCGCCATATCCGGTGTGGGGTGGTCGTACATCCATTGGCGAAGCGTAATACCATCTATGTATTCGCAAAGATGGTAGCGAAACGGGCTTTCTGAATCCGCGGGCTGACAGCGCATCACGTTATCGTGATCTATCTGTTCACCGACCCAGGCTTCGCGCACAAAACCTTCGAGATATTGCGGATCATCGGAAAAGTTTTCTGATGGTGCTTTTAGTACCCATTGGGTCTCATCTGATGACTCCACAAGATAGACATGGCTGCGCGTGTTGCTATGCAGCACTTTCACGATCTTGTAGCCGTCAATCTCATTACCGACAGCCATCACCGGCGGGATCACTTTTGAGGTAAGTACCGACTGGGCTTCGGTCATCGTCTGCAAGGGCAGCGACTCAACCTCGACAAGAAGGCAGGTCAGGTTATCGTCACTATGAGAATCAGCAGCGAACGCAGCGATTGCATCTGATTTATCCTGTAGCTCCTGTTGCGAAGCCATCAGTTCTGTCAGTTGTTGCGGGCTGATCGCGTCATGGATCCCATCCGTAGTGAACAGCAGTTGATCACCTACTTGCAGCGGCACAGATTTAAAGTCGATCTGGAGCTTGTTATCTATACCTAAGGCGCGTGTCAGATAAAGCTTATTGGCTCGCTGATAATGGCAATGATCCTGGGTTAGTAACGCCAGTTCATTGTCGCGATAGAGATAGATCCGACTGTCGCCGACATGGAAAAGATAAGCGGTTTGCCCCTTAATAATTGCCGCGCTTAATGTCGTTACCAAGCTGTCTTCGGTGTTCAGTGCACGGTGGCCCTGAGCGAATAACCAGTTGTTCAACGCGCTCAAAACGCGGGTGGCTGATTTTTCAACCGTCCAACTATCTGGCGTACTGTAGTAGTTATTAATAAAGTCTGTCACCGCCGTGCGGCTGGCTATTTCGGCGCTGCTACAACAGCTGGCACCATCAGCGATCACTGCCGTGATCCCTTTGTGTACGAGTTCGCCACCGTGAGCAACTTTCACCGCCAAGGCGTCATCATTTTTTTGTTTAACACCAGCACTACTATGGCTGGCAAAGCGAACACTCAAAACCGACATCAATGGCTTCCTGCAGGGCTTTAAATTAATAAAAAACACACAGTAAAAACATAGAAAAATGGGAGGCATAACCTCCCATTTCAAGCTAGCTAGTTGCGCGCAATCAAGGCTAACTTACCGTGATTAGTTCAACCGTGCCATCTTCATTTACTTCTGCCATCTGACCTTTCGGCTCTTCCATAAATAACAGCGTGATAAAGCCAACAACGGCTGTACCGGCGATAACAAAGAAGAAGGTCTGATAGTCAACAAACGACAATACAGTCAGATAGGTTACCGCACCCACGTTACCATAAGCACCTGTCATGCCGGCTATTTGTCCAGTCAAACGACGCTTAATCAATGGTACGGCGGCAAATACTGCGCCTTCACCGGCTTGCACGAAGAATGAACATGCCATCGCTGCAGCAACGGCTAACCAAAGCGGCCAAGTACCATCAACAAGACCCATACACAGATAGCCAACCGCTAAACCGGCAGTCAAGATAAGCAGAGTCTTCTTACGGCCACAACGGTCAGATATCCAACCGCCACCAGGACGTGACATCAGGTTCATGAATGCATAGGCAGAAGCCAACAGACCTGCGTAAACCATATCCAATGCGAACACTTCACTGAAGAACAGCGGCAGCATAGATACCACAGCCAGTTCAGATCCGAACGTCGCGAAGTAAAGGATATTCAATACAGCGACCTGCTTAAACTTGTACTGATGAATCTCTGGTACTGGCTCTTTGAACAGGTTCTTGTTTACCTGTATCACTTTGTAAGAGTCAAAGATGTACAAGAACACCAGGCCGATATACATACCGTATGACACGGTGCTGCTTAACATATCAATATTGCTCGGTGACAACTTCCAGGTCAGCAAGGCTAACGCTGCATACATTGGCACTTTCATGATCAGCAGGAAGATCAAATCACCCTTGCTGGTCACTTCCATACCGCCGACTTGCTTTGGCTTAAAGTAAGTAGAACCTTCAGGTGTGTTGCGGACTGTACGGTAGTAGATAACACTGTAGAAAAGACAGATTGCACCGGTGGATGCAATCGCATAACGCCAGCCTTCGTCACCGCCGAACAGCAGGGCAACGGTCGGTAATGAAATAGCGGCCGCGGCTGAGCCAAAGTTACCCCAGCCACCATAGATACCTTCAGCGGTACCTAGTTCATTGGCAGGGAACCATTCCGACACCATACGGATACCGATAACGAATCCAGCACCCACAAAACCTAATGCAAAACGGGCAATGGCAGCTTGTAAGAAGGTATCTGCAAAGGCAAACATAAAACAGGGGATAGAGCTGACAGCTAAAAGCACCGAATAAACCAGACGGGGGCCGAAGCGGTCGGTTAGGGCACCAATGATGACCCGCGCAGGGATCGTTAAGGCCACGTTTAGAATTAACAGGGTTTTTATTTCCTGCGACGATAACCCTAATGTACCAGCAATCGCTTGCATCAGCGGTGCGTGGTTAAACCAAACTAAAAACGTAATAAAGAACGCGATCCAGCTGGCATGTAGAACCTTCATTTTTCCGGTAAAGGAAATCAGGTTGAACTTTTCTCCAGTCATTACAAACTCCTGGTGCCTTTAACGGCACGTTTTATAATTAATACTTATTTTGCTGCCAGAGCGTAGCTTCGCTCTGCCGCCTGAACTAAAAAAAACGGCAGGCGGAAATCCGCCTGCCAAATGCTCAGAGGGATTGCAGCTGAACTCGGCCTTCCAGTTCGCGAACTGGGTAAGTAGGAATGGCAACACTTGCATCTTCGATACAGCTGCCATCACGCAGTGAAAAATGTTGCTTATAAAGGGGGGACGCGACCACCGGCTCGCCTTGCAATGACCCGGTAATACCGCGGGAAAGCACATTGGCTTTGCCGAATGGGTCATAGTTACCAATCGCGAACAGTTGTTGACCGCAACCTGAGCGGAAAATCGCTACTTGTTCACCTTGATGTAAGGCACACACACCAACGCCTGCGTGGATATCACCAGCGTCACAAATATCTATCCAAGTTTCGTTACTCATGATCCTGCTCCTTAATCCACTAACTCAACGACGTTGAGGTCTTCGGTTTGTGCTGTGCCTGCGGCTGCAGCGGCTTTTTCGGCTTCTGTGGCTGGGCGTCGCTGACCACGCTCGGTGACGTAACTCAGTTTGTCATCACCCACATCCGCATTGATGAAGTGACTAAAGCGCTTCAGCTTCTCTTTATCATTGATGGTGGTCTTCCACTCACATTGATATGTCGCAACCACCTTCGCCATCTCTGCTTCCAGCTCGTCGGCGATATTCAGGCTGTCTTCGATCACGACTTTGCGTAGATAGTCCAAACCACCTTCAAGGTTCTCCATCCAAACCGAAGTACGTTGTAAGCGATCAGCGGTACGGATGTAGAACATCAGGAAGCGGTCGATGTACTTAATCAGCGTTTCTTTGTCGAGGTCGCTAGCAAACAGATCGCCATGACGAGGGCGCATGCCACCGTTACCACACAGATACAAATTCCAACCGTTTTCAGTGGCGATAATACCGACATCTTTGCTTTGTGCTTCGGCACATTCGCGGGTACAACCAGATACGGCAAACTTGATTTTGTGTGGCGCGCGGAGGCCTTTGTAACGGTTCTCTGCTTCGATAGCCAAACCGACGCTGTCATCAACACCATAACGACACCAAGTGCTACCCACACAACTCTTAACAGTACGCAGTGATTTACCGTAGGCGTGACCTGTTTCTAAACCAGCGTCGATGAGCTTGGCCCAGATAGGTGGCAGCTCATGGAGCTGAGCACCGAACAAGTCGACGCGCTGGCCACCAGTGATCTTGGTGTAGAGGTCATATTCTTTCGCTACTTCACCAATCGCAATAAGCTGTTCAGGGGTGATCTCGCCGCCAGGAACACGGGGAACAACAGAGTAGGTGCCATCTTTTTGCATGTTGCCAAGGAAGATGTCGTTAGTGTCCTGCAGCGATATATGTTCGTCTTTCAGTACATATTCGTTGTTGTAAGAAGCCAAGATAGAACCAACGGCGGGCTTACAAATTTCACAACCATCACCACGGCCATGTTCGGCCAACAACTCACCAAAGGTTCCTATCTGTTTAACTCGAACAATGTCGGCTAACTCTTGGCGACTATGGTCAAAGTGCTCACAGATATTGTCGTTAACTTCGACACCTAGCTTCAGTAGTTCGGCATTCATCACCTGACCCACTAAGGCCAGGCAACCACCACAACCGGTAGCCGCTTTAGTCGCGCCCTTGATGGCACCTATATCTGTCGCGCCGGCTTGTACCGCCGCCATCAGGTCGCCCTTGGTGACGTCATGGCAAGAACAGATCTGAGCGCTGTCAGGCAGAGCATCTACGCCAAGTCCGGCGCTAGCTTCTTCGCCGTCGATTGCAGGTAAAATGAAAACTTCTGGTGACTCAGGCAGATCCATATCATTTAGGTGAAGCTGCAACAGTGAACCGTATGCGTCAGCATCACCCACCAGAACAGCGCCTAAAAGCTTTTTGTTGTCGCTAGAAACAACCAACTTTTTGTAAACCTGCGTGTATTCATCACAGAAGGTGTAACACTGGGCGCCTTCTGTATTGGCGTGGGCGTCACCGATGCTGGCAACGTCAATACCAAGCAGCTTGAGCTTGGTGCTCATGTCTGCGCCCTTAAACTCAAGGTCACCACCGGTGATCTGGTCAACGGCGGCTTTGGCCATCTGGTAACCCGGCGCAACCAAACCGAAAATACGACCGTCCCAGAGGGCACATTCACCCACGGCGTAGATATCTTCAGCGCTGGTCTGACATTTGTCATCAACCACAATGCCGCCACGTGGGCCTACTTCAATATCAAACTCACGTGCCAGGTTATCCCGTGGACGGATACCTGCCGAGAAAACGATCATATCGGTTTCCAGGAAGCTACCGTCAGCAAAGTTCATGCGATAACGGCAGGTTTCGCCAGCAACGATTTCAGTGGTGTTCTTTTCGGTATGAACAGTCACGCCGATATCTTCAATCTTGCGGCGCAGTAACTTACCGCCACCTTCATCTAACTGCACTGCCATCAGGCGTGGTGCAAATTCGACAACATGGGTTTGTAAGCCAAGGTTCTTAACCGCGTTGGCGCATTCCAGGCCCAATAGACCACCACCCACAACAACACCGACTTTGCTGCCTTCGGCGGATGCGGTGATTGCTTCTAAATCTTCAATTGTGCGGTAAACCAAGCAGTGTTCTTGTTCATGCCCAGGTACTGGTGGCACAAACGGGAAAGAGCCGGTTGCCAGGATCAGCTTGTCGTAACTTTCTACGATGCCTTTGTCCGTGGTGATAGTTTTGGCTTCTTTATCGATAGAGACAACTTGCTGATTCACCAGATAACGTACCTGACGCTCATCGTAATAAGCCTCGCTGGTCATCATCAGATCATCAACCGTTGCGCCAGTAAAATAGCTCGACAACTGGACACGGTCATAAGCCAAACGAGGCTCTTCTGCAAAAGTGGTTATTTCATAACTATCAGCGGCTTGGTGGCTGCTAAGTTCATCAATGAACTTATGACCAACCATGCCATTACCGACAACAATGACTTTCGTTTTATTTGTCATAGTGGGATCCCTCTAAATTATGCTGACAGCTCGTGCTGTTCTGATTCGATTAAAGTGTTAAACCAGTTAAGGGCAGGGGCTAACGTAACTACCTCGCCAATAACGACCAATGTTGGAGATGGCAACTGGTGTTGCTTTGCCAATTCGGGCAACGTTTCTAATGTGCCTATAACGGTTTGTTGTTCTGGACGGCAGCCATTGGAAATCAAAGCGGCCGGCGTGTTGGTTGGCATACCGTGATGAGACAGTTCACGGCGAATATCAGGAAGTTTGCTCAGCCCCATATAGATAACTAGCGTTTGTGCCGGGCGGGCAAGGGCATGCCAATCAAGGTTAAGTCCGGTTTCACCGTGGGCGGTAATAAAGGTACAAGCTTGTGCCATACCGCGGTGAGTGAGTGGGATACCTGCGTAGCTGGTGCAGCCCGATGCCGCAGTGATACCTGGCACGATCTCTACATCAACGCCAATTTTACGCAGGCTTAAGGCTTCTTCACCGCCACGACCAAATATAAACGGGTCGCCTCCTTTAAGACGGCAAATGTTAAATCCTTCAGCCGCCTTAGTGACTAACAACTCGTTTAGTGCCGACTGGCTGATGCTATGATGATTTTTCGATTTGCCGACAAACAGCGCTGCGGTTTGTTCTGGAAACAACGCCCTAATTTCATCGCTGACCAGCGCATCGTAGAGAATTAGGTCTGCTTGTTGAATAATGCGCAGAGCTTTAACTGTTAGCAGTTCAGCGTCACCTGGGCCCGAGCCGACCAACCAGACTTTACCTTGCGAAGAGGCTGACTTTGATGGAGTTGACTGCTGCTTAAGCGCTCTTGTTTCATTGTTCAGCGCGATAATCTTATTTCCCATCATTTACCCTCAAACTTGCTGCTGGTTGTAAAAACAACGCTATTTAGCTAGGTACAAAGCAAGGTTGAGGCCAACTGTGTTTTTGATTGGTTGTTTTTATCTAACACGCTGTAATTTATTGATTTATTTTCCAGCCTCGATTGGTGGTGTCTAAATCCATTCTATGAGTAGGGGTAGTAGGTCTATCTCGCTATAGGTAGTGTTTTGATAAGCTGCTTGCCCAATGTGATCTAGGTTGCACTTTTATCTTGCGCCAATAAAGTGCAGTCGGGGAAGCTTTAACGAGTTGTCAATTTAAGGCACTAAGGCTGAAATGCCGTTACGGCGGGGGTTTTACGATGTTTTGGCAGTGTGGCAAGGGTATTGCACCAAAGCAACGCAGAGATGTTTATTAGGAGTATTCCATGACCAACGACTGGGTGAAAACAACCTGCCCATACTGTGGCGTCGGGTGTGGCGTTGAAGCCAAAGCAGATGAATCGGGCAAGGTCACTATCCGTGGTGACAAATCCCACCCAGCGAATTATGGAAAGCTGTGTTCTAAAGGGCTCGCGCTAGGCGACACGGTTGTACCCACCGGGCGCTTAACGCACCCCTATCAAGATGGTCAGCGTATTAACTGGCAACAGGCACTGAACACGGTAGCGAACCAGTTTCGCGATACGATAGATGCCCACGGACCAGACTCTGTCGCGCTTTATGTGTCCGGCCAGTTGCTCACCGAAGACTACTACGTCGCCAACAAATTGATGAAAGGCTACGTTGGCTCAGCCAACATCGATACCAATAGCCGACTTTGCATGTCATCTGCGGTGGCGGGGCATAAGCGTGCATTTGGTACTGACACCGTACCTGGTTGTTATCAGGATTTTGAAGTGGCAGACTTACTTGTGCTGGTTGGTTCGAATTTAGCCTGGTGTCACCCCATCCTGTTTCAGCGGGTAAAGCAGGCCAAGTTAGACCGGCCAAACATGAAGATCATTGTGATCGATCCGCGGGTAACAGATACCTGTGATATCGCCGATCTACACTTGCCGATCAAGCCCGGCAGCGATGTCTTACTGTTCAATGCATTACTGGCTTATCTGGCAGCGAACGATCATCAAGATCCTGAGTATCTTTCCAAATATACCGAAGGGGCCGAGCAAGCACTGCACGCTGCCCATGCCGATCAGGGCGATTTGGGTGATTTACAACAAGTCGCGGCAAAGTTAGGTATCGATAGTGCTAAGTTGACCGAATTTATGGCGCTGTTTGCTGCTACAGAGAAAGTCACCACCGTATATTCTCAAGGCGTAAACCAGTCCACCAGTGGCGTGGATAAAGTCAACGCGATCATCAATTGTCATCTGTTAACGGGTCGTATCGGACGCCCCGGCATGGGCCCGTTTTCTATTACCGGTCAGCCTAATGCGATGGGTGGACGCGAAGTGGGTGGACTGGCCAATATGCTGGCTGCCCATATGGAGTTTACTGACGATGCGATTGCACGGGTGCAGACGTTTTGGGATTCTCCGACAATGGCCACTGAGCCAGGTGCCAAAGCGGTCGATCTGTTTAATAAGATGGAACAAGGCGAGATCAAAGCGGTTTGGATCATGGCGACTAACCCTGTCGTCAGCTTGCCCGATGCCGATCGCGTAAAGGCTGCGCTACAGAAGTGTGATTTTGTGGTCGTATCGGACTGCATAGCAGATACAGATACCACCCGTTTAGCCAATGTATTGTTACCGGCGCGCGGTTGGTCAGAAAAATCAGGTACAGTCACCAACTCAGAGCGGCGAATTTCGCGGCAGCGCGCTATTGTACCGCCAGCAGGTGAAGCCATGGCCGATTGGTGGATAATCTGTGAAGTCGCCAAACGCATGGGATATAAACAGGGGTTTAACTTCTCCCACGAAGGCGAGATATTTGCCGAGCATGCACAGCTTTCTGGATATGAAAACGACGGTTCGCGCGACTTCGATATCAGCGCTTTCAGTAATATGAGTAACGAAGAGTTTGATGCACTGACGCCGTTCCAATGGCCGATGATAACGAAAGGCGACATCAGTCTACATAAACGCTTTTTTGCTGAAGGAAATTTCTACACGCCAAACCGCCGTGCCCGGCTTATTCCAGTTAAGCATCGACAACCGGCGCAAGATGTCAGCGACAACTATCCACTGGTATTGAATAGTGGGCGTATTCGCGACCAATGGCATACCATGACGCGTACAGGCTTAGCATCTAAGCTGAACGCCCACTTGCCAGAGCCATTTATATCGATCCACCCTGATACCGCGAAACAGTTTGGCTTGGAAAAGGAAGGCCTCGCCAATGTGGAAAGTCACCACGGCAGCGCATTAGTACGGGTAGAAACATCCGCGCGTATGCGTCAGGGTGAGATTTTTATGCCGATCCACTGGACCGGCGTTACCTCATCTAGAGCTCGGGTTGGCGCACTGGTGTCACCGGAAGTGGACCCCACATCCGGCCAACCAGAATTCAAACATACACCAGTAAAAGTCAGCCCTTGGTTTCGTCAAAGTGAAGCCTTGTTACTCACCACGGATGACACTCCCATCCATGAAACGGAATATTGGGTCAACCAACGCGTCGAGCAGGGCATTCTCTATCGCATGGCCAGCCTGCAAGGTAGTGATACCGTCGCCGGTTTGTTGCAAGCGCGCATGCAACCCTTTATCGGCGAGCAAAAGCTTAGCTTCATTGATACTGCGACGGGCAGTTATCGCTACGCCGTATTAAAAGAGGGACGCTTGTTGGGCTGCTATATCGTTGGTAAACGCCTGCAACGAGACGACTATGACTGGTTAGCCACGCTGCTAGATAAGCCTCTGGGCAGCGAAGCGATGCGCAGTATTATGAGCGGTAAAGCACAAGGCTCACTGGCAGCAGGACGCACTGTGTGCGCTTGTAAGCAGGTGGGCTATAAAACGCTTTGTGCCGCAGTAAAAAATGGCGCGACAGATCTTGATGCGCTGCAGCGTGAAACCACAGCGGGTACAGGGTGCGGCTCTTGTGTACCAGAGCTGAAAGAGATTATTCAGGATTGTGCATTTGAAGAGGTGACGTAAGCAGGTCGGGCACTTAACTACTGGTTCAACCAATCCCAAATTTTTAGTTAAAAGCGGCTATTTTCAGCAAAAATGGCCGCTTTTTGTTGCTAACTGTAAAACTTTCGAACACTCGCTTGAGCCCTGCCTAAGCGACTGCTAACCTACCATTCATTATCAAGATAAACTTGAACGGAACCAAGTGAATGCTAAAACGATTACTGCTTGCTAGCCTCGCTCTACCTTTGAGCGTTAGCGCCGCGCCTCTATCGATGGATCTTGACGCGTTAAGCCATGGCGAGATTGTAAACGACCAGTTTGATGGGGTCACAGTGTCGGGCACCAACCCAAATCGTGGTTTCGATTACGTTGCAGCATTTGATACCAATAAAGATGCGACTCGGGATCCCGACCTGGAATCACCCTGGTCAGGCGGCAACCTGCCAACCGATACCGATTTAGGCAATATTCTTATCATTGCTGAAAACAACGTAGGTGCCGACGATGGCGTGCTTGACCTTCCAGACGACGAGGGCACACGACCAAACGCAGGTACGATCAGTTTCGCATTTGATGTTGACCTATTCAGCTTTAGTTTTGTTCTGGTTGATATCGAGGGTCCGTCAGAGTACGGCATCGACGGTGGTTTCTTCGCATCATTTTATGATGGCGACACACTGCTCGAAAGCGTTGGCTTTGGTGCATTGGTCGGTAATACTGGCCCCTACGGCAGCAATGCGGTTTTTGGCGATAACACCATCAACCAAATTAACCCGATCACCGCCTCACTGTTAGGTACCACCTTCGACCGTGTCGACGTCACATTTGGCGGCTCCGGCGCTATCGGTGGTATTCAATATCAGGTGCCGGCACCTGCCACACTAGCGCTGCTCGGTTTAGGCTTAGTTGGTGTTGCGCTGAGAAAACGCCGGACTAACTAAGTTTGCGGTAAACCATAAGAGAAGGGGCTAATAAGCCCCTTTTTTGTTGCCCGCAACAAATTAAGTTGCACACTTTCTTGCTGTGTACTCATACAGTTCCCCTGATTTGGACTGGCTTCCTATGCCAAAGCTGTGTCAAGAAATGAGATAAAGGCGTTTGCAATTAGTGCGAGATTTGTTGAAATTAGTCAATAAGTTAAGTGCGAGATGCACGATGCTGCGAGCCGCTTGCCTTAGCCTTCGGTTACGGAGTTATAGGTCACTAAAATTATGACATCGGACGAGATCACTGAAGCAGTAGTTCAACATGCAGAACGCTATGGAGTTGCTAAAACCCCAGAATACAGAAAGCTTCATGCGAATGTTTGCAGCTCTCCCAAAAAGGAACGTTACTTTGGACTAATGGGTGTATTCAAAAGGGATTTAAAAACAGACAAATTGCGGGCACAAACATTAGCTGGACGAATGCTCCAGAAAATAACTCCACGGCCAATGGAAAGCTGCGAGGCGTCAATATTCAGACTTCTGGAAAATTGGGATGTGAGTGCAGAGGAGGTGATTTTTTATCTCCGCCAGCAACATGGTACTGAAAATGTCCTTTGTGCAATCGATACGATTAGAGAAGGGCAGCTGACGGAGTTAGATATCGCCACGCTAGAAAGCATGAAATTCTGGTGCGGTAAATAAATAGAGCAATAACAATGCAAATCACTAACTCGTCGCTTATTTTTCGGGGGCAAAGCTCGCAGCGTGGCACTATACGAATGGATAGTTTGAAGCATATATGTTTTTACATAGCTGTTGTTTTGTGTTGCTCTTGCACAAGTAGTAACGATATGCCTAAAGGTTGGGGATCAGACAAAACAAACAGCTGTACCCAATTGAGTGGCTCATTCAGACACCTTGAGAACGGTGAGTCGAAAGTAATCAACATTAGTGATTTCTACTGGTTACTCACGGACAAGCGGAATGGCAGTGTTGATAAGGTTGAACTCTCTGTTCTGAGAGATAGTGCGACAATTAGTTTAGTTGGCGGCAAAGAGCTACATCTCCGAGAAAAATTCGAGGGGGATCAGTTTTCCTGTCATAACGGACATCTTGTTTTAAGCCCTTATAGTGAGTTTTCTTCCAACGGTGGTGTTTCCACCTCGGTCAGT
Source organism: Corallincola spongiicola (assembly GCF_004284785.1). NCBI lineage: Bacteria > Pseudomonadati > Pseudomonadota > Gammaproteobacteria > Alteromonadales > Psychromonadaceae > Corallincola > Corallincola spongiicola. The sequence goes on from NZ_SHLY01000001.1 coordinate 564,229, forward strand.
AAAACGATCGAGCTATATCCGGATGGAGACACCGGAGTGCTTGTTAATGTTCACCGTACCGAAGCGGGTCTGGTCTTTCTTATTCCGGCGTATTTCAAAGAAAACCAATGGTATAGGCTAAGGTAATCTGTTTAATTCTATTTTCTTTGTCTAAGCTAGCAACCAACTACACCTCTCGTTTTTTTGTGTTGCTTTTATTGTCCAAGTTCTGATGATTGTTTATAGAGATCATAGCGTCACCGAGATCTGACCATGACCTATTTATACGAATGGTATTCCCCTCCTAAACAGTTTGATGTTGTATGCCCGAATTGCGGGCGGCCCGCGCTGTGTCAGGATGTTAAAACTAGCGAGAAAGGCTGTATTATCAATCTGGCTAGGAAACCAGCTCCGCTAGCGAAGAGCCGGTTGTCAGGCAGCATCAGCTGCTTACACTGCGGTTTTAGAAAATCGACATTCATTCGTTTGCCAGCTGATCTGTATTGGTGCTGCGATGTGAAGGGTAAATTGCTTTGGGCATGGTCTCGCAAACATGCTGCTCTCGTCTTAGACTACTTAACCGCTAAAGACCGAAATCTATCTCATTACAAACACTCGGTATTTTTGCTGCATATCCCCAAGCATTTTAAATTAGCAAAAAATAGGCCGGCGGCTGTGAAGGCACTGACAAAACTTCTAACGGCTCAACTCTAGCGCGATACAAAGAAGGAGAGACACGATATGGCAAGGATGATCTTAGTGTGTGGCCCGACTGGTGCCGGTAAAACAACCTATTCGTTGTCCCTTGCCAATGAGCTGGGCGCCGTCCGTTTTTCGATAGACCCATGGATGCAAACTCTGTATTCCAAAGATATGGTGTCACTGGATTACAGCTGGATGATCGAACGGGTGGAACGTTGTTACGCCCAAATATGGGAAGTAAGTAAGCAGATTTTGATGCTTGAAGGTATTGTCATACTCGATTTAGGTTTTACTACGCGTGAGCAGCGCGCGGCATTTGCCGACAAAGCAAGAGCGTTAGGTATTGAGCCAGAACTGCATTTTGTCGACGCCCCTAAGGCGTTACGGAAACAGAGAGTCTCACAGCGTAATGCGGAAAAAGATCCCGCAGTATACTCGTTCGAAGTTACAGATATGATGTTCAACTTTATGGAGCCAAGGTTTGAAGTGCCAGATCAAGCTGAGCTTAAATTTGGCTGTAAAGTAGAACCATAAGGAACGTGGTTAACCCACGCATTTTCACGCCACAAGATTTTTACTGCGCTAGCAGAAACTGGGTTAGCAGCTAATACACACGATTTGAAGGGATTATGAAATTTAAGTGGATTACCTGGGCGACAATGTTATGCAGCTTTGTCCCATGTTTGTGGGCAGTAGAGCTCCCTACCAGTGCCCGTTCAGAAACCGCCATTGCACAGGTCGAACCGGCATTAAAGAAGGCACTGGCAGCCAAAGGGCTGAAATACGGTGCGCCGATATTTATCCGTATATTTAAGACGCCTGGTGTACTCGAATTATGGTTGGAATCGGCCAGCGGTGAGTTTAAACATTTTAAAAGCTACGATATTTGCGATTTCTCCGGCGATCTGGGACCGAAGGTGAAGGAAGGGGATTACCAAAGCCCCGAAGGGTTCTACTTTGTAAACGCTGGACGATTAAACCCATGGAGCCAGTTTCACCTGTCTTTTAACCTCGGTTACCCCAATCGCTACGACCGTTATCATGGGCGAACAGGTAGCGCGCTGATGGTACATGGCAACTGTGTATCGATCGGCTGCTACGCGATGACTGATAGCTACATAAACGAAATATACGCATTAGCAGTTGCGGCGTTAAGGGCAGGGCAGCCCTATTTCAGAGTACATGCATTTCCATTTGAGTTAGAAAATGATGCGCTTGCCAAGTACCGGGACAATCAGTGGTACGAATTTTGGCAAAACCTTAAACAAGGTTATGACTACTTTAACGAACACAAACGCCCACCTAACGTCGAAGTGTCTAATGGTATCTATACCTTTGGGGCTTAGGCTAAAACAGCATCAAATTGATGCTTGCTTAGTGTCTAGCTAATACCTACACCCGATGCGATCGCTTGATAGATCGCGTCCGTTAACTGTGTAAGATCTTCAGCGGCAATAACGTATGGCGGCATGACATAGATCCGTGTGCCAAACGGGCGGATCCAAACTCCTTGTTCAACAAAGCATGCCTGGATCTCGGCGACGTTCACATCTTCTTTCACTTCAACCACGCCAATAGCACCGATGACACGTACATCTGCGACGGCAGCTAGATCGCGGCATTTAGCTAATTCACGATGGAGTTGTTGCTCTATTGCTGCCACTTGGGATTGCCACTGTTGCGTGGCCAGCAGGTCGAGTGAGGCACAAGCGACAGCGCAGGCGAGGGGGTTACCCATAAATGTAGGGCCGTGCATGAATACCCCCGCTTCACTTTCACACACACCGTTCGCGACCTTTTTTGTGCACACCGTAGCAGCAAGGGTCATGTATCCGCCGGTAAGTGCTTTGCCCACGGTGATAATATCCGGTACCACGGCACCACTTTCGCCGTGCTCAAGCGCGAACATTTTGCCTGTGCGGCCGAAACCTGTGGCTATTTCATCGAATATCAGCAGCGTATTATAGCAGTCACACAGTGCCCGTAGCTGGTCTAAAACGGCGCCATGATAGATACGCATACCACCAGCGCCCTGTACGATGGGCTCAATAATAACGGCAGCGATCTGTTCATGCTGTGTTGCTAGTAGCTGTGCCAGTGGCTCTAGCGATGCCGGGTTAAATTCGCCTTCGGTGATATTTTTTGGTGGCTCGGCGAACAGTTGCTTGGCCAATACGTTTTCAAACAGGGAGTGCATGCCTGTTTTGGGATCGCATACCGACATCGCCCCAAACGTATCGCCGTGGTATCCGCGTTTAAAGCTGACAAACTTGGTCTTAGCAGGCTGTTTATTTCCTTGCCAATACTGAAGCGCCATTTTCAATGCGACTTCGACGGCAACCGAGCCGCTGTCGGCAAGAAACACTTGTGACAATGGCTTAGGTAACAGTGCCAGTAGTTTCTTACTGAGTTCAATGGCCGGCGCATGGGTAAGGCCACCAAACATAACGTGACTCATTTTACTAAGCTGAGTGGTTGCAGCGTCATTAAGCGCAGGCACGTTATAGCCATGTATCGCAGACCACCATGAGCTCATGCCATCGATCAGTTCCCGTCCATCATCAAGCTTGATCCTGACACCGCTCGCGGACGCTACTCCGAAGCATGGCAATGGGTTTAGCGCGGATGTGTATGGGTGCCATAGGTGGTTCTTGTCAAAGTCGACATCAATATTTGGGTTGTTATTGCTCATTTAATGCTCTGTTGTAAACCTTGAGTTCTGGTCTGCGTTGACAGGGTCGTAAGCTGAAGTAGACTAGCGGGAATATCAAAAGAATCAATGGAAGAGTTATCCCGATGACTGAATCACCCCGTCACCAGTGGACCGTTAAACAGGTTGTAGAGCTATTCGCATTACCTTTTAACGATTTAATGTTCCAGGCGCAAACCGTTCATCGTGCCAACTTCGATCCGAACCAAGTCCAGGTCAGTACGCTGATGTCGATTAAAACCGGCGCCTGTGCAGAAGATTGCAAGTACTGTCCGCAAAGTGGGCATTACCATACTGATGTTGAACGCCAGCGCTTGCTAGAAGTTGAAAAAGTTTTGCAGGAAGCGGCTCAAGCAAAAGATAAAGGTGCAAGCCGTTTTTGTATGGGGGCTGCGTGGAGCAATCCAAAAGAACGGGATATGCCTTATTTGGTGCAGATGGTTGAAGGCGTGAAAGAGATGGGTCTGGAGACCTGTATGACGCTGGGCAAATTGACGGTAGAGCAAGCAGAAGTGCTAGGCCAGGCCGGGCTGGATTACTACAACCATAACCTAGATACCTCGCCTGAATACTATGGTGAAATCATTACCACCCGAACTTATCAGGACCGCTTAGACACGTTGTCCCATGTGCGTTCTGCAGGAATGAAAGTATGTGCAGGTGGTATTGTCGGTATGGGGGAAAGCCGTCAGGACCGTGCCGGTTTGTTGGTGCAATTGGCTAACTTGCCAATGCAGCCAGAAAGCGTACCAATTAATATGCTGGTTAAAGTAAAAGGCACCCCGCTTGATCAAGTGGATGACCTCGACCCATTTGAGTTTATTCGCTCTATTGCCGTCGCGCGTATCTTGATGCCAGCTTCTTATGTGCGTTTGTCTGCTGGCCGCGAAAAGATGAATGACCAGATGCAAGCTTTGGCTTTCCTTGCTGGTGCCAACTCGATTTTCTATGGCGACAAGCTGCTGACAACACCCAATCCGGAAACTTCTGACGATCACCGCTTGTTCAATACGCTGGGCATCAAAGTGGAGCAGCGCGAAGAAGCCAGTGACGAGGCCCATGAGCAGGTTCTTATGTCCGCCGTGGTTGAAAGCCAGCAGGACAAAATGTTCTACGAAGCCAATTAATTGCGATGGCGTTTGAACATCTGGCAGATGAATTAGATGCGCGCCGTTTAGCGTCATTGCAGCGGCAGCGACATCTATTCGTTACCGGCAGTGGTCGTTATTTGGCGTTGGATCAGGAAGGTGACGGTCAGCGTTATCTTAATTTCGCCAGTAATGATTATCTTGGCCTAGCCCATCACCCTAAAGTGATCGCAGCATGGAAAGCCGGCGCAGATAAATACGGTTGCGGTTCAGGTGGCTCCTTTCTTATTACGGGCTATAACCACGCCCATGCTGAGCTGGAAGAAGCTGTGGCTGACTTTGCTGGCCAGCAAAGTGCATTGCTGTTTAACTCTGGCTTTGCGGCTAATTCAGCCGTGTTAGCTACGTTGCTGACCAAAGAGGATCTACTGATCCAAGATAAGCTTAATCACGCCTCTTTAATTGACGGTGGATTGAACTGCGCCGCACGAATGACCCGCTTTAAGCACAACGATCTGGCCAATCTTGGGCAACGTCTTCAGCAATCTGGTCGCAACAAACTGGTGGTGACTGAAGGGGTTTTCAGCATGGATGGTGACACCGCGCCGATCCATGATATTGCTTCTTTGTGTAATCAACACGACGCTTGGTTGATGGTTGACGATGCCCATGCGTTTGGTGTGACCGGCAACGGCCGCGGCAGCCTAGCCCAGGTAATGCCGCAAGCGATCCGTATCTATATGGCAACCTTTGGCAAAGCGTTAGGCGTTGGTGGTGCGTTTGTTGCGGCCAGTAATACGGTGATCGAGTATCTGAAACAGTTTGGTCGTCACTACATCTACACAACATCAATGCCACCGGCACAAGCGTGTGCCGTGCTTGCTTCACTCAGCTTAGTGAAAGAGGAGCCGTGGCGCAGAGAGTTACTTGAAAAAAACATTATGCTATTTCGCCAACAAGCTGCTGATGCCGGTTTACCGCTGGGTGACTCGAGCACGGCTATTCAACCTGTTTTGCTTGGCGATGTAGCTATCACCATGGCGTTAGCTGAGCGCCTTAAAGAACGCGGCTTTTGGGTAGGAGCGATTCGACCACCAACCGTGCCGGTCGGCGGCGCGAGATTAAGGATCACCATCAGCGCCAGCCATGAAGCACAAGATATAGCAGCACTTGTCACCGCAATCGCAGAGGAATACAGGGTTGTCGTCGAACAGCAGTAAACAACGTATCGCAACCAGTTTTGGCCGTGCTGTAGAGAGTTATGATGATGCCGCAAGGCTGCAGCGTTATGCTGCCGAATGTTTGTGGCAATGTTTAGACCCAAGCCCGACGCTCGGAGTTGCGGTGGATTTAGGCTGTGGCACGGGCTTGCAGCTAAGTAAGATCCAGCAAAACGCCGATACCGTTATCGCTATCGACCTATCGCGGGGAATGCTCAAGCATGCGCAATGCCAATACCCTGATGATTCATGCCTTTGGTTGCAGGGGGATGCGGAGTCTTTGCCACTATTAGACGCGACCGTTGATACCTTGTATTCCAACCTCATGGTGCAATGGTGCCACGACCTAGACCAGGCATTGCGGGAGATCTACCGCGTATTAAAGCCTGGTGGGCGCGCGGTAGTTTCAACCTTATTGCGTGGTTCACTGGCTGAATTAGAACAAGCATGGCGCTCAGTGGATGATTACCGCCATGTGAATGACTTCCTCAGCGCGGAGCATATTTCAGAACAACTACAGACACAGCGTTTTAGCGTGGCAAGACTTCAAGTTGAACCGCTGACACTTGAGTACCAGCGATTGACTGCATTAACCCGAGAATTGAAGTCGGTAGGTGCTAATGTGGTGACCGAGAATAAGCGCAAGAGCCCTTTGAGTAAGTTAGATGTGCAGCGGTTACTTTCGGGCTACGAACCATTCCGCCTGAGCAATGATAAGTTGCCGGCGACCTATCAGATCGGCGTGTTGGTGTTACAGCGTTAAGCAAAAGGGATGATGTGAAAACAGTATTTATAACCGGCACAGATACTGACGCCGGCAAAACATTTACGTCGGTTCAGTTAATTCACTGGTGGCAAAACCAAGGACTGTCGGTGGCTGTATCGAAACCTGTTGCAGCAGGCGGGACACTCAATCCCGCAGGTAGGCTGGAAAACGAGGACGCCTTAGCGCTGATGGCTGCGACGCAGTTGGAAACAACTTACCAAGAGGTCAATCCATACTGCTTTAATGCACCAGCGTCTCCCCATATCTCTGCCGCACAAGATAACGCTCAGGTATCACTTGCCGAGCTACAACAACATCATCAGGACGTGATAGCAAAGCGCGATGCCGATATCTGCTTGGTAGAAGGTGCGGGCGGTTGGATGGTGCCGATTAATGATAGTGAGCTACTTTCAGGTTTACCTATTACGATGCGGTGGCCGGTCATTTTGGTGGTGGGAATGAAACTTGGTTGCCTTAATCATGCCTTGTTAACGGCAGCGCAAATAAAAGCGCAGGGTGGTCATTTGGTTGGGTGGATAGCAAACTCGCCGTTGCCTGAGATGGAATTCTTAGCAGAAAACATTGATACCTTGGCATCGCTTATCGATGCGCCACTGATCGGGACAATTGGCTATCAACAAACAGAGGTGACCAATTTCGATTTGGTTTTGTAGGCATTGTGCAGCGTTTTCCCACGATGGAAAACGCTGACTTGCTGAAAGGCGTGTTAGCTACTGCGATTTATCAGGCGTTAAGAACGTCGTCGCCATCTTTCAGTGTCACAGCATCGACTTGGTAACGAAGCACCTTACCATCGGTGTCGCCATGATAGGTGTGCTGTTCTCCCTCAACTTTTATACAGCATCCCTCTGGCAGGGCGATGACCCGCTGATCTTGAGCAACGGTCAGGTATTCTGCCAAACGTTGACTGCGTGATTCTCCGTTATGACCGGGTAAAGTTGCATCGGTGAAGTGTGGATTTATCTGGTAAGGCACCAAGTTTAACGCATTGAAACTCGGCGGACAGACGATCGGCATGTCATTGGTGGTGCAAATCGTTGGGCCAGCCATATTGCTGCCAGCGCTCCAACCAATATAAGGCGTACCAGCGTCTACTTTGTTTTGGATCGCATCGATCAACTTTTGATCGTATAACGAAGCAAGTAATTGGAAGGTGTTCCCACCGCCCACCAATATCAATTCAGCGGCTTGAACGGCTTTGATCGGGTCCTGCATATCAGTGATATTGGTGATATCCAGGTTTAAAGGTTGTAGCGCCTCGGCGACCATACGGTGATATACGCTGTGACTGATGGTGACACCCGCATAAGGGATGAAAACAGCCTTTCGTATACCGCTCGGCAAAAAGTCACGGACCATCGCCAGAGGCTGCGCCAGGTAGGCATTATCGCGATAACGTGAGCTGCTTAACAATAAGAGTTTTTTCATAATTTTGGTTAATATTTTGAAATGCTTTTTGAGCTAGATCTGTAGTTCGAACTACCAGAATACACTATATTGGAATCGTGCATTTGAGCAAATCTCAGATGCAGCGTAGCGAAAGTTGCGCATGTCTCCCAAAATACCGTCAAAGCCACCTGCGTCACAGGTGGCTTTTTATTTGGTTACATTTTTTTACCTACTAAATGAAGTAAAACTCCATTGAAAACGGTCTTAACGACCATACCTATAAAATAACTATGTACTAAGAGGTGTTTTCATTTATGAAGCGCGTTTTACTGTTTATTGCAACGAACCTGGCCGTTGTATTAGTGCTAGGTATCGTATTGAACGTTATCTTTTCCGTGACAGGCTTACAGTATGGTCGTGGCAACATCGCGTCTCTACTTGTACTGGCAGCCGTGTTTGGTTTTGGCGGCTCTTTCATTTCACTGGCCATATCTAAGTGGATGGCGAAACGTTCCACTGGGGCGCATGTTATTACCAATCCAGCGAACGAGACCGAACGCTGGCTAGTCGATACCGTTCAGCGTCAGGCGGCCAAAGCGGGCATTGGTATGCCAGAAGTTGCCATCTATCCTGGTCAGGAGATCAATGCCTTTGCTACTGGAATGAAACGCAATGATGCGCTGGTAGCGGTTAGCGTTGGTTTGCTTAATAACATGACCCGTGATGAAGCAGAAGCCGTGTTGGCCCATGAAGTGAGCCACGTGGCGAACGGCGATATGATCACGATGAGTTTGCTGCAAGGTGTAGTAAATACCTTTGTTATTTTCTTTGCCCGTATTGTTGCCAATATTATTGATAACTTCTTACGTGGCGATGAAGAGGGTGGCGGTTTAGGCGGTTTTGCTTACTTTGGTGTTGTTATGGTACTCGAACTGGTATTCGGGATCCTGGCAAGTACCATTGTTATGTGGTTCTCACGGCAACGAGAGTTTCGTGCTGATGAGGGCTCTGCACGGTTGGTAGGTAAAGAGAAAATGATCGCAGCACTCGAACGATTGAAGCAACCAGCTCCTGAAACACAGTTGGAGGGGCAACTTGCGGCCTTTGGTATCAATGGCAAAAAGAGTATGTCTGAGTTCTTTATGAGCCACCCCCCGCTGGATAAGCGTATTGAAGCGCTGCGCAATATGCGTTAAAAAATTTACCGTGATTAAATAAGCCCGCACTCTAGCGGGCTTTTTTTCGGAGTAAAGCGACTGTGTCAAACCAAGTTGTAGATCGTAAAAGCATCACGCCTTATCAATGGAACCAAGGATGTTTTGGTTGGCATCTTCTGGCTGATCCTAAGCTCAGTGTTATCGAAGAGGAGGTTGCACCAGGGGCGGGCGAGGTGCTTCATATTCATCATCAAGCACAACAATTTTTTTATGTTTTAAGCGGCGTTGCCACCATCATCACAGCCAGCCAAGACTTCCACTTGAAGCAGGGGCAGGGTGTAGCAATAACACCCGAGACACCCCATCAGCTAAAAAATAATGGCACTGAAGTACTGCGTTTTTTGGTTATTTCATCCCCTCCGACAAAAAACGACAGAGAAAACATTTGCGCTGGGTCTAACTAATTGCCCGTTTAAGGGTGTAGGCTGAACTCAGGCTCACTGGAGGAATTCTATGCAACACTTTGATTTACCATTGAAGAATCGTCCTAAAAACATCGTCGTACTGACTGGCGCAGGTATATCTCAGGAGTCTGGCATACGTACGTTTAGGGCGGCTGATGGTTTGTGGGAAGACCACAGAATCGAAGACGTTGCGACTCCGGAGGGGTTTGCCCGTGATCCAGCCTTGGTGCATCGATTTTACAATGCCCGACGCCAACACCTGCAGAGTGATGATGTGGTACCTAACCCGGCTCATCTTGCACTCGCAGAATTTGATCAAGCGGTTTCGGGCCAACTTTTGGTCGTTACTCAAAACGTCGATGATCTACATGACCGCGCGGGCCAGGCGCAATTGATCCATATGCATGGTGAGTTATTAAAGGCACGTTGTGCGGTTAGCGGCCATGTGACCCGTGCGCCGTTAGTTTTGGACGAATCAATGAAGTGTGACTGCTGTGGTTTGAGTGAGACATTGCGCCCTGACATTGTTTGGTTTGGCGAAATGCCAATGGAGATGGATCGGATCTACCAAGCACTATCCTGCGCTGATATGTTTATCTCCATAGGTACGTCGGGCAATGTTTACCCTGCAGCAGGTTTTTGTCGCGAAGCAAACCAAGTTGGAGCGTGCACGGTTGAACTGAACCTGGAGCCATCATCCACCAGCTCGGAGTTTCAATACACATTTTATGGCCCCGCAGGCAGTTTGGTGCCTGCATTTATCGATTATTTAAAGAGGTTACCCGTTGCAGGTAACTAGCCGTCGCTGATTATGTTGAATTCACCTTGGTTTCCAGAGTTTCTTACTATCGTGGTTATCCATGGCTTAGCAGTGGCAAGCCCTGGGCCTGATTTTGCGGTGGTGACCCAAACGGCGATCCGGTCGGGCAGACGCATCGCGATGATAACCGCACTAGGGGTGGGCACCGCAATTCTCTGGCATGTTGGCTTGTCGTTGGCAGGGGTGTCACTGCTCTTTCAACAGATGCCTGCACTATTAACGCTGTTTACGCTGCTTGCCGCTCTATACTTGGGTTACTTGGGCGTGTCAGCAATGCTAGCCAAACCAGCGGCAGATACGCTTAGTCAAAATAGCGAGCAGGTGATGCAGCGTTCCGCTTTCGTTAAGGGATTAATGACTAACGGTCTTAATCCAAAAGCGACGCTATTTTTCATTGCTTTGTTTGCGGTAGTGATATCGCCTGAGCGTGATGTTGGTATTAAGCTGTTCTATGGCATCTATATGGCGTTAGCCACTGCTGCCTGGTTCTGTTTATTGGCGTGGCTTATTGGTAGTCCGAGATTTAGAAGTACATTGCAACGCAAGGGCTATTGGCTTGAGCGGATCACCGGCGTCGCGCTGGTTGTGTTAGCCATTAAGTTAGTCATTGATCTTGTCATCACTAACTGATCAGTAATGAGGCGAATATGAGTGATAAACGTTTGGTACACAGGTTACATGCTGATATCGCCATTGAATCGGAGCAACGCTACTATCGTGTCAGCACCACGATGGCGCTAAGTGGCTCCGAGATTAGCGACCACCTGTATCTCCGCTTACTGATGTTTTGTCTGTTTTACGATGAATCTCTACGGATAAACGCCAATGCTGAAAGTAAGGAGTTCCCAGATCTTTATACCGAAGATGAAGCGCTCGGCGTGGTTATCGCGATCCCCGCGGAGCATCAGCTGAAGCGCTACCTACATCAATTCGAAAATCTACATATCGTTCTGTTTGCCGATGAGCTAGACAACGAAGCATTCCGGCCCCACCTTTTTCAACAGACTAATGTTTGGTGCCTGGACAGGGCATTGGTTGAGTCGTTGGAGGCTGAAGATGAACTTAACCATCACTGGTCGTTGTCGCTGACCGATGACCAACTGAATGTGACTACGCGGCGATCTAGTTACGTTGGTAAGTTCTGCTTATGGGAAGGGATGCGTTCGAATATTGAGACAAAGCTTCACCTCCAGCGCTGATCCTCTATAATCCCCCTCAACTCATCGATCAGTTAGTGAAATATGTTTAACGATCCTAAAGATTCACCTGCTATTCAGCGGGCTATAAGTGGTGAATACAGCGTCAGTGTAAAACAGGTATTGAAAAAATCCTGGCAACTGACCCAGCAAAATAAACTGCCCGTGCTATTCGCATTTCTATTCGCAGTGGCCATCAATATTGGCGCTCAGCATATTATGAGTTTGATGCTAGGCGGCGGAGAGGGCGGTAATGAAGGTATCGATGGCGTAGCCAATTTGATAGCAACGTTGATCGCTGCGCCTTTCTGGGGCGGCTTGGATATGATGGCGCTGCGCCGTTCGCGTGGTGCGCCGGTTCAGGTTACCGACGTGTTTAATTACCTGAAATACTTTGCGCCACTGGCACTGGTACAGGTGCTAATTACCATATTGTTACAACTGGGCTTAGTGTTGCTGTTATTGCCTGCGATCTATTTAGCGGTCGGTACATCGTTCGCCATCATGCTGATGCTGGATCGCGGCATATCGCCGACCAAGGCGGTTTACCTCTCAATACGCGCTGCCCACCATCAGTGGTTTAAACTGTTTCTAGTGTTCTTGGCACTCACGCCGGCAATGGGTCTGGCGGCGATTCCTTTGGCTGTATATTTATCTGGTCAAGGCATGGAGCAGGTACAAAGCACCATGATGTTCAGCTTACTCCTGATTTGGGCTGTACCCATGCTGTATTTCGCTAAAGGGGTGATGTTTGATGCCATTTTTGGTGATGCAACCGTAGAGGAACCAGTCGAACGTTCCTCGACAGATGATGGTAGTTTTTCCGCATAGAGCCAGTGAGAAGTATTAGTTGTATGGTGACTAGAGATACCCGCTTCATTTTCAGTATTGCCCTGATCTCGGTGCTGAGTTTAAGCATGATCAGCTATTTTCGTACGCCAGACGTTGTTGAAAAGGAAGAAGTGGCGAGCGCCAAAGATCTTCCTGATTTCGCCGCCATTGGCGATGTCAAAACGAAGAAAATCGCCTTCTTTCGCTACCTAAAGCCATTTGTGATGGCGAACAACGCTGAGATTTTAGAAATGCGGCGCCAAGTTGAAGGGTTCCTCGATGAGCTGCAAGCAAAAGGTAGCTTGTCGGCGAAGTCTCTCTATCAACTGCAGGCGATAGCCGTGCGTTACCGTATCCAGTCATTTTCAGTATCAGATGAAAGTCTCAACAGACTATTAAAGCGCCTGGACATATTACCGTATGAACTTGTGCTGGTGCAGGCTGCAAACGAGTCCGCCTGGGGAACATCAAGATTCGCTAGGGAAGGGTATAACCTGTTTGGGCTTTGGTGCTATCGCCAAGGCTGTGGCATGGTGCCGAAGGCGCGCAATGACGGCGCCGTCCATGAGGTCGCCCGCTTCGCTTCGATGGAAGAGGCGGTTTACGCTTACTTCTTGAACCTTAATACCCATCCAACCTATAAGCCGCTTAGAGACATTCGCCAAGCCCAGCGTGAAGAACAACGGCAGATCAATGCTAACGAGTTGGTCTCTGGATTGGTGGGATATTCTGAACGTGGTGAGGCTTACGTTGAAGAGCTAGCCGCTATGTTACGCTACAACGCCAAGCTATTTACGGAGTTAACACAATGACATCGTGCAGTACAAAACTGTTTGTTGGTTTACTGCTAACCATCGGCTTGGCGTACGGCACGCAGGCGAATGCAAATACCTTAACGATGGAATACAAGCCATTCTATCAGCGACTTAAGGTGCTTTATCAAGGTGACTACCCTGATTCTAATATCGTTTTTCGTCTACTAGAAACTGGTGCTAGTAACGCGGCATGTGCCATCGAGTCAGGAAAAATATTTAATAAAAACTATGAGTTACCACTTGTCTATACAAGCGAGTCAGTATTGTTAATTCCTTATGATAGGAAGCTGTACAGTGACAAAGCGGTTGTCGCCTTACAAACAAAACAGCCATGCGAATTGACCATTGCATTAGCGCTAAAAAGACCAAAGGCCAGTTATGACGCCGACGAGTTGGTTAAACAACTAAACCAGCTTTACGCACTGATGAGGGATTTTGCGGGAGTCAGCAAGTTTATGCTTCCAGAAATTGTCGGTGCCACACTATCTTTCGATGCAGAGAGCGAAGTAACACTAATTTCGTCAGAGGCTGGGAATGACGTAACCGTGTTAGTTAGCCAAGCCGATGAGATACAACTTTCATTAGCGCAGCTATCGATGGCAAACCGATTAACCATGAGTTCGGTACCAACCTCTATCCGACTTTGGTTGGCACCGAAGAAGTAATTAGCTGACTTCTATTATTTCTAAGCGTTCACCTGCGTTGATATCTTTGTTAACAGGCTGGCTAGCGAATGTTTCGTTATCGAAGGCGGTGTCACCATCTTCAACAGGTGCACCGGTCGCTTCTATTGAAGCAAAATCGTATAGCTGATGATCTGCTAGGTGAGATGGAACAACATTCTGCATCGCCCGAAACATTGTTTCTATCCGTCCAGGGAACCGTTTGTCCCAGTCACTTAGCATCGCCTTGACTGATTGGCGCTGCAGATTTTCCTGAGAACCACATAAGTTACATGGGATGATCGGGAATCCTTTATGCTCGGCAAAAGGGATGATGTCTTTTTCTCTACAGTAAGCCAACGGACGAATAACAACATGCTCACCGTTGTCGCTAACTAATTTAGGTGGCATTGATTTCATCTTGCCACCGAAAAACATATTCAGAAAAAGCGTCTCCAAGATGTCATCTCGGTGATGGCCAAGGGCAATTTTAGTCGCACCAATCTCTTTTGCGGTTCGATAGATGATGCCGCGACGCAACCGACTACAAAGTGCGCAGGTTGTTTTTCCCTCAGGCACTTTTTCTTTAACAATACCGTAGGTGTCTTCCTCAACGATCTTGTACTCAACGCCGAGATCTTCAAGATAAGCAGGCAGGATATGCTCCGGAAAACCAGGCTGCTTTTGATCCAGGTTGACGGCCACTAGCTGGAAATAAACCGGTGCACTCTTTTGTAAATTTTGCAGGATCTCAAGCATGGTGTAGCTGTCTTTACCGCCGGACAAGCAGACCATGATCTTGTCGCCCTCTTCGATCATATTAAAGTCAGCAATAGCACGCCCGACAGAGTGGCGTAAGCGCTTATGTAATTTATTGAAGTTGTACTGTGCTTTGGGTTTCATGGTGCGCCCTGAAGTTCGATGACAGATCAAAGAGGGCGCACATTATACGGATTGCCGCTAGATAAGGTAAGCGTTATTAACTAGCAGATGTAACTACCTACCTCGCCGCACCTGCTAGGCGACGCATCAATTTTGCGCCGGGCAATGCTAAACGAAAGTGAATATGCCGACGTTTTGTCTTTGTATTCTTGTGAATGTCACTTGCAGTAGGCTGAGCCATAGTCGCTTGTTCAGTGTCTACCAGTGAACAGCAAACAGAGGTAAGGAACCGATAAACCTGCAACAACTCCACTAATTGCATGTTGGCATACTCACTGTCGTAATCACCATAAACGACACCTTGGCGAGTAATAAGTAGCGTTGAAGAGGGGTCTAGTTCGATATCTCGTTCATCATAATTATGCAACCAAGCAGCAAACAGTGAACGAATAGGGCAGGTAGTGGGCATATCTGAGAACCACTTAAAGGCGCTGTCACGATTGACACCAACAATCTTGATACCTTCGAGGTAACGCCGTGGTTGGCCTTCGTATATTGTGGCATAAAGCCCCATCGGTACATGGGTTTTTTCATATAGCGAATTGGGCTGCTGATCTATCCAACTCAGTATATCTTCAGCTAAGGTCGCTTTACTGCGCCGCAACTCTTCGAGCAGCGCTTCACTTTGTTTAACGTGCATAAGGCTATCCCTTTTAAGGTGCAGCCCTTTAACTCATAGCTACACCGACTGTTCTCTGGACAGCGGGGCTTCAAGCCCCCCAGGCTATTGTTATTATTTTTTACCTTAATCATCAAGTTCAACCGGAGAGACAAACCCCGCCGGTTTAAGTGCTAATACATCACAGTTCAAACTGTCGATTATGTGCTCAGCGGTATTCCCAATCAGAGCCGCTGACAAACCTGTTCTACCGATAGAACCCAAAATCACCAGCTCAGCATCAAGATCGTCAGCTAAACGGGGAATAATATCTTCCGGCAGGCCTTCTTTTACGTGGCAGTTGCACACATCTATACCGCCATGTTCAGCTTGTTTATGTAACTCTTTCACATGGTGATCGCAAACTGCCTCGTTATAAGATTTAGGATCAAATTCTGGGATCTCAATAGCGATATTCACTGGTGTACCCGGGTAGGTATTAACCAAATGAACATCCGCATCCAATAGCGTTGCCATATCATTGGCCGCCGTGACGATCTGCGTGTTCAACGAGATGTGCGCCTCTTCTTCACTGCCGGAATTCACCGCAGCAAGAATGTTACCTTTAGCTGGCCAGGCATGTTGTTTTACCAGCAGCACAGGTACGGGTGACTTGCGCATTAAGTGCCAATCAGTTGGTGTGAAAATAACAGACTTAAGTTTGTCATGTTCATGAGTGGCTTTGACAATCAGATCATGGCCATCACGGAGCACTTCCTGAATGATTGCTTCAAAAGGACGATTGTGCCACACGACTTTTACCTGAATAGGCAGCTCGCGATCAGCATAGCCATCAATAACTTCAGTTAACCATTCTTCACGCTGGCTGATCACACCACGGCGCATAGCTTCACGCTCTTCGCCGGAAAGCATGGTAGTCATCTCATAGGAAAAGTCATAAATTGCCAAGAAGACTTTGATCTGCGCACCGGTCTTTTCGGCCAGTTCAACAGCCCGACTAAGTGCCCCTTGCTCACTACGCGTAGGGTCAACAACGACAAGTAGAGAATTGAAGTTTGCCATACATCCTCCAAGCCCAAAATAAAGGGGGTTTGTGCTAAGGATAGACTACTGGGCTCGTAGTTAAATGTAGGCTTTTTAAATCAAAAACGGTAGGGAAGGAGGTTGCGCTGGATCAACCATTAACCAATCCAGCGCAAAAACAGATGAGAGATGTTACTCGCCGCTTGCGCCGGCTAGCTCGGTCAATTGGTCATCATCTAAAATAGTGATGTATTTGCCCTTAACTTCTATCATTTCGCTTTTCTGGAAACGTCCGAGAAGTCGGGAAATAGTCTCTACCGTCAGGCCGAGATAATTCCCTATATCGCCGCGAGTCATGCTAAGGCGGAACTCTTTTGAGGAGAATCCACGTTCACCAAAACGACGAGACAAACTGTAAATGAAAGCGGCCAACCGCTCTTCAGCACTCTTCTTACTAAGTAAGACAATCATCTCTTGGTCGCCAACAATTTCGTTACTCATCAAGCGCATTACCTGATGACGAAGTTTGGGCATGGCACCAGACAGGTCGTCTAATGTGTCGTAGGGGATCTCGCACACCATCGCAGTTTCTAATGCTTGAGCAAAGCTCTGATGTTGACCCGTGTTAATGGCATCAAAGCCGACAATATCACCAGCCAAATGGAAGGCGGTAATTTGCTCTTCACCTTGCTCAGTGATGGTATAACTCTTAACAGTGCCAGAGCGGATGGCGTATAGCGCCTTAAGCTCGTCGCCGGCTTGAAAAAGCTCATCACCTTTATGGATCGGCTTTTTCCGCTCAATGATCTCGTCTAACTTATCGAGTTCACTATCGTTAAGTGTAAAAGGAATGCAGAGTTGGCTGATACTGCAGTTTTGACAATGAATTGCACAGGCGCCGTTCATAACTCTAGAGCCTGCGGCTCCACTGGCTTTATCGTATCCCATTACGTTACCTAAATATTGCACAGATACGTAATGATACACACTATTTACCTTGTTTAGAACCAACTGGTACGTTCTAGCGCACTATATAGTGTCAACAATCCTAAACTAATAACCATGATCCCAAACAAGTTACGTAACTGTTTGTTCTTTAGTACTCTTTTAACCTGCTCACTAAACGTACCAATACCTATCATTGTTGGCATTGTACCGATGCCAAACGCCAACATTATTGCAGCCCCATGCCATGGGCTATCAGCGCTTAACGTCCAAGTCAGTGTCGAGTAAACCAGACCACAAGGCAGCCAGCCCCATAGAAAGCCGTAACAGGCAGCTGATTTCAGCGAGGTGATAGGTAGAAACTTAACTGAAATCGGCTGCAGCTTCCGCCACAAACCCTGGCCGACCAATTCAAATTTGGCTAAGCCTAAGTACCAGCCCGAAATATAGAGTCCAGCCAATACAATCATCAAGCCTGCCAGCAACTCAAATGCTGTGACAATAGATTTAAGCGCCGACAATGAGGTTAAAGAGGTAGACGCAGAGGCAATAAGTGCACCTGCAATAGCATAACTACTAACACGACCGAGTGATAAAAACAGTGAACGCAGGAATGCATGGCGATTTGTGCCAGTGAGAATTGCAGATGCCAGGCCACCGCACATACCCGCACAGTGGCCACTACCTAGCACGCCAACCATAAAAGCCGCGACGACTTGATTTTCAATCATTTGGCGGACTTGCCTGACTGTGCTTTGGTTGCGTCTTTCACAGGGGTGTTTCGCTTCTCATCAAACAGAATGTCACTCCCATGGCGCTCCAAATCCTCAAACTGTTCACTACGCACGGCCCAAACGAAAACGCCAATGGCGACAAAGACAAATATAATCGCGATAGGGATCAATACATAAAGTATGCTCATTTTCGATTCAGTAACCTTAGTGAGTTGGAGACAACGAGTAGACTGCTTAAGCTCATACCAAGTGCTGCGAAATAGGGCGCGATATATCCGCTGACAGCCAGCGGAATAATGCATAAATTGTAGGCCAATGCCCATGCCAAGTTTTGCTTGGTAATACGCATCGCACGTTTTGACAGATCCAATGCATCAATCAAAACCGTTAACCTGTTACTGGGAAGGATCGCATCTGCGCTGACCTTAGCCAAATCCGTACCGCCGCCCATGGCTACTGAGCAATGGGCCGCAGCCAGCAGTGGTGCGTCATTAACACCGTCGCCAACGGCCAAAGTATATTCGCCATCATTTTGCTTCTGGCGAATATATGCCAACTTATCGGCAGGACGTTGGCCAGACAGATAACGTTTAAGAGACAAGGCCAAGAATGACTTTTTCAATCGGTTGGAGTCATCACCCGTTAAAATAGTGGTTTGGATCTTTCGCGACTGCAGCGCTTGCAATGCGCTGCTGGTATCTTGTCGCAAATTATCGTCAACATAAAAGGCGCCAACAGGGTGTTCGGAAAAGCAGATCACAGCGCTGGCATCTAGCCATGGGGTAGGGATTGAAATACCATTTTCTTGCAACCAACCAGGGCGCCCTAACCAGATTTTCCTTTGTTCGATTGAACCTGTAACACCATCACCATGGTATACCTGAATATCATGGACTTGGGGTAAGGGCAGCGATAGATGACGTGCCTTAGCCATAATAGCAACTGCTACCGGATGCTGTTGCCCTAGCTCAAGCGCTGCGGCCTGACTTAAAACCTCATTCTCTGAGTGACCGGTCGCAACCGCAAACGTTGAAACGACAAGGTCACCTTCGGTTAAGGTGCCTGTCTTATCAAAAATTACTTCGGTTACCTTAGATAAGGCTTCAAGCACGTTACCACGCCTAACCAACAAACCTAGTCGACTCAGATTGGCATAGGCGCAGGTAATTGCAGTTGGCGTGGCCAAGCTTAACGCGCAAGGACACGTCGCCACGAGTACAGATAGAGTGATCCAAAAGGCTTCAGAGGCATCAATCTGTAACCAAGCAATATACGTAGCAATCGAAATAATGAGTAAGCCCGGCACAAACCATTTAGCGATCGCATCTGCAATGTGGGCTATTTTAGGTTTATCTTGCAAGGCCGAGGCTTGTAGCCGTACAACATCGCTCAACACGCTATTATTGCGGCTGCGTAGCACCTGACCAGTAACTATCTGATCGCGGTTAACGCTGCCGGCATAAATAGTTTCACCGACACTTTTTTGCACAGGATAACTCTCACCTGTGAGCATCGATTCATCAAAACGGCTTTGACCGGTACTAATGATGGCGTCCGCGGGAATAGTTTCCCCGGGGACGATACGAATGAGATCACCTTCCGTCAGTATTGACGCTGCGACCAGTTCATACTCCCCGAACTGGTTTTGCTTATTGGCCTTAGCTGGCAACAACTTAAGCAGATTCGAACCTGTTTCGCTGGCGCGCCGCCGCGCTTTCATCTCCAGAAATCGTCCTAACAATAGGAAAAAGGCGAACATAGAAACCGATTCGAAATAGACTTCGCCAGTGCTTAAAACGGTGGCATAGGCACTACTTGAATAGGCTAGAAGCAAGGCAATTGAAACAGGAAGATCCATGTTTAACTGCAAAGCTTTCAGTCCTTGGAGTGCGTTGCGATAAAAGGGTAGAGCGGAGTAGAGTATGACGGGTGTGGCCATAATCAAACTTGTCCAGCGCAAAAGATCCCTGAACTGATCCTCTAAGTCACTGAACACGCCAAAATAGAGCCCAATTGCAAACATCATCACTTGCATAGTCGCAAGCCCGGCGATCCCTAAACGTATTAAATAACGTTGATACTGCTTGCGAAACTCAGCCTCTTCAACGCCGGGCTGAAAAGGCGTTGCACGATAGCCAATGGAGCGTAACTGAGCGAGGATCTCAGACAGCTTTATCTCTGACTGCTCCCAAGCGATGACGACCCTGTGGGTTGTTGTGTTAACGCTGACCTTGTAGACACCGGCAAGTTGCCCAACATGGTGCTCTATTAACCAGGCGCAGGCCGCGCAGCGAATACCATCAATGGTCAGTATGGTTTCATTGTGATTTTCGCTGTTGGTGGCAACGAACTCTTGCTGTACTTCCTGAAGATCATAGGCGAGCAATTCGTTGAGTTGCTCCGTATTCGGTACATCTGTTTTGTCTGAGTCTGTTGTGCGGTAGTCATAAAAACTTGAGAGCCCGGCATCGACAATGCTTTGCGCAACCGCTTGGCAACCGGGACAGCACATCGGCTGTTCGTTGCCGCCAATCGTTACAACTCGGAGAGGGCCCGCAGGTATGGGGTCACCGCAGTGAAAACAGTCAGTCAAGTATCGCTCCTAAAACTGCAGGCCTTCTATTGTGCACAACACGAACGCTATGGGAGCAGCGCAATCTGTGTTTCGTTGGGGTAGGTGAAGGTTTTCTGCAGACGCCAATCATCGGTTAGAGATTCAATAGATAATCGCCACTTACCATCAAAAGAGCCATCGATGGAGGTGCGATAATCACCATTGGCATCAGCGGTTAACAGTTGATGGATATCGCGGTCACTGATGGTTGGGTGATACAGGTGAATGCGTAAGGCGCCAAGCGTGGCCGGAACAGTACCTTGGTGACTTACACGCAATTCAACGTCGCCAGACTCGGCTTGCGCAATCAAAACTTTGAGCGCGATACCTAGTTCGGCAGCGTGTTTTTCTCGCGCTAACTCAAGGTTAATTGCCTTTCCTTCTTTATAGTAATCGTCGATTACCATGTTGGGCGCATTGTTTGCGGCAATATATAGCGTGCTAAAACTAGCAATAACTGCCGCGCTTGGCAGTGCGATCAGAAACCAGGGCCAAAACTGCTTATACCAGGGAGTTTGCATAACGATTCCAATGTAATAGGGCGGCGCTATTATACTGCGCTAGCTTGAACCTGACACTAGTGCAGAGCGTCTTTAACAGAAGAAATAAAAAAGCCGCTTAAAGTAAGCGGCCTTTATTCCTGAGAGCAGGCTTATTCAGCTGGCTTCTCGGGGTTGGATAAACGGTAGACGTAGGCTGAGATAATATGAACCTTGTCTTCACCTAGAATATCTTTCCAAGCAGGCATCACACCGTTACGCCCGTTACGCAGCGTTTCTAATACCGCGCTACGTGAACCACCATATAACCAGATGTTGTCGGTTAAATTCGGCGCACCAAGTGCTTTATTACCTTTACCATCGGCACCGTGGCAGGCTGCGCAAACTGCGAACTTCAACTTACCAGCTTGCGCTTCCTTATCGTTTACCTTACGGCCAGACAAGCTCAAAACATAAGAAGCAAGTTCTTCGATCGCTTGCTCGCCCATTGAGCTCCAGCCCGGCATTACACCTTGACGACCGTGCAGTAACGTCTGACGGATTGTTTCAGGCTCACCGCCATACAACCAAGCGCCATCTGTCAGGTTAGGGAATCCAGTACCACCACGGGCATCAGAACCATGGCATTGCGCGCAGTTTTGCAGGAACAAACGTTGCCCGATACGCAATCCTTCCGGATCATAGGCCAACTCAGCGATAGGCTTCTCAACGAAAGGTTTCAATACCTCAGCAAAGCGTGCATCTTTCATCGCAACTTCACGATCGTATTGAACAATACCTTCGCCTTTAGCTGCTTCAGCGCGTGATTGCGCTAGCGATAAGATGCCTTGGTTAGAGCTTTTCCACCCCAGCAATCCGCCAAAGTTACCTAACCCAGGATACAGTGCTAAATAGCCCAAACCAAAGATGAAGGTCACGATAAACATGATGCTCCACCATCTCGGCAGCGGGTTATTCAACTCTTCAATGCCGTCGAAGCTATGGCCCATACTCTGGCCCTCTTCAACACCCATTTTGTCTTTTAAACACCACCAAAGAATGCCCGCACAAAGTATCAAGCATGCAAAGGTGAGGACGATAATCCATAAACTCCAGAAGGTACTCATTCTTTAAGACTCCTGCTTGTTGTCTTTTTCCTGTTGGGCATCTTTGTCGTCAAAAATCATGTTCGCGGCTTCATCGAACGCTGACTTCCTACGCTTACTGTACGCCCAGACAACAATCCCAATAAAAACCACCAGGATGATGACAGTGATAACACCTCTAAATGTTCCGTAATCCATCATCGCACCTTATTTGAGTGCTTTACCGAGTGATTGAAGATAGGCCACCAATGCATCAATTTCGGTTTTGCCTTCAAGCGTAGCGACGTCAGCTTCGAGTGCCGCGTCATCGCCATATGGCACACCAAAATTATCGCGGAAAACCTGCATTTTCTTCAGCGTAAGTTCGCTAGATACAGCATTTTCAGCTAACCACGGAAAGCCCGGCATATTCGATTCAGGGATCACTGCGCGAGGATCGATCAGGTGTAAACGATGCCACTCATCACTATAACGCCCACCAACTCGAGCCAAATCTGGCCCGGTACGCTTAGAGCCCCAAAGGAATGGATGCTCCCATACCGACTCTCCGGCCACAGAGTAGTGACCATAGCGTTCAGTTTCAGCGCGGAATGGACGGATCATTTGACTATGGCAGCCGTTACAACCTTCACGGATATATATATCGCGGCCTTCCATCTCTAACGCGGTATATGGACGCAAGCCATCAACTGGTTGCGTTGTTTCCTTTTGGAAGATGAGCGGTGTGATTTCAACCAAACCGCCAAAGCTAATGGCGATGACGATAAATATCGCCAACATGCCAACATTTTTTTCTATAAGTTCGTGTGAAAATTTCATCTGTTTCGCGCTCCCTTATGCTGGCTGAACTTCGCCGTCGACCACTTCTTCAAGTGAGCCGTCGGGCGCTGCTATGGTCTTGAAGGCGTTATATGCCATCACGAACATACCTGCCAGGAAGAACACTCCGCCAACAAAACGCACGAAGTAGAACGGATACGATGCTTCTAGTGCTTGCACGAAGCTGTAGGTGAGGGTGCCGTCGGTGTTAACCGCGCGCCACATCATCCCCTGCATTATACCGCTGATCCACATAGCTACGATGTACAACACCACACCGATTGTTGCTAACCAGAAATGTACATTCACTAACTTAGTGCTGTACATGCGGCCTTGGTTAAACAGAGCTGGGATCAAGTGGTAAACAGAGCCAATAGACACCATTGCAACCCAACCTAACGCACCGGAGTGAACATGACCAATGGTCCAGTCGGTGTAATGGGAGAGTGCATTTACCGTCTTAATTGACATCATTGGACCTTCAAAGGTCGACATGCCATAGAAAGACAGAGAAACAATAAGGAAACGTAACACGGGATCGGTACGCAGTTTGTGCCAAGCGCCTGACAGAGTCATGATACCGTTGATCATTCCCCCCCAAGACGGGGCGAATAGAATAATTGACATTACCATGCCAACAGACTGTGTCCAATCGGGCAGGGCGGTGTAATGAAGGTGATGTGGGCCTGCCCAGATGTAAAGACTGATCAATGCCCAAAAGTGAACAATTGATAAGCGATATGAGTAGACCGGACGTCCAGCTTGCTTAGGTACGAAGTAATACATCATTCCCAAGAAACCTGCGGTCAGCAGAAAACCTACCGCGTTATGTCCATACCACCACTGAACCATCGCGTCGACAGCGCCAGCGTATATTGAGTATGACTTCCACAGTGATACAGGCATCGCCATGCTGTTAACAATGTGTAGTATGGCAACGGTGATAATGAAAGCGCCAAAGAACCAGTTTGCCACATAAATATGTGACGTTTTACGAATAGCGAGCGTACCAAAGAACACCACAGCGTAGATGACCCAGACGACAGCAATTAAGATATCGATTGGCCACTCAAGTTCTGCATACTCTTTTGAAGTAGTCAGCCCCATCGGCAAGGTGATTGCCGCGGAGACAATAACGAGCTGCCACCCCCAGAACACAATGCTAGCTAACGAGCCACCAAAGAGTTTTGTCTGACAAGTGCGCTGGACAACATATAAAGATGTCGCCATTAATGCACAGGTACCAAATGCGAAGATAACCGCATTGGTATGAAGAGGTCTTAATCGGCTGTAGGTCAGCCAAGGAGTTTCAAAATTTAATGCTGGCCAGATTAACTGGGCCGCGATTAGAACGCCGACCGCCATGCCGACAATTCCCCAGATGATGGTCATCACTGTGAATTGGCGTACTACGGTGTAGTTATAATCAGCGTGAGAGGTGGTTGCTTGGCTCATATTCGGGCTTCCGCTGCTGCTTTTTGCTACGTTGTTCGACTTAAGAGGTCGAATCGTTAAATTGTTATGGTGTTTCAGTAAAAGCGCCAGTTAAAATCACAAAATATCAGTGGTTTTTAACCTAACGTTAAACCGGTCGGCATTCTACGTCACTCATTTGTAAAAAGATAGCGATGACCCCACACAACAAATGGGCTTCTAATTAAAGATTTTCGTAGTGAGAGAAAGCGCATGCTAATGAATACATTCCACAAGCTTTCACCATTTTTGTTGGTAGTTTTTATCGCCTTTTTTTTGCCGGCTTGTGAGAAGCACGATGCATCAAAAGTAACGGATAGTAATGATTGTCGCCCACAGCTAGCTAAATGCAACATAACAGTCGCAGGCGTAAAAGCTGAGTTTTGGCTCGAGCAGGAAGAGTACGCCAATGAGATCCCACTACCGATAAACATAACGCTTTCTGAGTCATCAGCTATTGTCATCGGTAGCAAACTGACTGGTGACAATATGTATATGGGATACATCCCCGTATTGCTCGACCAACATAAAGCGGGGCATTTTAAAGGTGATATGTATTTAGCGAGTTGCACCCAAAACGATATGCGCTGGATACTGACACTTGAAGTTCAGAAAGCTAACGCCGAAGTACTAGAACTTCAGTTCGTTTTTTCAGGGCCGAACTAGTCATTACCACGCATTCACCGACAAGATATTGCACCATTTTTGTTTTAGCTCATCTTACAGCGCTAACGGTCCTCGCATTATTAATGCATTAACTGACTAAATACTGAGAACACCGTGAGTGAACAGAAGTGGAAGTGGTTATTTAATTGCTTGATGGTACTGGGTATCGCAATGGTCGCTGCGGGTGTGCCTATATTTTTGTTTACCGATCTCGCCAGTACAGGTGGCGTTGCAGCCATTCGTTGGGTTGCGTTACTTATTGGCGGAGGGTTGTTTGTCCTGATCCCATCTAAAATATTTGTCACGCTCATCCTAATGCAAGGCGATAAACGGTAGCGTCTAATAACAGGTGATTTAACATAATATACATTATGCGCACTTAGTGATCGAGCTACATGCAAATAGGATGTTTCGTTCACCACTGTATCGTATACTTCACTCATTAGACGTTTGATATCACTAGCTATTGAGGATCCCTTTGCTTAAAACGCCAAACCCAATGCCAGCCTCTGCCATCGGCCCAGAATTTTTAAAGCAGCCCTTAGCGCCTGACACCCGCGATACTTCAGCCTGCCAAGTCGACTTGTCGCTAGGTCAGACTGCAGCCGTCGAAACTATTTCCATCGCCTTCTCCGACGCGTGCCGCGGCCAACACATCTTCTTTAATTCCCGTGGCGGCTTTGACGACGAATCTTTAATAGCTGATCTTTTGTCACAAGGCTTATCTGCAGAGCACCAATTGGCTAGCCGAGACTGGGTTTACGTACCAAGAGCAAACAATCCTTATTGCCCACGTTTACTTTCGCTACCTCCTGCATCTGCAGAAGTTTTTTGCCAAGAGATTAATCAGTACTATCAAGCGTTGCAATCAGAGGCTCAAGGCCCATCGTTTGAGTCGATTCTTGCAGCCTACGGTGATACTGAAAATTTAAGGGGTTATCTCGCTGAATTGGCCTTGGCTGATACTGATGCGGATATGAGCCCTGCGGTATTAGTGAGTCATAGCCAAGTCAATGAGTTTCCTTTAATACATTGCTATCGCTTGGATGAGCGCCGCTTGTTTGGTGAGATCCGCTACGAAACACAAGCCGGCACTGTCATTACCAATCAGCAACTATTGCAACCTGGGCTATTACACCTGGCCAATGGTGGTGTTTTGGTTATAAAAGCTGAACATCTCATTGAGCGTCCTGATATCTGGGGACGCCTAAAAGCGGTTATTTTGACGGGGATGCTCGATTGGTTGCCACTTGAAGGTCAACACGTTGCCACAGCATTTAACCCTGAACCCGTGCCATTAGATATTCGCTTGATCCTTATTGGTGATCGTCAATGTTTAGCCGAATTAGAACTTCAAGATCCTGAATTCACTGAGTTTTTCTCACTTATCTGCGATATAAGAAGTGTTTTTCAAGTAGATAGCCCCGCTGACCATCTAAAATACCGGCTGTATATCAAACAGTTAGCCAAAGCACGAGGTTTACTGCCGCTGTCCGACTCGGCGCTGGATTCAGTGTTACTTTGGTCGTCTCGACAATGTGAAGATAACAAACGGCTGTTACTTACCAGCAGAGAGCTGGGTAATTTGATGGCACAAGCCTGTCATTACTGTCATGCCGAAAAATCGTTGCAGCTGGATAAAAAGCACATAGAGAAAGCGATCACTGCTTCTAAGAAAAGACTGAGCCTTGTTGCTGATGAACATATGTATGGCATTGAGTCCGGTCAGGTGAAATTGCAACTGACCGGTAAACAGATAGGCCAAATTAATGGTTTGACCGTGATTGATGCCGCAGGTGAACAGTTTGGAGAGCCAGCTCGGATCACGGCCTCCGTTCATATCGGCGATGGTGACGTCATCGATATCGAGCGTAAGGCTGACATGGCAGGTAATATTCACGCTAAAAGCACCATGATTTTAAGTGCTGTTGTGCATAGCTTGTTTTCAAGGGATACACCTTTACCCTTGTCCTGCAGTTTAGTGTTTGAGCAGAGCTATTATCACGTAGACGGTGACAGCGCTGGGCTGGCAGAGTTACTTGCCCTGCTCTCTTCGTTCAGCCACCTGCCGATCGACCAAAGTTTTGCGGTGACAGGCGCGATCGATCAATTCGGTCAGGTCATGGCGGTCGGCGGTATAAACGAAAAAATTGAAGGTTTTTGGCATGTGGCAAAACGTATGGCACCAGAGCAAAATGTCTGTGTGATCCTACCGAAAGCGAATGCTAACGAATTAAACTTGTCAGAAGAAACAATTGAAGCGATCACCAATGATAAGTTGAAACTATATCCCGTTGATACAGTGGAAGAAGCGATCGCGTTAACGATGGCAAGGCCTGCCGGTGAACTAGATGAATTCGGTGACTATGGCGATGAATCGGTATTCGGTCGTATTCAACGGCGAGTTGATAGTATTCATAGCCACGAAAAACCATCGATTTGGTCTATGTTAAACCCATGGAAGTAATATTTCCGCTGATCGGAGTTGTTCAGCGTACACCTGTTCGCTAATCTAGCCGCCTAAAATGGTAATGGAAGAAATCATGCAATCAAGTTACAGCAAAGAAGAACTATTAGCCTGTGGTCGTGGTGAGTTATTCGGGCCGGGCAATGCTCAATTGCCAGTGCCTAATATGCTCATGATGGATCGCATCATCGAGATAAACGCCGACGGTGGCGCATTTGGTAAGGGTCAATTGATCGCCGAGCTAGATGTAACTCCAGACCTGTGGTTCTTTGATTGCCATTTCATTGGTGATCCTGTGATGCCAGGATGTTTGGGCCTTGATGCGATGTGGCAGCTGGTAGGTTTCTTCCTCGGTTGGGGCGGCAGCCCAGGCCGTGGTCGCGCACTTGGTGTGGGCGAGGTAAAGTTCACCGGTCAAGTGTTGCCAACAGCAAAGAAAGTCACCTATAAAATCGACTTGAAGCGTGTTATCCGCCGTAAGCTGGTAATGGGTATCGGTGATGGTATCGTTGAAGTTGATGGTAAGAAGATCTATGAAGCGACAGATCTTAAAGTGGGTCTTTTCACTGATACAACGACTTTCTAATCGCTGATACAGGCGAAAAAAAGCCCCTTCCGAGGGGCTTTTTTGATTCCACTGTGATGTGGGCTTATCGATAGAACATACTTGTCACTTAGGGGTAATACCTGCGGTTCTGTTTTCTACCGCTTCTCTCCATCCCCCCATCCATTGAGAGCGAGGCTCAATACTTTGGTACGGACAGTCTTCTCTTGAACGACCTATTACGCCAGCTTGATAACCACGAGCGTGTGCACGCTCCATACGATCTCTTTTTTGCCGTTTCATCATACAGTGTCATCCTCGTTTTTCAGAAGAAAGCGCGCCGGTGACAGCGCGCCTACACTTATATACTCAGTCAGACAACATGATGACACAAAGTCATATTGGCTATTAGTTAATCAACTTTTCGAATAAGCCAGCGTCTACGCAGGATTGCGGCGCTTAGCAAACCAAAGAAGCTAATAAAACTATTTGCCGCACCGGAACGGGAAAATGATTCTTCCTCCTCTTCAGGGCAAACTTCAGGTATGCCATTAAGGTCGATGTTCAACCTAACCGCTCTCGCGACTTCTTCAGTTTCTTGTTCGCCATCATCACCTATAACTGGTTCGCCGTCATCATCAACAGCCGGCACAGAGATAAGCGCAACAGCCATAATGTTGTTTTCTTCATCGATATGGTTGGCTTCGACGATTTCATATTCAGAATCGCAAGGTAATAGGGCGTTGAGGTCACTGAAGGTATTGGTATTAATGTCATAAACAAAAGCGTGTTTGCGCCGCGGAATTTGCGGGTTAACCCTTTCGTATTCACCAAAACCAACCACGTAACCACTGCTATTGACGCTGCGTGCAGTACTGGATGAACCGTTGTAAAAATCGGTAACAGGCGAGCCATCACCATAGGCCGAGGTCAATTCGGCTCCCTCTTTACCCAACTCATAGTAGAAAAACTTACTTCGCCAATAACCATTAATAAGGCGCGTCACATCACCAACAACATAGCTGACACCTTGTGCATTCTCATCACTGATGTCGTAAGCGATACTGGCACGATACTCATCAGGATCAGTAATATCGATCACCTGGTCATTTTGATAAATTGCTGCATATGTACGAATTAAATCGTCGTCACCGTCCTCAAATGCATAACTCATCCCTACTGATACTGCCTGGTCATTTACCGCTAGCGCTTGGCTGAGAAACTGTCGGTCGTCATCTTCGTCCGGTGTGGCGAGCATGCCCAATTCTTTTGTTGATAGGACATTGCCCTGATCATCTAGCTGCCATTGATAAGCGCGTAATTGATAGTTTAGCGCTCGCGTACATACAGCTAACGGGACATCCTGCTCGGGGCAGATATCTTCCGCGTAGTCACGGCTCGATTCAGTCAGATCTATACTGGCATAACCGACAACTAAGTTACTGTTATTGATATCTGAAGCTAGACTGACACCACCATATTCTATATTTGGTGCCAACAGAGGCAGGGCTTCATCTATTACATAGACATAACCGCGCGCCTGAAAGTCGCGGGCAAAATAGGTGAGCTCATCACCATCCTCCTCCGTGTAGGGAATAGCATAATAAGGTGCGGTACCCATCCCGACGAGCATCTGCCCATCGTTAATAGCAAAAGCGATATCATTGGTGCTACCCGAAAACTCGCCGGTCTCCTCTTCTATAACGTCAAAAATAACTAATCGCTGCGATGCATTACCATCAGTTGCAAATGCGACTTCATTACCTTGGGGCGGTTCTAGGTAATCTTCATCTTCATCTTCATCATCGTCTTCAATTTCGTCGTTGATATCGTCGTTAATGTTGTCGTCAATATCATCGTCAAGTTCATCATCACCATCTTCCGGATCTATGCCGAGGTTAGGCTCGAAACGATCCTTTGCAGTTGCGGCAACGTCGCCGGCAGCATTACTCTTCATTGCGTAACTGCTTTTTACATTGTCCACAGTACCAAGGTCTTCGACTGTGTAGGTAACCGCTGTTGCGCTCAGAGGAATAAAACTGAGAAGAAAAGAAGCGGTTGATAATTGTTTTATACGCATTGGTCTACCCTAATTTCAGCTAACCGTTGGCTTGTGAATCAAGCTCTTCCCATCGTTCGAAAGCACTTTCAAGCTCTTTCTCCACTGCATTGAGTGAATCAAGAACCGGCTGCGTTTTAGCGACAGGTTGGGAAAAGAATTCGGTCTCACTGATCTGTGTTTGTAATTCGGCTACTTGTTGCTCTAAGACCTCAATGCGTTGCGGCAATCCGTCCAGCTCAAGCTGCAGCTTGTATGATAACTTTTTGGTTTTTGGTGCAGAAGCCTTAACCGTTGGTTTTGGTTTCGTTTCGGCGCTTGCTTCACGTTTTAGGCCATTTTCCAACATCGGCAGCTCTGAATACCCGCCGACATGAATATTAAGGCCTGCGGTACCTTCAAAGCGCCAGCAACTCGTTGCCACATTATCGATAAAAGCACGGTCATGACTTACCAATAAAACCGTACCGGGATACTGGGCAACCAGCTCTTCTAGCAACTCCAGCGTTTCGACATCCAGATCATTTGTAGGTTCATCAAGAATTAACAAATTAGAAGGCTTTAGGAAAAGTTTTGCTAACAGCAGTCGGTTTTTTTCGCCGCCGGATAGAGCTCTAACGGGTTGTAACGCCCGTTTGGGTGCGAACAAAAAGTCCTGAAGATAGCCAAGCACGTGACGCATACGCCCTTGGTACTCGAACTCTTGGCGACCGTCAGCGACCGTATCGACTACAGTTTTATCCGGGTCTAACTGATCACGGTATTGGTCGAAGTAGGCAGTTTGCAGTTTCGTGCCACAACGGAATGCACCTTGAGTGGCGGAGATTTCGCCAAGAAGCATCTTAATTAAGCTCGATTTACCGCAACCATTGGGGCCAACCAGTGCGATACGATCACCGCGCATGATTTGTGTCGTCATACCATCAAACAGCAACTTATCCCCACGGGACAATGCGACCTCTTTAAGCTCGAAGACCAATTTACCCGACTTCTCGCCTTCATTAATCTGCATCGCTGCGCGACCCTGGCGGTCGATGCGTTCGCTACGCTCCTGCCGCATCGCTTTGAGCGCCCTCACCCTTCCTTCATTTCTAGTGCGTCGCGCTTTGATCCCTTGGCGGATCCACTTCTCTTCTTCTGCTAACCGTTTATCAAACTCAGCTTGATGTTTTGCTTCAGTCTCCAGCCAGGTCGCCTTGCCTTCCAGATACTTGTCATAATTTCCCGGCCAGCTCGTTAGCACGCCTCGGTCAAGATCAACGATACGAGTTGCCAGCTTACGGATAAATGTTCGGTCGTGACTAATAAAGATGATCGCACCCTTAAACTGGGTGATAAATTGCTCTAGCCAGAGTACTGCGTCGATATCCAGATGGTTAGTAGGCTCATCAAGTAGCAACAAATCGGGTTGCGTGACCAATGCACGAGCAAGCGCGACTCGCCGCAACCAACCACCACTGAGGCTGGCCAAATCAGCGTTAATATCCAATTCAAGTCGCTTCGCAATTGTTTCTATTTGGCTTTGAAAGCTCCAACCATCAACTGCATCGAGTTTACTTTGCAATTCAGCAAGTTTCGACATGGCGGCCGCATCATCAGCATCCATAGACAAGCTCAGTGCCTGAAAATCACGCAGATGATTACCAGTGTCTCCTAGTCCGCCAGCGATGTAGTCGAAGACGGTAACATCAGCTTTCGCCGGCGGGTCTTGATCTAAGCGTGCCATGCGCACATCGCTTCGTAATTGCAATCGGCCATCATCCAGCTGGACATCACCACAAATCACTTTCATTAAGCTGGATTTTCCAGCGCCATTGCGGCCAACCAAACAAACTCGCTCGCCAGCTTCAATGGTAAAGTTTGCGTTTTCTAACAAAGGTACCTGGCCGTATGCCAGGCAAGCGTCCTCTAAAACAAGCAGGGTCATGAAATACTCTCAATAGAATGCTGGACACGCTGAATATCAAACGGCCAATCAAGTTCAATAGAATGGTTTAGTGCCAATACCGGAATACGAATGCGGAAACGCTGCAAGTCGTCATCATTATCCATTATGTCAACGACTCTCAGCTGCATGCCATTATCAACCAAAGGAGCTAATAACTGCTGCGCCTCCTGACAAAGGTGACAACCATCAGTGCTATAGAGGATTGCTTCAATCAACGCTCACACTCCAGTAAGAAACAGTGGTGAATTCGTTGATTTCGTTTAAAATCTTCTGGCAGGCTAGCCT
The DNA here is from genome assembly GCF_004284785.1 of Corallincola spongiicola. Classification (NCBI taxonomy): domain Bacteria; kingdom Pseudomonadati; phylum Pseudomonadota; class Gammaproteobacteria; order Alteromonadales; family Psychromonadaceae; genus Corallincola; species Corallincola spongiicola. The sequence goes on from NZ_SHLY01000001.1 coordinate 596,772, forward strand.
CTGTTACATCTTGTATAGACAAGTCGTATTTTGCCAGTTTTTCGCTATCTAGCTTAAAGCCGCGAAGGTTGTTAGAAAATACGATCACCCCTCCAGGGGTTAACAATTCTCTTGCGTAAGCTAGCAATTCCACATGGTCACGTTGCACATCAAAATGCCCTTCCATCTTCTTCGAATTGGAAAAGCTTGGCGGATCTATAAAAATCAGATCAAAGCGGTCAGAAGTTGAAACTAACCACTTCATGCAGTCAGCCTTAATTAGCTGATGCTGTTTTGGATCCATGCCGTTGAGTTCAAAGTTTCGAGCTGCCCAGTCCAAATAGGTGCGGGACATGTCTACGCTAACTGACGAAGTTGCACCGCCTTTGGCAGCATGGCAGGTCGCAGTGCCAGTGTAACAAAAAAGATTCAGTACCCGTTGGCCCTCGGCCATGGCACCAAGCTCCATGCGCACAGTGCGATGATCAAGGAATAAACCAGTGTCTAGATAATCAAGCGGGTTGATCCAGAAGCGGCACTGTCCCTCGTTAACTTTAAACCAGACGTTAGCTTGTTGCTGGCGCTCATATTGCTGTGCGCCCCGTTGCCGCATTCGGGTTTTCAACGCGATCTGGCGACTGTCCACTTGCGGCAGATCTGCAAGTGCGACTAGCGCATCATTTAGCCTGTTTTGGGCTTTCTTTTCATCTATCGTCTTCGGTGCCGCAAACTCCTGAACGATCACCCAATCACCGTAGAAATCGATAGCTAGGTTATATTCGGGTAAATCTCGGTCATAGACACGGTAGCAATCGGTATCCGACTGTTTAATCCACTTATTCAATCGCTTCATGTTCTTTTTCACACGATTGATAAAGTCTTCTGCGATAGGTTTCGGCTCACTGCTACTAATCTGATAGCTGGCTAACGTGCCTTTCAGTTGACCGTTGTAAAGTGTGTGCCTTTTATCTGCCCGCATGCGCAACTGGTTCAATAAGCTGCCATCAATGTTATATATCAATGCACGCCAGTCACCAAAGTGTGCCTTTAACTGGGTGCCGAACTGATAATGCAAGGCAAGCACTTCAGCCAACGTACCAAGACGTTCGCCATATGGCGGATTAGAGATCACCGTCCCTTGTGCGCCGTACTTATTGGTCAAGTCTGCTATGTCACCATAAGCAAAATTGATCAGGTGGCCGACACCTGCTGCATGGGCATTATCTTTTGCCAGCCCGAGTACACTGCGGTCGAGATCTAAGCCAAAGAAGCGTTTGCCAGTTGTTGCGCGCCCTTCTTTCGCCTTTATCTCTGCTTCATCTCGTACCGACTTCCATTCATTTTGATTTGCCAACGGCCAGCGTTGAAATGGGAAGAAATCTCGTAGCAAACCCGGGCCAACATTCGCCGCCATCATGGCCGCTTCAATCAGAATAGTGCCACTACCGCACATGGGATCGACTAAAGGCTGATCATCACTTGCTTGCCAATTACCGCGCATTAACATAGCTGCGGCAAGTGTTTCGCGCATCGGTGCTTTACCTGCTTTGTCGCGATAGCCACGCATATGCAGTGGCCCGGAGAGGTCGATCGCCAAACTGATCCGATCACGATACAAATAAGCATGAATACGCAGGTCAGGATGGGTTTTATCAACATTAGGCCGTGGCAACCCAGCATCACGCATATAGTCTACAACCGCGTCCTTAACTGTTTGCGCACCAAATTGAGTATTCCGCATCCAATCATTGGTGCCATCGAAATGAACTGCGATCGTCGCATCTGCATGCATATGCTGTTGCCAATCGATCTGTTTTGCCGCCGCATGCAGTGAATCAGCGCTATTAACGTCATATTCACCTAATCGAAATAGTAAACGAGAAGCGACCCGGCTATTAAGGCAAAAACGATAAATGAATGCCGTTTCCGCCTCGACTCTAACGCCAGCACGCGTAACTTTTACTTCGGCGGCGCCGTACTGTTCGGCTTCGCGCGCTACAAGGTCTTCAGTGCCTAAAGGGGCAGTAATAAAAAATGGCAGGGTCATAAATGTTCGGCTGCGAGAAAAAGGACAGCGCATTATAGAGAAAACCACATAGAATGTCTTTGTCTGGCTAAAGATGCAGCAAACGATTAACTAGTGCTTGCATCTCACAGATCACTTCCCTATGATGCGTCCCTCTCAGACGCGGGATGGAGCAGTCTGGTAGCTCGTCGGGCTCATAACCCGAAGGTCGTCGGTTCAAATCCGGCTCCCGCAACCAATTCTTTTTCTTCGGAAAAGACACCAGGACTTGGTTGCGTACTGAGAGATATTTTCGGACGCGGGATGGAGCAGTCTGGTAGCTCGTCGGGCTCATAACCCGAAGGTCGTCGGTTCAAATCCGGCTCCCGCAACCAATTTCCTGAATCATTCAGTTACTTGGTTGCCGAATATATGCAAAGAGTAGTGTCTTCGGACGCGGGATGGAGCAGTCTGGTAGCTCGTCGGGCTCATAACCCGAAGGTCGTCGGTTCAAATCCGGCTCCCGCAACCAACTACTTGCTTACAGTGATACACCTCCTCGGACGCGGGATGGAGCAGTCTGGTAGCTCGTCGGGCTCATAACCCGAAGGTCGTCGGTTCAAATCCGGCTCCCGCAACCAATTTTCAGCAATAACCACCATAACTCAGCAATGAGTATTTTTGCCTTACCTTATACCTATTCCCAGCCATAGCAGTTATGCGTTAACAAAATGTGCGTCCCTGCGCATAAACATAAACGATCGGGCTGCCACCTTTTCCCGCTGACTTGTATACTCTGTTTTAATATTGTTAACAAAACTCTTCTAAAGTAGCTAATAAATGAATGCGGTTGACCATAGCGAGCTAGATAACCTTCCAGGCCTAAATGTCCTGATCATAGATGACAACCCTATCGTTCATGACACGCTCAAAGCTGCATTTGAAGGAATGGGGATAAGGAACATCAAAAGTGCACAGAACGCCTTCCATGGTCTGCGTCTGTGTGAAGAAAATAACTTTCACGTCGTTGTCTGTGCTTTCAATGTAAATAGTGATAAAGATGGCTTCCACCTGCTGGAAGAGTTGAAGTTTAAAGGGTACGTCAATAAGCGAACCGTACTTATCTTCCTTAGCTCTGAGACCAGTGAAGCGCTTGTTAATAGCATTGTTGAACTTCAGCCAGATGATTTTTGGGTAAAACCTCTATCCGCAAAAGCAGTGCAATCACGACTAGAGGCGACACTGCTGATCAAGCAGAAGCTATTCAATATCTATCAAGCTATAGATTGTGGTAACTACTCTAAGGTCATCTATTATGCGGAACGCCATCTTCTTTCTCCTGAACTAAAAAAATATCAGGCCAATTTGCTGCGCATGAAAGCGGAAGCGCTGTTGAATTTGCGTGAATTCGGCAGTGCAGAACTATTCTACCGTGATCTTCTTTGTAGCTATAAATACCCCTGGACCTACATTGGCTTTGTTAAGTCATTACTAAAACAGGAGAAATTAGCTGAAATTGACGAGTTACTGGCGAAGCTAACCACCCAGCCGGAAACGCGCTTTGCGACTTATGAGATGTTAGCTGAGTACTATATTGAAGCGGAAGACTATGAACGCGCCTACAGCGAGATAAAAAAGGCAACCGCCCTCGCCCCTCGAAATATTGAACGCAATAAGAAGTCATGGGACTTAGCTCGTTTAACCCATGATCATGAAGGGCAATATATTGCGACTAAGAACATGGCGCAGTATGCCCGCAACTCAATACATGACTCACCGGAGCTACAGCTGAACGTGATACGTGCTGGGATCGACTTTGCTAACTCATTGACAGATAGTCGAGCGACAACGATCTTGGCAGAAACAGAACGGAAGCTAAACCAAATTGAACAAGATTACGAAGATGCTCATTACTTTAAAGAACAGATAGTTATCTCAAAGGCACGCTTGCACAATGCACGCAACGAAGAAGATAAAGCTAAAAAAATGGTCGAGAACCACGTCTCCTTGCGCCCAAGCGTTTCTATCGAAGATAACCTGGATAAAGTAAAAGTCTTCCACGAACTCAACATGCGCGAAGAGTCCATGAAGCTACTTGAAGCGATAAAGCGTCAGATAGGCGGTGATACGCTGACCAGCCAGGTGGTAGGAAAGTATGTTGAACAGGAAGCCGATGAGCGTGAAGAGATCCACTTTACGCCTAAGCAACTCAACTCCATGGCTGTGGAGTTCTACAAAAAGAACAAACTGACTCCCGCAGCCAATGTTCTTGAGCAAGCACTTCAGTTATCACCGAAAAACTATAAGTTAGCCATTAGCTTATTAAAGGTGCTTATTAAGATCAGGCGCAGTGAGCATCACAACCAAAGTCAGCTCGATCTCGCAGAATCGACTATCTCTCGGTTAAAGCTTTTGGAACTACCTGGCAGCGATGCGCAGGTGTTCAATGAGTTAAGTCAAATGTGGGAACGGATAAATAAGCTGCACTAACTAATGTAACTATTTTTTTATAACGTATTGTTTAGCTTAAAGGATTAAATTGAAGTGAGCGTTATTCCGTTATCAGGGAACAGATCGTTTTCAATCGCACTCTTATTGGCTTTATGGCAGCTAGCGTTGCCATCTAATGCAGCAGAGAGTGTCAGTTTTTCCGAAGCATGGCAGGCGCTGCTTAAAAACAACGACGGCCTCGCCGCTGAGCGTGCCAATATTGATAAGAATAAACACTTACAAGACGCTGCAGGTGATCTCTACCTACCTAAAGTCGATCTCCGTGGTCGATACACCTACTTTGATGACGACATAGAATTAAAGCCTTCTCAAATCCTTGATCGAATGAACAATGCGCCAGATCTTGGTGAGCTGTTCCCAAATGTAGCTGGTGAACTTAATGAGGCCCTCACGACACAGATCGCCAAGCAGAGCCAGTTCAAAAGCTCTGTGACGGCTATTTGGCCTGTTTTTACTGGGTTTAAGATCGAAGCAGCACAAGATATTGCCCACTATCGGACAGAAGAAGCTAGGCACCTGTTAGAGATGGAACAACACGCTAAGTTTGAAGACTTAGCAAAAATCTATTTTGGGACGGTATTGGCGAAAGAGGTATTACGCACACGGGTACAGGTCGAAGAAGGCCTGCAAAAACATCGCGACATCGCCTTGAAATATGAGGCACAAGGTCAGATCGCCAAAGTTGAACGGCTGCAGGCTGAGGCTTCCCTTGATAGAGCAACCGTTGAGCGGAAAAAAGCGGAGCGCCAAGTCGAAATTGCTCAAATAGCATTAACGCAAATGATTAAATCACAGGACAATACCATCCCCAGTAGTGCGCTGTTTACCAATGAAACTATTCCGCCAAAATCTGACTTCTTACGCAACACCTTAGCCACTTACCCCGGACTCAATTTATTATCAGCCAAACGTGAGCAAGCCAAGGGATTAGTGAAAGTAGAACAAGGTAACTATTATCCCGACGTTTACCTCTTCGGTGAGTACAATGTTTATGAAGATGACTCCATTGTTTCCGACCTAAGACCTGACTGGATTGTCGGTGTTGGAGTCAGTGTGCCATTGTTGGATCCTGGTGGGCGTTCAGGCAAGCTTAATGCGGCACACAGCACAGTGACGCAAGTGGATTACCTGCGCGCTCAGGCGACACGAGACCTGACGACGCTGGTAGAAAAAACATACCGTGAGTCGCAGCAGGCACTCGAGGAGTATGCGGGTTTAAAAAGCAGTATTGAGTTGGCAGAAGAAAACCTTCATCTACGTAGCAAAGCATTTTCCCAAGGGTTAGCCACTTCTATCGATGTTATTGATGCCGAGCTTTTTTTAGCCTCTATAAAAACTCAACGTCTTGTCGCCTCATATCATTATGTTATTTCACTCTCTCAGTTAATGGCCATCAGTGGTGGAATTAACAACTTTGAAAGCTACCAAAACAAATCTGCGCCCGAGGTTCAGTAATGCGCCAATTTAAAATAATCGCCATCATTACAGCTCTACTCCTGATAGTTTGTTGGCTCGGTTACCGCTTTTACCTCGCCTATCAACCGCAACCGATGCGACTACAAGGCCAGATTGAAGCGCGTCAGTATAGTGTCTCTTCCAAGGTGCCCGGTCGTATCGGTGAACTTCTGGTAAAGAAAGGGGACTCTGTCACGGTCGGCCAAGCAATATTTACCATCAACAGTCCTGAACTCGCCGCTAAGCTGTCCCAGGCAAAGGCTGGCAACGAGGCTGCGTCAGCGCTGGCTGATGAAGCCCTAAATGGTGCCCGCCGCCAGGCGATCGCAGCAGCAAAAGATCAATGGCTTATGGCAAAAGCCGCCGCCGAACTATTTGAGAAGACTTATCAGCGGATCGATAACCTTTACCAAGATGGCGTTTTGGCGGAGCAGAAACGCGACGAAGTGTATACCGAGTGGCAGGCAGCAAAATATACCGAGAGTACAGCACGGCAGTTATACGAGATGGCGCAGGAAGGCGCGCGGAAAGAAACACAACGGGCGGCGCAAGCCAATGCCAGAATGACGGCAGGCATTGTTGCCGAGGTTGAAGCCTATGTTGCGGATACCCAGGTTAACAGTCGTCACAGTGGTGAAATCAGTGCCATTTTATTGCGTCCAGGCGAACTTGCGCCCCAGGGGTTCCCTGTCGTCACACTGATCGATATGAGCGACGCCTGGGCGGTGTTTAATGTTCGCGAAGATCGCCTTAAACACTTTAATAAAGATAGTGAATTTGAAGCCGTTATCCCGGCGTTAGGGGAGCAAAGCATTACCTTTAAGGTGCACCATGTTGCAGTCATGGGCGATTTTGCCACGTGGCGTAGTACGGACAGTAGCCAAGGTTTTGATATGCGCACATTTGAAGTTGAAGCTAGGCCTGTCAAACCCATTCCAGGGTTACGAGCAGGCATGAGTGTGCTTGCTAGCTATTAATATGGAAGGGTTTAAATCAAAATGGCATGCAGAGTGGCAGCTTATTCGCGGAGACTTTTGGCTTAAGGCGCTCCTATTTTGGTTACCACCCCTGCTGTTTCTAACCTTCTGGTATATTTTTTCCGCCAGTGTGGCCAGTGATGTCAAAGTAGGCGTGGTTGACCTCGATAAGTCGGCCATGTCTCGGCAGCTTGTGCGTTACTATGATGCCAACTCGGTGATCGCTATCAGCGATGAATACGATGATGTGGCATCAGGTACACTTGCACTGCGGGGCGGTGAGATATATGCCCTGATTGTTGTGCCGGTTGGTTTGGAAAAGAAGACCATCAAAGGTTTCCCTCCCCAAGTCACTGCATTTACTAATGGTCAGGTGCTACTGGTTGCCAAGTTAGTTAATTCGGCATTGATGCAAGCCCATGGCACCTTTTCTGCTGGCGTTGATCTGTTTAAAAACATGGCTAATTCAAGCCCAGAAATTAAACAGGCTTTCGCGAAAGCGGTGCCGATCCGCGGACAAATAACACCACTGTTTAACAGCAATAGTAACTACGGGCACTTCCTTGTTACCGCTGCAATCCCGGCCATCTGGCAAATTGTTATTGTCGTAACGGCCGTTCTGGCGCTGAATGCGAGTATCAAGGCTGGTCAGCTGCACACTTGGTTAAACGGTACACCGATCTTAACCTTAACGGCTAAATTACTGCCATACACCCTTCTTCATCTGGCAATGGGCGTTGCTTTTCTCATCTTTATGTATGATTTACTTGGCTGGCCAATGCATGGCAGTTGGCTAATTTTATTGCTTGGACAACTGCTAATGATTATTGCCTGCCAGGGTGTGGGGGCGATGCTCTTTCTGATATTTAAAAATGCATCACATGCCATGAGCCTTGCTTCTGGCTACACAGCCCCAGCGTTTGCATTTATGGGGGTAACTTTCCCATCCTCCGACATGCCGTTAATGGCTCAGATCTGGCGCAATATGTTACCGGTGAGCCATTATGTTGAACTGCAGATAATGCAGGCTAATTACGCAGCGACATTGATGCAATCTTTGCCGCAGCTGGTTTGGTTAGGTGCCCTGTTTACACCGCTTTGCGCCGCGTTTGTTCTGGTGATTCTTACCGACAAGGCGAATCAACATCAGTCGGTGGAGTACTAAATAGTGGCTTGGTTGCAGTTATTCCGACTCGAATTTAGGGCGATTTTAAGTGACTTCTCGGTTGCTTTTACCATCTTCGGAGGCATTGTTGCCTATTCGTTTCTTTACCCCTTGCCCTATTCCAACCAAGTGCCACGTGAACAGCATACTGTGATTGTTAATGAGGATGGCAGCCAACTTAGTCGCAAGTTAGAACGGATGCTAGATGCCACGCCGGAAGTTAAAGTGGTGAAGCGGGTGCATACCATCGCGGAAGCGCGAACCATGCTGCTCAGTGGTGAAGCTGGTGGCATATTGGTCATACCAAGCGACTTCTACCGCGACCTGTTGCTGGGTAAGAGCCCCGTGCTTGGCTATGCTGGCAACGCCAGCTATTTTTTGATTTACAGCACTGTCGTTGAAGGGATGGCGAAAGCCGCAGGTACGCTGGGAGCTGAAGTTAAGGTGTTAAACCACATACTATCCGGCGATGCACTACCCCGTGCAGAAAAACAGTACTCACCGCTACAACTCAATGTGAAACCGGTATTCAACACCACCATGGGTTACGTCAATTATGTCGTCCCTGCAGTCTTTGTACTTATTTTGCATCAGACGCTGTTGATGGCCGTCGGCGAATTAGGCAGTCATCAAAACCACAGCAAGAAGCGGAGCGAAGGTTATTGGTTGCAAATACCAATATGGCGGTTACTTATCGTTCGTGTGCTGACCTTTGGGGGAATTTATGCACTCGGAGCGCTCTACTATTTTGGTTTTGCCTTCGAGTTTTATGACATCACCCGGTTAGCTTCGCCATTAGAGCTGTGGGGATTAATAATTCCATTCATCTTATCAGTGATTGCTTTGGGCATTGTACTTGGGCAGCTGATTCGACGACCAGAGATCTTATCTCTACTTGTGCTACTCAGTTCTCTAATCCTAGCGTTCAGTGCAGGCTTTATCTGGCCACTGTCCTCAGTCCCGCCGCTGTTAGTTTGGTTAACCAATCTCGTACCATCAACCCCGGCGATCCAAAGCTTTCTTATGCTCAACCAGATGGGCGCAGATTTTTCGCAGATCCTTCCTCAGTACTCGTTGCTTTGGTTGCAAACGATTGGCTACGGAGGATTAGCTTATTGGCTGCTTAACAGAAGGGATATTGAAGACGCCTAACCGGATAGGGATAAAAATGGTTAGGCGATTTGCGAGCCGGTAAAAGATTGACTGGTACTTACATAACCCACTACGCGATCGTTCATCACTTTGATGCAATCAAACATCTGCATCGATTTACTATCACTCAACGCGATTGAGTCATCTAAAAGCATACACAGGCACGCCTGCTCCGTTGTTTCCAGCACCAAAAATTGCCCGACCGCCCCACTCAGACACTGCAACTCAACCAACAGATCGTTATGAACATTAAGTAGTGCTGCACCAGGAGTAAAAAACCAGCTTTTCGGCATCGTGGGCAATAAGAAACGTTTTGCCGCAACAGCATTAAGCGCACACTGGACAAGCAGCGGCTGAGGCAACAGCCTATAGGCCAGAAGCACTTCCAAAATCTGGTGATACTCTTTTGCATCGTCCGTTGAGAATGGTTGCGACTGAAGCGCAACGGGACAAAGCTGTTTACGACGAAAATGCGTCTTAAAGTGCATATCATCGTCGAGAGCGACACATAAACGATCTGCCGACTCATCGAAGTACCAGCGCCATCCCTGTCTAGGCTGCATTAACATCTATTTACTCTATTCTATTAGTTTTATTGTATTTTTTATATGCGGCCATTGTCTTTACCATGGCCAAGTTAAGCAAGTGTTTTAATAAAAAAGTGTGATAAAAAATAACGTGGCCGTTAAGCCACGTTATTTAATTAACTATCAGTTTAGAGTTTCAGTCGGTTGACGATATCTTTAATTAGCGGTGGCCCTTCATAAATAAAGCCGGTATACAGCTGTACCAAACTGGCGCCAGCGTTGATCTTGTCTTGTGCGGCTTCAGCACTGTCGATACCACCGACACCAATTATCGGTATTTCGCCTTTTAACAGGGCACTTAGTTTACTGATTATTTGTGTGCTGCTTTGTGCTACTGGACGCCCGCTAAGCCCCCCTGCTTCATCGGCATGCTTATGTCCTGCTACCGCCGCTCTTTCTAGTGTCGTGTTCGTCGCAATGACACCATCGATATTGTGATTAATCAAGGATGTCGCCACTTGCGCGAGCTCCTCATCATCAAGATCGGGGGCGATTTTAACTGCCAACGGCACGTATTTACCGTGGGTTTTAGCTAACTCGCTTTGTCGCAGCTTTAATGCTGCGAGCAGCTCATCGAGCGCTTCACCATATTGCAGGCTTCTTAAACCTGGCGTGTTAGGTGATGAGATATTGACAGCGATATAGGATGCATGCGGATACACTTTATCCATACAGATGAGATAGTCATCTTTGCCATGCTCGACTGGTGTGTCTTTATTTTTGCCGATATTTATTCCCAAAACACCTTTGAAGTTGGACTTTTTCACTTCATCAACAAGGTGATCAACGCCTTTGTTATTAAAGCCCATGCGATTAATCAACGCATGATGCTCCACTAAGCGGAAGATCCGAGGAGAATCATTACCCGGCTGTGCTCTAGGAGTGATGGTGCCTATCTCCACGAAACCAAAACCTAACGCATCCCATACATTGATGCATTCACCGTTCTTATCAAGGCCCGCAGCCAAGCCCACGGGATTAGGGAATTCGATCCCCATCACCTTGACCGGTTTTACTGGCAGTTTTTGGCGTAATAGCGACAACAGACAGCTATCACGCAATTGGCTGAAGCGGTGGATCGTAAAATCGTGAGCCCATTCCGGATCACGAGCGAAAAGAAAGGCACGCGCAAATTTATACAGCATCATTAACCGTTATCTGTTGCGGGTGCCGCGATGGCACCCAGCTCTTATTTCGGTTCGCAATTGTGACTCAGAAGCATAAGCTCACGCAAGGCGACTGAGAACTTGGCGAACTCATGGCTTTGACTGGTACGGAATTCACCAAGCATATGGAACCAGCGCTGGATCTCTTTTTCATGCTCGGTAAACCAGGTGTCCAGCATTTTCAAAGGCTCGCATAGGCCGCTACAGTATCGCAACACCACAATAGATAAAGCGCGCTGCTGCCAATCAAGTTCCTCTCTAAAAGAGGCTCGGGCTAACGCTTGCCAGTGGTTCGAGACTGGTTGCTCCGAGATCTGTTTCAGGAACCAGTGCAGATCAAGTCGGGCACCGAGTTTGAAATAGACATCCGCCACCAATGTGATTGGACGCTCTGATTCAATGACAACTTCGGCGATGTCCAACGCCGAAAACAGTGTACTAAGCTGCCCCATGTGGGTGGCAACCTCTGTCGACAGTCCTTCGCGCTCCAGTTGCGAAATGGCTTGAGAAAGCTCTGCAACCTCATCATCAATCAGGTACATGGCGAGGTTATTGCGCAGTTCATCAAAGGTCGGTTGATAACGCTTTATCGTCTGCTCAATAGTGAGTGTTCTATCGCGGTGGCGCAGAAACCAACGTGTGGCGCGGCGGATAATTCGACGCATTTGAAACAGTAATTCACTTTGTACGATCGCCGGGATTTTATTGTCGCAAACAGACACTGCTTGCCATAAGTGTTCCAGCTGAAACACTTCGCGGGCCATGGTGTAGCAGTTTGCGATTTCAGCCTCTGATGCACCCGTTTCGTCTTGTAGTCGGCCGACAAAATTAAAGCCCACATCATCAACCAAGGCATTGGCGATCTGTGTCGCAATGATCTCTGCCCGAAGCGGATGATGCTGCATCTGCTTTTTATATTTCTTTTGCAACTGAGCTGGGAAGGCCCCTACCAGTGAACGGTTATGGTAGCCGACATCTGTCACTTCCGGCACCAGTAAACGCTCTTTAAGGTACATTTTGCCATAAGCCAACAACACACAGAGTTCAGGTCTCGTCAGTCCTTTCCCTGCGAGTAGTCGTTCTGCTAACTCTTCGTCGTTAGGCAAAAACTCGAGGTTGCGATCGAGCAATCCTTCGCGCTCCATTGCATGGATAAAGCGCTGGTATTCTTTTACTTGTTCTTCGTCACGTAGCTGCGATACCGACAAACCTTGGGTTTGACGGTAACAGTTGTCCAATACAATACGGCTCACATCATCAGTCATTTCGTACAACAGTTTGTTGCGCTGTTTTACCGTTAGATCGCCATTATTCACTAAGGTGTTTAGTAGAATTTTGATATTCACTTCGTTGTCAGAACAGTCAACACCGCCAACGTTATCAGTGAAGTCGGTGTTAACCCGGCCCCCCTTGGCGGCGTATTCAATACGTCCAAGCTGCGTGGCGCCAAGATTTCCGCCCTCACCAACAATTTTCGCTTTTACCTGCTGGCCATTAACCCTCACGGCGTCATTAGCGCGGTCGCCAACATCACTGTTGTTCTCAGCTTCGGATTTGATGTAGGTACCGATACCGCCGTTCCACAACAGGTCAACAGGCATCTGCAGCAGTTGCTTTATCAACTCTGTCGGCGTTAGTGACCGTTCAGTGCTACCTAAAAGGGTTTGGATCTCTACACTTAAAGGGATCGCCTTGGCGCTGCGTTCGAATATGCCACCGCCTTTCGAGATCAATGTTTGGTTATAGTCACTCCAACTAGATCGGGCTAAATGAAACAAGCGCGTGCGCTCGGCAAAGCTACTAGCTGCATCAGGGGCGGGGTCGATAAAAATATGTTGATGATTAAACGCCGCGATAAGCCTGGTTTTGTCACTGAGTAACATGCCATTGCCAAACACGTCCCCTGCCATATCACCAACACCAACGCAGGTGAACTCATCCTGCTGACAATCGACACCGATCTCTCTAAAGTGACGTTTTACCGATTCCCACGCTCCTCTAGCCGTAATCCCCATCTTTTTGTGGTCGTATCCTACGCTACCACCTGAGGCAAATGCGTCCCCTAACCAAAAGTCGTACTGTGCGGATATTTCATTGGCGATATCAGAAAAAGTGGCGGTTCCTTTGTCTGCCGCGACAACCAGATATGTGTCATCTTCATCATGGCGAACTACGTTACTCGGTGGAATGACCTTGCCTTCAATTACATTGTCAGTGATATCCAGTAAGCCGCGAATAAAGGTGCGGTAGCACGCTTGCCCTTCGGCTAGAAATGCCTCGCGGTCATTGCTGCCAGGTAATTTTTTACAAACAAAACCACCTTTCGCACCGACAGGCACAATCACTGTATTTTTAACTTGCTGAGCTTTAACTAAGCCGAGCACTTCGGTACGAAAATCTTCCCGACGATCAGACCAGCGTAGTCCTCCACGGGCTACTTTACCGCCGCGTAGATGAACCCCTTCCACCCGCGGTGAATAGATAAACACTTCAAATTTGGGTAGCGGCAGTGGCACATCAGAGATATGTTCAGGCGACAATTTGAAAGAGATGTACGTTTTATCACGGCCATCGCTTAACGCCTGGTAGTAGTTAGTGCGTAATGTCGCTTCAACTAATTCGACATAGCGGCGAATTATTCGATCGTCATCTAGGCTACTGACACTTTCAAGCGATGCTTCGAGTTCAATCAATAATAGAGAGAGATCTCTTTGCTGAATCGCTGGACTAAACTTAGTTTCAAATATTGCCAATAGTTGACGGGCGATCGCTGGATAGCGCGAGAGTGTTTCTTCAATATATTGCTGGCTAAAACTACTGCCAATCTGACGCATATACTTGGCATATGCACGTAGCATAGAAACCTGTCGCCCAGTTAGACCGGCACTTAAGATCAGCCGATTAAATCCATCATTTTCATAAATCCCATCCCATACGCCGCTCAGCGCTTCAACAAAGCGCCCCTGGACTTTACTGATATCGAGTGGCTTTTCATTGGTATGGGCCATATGAAACTCGAGCACCCAATGCAGCAACCCGCTGTTATCGCGGATCTTATATGGACGCTCACCAATTACACGTAAGCCCATGTTTTCTAATAGCGGCAAGATATCCGAAAGATGCAACGGCAGGTCTTGATGATAGAGCTTTAACCTCACCTCTTTTGAGCTCTGTTTTTCCTCCTGAGCGCGGTAAAACAGCATACCCAAACGGTGTTGTTCAGTCAGACGTTCTAGCTGTTCAATATCTGCGAGTACACTACCAGGAAGCACATCATCTTTGTAACCGCGAGGAAAGCCGTCAGCATATTTCTGATGCAGCCTTTTGCCCTCCTCCTCACCAAATTGCCCAAGTAGTGCATCCTGGAATTTGTCTTCCCATGAGCGCGCCGCTTCGATTAAGTTCTGTTCAATCTGCTTCACATCGATATCCATCGTATTATCTTTGACATGCACTATGTAGTGGGTGCGCGCGAGTACCGACTCTGAAAAGAACGTCGTAAACTCAACCGGTTCGACGCTGTTAAAGTATCGCTTCAAAATCGACTGCGTTTGTTGTCGCAACAATGTGTTGTAACGCTCCTTCGGTACATAAACCATGCAGGAGAAGAATCTGCCAAAAAGATCCCGGCGCACAAACAGACGAGTCATGTCACGCTCTTGCATTTGCAGCACGCCGAGCCCAATGTTCAACAGTTCGGACTCTGGGCTTTGCAATAGTTCGTCGCGTGGGTAAGTTTCAAGAATATTCAGAAGCGCTTTGTAGGCATGGGAGCCAACGGCGTAGCCAGAGCCTGCCATCACTCTTTCAAGCTTATTACGGATCAGCGGTACCTGTGTCGCACTCTGGTTATAGACTGACGCCGCATAGAGGCCGATAAATCGGTGTTCGCCGATCACCTTACCTTTACTGTCAAATTGCTTGATACCGATATAATCAATATACGCTGGTCGATGAACGCGCGATTTTGAATTTGTCTTAGTTAGTACCAACAGGCTGCTATCTAACGCATTTTCTCTGGCGCTGGTCGGCAATGAGCTTAAATTACGTGAGCGTTTAGTATGGCTGGAGCGCATCAAGCCCAAGCTAGAGCCATCCACCTGACTTAAGATGTGATCGCCTTTCACCGCCTCGACTTTGTATTCTCGATACCCCATTAGAGTGAAGTTATGGTTTTTAACCCAGGCTAAGAACTCGATCGCCTCATGGCGCTCCTCCTCATTTCCTGGAAACGGGGCGTCTTCAAGGCTAGCTAGCACCGATTGCAGTTGCGTCTGCATTGGCATCCAATCTGCCACCGCAAGTGCTACGTCGCGAAATACTGATGCCAACTCTTCGGCTATCTTATGCCTATCACTCTCTGAGGTTTGCCTATCTATCTCGACATGAAATGCGGTTATGTTGCGCTCAGCGTTAGCATCAAGCTGCTGCAACGCGGATATTTCGCCGTCTTTCACCTCTATCGAGAGCGGCGCATTGAGCAGTAAGTGGGCGGTGATCCCCAGGCGTTTTAACGCCATCCGCAATGAATCCACCATAAACGGCGTATCTTGTTGAATTAACTCTATGATGGTGTGGTTTGAATGCCAGCCATGGCTTGCTACTTCTGGGTTAAACACTTCAATGCTTGGATGCTCAAGGTCATGGGATTGCATCAGATGCCAAAGGCTCATCACGCCGCCATAAAGATCACTGTCACTGCGGCCAGCGAGATCCTCTAAAGAAATATTGCGATATAAACGGTGAGCTAACTGCTCGACCATAACGGCTTCCTGTTGTGGAAGCTTGGTATATATCAGTGAATTCAATCGTTCTAGGAGTACAGAGAAGTTGGCTTCATGTTGGGCCATAAATATCACCTTGCAGGCTTGTTGTTATAAGACCAGTGCCTTGTTTTTGTCTTTACTATTTTGAACTGGTCTTTAGCTCTTAGGTTAGCTTAGATATGAGATCCTACAATGTGTCCAATCACTTGTTTTGTTTCGCAAACTTTACAAAAAAGGCCGCAAATGCGGCCTTCTCGATTACTTGCTTTGTTTTGGCCAAAAGAAACTGGCCAATGCGGGGAGTAAAATGATCGCACCGAGCATGTTCACCAAGAACATAAAGGTTAACAAAATACCCATATCGACCTGAAACTTGAGCGCCGAGAAAAACCAAGTACTGACACCAATAGCGAGGGTAAAGCCGGTGAAAAGTACGGCATTACCACGCTCTCGCAGTGCTTCTAAATAGGCCGTCTTAACCGATACGCCCTGGCTTAACCGCCCGACCATGGTCGACAAAATATAGATACCGTAATCAACCCCAATGCCAACACCGAGAGCGATCACCGGTAACGTTGCGACGGTCAAACCAATGTCTAATATGGTCATCAATGCCTGAGCCATCGTCGACACGACATAAAGCGGCAACACAACTGAGATCGTTGCGCGTAAAGAACGGAAGCTGATCAAGCAGAGAATAATCACTGCGCTATAAACGTACAGCAACATTGGCGCTTGTGCTGCGCTGACCGCTTCATTTTTAGCAGCCATCACCCCTACCGGACCCGATGCTAACCTAAATCTAAGATCCGGACGTTCATATTCGCGACGTAGTTCTTTTACCGCGTCAACGACGTCTTGTATCGTCTTGGCTTTATGATCCTTAAGGAAAATATAGATAGGTAGCACACTGCAGTCACCATTGAGCAATCCTGAAGATGTCGGGACCCGGGCGACAGTTTGAACCAATGAAGCTGTTTCAAACGGCAGCGTTCGCCAGCGAGCACTGCCCTCGTTATACCCTTCATTCACCTTCTTTGCGATGCTAGGCAAACTAACAACTGATTGCACCCCAGGTAAGCTACTTAGGCGCCATTGAAATTCATCAATGGCATTCATGTACTCATGGTAAGTACAGGCTTCCTCTTTGGTTTCCGTAATCACGGTAATAATGTCAACACTGACAGAAAATTTTTCTGTGATTAAGAAAGTATCCTGATTATAACGACTGTCAGCATGTAACTGCGGCGCACCCGCCTGCAAGTCACCAATTTGCATCTTCTCAGCGTATTTCCATGATGCGCCAAACAAGACAGCTGCACCTATCAGGATTACCGCAGCGACCCGTTTATCGGCACACATAGCTGCGATCTGAAACAGCCAGTTCACTCTAGAAACCCGAGGTTCCGTATGACAATCTGCGTTTGCTGATTTGAACGTATAACTAAGTAGTACTGGCAGTAAAATGAGGTTGGTTAAAATAATAACGGCAACACCTAAGCTAGCTGTAATCGCTAGCTCACGGATTATTCCGATATCTATAGAAAGAATGGTGAGAAAACCGATCGTATCGGAGAGTAAGGCTATCCCACCTGGTACCAGCAATCTGCGGAAGCTGAGTTGTGCGGCTTCTTTCCCTGTCATTCCCTGACTGCACAGCCGACCAACCGAATTGATCATCTGCACGCCATGACTCACACCAATAGCGAACACCAGAAACGGCACTAAGATCGACATTGGATCTAAGCCGAAGCCAAGCACAGTCAGCAATCCGACCTGCCAAACGACAGCGACGAGAGAGCATGACAACGCCAATACAGTCATCGGCAGTGAGCCACTAAAAATAAACACCAAGACCGCCGTGATGGCAAAAGCGATAGCAAAAAACGTCACGACAGATTTTGCGCCATCGGCGATGTCACCGATCATCTTTGCAAAACCGATAATATGAATGTCTATATCGTCATCGCCATACTCCGCGCGTATCTGTTCCTCAAGCTGCGAAGCTAGCGCCAATACATCGAGCTTCTCTCCTGTTTCAGGGTTAAACTCAAGTAAACTCGCCCGAACCATGGCCGCTGAAAAATCTTCAGAAACAAGACGCCCGACAATACCGGCCTTATTAATATTCTCCCTTACCTTCTCCAAATCCTGCAGATCATCAGGATCAAAGTCAGCAGGAATAACCGGGCCACCGGCAAAACCGTCCTCTACAACTTCGACAAAACGCGTGCTTGGTGAATAGACGGACGATACAGCGGTGCGATTAACACCAGGAATAAAGAACAGTTGATCATGAACTTTCTTTAAAGTTTTAAAAAATTTCGGGTTAGATATATCGCCTGACTTTGCCCTTACCGCGACCAACACGGAGTTCGCACCACCAAAATCCTTTTGATGCTTCATGTAGGTTTTCATGTAGGGGTGATGCAACGGGATATTCTTTATAAAACCAGCATCCATACGAAGCATGGTGGCTTGGTACAACAGAAAGCCGGTCATCAAGGCAAACAGCGTAATCACGGCCCCTCTGTGACGAAAAATAGCTAACTCGCAGAGGTCGACCGTTCTAGAAAGTCCCATTTTTACTACCTTAATTTGCCGCTTTTAGCTGCGGTTCGATCAATATGCCATCGGCGCTTGCCATCACCGGTACTGTGCCGGAGAACAAAACATCGAGTAACGCCGGGGTGGTTGACAGCTGGAAGTGTTGATTGCGCCCACTATCTCCATCAACAATATAGTAATGACCTCCATTACCTAACGCCCATACACCCGTTTCAGAATTAACCATATTGTTGATCGTGATGGGTTGGTCCAACGAGATATTTGACCACATCCCTGCTTGATATCGCAGTACCGTGCCTCGTAAACCCGCCACCATGAAATCGTGATTATTAAGCGCCAATACCGAGAAGAACGACCCCTCGTAGCTTGCCTCTAAACTATGCCAACTGGCACCATTGTCATCACTCGCTGCAACCAGCCCCATTTCACCAACCATCACCAAACGCTCTCCCACTCTGGTGATCGCATTAAAGTGTGGTAGCAAACTGTTTAGCTCTTCAAGGTATGCTTGTTCATCCTCTAGCCGGATCTCTGTGAGATATTCACGATCTTCCTCATGTAACAGTTCCGTGAGAAATCTTTGATGCCAATTATTACCACCGTCGGTTGTCTCTAGGTATAAACCGTAAGCGCCGACCGCAATACCGTGTTGTTCAGTGAGGAATACCAGATCCAGTAATGGGCGATCCTCTTTTAACCAGGCATGCTGGATCTCCCACGACTCACCGCCATCGATTGTGTGCAGTATGGATGCTTCATGACCAACTACCCATCCTTGGCCATCATTGACAAAAAACGAACGTGTTAATGTGCTTTTTATTGGAACCTCTAGCTGGATCCAGTTGACGCCATCATCAGACTTGAGGATATGTCCCCTCTCACCGACGGCATAATGTTGTTTCTGCGCGGAGAAAAAATCTAATGTTAACGCCTTAGTGACATTAGGCACCATAAGCGCCTTCGAATCGGAACCTGCAATTGATGAAGCAGAAAAAAGGGCTGAAGCACCAATAAGGCTCACCCAAAAACTAGCTATGCGACCCATGAAATACTCAAATTGTCAGAAAAGAAAAGCGGGTCGTCCGACCCGCTAGTGCACTTGTTTAACGGCGACCCTCTTTACGAAGTGCCGACGCACTAAATGCATTATCCTTTAGTTCTACGCCGAAGTTATACATCGCCTCCTGATTATCTAAGCCAATGGCGATATAGCGCTTGGAGTTCAAGTCATGAAAGACTTCCAGTGTCGACCAATGGGCAGGCAATTCATAATAGTTTAGCCCGTGCGCCATCGCGACCCGATAGAGTTGGTCACGGTTGTCGTACATATCGGCAACACTCACCTGCCAGCTATCTTCATCGATATAAAACACCCGCTTCTTATAGATATGGCTGATGCCTTCTTTCAGGTTAGCTTCAACCACCCATACACGATGCTTTTCGTAGCGCACATATTCAGGGTTGATATGTCCTGCTTTCAAAATATCGTCATAGGCGAGTTTGTCGCTATGTAACTCATAAGTATTGTAAGGAATAAGCAATTCCTTCTTACCCACCAGTGTCCAGTTGTAACGGTTTGGCGAACCATTAAACATGTCATAGTCGTCAGTCGTTCTTAAGCCATCTGCCGCTGTGCCTGGAGCATCATAAGCAACATTAGGGGCACGACGCACGCGACGTTGACCGGTGTTGTAGGTCCATGCTTGGCGTGGCGTTTTTATCTGATCCATGGTTTCGTGAACCAACAACGCCGTGCCTGCAAGGCGAGCTGGTTGGGTTACTTTTTGCTTAAATTTGAAAAGAATGTTTGTCTCTTCAAGTACTGCGGGATCGGCATTTGAGTTGTTGTAGGGTAGCAACAGAGCTTCATCTAGGCCGATATAGGTATAAGAGCCATTAGCCGTCGGTGCCGCTTGCCCTGCTTTCCTGGTTAAGGCTTGGCCACGATAACGGGTCAGGTGATTCCAAATCACTTCCAGACCGTTGGCAGGAATAGGAAATGGAGTACCAATAGCGGCATTCTTTAAACCATTACCTCCATCAACCAATTCCGCTCTCGTGGCATTGGTTTTTGTCCAATCGTAGGCCACTTGCGGAAATGACGCGCTGCGCCGAGTCGGGTACACGCTCATTTTAAAGCTGTCTGGGTAGGTATTAAACAGCGCGATCTGCCCTGGAGTTAGGAGTTCCTGGTGTTCCACCAGGTTCTCTTTCGTAATGGTGTACAACACCTTATCTTCAGGATAGGGATTAGGGTGATGCATACCCGCTTCGTATGAAGCTGGAGGGGCCGTAATGCCCCCTTCCCAAGGCGGGATGCTGCCATCGGCGTTACCCGCTTTTTCGGCACCAATAGGTGTAAGAGTGTCACCCAACTTTGCCGCTTCAGCCTCTGAGACCTTGGCTTGAACAGACACTGCGAACATCATCGAAATTGCTGACGCAACGAGAGTAATTTTTATCATTGTTGTTCTCTTCCCCGTTAGATCGAATACTTGATATTGAAAGAAACGAAGTCACGATCTTCCATACGATTGGATGTGCCTTTACCGTCCCAAAAGGTGTTGTAGCTAAAGTCAGCACTCCAACGCTGTAGATAGTCAAAGCCTACACCTAAACCGGCTGATTTGCGTTCTTCAATGAACATGAATAACGGATCGGGGGTGGTACCCGATACATCGTGAGCAAAGAACAAACGCGGTGACATATTTACGCCAGAGAACACATCATTGAAAACAAACTGTGTGCGTAAGCGGTAACCCCATGAAAAATCATCCGGGAATGGGTTTGTTTCAACACCATCCTGAACGGCCAGCTCAAGGCCTTGTTTCTCTGGGAAACCACCACTGCGATCGGTACCCGGTGCATTTAAACGAAGATCATCATGGTCTGGCATGTCATGAATATAGATGCCGCCAAATTCAACTAACGCGAAGAAATTATCTGCGCCCCATGTAGGACCAAACAGGTGCGTCAATGTAAACTGCATCTGAGTAGTATCTGACTCGACATAGCCATCAACCCAACCGCCGGGCGCCGGCGCATCAAGCTGCGAAATACCGGCTAATGCGCCGTAGGTGTCAGGGTCCGCATTCGCCAACTGCTCTGGCATAAACGCAAATAACAATTCCACATCGTCGATCTGAAGAGGTTCATCTTGGCGGTGACTCACCTCACCAGCAACAGACGTATCACCAATACCGGTGTTGAAGCTCAAACCGAACATATTGATATCTTCAGGGTAAACTAAAACACCGCGGGTAAATGCAGTCAGCTCGCTGACGTTGTCATTATCAATCGTGTTGGCTGCGATCATATTCAGATCATCAACAACACTGCTATCGCCAGCACACACGCCAGAGTTAGGATCTACACAAAAATTAGATGCATAGCCTGAGATAATCGGACGACGGCTGTGATAGTTAACATAGTAGAAGCCAAATTCAGTATCGTTTAACTCGGGAACGAACCAGCCCAGCTTAATACCGTATTGGCCGCCATCATCAGGCGTCTCCGTACCGATTTTCAGTGCTTGTTCCGTACCGGAAGCAATATACAAACCGGCTACCTGATCCTGTACTTCTGACGGCAAAACATCCCAGTTATCCATGAGCTGCTGGAGGCTCATCCCTGTTAACGCTTGGTACTGGCCATCCAAGCCGTTCAGGCGTGACACTAAGCCATCCAGATCTTGATCGGGGTTTTGCGCGAACTGTAACTGTACAGTATTCAAATGGCCGCCCGAACCAGCGAAGTCATTGGTTGAAAAGTATGAGCCGGGCGGTGGTAAGACTGACTTTTCCCAATCGTATTGGTAAAAAGCTTCTAAAGTGACGTTCTCCGTCAGGCCTAAGGAGGCAAACAACATGCCTACAGGAATAAACGCCTCTCGCAGTTCTGCGCCTGGGGTTCGTAACTGTGCAATATCAACAGGAACAATTTCACTAAGACCGTGGGGAATAAAGGTACTTTCACCCCAGTTAACTACTTGGTCACCTAAACGCAAAGACAACGGCATATCGCCATTTTCGCCTAAATCAAAGTCTGCAGTAATGTAGGCATCCAGCAGTCGAATATCGCGGCAAACTTCATCTTTCGCTTCACCGTCGCGACAAGGATCATAAGACTCTCCGGTTACCGGATTATCCCATTCATCAGTGTCCATCATGGCAAAGTCATAGAAATACATGCCACGAACAAAGAGCCCGAAGTTTTGATAATTCAACTCAAGCTCATGGACACCTTTAACGATCTGAGAAAATGAATCCCCAGCGTCATACGTTAGGTTCGCATTATCGCTGTTGGTTGAATATATCCCCGTTGGGTTGGCCCAAACTGTCGCAGGATCAAATATCGGATTAGTGACAGGATCATAACCCTGCCAATTATTGGTTGAATTATTGAATTCAGGTTGGTTTGACTTACCAATCAGATCATAGTCACGATCTTCAACCCGCCAGCTTGCACCGACGGTGAAAGTAGAGTCAAAAGAGCCCTCAATTTCACCCCAGTCGAAAGTCACTGCATTTGCGGCTTGATGGCCAGATAAGGCCAGCAGTGCGATAGAAATACCTTTGGCGATGGGTCGTCTGATAAAACGGGATTGCCCTGTTGTCATTATATGTTCTCCCCAGTAAAGCAACCCATTTGTTATTTTGAATTTCTGTATGGTTAGGTTGCATTAACACAGCATAGTTACAACAAAAGGATAACATTTCAAGTCATTAGACCAGTCTCAACGCGTGGGTTTTTAACGAATTTTTGAGCTGTGTATCGTTTTTTGAAAAACCGATTTATACACCTGTTTAAAATGCACCAAGTGAGTCACGCTAGCCATGATGATCTGCATGAAGATGGCGTTTGAAGTGAATACTCTAATATTAAGTTTTTTTGAGGCTTACGAATCTGTTTTCACTGTCTGTCTGTAATTCGAATCGCCCTTCAATCCCTCTTTGGCTTAAAAATGGGCGAAACCTGGTGGCGGGGAGCTGAATACGACGACCGTATTGATCAGAGACCAATACGGTACTTGCTTGCCCTTTGTAGAGCGCTTGAAACTCATGGAAGCTCAAACGCACATTAAAATAGTAAACAGCCATCAGTAAAACCAGTTCTTCTACAAGAATACTTGGCGCTACTGCGCCAAGCTTTTATCTACTATTTCAAACAGGTCTTTCGACAGTTCGGGCAACGCTAAAACCTCTCGCAGACACCCTTTCATTAACCCTTGTCGCGTTGCATCCATCTTTTTCCATTGGGTTAAAGGCGTGATAATTCTAGCTGCTACCTGTGGGTTGAGCTTATTCAGCTTAATCACGACCTCGGTTAGCAACTTATACCCCTCTCCATCAATACGATGGAACTGGTATGGATTGCTTGCCGCAAATGTCCCGACTAAAGCTCTTACCCTATTCGGATTAGAAAAGCTAAATACCTCGTAATCAAATAAGCGGCGTATTGTAGAGATTGCGCTATCTGCAGGGTTTAAGGCTTGTATAGACAACCATTTATCCATCACCAGCGGGTCGTGCTTCCACGCCGCCTCATAACTACTTAACAGACGCTCTTTACAGCTGAGCTGCCAATGATTTGCTGCCGCCAGTAACGCCAGTTTCTCGGTCATATTGTCTACGCGGTTAAAGCGCTCGACGATATCCGGCAAATGCGTTGGAGCACCTGCGGCTAAGTAGCTAATCAATACCCCTGACAGTGAACGCTGTGCGACATCTTTAGCCTCATATTGATATGGCCCAGGTCTTAGCGTAGCTAGCCGCGCAGAGATAACGTCTCTCAGTCTTTCACCCAGACACCGGACGGCACTGTCACGCAACATAGCAAGACGGCTGATATCGCTAAAACTACGTTGTTCAATGAGTGTTGCTACCGATGGTACCGAAAGGATTTCAGCGACGATCGCCTCATCGAGTTGCGTCGTTTTAATTAAAGCCTCGCACGCTGCGATGATAACGTCAGACAGCACCAATGAATCCAGGCCTTTCTGTTCTGCTGCAAAGATAGCCTCAGACAACAGTGACTGCAGTGCCGACCACTTAACATAAGCGTCGTTGGCGTGCTTAACCAAAAAGGCCAAATCCGCTTCAGTGTAATCAAAATGCAGTTTTACTGGCGCTGAAAAGTTTACGAGTAAGGCTGGTGTCGGCTTCTGCTTGATCCCAAAGAACTCAAATGTTTGTGCTGTCTGCTTGAAATCGAGTACCGAATGTTGCAGCTCACCAACTTGATCGTTTAGAGGAAGCTCCTCACCGTTGTCGGCATATAGCGCAATAGCTAAGGGGATATGCTGTGGCGCTTTCTCTGTTTGATCTGCGGTGGTCGGCGTTACTTGAGTACAGTTTAATGTATAACACTCGCGTACCTCGTCGTAGCTATCCGTCACGGTTACTTCAGGGGTACCCGACTGGCTATACCAACGTCTAAATGTCGTTAAGTCGATCCCTGACGCATCTTCCATTGCCAGCACGAAGTCATCACAGGTTACAGCTTGGCCATCATGACGTTGGAAATACAGATCCATCCCTTTTCTAAACGACGCTTCGCCCAACAAAGTGTGGATCATACGGATCACTTCCGAACCCTTGTTGTAAACAGTGACCGTATAGAAGTTATTCATCTCGATCACTTGCGCAGGTCTGATCGGATGCGCCATAGGCCCGGCATCTTCAGCAAATTGCTGGGTCTGAATAACCCGAACATTCTGCAGGCGATTTACAGCAGGGCTCCCCATATCGGCACTGAACTCTTGGTCACGAAAAACCGTCAGCCCCTCTTTCAGTGATAATTGGAACCAATCGCGACAAGTGACCCGGTTACCGGTCCAGTTGTGGAAATACTCATGACCGATCACCGCTTCGATATTGTGATAATCCGTATCCGTGGCGGACTGCGGCTCTGCCAAAACGTATTTACTATTGAATACGTTAAGCCCCTTGTTCTCCATTGCGCCCATATTGAAGAAGTCGACAGCAACGACCATGTAAATATCAAGGTCATAAGCTAGACCAAAGCGTTGCTCATCCCACGCCATTGAACGCTTTAACGCGGCAAGCGCAAACTCGCCTCGTGGCTTATTGCCCTTATCTACAAACAGCTGCAATGCAACATCACGGCCTTCCGTCGTGCGATAACTGTCGCACAACAGATCAAATTCACCCGCTACGAGAGCAAATAGATAACAGGGCTTGGGATGAGGATCATGCCAAGAGGCATAATGTCTGCCGTCCGCCAGGCGACCCTCTTCGGTCTTATTGCCGTTAGATAGCAAGTAACTGCATTTTTCGTCAGCTTCAATGCGCGTAGTAAACACAGCAAGCACATCTGGACGATCAAGATAATAAGTTATTTTGCGGAAGCCCTCGGCCTCGCACTGCGTGCAATATGAACCTTCAGACAGGTACAGCCCTTCTAGTGACGTATTGGCTTTAGGGTCAATTTCAGTGACAACAGTGACTTCAAAACACTCCGGTAACGATGATATCGTCAGTGTGTTGTCCGAACATTGAAAGCGTTCAGCTGGTAACGGTTGACCGTCGATAGCCAATGACACCAACGTTAAGCCTTCACCGTCCAATACCAAGGGTTCATCGTGCCTCCCTGCTCTGCTTACTTGCATGCGGTTGGTAACGATCGCCTTGCTCTCGTCGAGTACAAAATCAAGCTCCACCGTGCTAATGGTAAAATTCGGTGGGCGATAATCTACAAGCCGTTTTACCGTTGGGGTTTGTTCTGTTTTCATCAGGCGTTATGACCTCTCGCAGCGACAACTTTGGCGTCTTTTAATGGCTTAATTTTGAAGCCGATATAGCCGTATAGCAAAGCGACCAAAGGGCTGGTCCAGTTGAAGAAACAATACATAAAGTATTCAAGCGGGTTGACCAATAATACGCTCTGCATATAGGCACCGCAGGAGTTCCAAGGGATCAGCGGTGAGGTAATCGTTCCCGCATCCTCTAACGTGCGCGACAAATTCACTGGGGCCAACCCTTTTTCAGCATATGCATCCTTGTACATACGCCCAGGCATGACGATAGCGATATATTGATCCGCAGTAATGATGTTTGTACCGAAACAGGTCGCTAAGGTACTGGCGACAAGTGAACCAGTGCTTTTAACCGAGCGAAGCAGCGCCTTCACGATACGTTGCAGAAGACCCGTTGATTCCATCACTGCGCCGAACGTCATTGCACTGATGATAAGCCAGATAGTATTTAGCATGCTCGACATACCGCCACCACTCACCAGTTCATCAACATCGCTATTTCCAGTGTTTACCGAAATACCGTCAAACATCACCGTCCAAACCGCGTTGAGTGTTGCCATACCGCCGCGTAACTCATCGGTAGCGAACGTCGCTTGAATGAGGTCCTGTTGAAAAATCGCTGCCCATACCCCGCCAACTAAAGCACCACAAAAAACCGCAGGAAGCGCAGGTACGCGACTAATTGCCAAAGCTAATAAAACCAATAACGGCACGATATTCAGGATACTGATACTAAACTGCTCGTTTAGACCGTCACTTATCGATGCGATCCGCTCTGAGGCCACGTCAGCACCTGCTCCCATGCCCATAAATGAAAAGATGATAAGTGCCAATACGATGCTTGGGATAGAGGTCCACGTCATATGACGTATATGTTCAAACAGCTCACTGCCAGCAACTGCCGGAGCTAAATTGGTTGTTTCCGATAAGGGCGACATTTTGTCGCCGAAATATGCGCCTGAGATAATTGCACCCGCAGTCACCGGCAACGACAAGCCAAAACCATTTGCTACGCCGATAAATGCTACACCAACAGTGGCAGCAACTGTCCAGCTACTGCCAATACTGATTGCCACAATCACACAGATAAGACACGTCGCGGCATAAAACCAGTCCGGATGCATGATTTGTAAGCCGTAGTAGATCAACGCTGGCACTGTACCCGCCAACAGCCATGTCCCGATTAACGCGCCGACGGCCAGCAGGATCAAAATGGCACCCATAGCGATAGAGATCCCCTTCACGATCCCTTGCTCTAACTGATCCCATCGATAGCCATTCTTTAGCCCCACCAATGCCGCAATAGTGGCAGCCAATAGCAGCGCAATTTGATTCGGCCCATAGGAGGAGTTATCTCCGTAGAGCGTGACTGATGTTGCCAACATCACCACCAAACAAACAATGGGGATTAATGCGTCGACAATCGATGGCGATTTAAGCGTATCGTTTTGATTACTCATGAATTACGTCCTGGAGTGGAGGCTTTTGTGGCGGTACATCTAAAGTGTTCCGCTCAATTTTTGTATTATTTTTTATTGGTATCTATTTATGCAAAAAGCCGCAGATCTGACGATTGCGGCTTTCTAAATTAAGACTGTTTCCTAGTTGGCCTTCGCCAACCGCCCTGCTTCCACCAGATCCAGTGTGATGTAAACTGTCTCTGAAAGATAAAGGTCTTGGTCAGGCACTTTTTCTTCGTCCTTTAAGTCATCGAATGCTTCGAGTGACTCTAATGGTTTCAGCTCGTGCCGTACCCGACGCTCATTCAGCCGAGCTAAACGTTTCTTCTCTTCAGCTTCGCGTTGAGCTAGACGTTGCTTCTCGTTGAGCGAGATTGACGTGTCGTCTTTTCGTGCCCGATACTCTTCAATATCTTGATACACATATACGAATTCAGGGTTTTGAGTTAGCCTCGATTCATGCTTCTGAACCAGGCTGTCCAATGCTGGCGTCGGCTCGCCATAACTCTTGTATCGTGCTCGAGTGATTTGGTCATAAGGCAACGCATTGTCTTCTGTGCTTTCACCAAACTCTCCAGGGCGAACTTCACTAGGGAATTTGATGTCCGGAACAACACCTTTATTTTGCGTGCTGCCACCACTGATACGGTAGAACTTAGCAATGGTGTACTGGATATCACCCATAGGAGAATCGTACAGGTCATATATTCGACCGATACCTTTATGCTGTTGCACAGTCCCCTTACCAAACGTTTGCTCACCGACAACCAAGGCGCGACCGTAATCCTGTAATGCCGCAGCAAAGATCTCTGAAGCAGAAGCGCTGTAGCGGTTAACCAAGACAGTCAACGGGCCTTGGTAAAGCTTCTCATTGTCGACATCAACTTTTTCTTCAATGCGTCCGTTCTGCGAACGAACCTGTACCACAGGGCCGCTATCAATAAACAGACCCGTCAGCAGTTTGGCCTCTTCTAAAGAGCCTCCGCCATTATTGCGTAGGTCGATAATCAAGCCGTCAACGTCTTTAACTTCATTAAGCTCAAACAGCAATTTTTGTACGTCTTTACTGAGATTGACATAAAAACCCGGTATCTCAATCACCGCAACTTTCTTGCCCTCGTACCCTTCAAGTTCTGCTTTCTCATACGTCAGTTTTGCGGCACGATCTTCAAGGCGGATCTTGTCACGTACGATAGTGACAACCTTGCTCTTAGCATCACCACCTGCATTTTCTGTCATGATCTCGAGTCTGACTTCGGTGCCCTTAGGACCCTTAATCAAATCAACCACATCATCTAAACGCCAGCCGACAATATCGACCATATCTTTGCCCTCTTGGGCAACTCCCACAATCTTGTCCTGTGGAGCCAACTGCTTACTTTTTTCAGCAGGGCCACCTTTGACAAGGCTTCTAATTACTGTGTAATCATCCGTCGATTGCAACACAGCGCCAATGCCTTCAAGTTGAAGATTCATCTCCATCTTAAAACGATCAGCATTTCTCGGGGAAAGATAAGATGTATGCGGCTCTATCGAGCGGGCGAATGCATTGATAAATGTTTGGAAAACATCTTCACTCTGAGCTTGTGTGAGACGCTTAATGGCATAGTTATAACGCTTACTTAATAACTCTTTGATCTCATCAGGCGTCTTACCAGCAAGCTTTAAGTTTAACGCTTCATACTTAACCCACTGTCGCCATAGTTCATCAAGCTCTGCGCTATTTTTGGCCCAAGGCGCATCCTCACGCTCATAGACATATTTGTCGTCAGTATTAAAATCGAAAGGCTTATCCAACAAACTCAATGCATATACGTAGCGATCATAGCGGCGCTTTTGAAAAACGTCGTAGATCTCGTAAGCAGGTGCCAATTGCCCTTTCTTCAACGCGCTATCTAGTTCAAAACGGTACTTTTCAAACTTCTCAATATCGCTGGCGAGGAAGATATTCCGCCGAAAATCTAATTGCTTAAGATATCGGTCTAATATCTGCGAAGACATCTCATCATTTAACGCGATCTTTTTGTAATGCGAACGTTGAAACGTATTAGTGATCCGCATTGCAGCATCTTTATGCTGACTTTGCTGCACCAATGCTGGCAAGCTCGCTTCGTCATACTTTGGCGCAAGCGCATAGGCGGATGCAGATAACAAGCCACCGATGAGCAGCGAAGTAACGCTATGAGTGATGAGTCTCTTCAAAAGGAATCCTCTATTTTTCAACTTTTAAGTGCGTTGGTTGCACTTTTAACACCATACCAGTGCTCAACCGTACCTGCACTTCGTCTTTACCAATGTCAGTAATGATCCCTTTTACAGGACGAGTCCCTAAGGTCATCACTACCGACTGATCAACAGAAAGCGCATCTATTGATACGTCTTTAAGCTCTGGGGCTTTAGTCTTAGGGGACGAAGATTTAGGTTTGGTTCCCCGCTTGGGGATAGATTTTGCTACTTTGGCCGCTTTTGCTTTTTTCTCGGCGCTTTTTTCAGCCAGGCGCTGTTTTCTGCGTTCAGCTGCACGCTGCTTACTTTCGGTAACCTGCACAGCGGCATGCTCTGCATGTTCTAATGACACCACCCCGGCAGATGCGCCGTCGAGGTCAACTCGTTCAACACCCTCTTTTACGCATTCTAAATAGCGCCACCCGCTGGTGTAACGGCGCAGTGCGACCCTGAGTTGAGTTTTGCTGACAGTTTCATTATCAGCAAAACGCTCTGCCAAATCTTGAAATATGCCAATCTTAAGAGGCTTAGCTTCACCACTTGTTGTAAAACAACTAGGGAACGTATCCGTTAACAACTTAAGGGTGTTCTCAATCGACTGAGCTTTACTTTGGTTTTCCATTAAACTTTTCCGTTAGGTCCTTATTTGCGTTTGTCTGTCTCACTACTGAGAGAGTGCGCTCTCAATAATATCGGCAAAAACGCTCAAGCCTTTTTCATCTTCTAGATCAAATCGGGCAAGGTGTGGACTATCTATATCCAGCACCGCAAATACCGCCCCATTTAAGTAAATAGGTACAACCAGCTCAGAATTACTGGCTGCATCACATGCTATATGACTTTCAAACTGTTCCACGTCGTCGACACGGATAACTCGCCGCTCACGCGCTGCAGCACCACAAACACCTCGATTAAAAGGGATTCGATAACAGGCTGGTTTGCCTTGAAACGGCCCCAGCACAAGCTCTTCGCCCTTGGCGAAGTAAAAACCAGCCCAGTTGATGTCTGGCAAGCGCTGCCATATCAACGCAGACAAATTAGCCAACACCGCTATATGATCCGTTTCACCTTCGATTAATGCCGCAGCCTGCAGCTGAAGCTCCCGGTAAAATTCTTGTTTGCTCATAATTCCGCCATGTTACATCGCTAGCCGGACAAAACTACCCGATTTTTTGGGCAATGGGAATGGACATGCTAACCTCTCGCGCCTTATTAATGCATTTTTAACGTAAATAATTCGATAACTGGATGAAAGATAGACAACCCCGCCTGCTAAGTTGGCAGTGGATAAGCAATGAGATCCGCGGTTTTAAGCGCCCTTTACTAATCGCTAATGTCGTTGCCATTCTGGCAACCGCGTTAAGCGTCCCAGTGCCTCTGCTTATGCCATTAATGGTTGATGAAGTACTGCTAAATAATCCGGGAAGCACACTAGATACCCTCAATATGCTGCTGCCAACTAGTTGGCAAAATGCGACGGTTTATATCACTTTAATATTCGTGCTCACCGTGGCGCTGCGGATCAGTAGCGTACTACTGAGTGTGTTACAAAGTCGCCAATTCACCATCATATCGAAAAGTTTGACCCTAAAGCTCCGGCAACGCCTGCTGCAGCAAATACAACAGATCTCTTTAAAGGGCTATGAAACCATCGGTAGTGGTGGCCTTAGCTCCCACCTAATCACCGATGTCGACACCATTGATCGGTTTGTAGGTGAAACCCTAAGCAAACTCATTATTAGCGGCCTGACGATACTCGGTACGGCGGTGATCCTTCTGTTGATCGATTGGCGCCTTGGTCTTTTCATCTTGTTGTGTAACCCGATTGTTATCTATTTCTCTAAGATATTGGGAAGCAAAGTTAAAGAACTAAAAAAGGATGAAAACTCCGCCATCGAGCTGTTTCAGCAGTCACTGGTAGAGACGCTGGATGCGATTCATGAGATACGCACGGCGAATAGAGAAAAGCATTACCTCAAGCGCATCGCCGAGCGTGCTGGTAACGTCAAACATCGGGCAATTGAATTTGGATGGAAGAGTGAAGCGGCGGGCAAGCTAAGCTTTCTTGTTTTTCTCATTGGTTTTGAGCTGTTCAGGGCGGTTGCCATGTTGATGGTAGTTTTCTCTGACCTCACGGTGGGCCAGATATTTGCCGTGTTTGGCTACTTATGGTTCATGATGACACCGGTCAATGAGTTACTCGGTATGCAGGTCGCCTTCTATAGCGCTAACGGTGCCCTGCAGCGACTCAACAAGATCTTTACTTACCCAACTATTCCCGAGCAAAACGGTAACGCAGATCCGTTTACAAAAGGAGAGCCCGTTGCTATCAACGTGAAGGGGCTTACCTTTAACTATGAAGACGACAGAGAGATCCTACGCGGTATCAATTTGGACATTGCTGCCGGCGAAAAGATCGCTATTGTTGGTGCCAGTGGCGGCGGAAAATCAACCCTGATCCAACTGCTACTCGCGCTTTATCCGAAGAGCAGTGGCAGTATTAGCTATGGCGGCTGCGAAATATCCGACATAGCCCCCGACGCCTTGCGTGAAAATATTGCCACCGTCCTGCAACACCCTACGCTATTTAATGACAGCATCCGTAATAACCTATGCATGGGGGAGCATTACTCTTCTGATGCCTGCTGGGACGCACTTAAGGTTGCCGAGCTCGCCGATTTCGTAGCCGAGATGGAATTAAACCTGGATACACCTATCGGCACGCGGGGGGTCAGACTTTCCGGTGGTCAGCGTCAGCGTATAGCCATAGCCCGCATGGTATTGCGTAACCCTGCCATTGTGATTTTAGATGAAGCGACATCTGCACTCGATACAGAAACCGAAGCTAAAGTTCATAGCAATCTAAAAAGCTTCCTTCAGCAGCGTACAACAATTGTCATCGCCCATCGCCTGAGTGCGGTTAAACAAGCCGATACTATCTATGTATTTGAAGATGGACAGATCTGTCAGTCGGGGCGCCACCATGAGTTAATCAGTGCCGAAGGCGTGTACCGGACCTTATATGGTGGCGAAGATACTTAGCAGGGTTGCAGCAGGCAATCTCTGAGTTCGGCCACCGAGTCAACCAATGCTAAACTCGAAAATGGCAGCAAGCGCTCCTTTGGTTGAGCCCCATAAGTTACCCCGATGCTTTTTGCGCCTGCATTTTCCGCCATCTGCAGATCATAGTCTGTATCGCCAATCATCAAGGTCTTCTCTGGCTTAACATTAAAGATAGCCATGAGTCGGTGCAACATGTCGGGGTGAGGCTTTGACTCCGCTTCATCAGCACAAATAGTAGCGTGAAAATATTGCCCTACCCCAGTATCTTCCAACACTCGGTCTAAGCCTTTCCGCGATTTACCTGTGGCGACAGCAAGCTGCTTTTGATTGCGCTGAAGTAACGCCAGCAGAGCGGAAGAACCAGCAAACATGGGCATGGGTTGAGGATTATCGACAACAAATTGTTGTCGATAGTGGTCCATCAATTCGCCACGCTGTTGCGCTGTGATGGACGCAGGCCTAAATAACTCTGTAAATGCTTGATCGAGGCTCAAACCGATAATGCCTGCCGCAGCCTCGTCCGATGGCACAGGCAATCCACTTAGCGCAGACGCTTTCTGTAAACTGGATACGATACGCGCCGTTGAGTCCATCAACGTGCCGTCCCAGTCAAAAACGATCAGATCAAACTTTCCAACCACTATTTCGCTTTCCTACGTTGATTTGCCCGTTTACGGGATGGTTCACGTGGTATTTGCGGGGCGTGTTCCTCTACGCCAATACGCTCCACTACCTTTAATAAGGGGGCGTCTAACGGCGCTTCTATAAACAGTGTGGTTTCATCTTTGGGGTGAGCAAAGCGAATCTCAGCCGCATGGAGAAACAAACGTGAGCAACCAAGTTCAGACATCGCCTTGGTAAAGGGCTCACTACCATACTTAGGGTCACAGGCAATAGGATGACCCGCGGCTGCCGTATGAACGCGTATCTGATGAGTACGACCAGTCACAGGGCTTGCCTGAATCAAGGTGGCACCCTTTAAGCGTTTAAGGATCTTAATTCGTGTTTCAGAAGGCTTCCCCTCGGGGTTCACTCTGACCACCCGTTCGCCGCTTTGCAGCTCATTTTTTTGCAACGGATAGTCACACACTTTTCGACGTTCCGGCCAACGTCCCTTTACCAAGGCGAGGTAATTTTTCTGCACCGTTTTGTCTTGCAGTTGACGGTGTAACGCACGTAACGCTGATCGCTTCTTAGCGACTAACAAAATGCCGGACGTTTCCCTGTCAATGCGGTGAACAAGTTCCAAATACCTAGCATCAGGGCGTAACGCACGCAATGCCTCAATAACGCCAAATTTCAAACCGCTGCCGCCATGAACAGCAATACCTGATGGTTTATTGATCGCCAGTAGCCAGTCATCTTCATACAAGATGCATTGCTCTAACTTAGCAACCTGATCCAGTTTGGCCGAAATATCGGGCGTTTCTCTTTCAGCAACGCGCACCGGCGGGATACGAACTTCATCGCCCGATGTCAGTTTATATTCAGCTTTTATCCGTTTGCCATTAACACGAACCTCACCTTTTCTGATGATCCTGTAGATCAGACTCTTTGGTGTGCCCTTAAGTTTTAGGCGGAGATAATTGTCTATACGTTGGCCCGCATGATCATCGGTGATGACCACTTTTTGGACCTGGGGACGTGGTAAATCTGTGCTCTGTGTCATGGCGCGAGAGTCTATCAGAAAGCGTTTAAGATTGCCTGTTCCAATGGGGGTTGCTATAGTTCGTCGACGTTCGCCTGATTAACGCCCAAAAACAACCGGCAAGCAGGCAACGCTTAGGCATCATATCGCGTAATTTAGCCGCACGTTAAGCTTGGTTCCATGAATTTATCGCCCATTTGTATTCGTTCCGGGCGGAACCAACCTACCTCGTCGGATTACGCCTCTGTGCTCTGCCAAAGAAAAGTTTCGTCCTTTAAGAGACGCCATAGCGCATTATGCTGGACGATTTGCGAGCTACTGGAACCTATTCCTGATCGTTGCTTCCCTGAATATAGAGCAGCGGTTTTAAAAATTGGAGCCGACCATGAGTCGGCAAGCACTGTGTCATACAACCGGGAGGTTGCAAGGGACCGGCGTAATACCAGCGCACGTCATAATCGGCGTAATGGGCTGTGGCTACAATATATGAGAAGTTGAGCCACACGCATGAAAAGAATGCTTATTAATGCAACGCAGGAAGAAGAACTCCGCGTTGCGCTTGTCGACGGTCAAAAGCTGTACGACTTAGATATTGAAAATCCTAATCAAGAACAGAAAAAAGCCAATATCTACAAAGGTACAATTACCCGCGTAGAACCTAGTCTTGAAGCTGCTTTTGTAAACTATGGTGCTGAACGCCACGGTTTCCTGCCTCTAAAAGAGATTGCTCGTAGCTATTTCCCTAAAGGTTATGAGTTCCAAGGCCGCCCTAATATTCGCGAGATCATCAAAGAAGGCCAGGAAGTACTCATCCAGGTCGACAAAGAGGAACGCGGTAATAAAGGTGCTGCACTGACGACCTTTGTCAGTTTGGCAGGCTCCTATCTGGTACTTATGCCAAATAACCCTAGAGCAGGTGGTATCTCTCGCCGTATTGAAGGTGATGAGCGCTCTGAGCTGAAAGCGGCACTTAGCGAACTTGATGTGCCTAACGGTATGGGTCTCATCGTACGTACTGCCGGCGTTGGTAAGTCAGCGGAAGAGTTAAAGTATGATTTAACTAACCTGCTTAACCATTGGACGCGCATTGACGAAGCGGCCAAAGCCACTAAAGCCCCTGCCCTTATCCATCAGGAAGGCAATGTCATCGTTCGCGCTATCCGTGATTATCTGCGTCGCGATATTGGCGAAGTGATTATTGATAACCCACACGTTTACGAGCAAGGAAAAGCGCACATCTCGCAAGTGCGTCCCGACTTCGTACAACGAGTGAAGCTTTATTCCGGTGAAGTACCGCTGTTCTCTCACTACCAAATTGAAAGCCAGATCGAATCAGCGTTTCAACGTGAAGTTAAATTACCTTCTGGTGGCTCTATTGTTATCGATCCGACAGAGGCATTGACGTCAATCGATATCAACTCGGCTAAAGCGACCAAAGGTAGCGATATTGAAGAAACAGCAGTCAATACCAACCTGGAAGCTGCTGACGAGATTGCTCGCCAGTTGCGCCTGCGGGATGTGGGTGGCTTAGTCGTTATCGACTTTATCGATATGTCTCCTGTACGTAACCAGCGCGCAGTAGAAAACCGTCTTCGTGACGCCGTTCGCCAAGACCGAGCAAGAATTCAATTAGGTCGTATTAGCCGTTTCGGCCTGTTAGAGATGTCACGCCAGCGACTGCGTCCATCACTGGGTGAATCAAGCCAAAATGTCTGTCCTCGCTGTGATGGCGCCGGTAGCATTCGTGGCGTGGAATCCATTGCACTGTCTGTGCTTCGTCTTATCGAAGAGGAAGCGATCAAGGAAAATACCGCGCAGTTACATGCCCAGGTACCTGTAGAAGTCGGAACTTATTTACTCAACGAAAAGCGTGCTGCGATCAGGGGTATTGAAAAACGTAACCGTGTTGGCGTGATCATCATTCCAAACCAGCATATGGAGACACCTAAATATCAGGTGACTCGTTTACGTAAAGACGATATTCAAGAAGATTCGAGCTACGCGATGATTATGCCGGCTGAACAGCCGGAGCCGACAGTTTCGGCTACCGTTGGCGAAGTAGCCACCCGCGCACAGCCTGTGCTGCAAGGGTTTACAACACCTGCAGCGAGTGCACCCGCACCGACCGAAACAGTCACAAAGACAAAAACACAACCGCAAAAAGCAAAGGCCAACGCTAAGAAGGCAAAGGACAAGAACCCCGGCATCATCGCCGTTATTATTGCTGCTATTGCCTCTCTGTTCGGCGCTAAGCCAAAGAAAAAGAGCAATAAGAGTAAGCGCCCCCATGGTGACAGAGGGCGTCAGCAATCCCGTGGCAAAAACAGCAGTCGCCGCCGTAATAACGAGCGTGATAACAGTCGTCGCCAGCCGCGAAATGAGCGTAAGAAGAGTGATGACACAAAGCCAGCTGTAACAGCCAAAGATAGCCGTGGCGCGTCGGAAGATAAGCCGCAAAAGAACGAACGTCGCCGCAATCGTGGTAGAAAGCAGCAAAACCGAGTTGAAGGTGCGCAACAGTCGGCCACTGATTCAGTGGCTACTGATAAGAGCGAAAGCACAGCTAAACCTGCAACACAAAAACAGGAGCAGGTCGCAAAGCGTCGTCAGCGCCGTAACTTACGCAAGAAGGTTCGTGTAAGTTCAGAAGCCACACCAGTGCCAAGCAAGAAAGAGCAGTTACCAGAACTCGCTCCTGTTGCTGAGCAGGTCTCTGAAGATCCGGTAGGCGCCCGTTATCCTGAAGTTGCTGCCGAGCAAGTTGCTGAAGTAGCCGCTAACGAAACGCCAGTAGTAGAAAGCAGTGCCGACAACACCCAAGACGCACCTGCGACTGTTGAACAAACAGCTTCTATTGAAACTAAGGCGAACGTTGCGAGCGAAGAGCATACAGCCGCTGAAACCGTTGACGTTACCGCAGCAGCTCCTGAAGAAGCGCCAGTCAAAGAGACTACAGCGACTGACAGTGAAGTTTCGATCGAGGTCTCTGAGCCGGAAGTCTCTGAGCAGGTCGAATCGACTAGCGTAGAGGTTGAGGCACAGCAAGGATCTGACGTAACAACAGATCCTGTTGTTGAAAAAGCCGCTGAAGACGCATCGGTTACGTCTGATGACAAAGCTAGCGAAGTAGTCGAGTCAGCGATTGAGCCAGAAGCGGAAGCCACAGAGCAAGTGGTCGCAAGTGACACGCCTGTGGTAGTTGAGGCAGCAGCAGAGCCAGTTAGCTCCGACGCTAAATCAGCCGATGATATTGTCGTTTCTACCACTCCAGTCAGTCGCTACGCAACTGCGGTATCTAGTCAAATGGCGAAGCCGACACCTGCGACATTATCAGGTGTTGATGCCTCGATTATTGAGCGCCGTTTCGGCCAAGGTGCCGGCGGCAGTCAAGGCGTATCGACGTTAAAAGCCAAAGATCAGGCTACAGCAGGTCCAACCAAACCTGCAATCTAAGGGCCGTTGCCAAAGCAAAAAGCCGTGCTATTTAGCACGGCTTTTTAATTTCCACTGATGGCGTACAGCCTAGTGATTCACTAGATCCTTTATATTTAGGTTGAGTTAAATACGTACCTCACTCAGCACACGCACTATTGAACGACATTAAGATAAGACTATGTTGATTGTCCCAACGGAAGATAAGCTTGACTGGCACCAACCACCCTTTGTGACGATCGCCATCGCCTTTCTTTGCTTCGCCGTGTTTTCAACTGAAACAGATGCCACGATTACCAAATATGCGCTAATACCTAGCCAGATGGAGTGGTTTCAATTGGTTACTCATCAATATCTCCACGGCGACTGGCTTCACCTACTGGGAAATCTATTGTTTCTGCTGATATTCGGCAGCGCTTTGGAAAAGCACTTAGGCGCCTTAAATTTTTTCACTCTTTATCTCTTTACTGGCGTATGCAGCGGATGGGGATTTGCGCTGCTCCACACAGACAGCAATACACCATTGGTTGGGGCTTCAGGGGCCATATCAGGACTGATGGGAATCTATTTGGCGGTTTATGGATGGCGCCGGCGTGAGTACTTTGCCGTTTTGGGTCCTATCGTCACTAGCTTCCGCGCACCGGCGTTGGTTCTGCTGCCTGTTTGGCTTGGCTATGAGCTACTAAGTGCCGCTCTTAGTGATGATAATGTCGCATATATGGCACACGCCTTTGGGCTTATGTCGGGTACCGCTTTCTATATCATCGGTAGCTGGTGCGGTTTATTTCATCGGCGCGTGCAGTCAAGTATTAACCAAAGCGACATTGAAGCGAGCGCCGCACCATTAACGATATCGGCAAAGGCAATCAAGCTAGAAAACGAGCTGAGGTTGGTTGAAGCTTTGGCTGTTTGCCGTCAGCAATTAAAAGAACAACCTACTTATGAAGGATTATGGTATTACGCGTTCACGCTCGCAAAGCGCGTCAGTGAAGCACAAATAGTAGCGCTTTACCGACTGCTTTTAGCTTTTCAAAGTGATGCCTCTGTAGGATTTGGTTGGGCGTACCCAATATGGCAGGAACATCAATCGGTACTGCTCGGCGACAGCCATCTATGGACAGCAAAAGAGCGTATAGATCTGGTTTACACGCTTCTAATACATAACGACCATAAACCAGCAAGTCATGTCATCACCGAACTGGTCAACTCAAATCTATGGTCGACAGATGTTGCAACCAACGCACACGCTTCACTCTTGCCTCTACTCATAACAGCCTCTGCAGCCCATAACGCAGAGGCTGCAGCAATCCGCACTATTCTGAATGCTCAGCCATCTTCAGCGCCATCTGATTAAGTTGCTGCGCTTCCAGCTGCTGTTGGCTTGCCGGTGTTGCTAACTTACCTGCGGTAGCCGCAAATTCGGCAACGCTTTGCAGCGGTCTACCGCTCTCTAATCCCGCTTTTGCAAGTAACAGATAGAGCCCGGCGCGATCTGTATAACTTGCTGGCCAAGATTCAGGTTCACCGATCAATGCTTCCGCTTTATCAAAGCGCCCCTGCTGAAAATAGATATTAGCGATGGCATAGCGTAGTTCTGGCTCAGGCTCAAAACCCGGGATCTTAGTGATCACTTCATCCAATGTTCTGGCTGCGGCACCGATGTTGCCTTTTTCATGCAATAGGGCTAGGTAGCGTTGGGAATGATTATCAAGCAGCACCGTTTGTTCACTCAACATCAACAAACGGTGCATACGCTCTCTTAAGCGCATCTCATTTGGATACCGACGCAAACCATCTTTAACCATTTCAAATGCTTGTTTTTTGCGGCCTTCAAACAACAATAGATGGGAGTAACCAAGCACACGTTGGCAGTCGTATTCAGCAGGCTCCAACGACACCCCCTGCTGCTCTGCGTTGCCTAGCCCCAATTTATTACGATTAACGAAGAGTGTGTATCCCATCATGGCATACGCAACGAGTGAAAAATACGCGCTACCCACCACCAAAAGAGTAACAAGAAACTTGATAGATTCAGTCCCCTCAAATAGCCAAACCAACGCAGTACCACCGTTCGACACTGCCGTGTAGGCAAACCAAAGCAATAAGTAGCTCCAGCCAATACGTACCATCACCCTAGCAAGGATCGCCGGATTCGTGGCATCGCGTAAACTATGCGTAAGGGCAATAACCATAGTGACAGCGGGTATCGATAGTGTCACCAACACAGAAGCAATAACGGCTAAAGAGTGCGAGACCATAGACAGGAGGCCCGCAAAAAAGTACATCACAAACAGCGCAACCAGTAGTTTAAAAGTGAGCAAGATATTGCTTTCACTATCAAACAGCTTTGGCGCCTGCCACTGCTCTTCAGATAACGCTGCGATAATCGCTAGGCCATAATGAATAACCATAATAAACAGCGCCAGCGCTAACACGCCGCCAACCACCAACTGTCCAGCTTGCTCCGTGACAGTAGCAGAGAGATCGGACATCGCTATCTGTGTCACCAGGAACAGTAGCCCGAGTAGGATCATCGGCTGCAACTGCAACGGATAACGGAAAAACTGCCAGCTGATACGCCAAAACGGCGGCAAATCCTCATCTTCAACGCTGAATGTCAGTTCACTACGACAAAGCGGGCAGCGCGCAGACGTACCATCAAAGTTCTTTTCACCACCAGGAAAACAGGTTGTACAAAAGCTTTTAATACAGGAAGGACAATGCCAACTACCTTGTTTATCGGCATGATAACTACAACTACTCATCCTTGAACCTCAGGAATACGGGAAATTAAAACTAAAAGATTAGGATACGATGATTTAATGAGGGAGTAAATGAAGGTTGAGCGCAACGCGTTCCCGCTCAACCTTCACTGAATGATACAACTTACGAATTAGAAGCGACCTCGTCCGAAGATCAGTACCTCTACACGACGATTTTGTGCTTTTCCTGGTTCTGTGGCGTTAGTTGCGACTGGCATTGTTTCACCTGCACCACGCATCACAATTTTGGACGAATCAACACCAGCTTCAATAAGATAGAGCCCGACAGATTCTGCGCGCTCAACTGAGAGAGCCATATTGTAATCATCGTCACCCACATCATCCGTATGACCAACGATCTCAATAAAGGCTGCGCTACGCAGTAACTCCCTAGCCTCTTCTATGTGAGTTCGCATGAGGCCAACACCCTCACCTGTCAGTTCACCTTTGCGCCGTTCAAACAAAGCGATACTTGGGAATACTAGTCGATCCAACGCGCGCAGTTCACCCACTACAAAAACTTCAACACGACGGTTTTGGGCACGACCTTCAACGGTATCATTCGTAACCAAAGGATCATTTTCGCCACGACCGAGGGTATTCAAACGCCCTTCCGGTACACCTATCGACTTAAGATAGTCACCGACGGCATTGGCACGGCGCAGTGATAAATCCTGGTTATAAGTCTCGTCGCCGGTACTATCGGTATGACCAATGACGGTTACTGAGTAGACGCCGTTGAAATCCTCTGACAATTCAGCCTTTCGACTTAACAGATAGGCCTTACCCTCTTCCCCCATCTCTGCGCTGTCAAATGCAAACAGTTCCGCCTGTGGCAGTGATAAGCCGGTGATCAAGCCATCACCTTCACCTTTAACAAACTCAACATCGGTGCTAAGTGCGTAACCGTCACAGCCAACAACCTTGGCCTTTTCTTCACTCCAACCGCTGTGGCGTACACAAGCGCCAGTGCCCGACAATACCACCATGCCATCGGCGCCAAGAACATAGGCCTCTGCTGCGTCAATCGGGCCATCCTCAGCGACAGAACCAGCCACCAGCCCGACCATGAGACCCGTGACAATCAACACTCTTTCCCCAATCCTTTTCAACATCTACATTTCCCCATCAAGTCAATTAGAAAAGTGCCGTCCGCGATCAAGACAAACGCGCAACTATCAATAGCATAGATGACTTTTTGCCGAGTGTTACAAAGTTAGGGCTTGGTGTCATAAAAGGTTAATGAAGCGAGGAAGAACAGGAGAATAAGTAAGGGCGCCAGCAGGCGCCCTTACTTATCATGTCAGAGAGGTAAGGCTAAGCCAGTTCCGCGTTGTGATACACCTCTTGTACGTCATCACAATCTTCCAGCATCGCTAGAAACTTATCGAATACCTCGGCATCCTCTCCGCTGACAGGACACGCGGTTTGCGGCACGAAACTGATCTCGTCAACCTCAAACTCAAGCGCTTCATCCGCTTCCAACAACGCCGACTTCACCTTATAGAATTCGGCTGCAGGAGCAAAAACAGTGATCTTGCCATCGTCAGCTTCAATATCGGTGACATCGACATCAGCCATCATCAATGTTTCCAACACCGCTTCTTCATCTTCACCAGCGAAGATAAATACCGCCAGATGATCAAACATGTGGGCAACGGCGCCAGGTGAACCTAACTTAGCGTCGTTCTTTGTGAAACAGTTACGTACATCAGAAAAAGTGCGTTTGCCGTTGTCTGTTAAACAATCAACAATCACCATACAGCCGCCAGGACCAAAACCTTCATAACGTGCTGTCACGTAGTCTTCGCCACCCGCACCATTGGCTTTATCTAGGGCACGCTCAATAACGTGGGCAGGCACCTGATCTTTCTTTGCCTTTTCGATCAAGCGACGTAAGGTGAGATTGGTATCCGGGTCCGTGCCGCCATTTTTGCCAACAACATAAAGCTCTTTGCCGTACTTCGAATAAACTTTCGTTTTAGCCGCAGCCGTTTTTGCCATCGAATCCTTACGGTTTTGATACGCTCTTCCCATAGTACTTAATTCTCTCTGTATTTAGTGGCGACCAGAATATGGGGAGCGAGTTTAGCGCCCTCTCCCTTACAAATACCAGTCAGGCCTTACAACAATTCACCAAATTTTGATCTTAACGCCATCAAAGTGGCACAACAATCAATCAATAGCCGAGCCACTGCTGTGCTCTACAAACATCATTTTTAGATGTGGACCAACCCCTGGAATTTCAAACGACGCGCCGATACCCGCAAATCCAAGCTTTTGGTAGAAGCCACAGGCATGACTTCTGGCGTTACACCAAAGCGGCGCGCTGCTGCCATGCTGCGCCAGTGCATGTTGCACCAGAGCCTTACCGACACCGCGACCACGCACTTGAGGATGCGTAGCCATGGCGCGCAACTGCCAACTGAAATCTGCTTGCTGTGCGATTAATTCTTCGTTGTCGACCCGATAGATCGATACAATACCCACCAACTGCTGCGCAACAAAAGCACCATAGTGGTAGGTTGTCGCTGCATCATCGCCGGCAAAGATGCAGGTAGAAACAGGTAAACCTGTACGTAATACAGCGCTTCTAAGAGGATAAGTATGGGAAGCCGCGATAGCAGAAATTACAACTGATGGCACCGCTTCACCTCATCGATCGCCTGCATGACACGTTTTTCCGATATCGGATATGGCGTCCCCAGCTGCTGATGGAATAACGAGACACGAAGCTCCTGAAGCATCCAACGCAGGCGTTCCATTTCACTGCGTAACCCTGGTTTTTTTTGTGCTTTTTGTTGCACCAGATCAAACGCATTTTGCACCTTATCCAGGGTGACTTGATGCAAGCGATCCCGTTGCGGGTCAACCTGCATCTTCTCTAAACGTTTGACCACTGCTTGCAGGTATCTAGGTAACTCTTGCAAATGCGTCACCCCGGTATCAGCGACAAACCCAGGGTAAACCAACGCTTCAAGTTGGGCCTTTACATCCGCCTGAGAACGCACAGTTTCCAGGCTCATCTTACCCTTAAGCTGTTTTTGCAGCTGATTAGCCAATGTTAGAACTTTCTCAACCTGTAACGCCACAGCCATGGTGGTGTCAGCAAGTTCTGCTTTAACTGTTTCTAGTAAGCGCTTAAACGTCTGTTCGTTGCGCACAGTAACAGGATCCGCAACCAAACTGTCTACCGCGCCATTAATACAATCTTCAACCAGCTGTTGTACCTTGCCAAAGCGATTGTAATGCATCGCCAATTTAGCTTTGTTAGGTAAGCCATCACGAAGATATTTAATCGGTGATGGC
Organism: Corallincola spongiicola; assembly: GCF_004284785.1. Classification (NCBI taxonomy): domain Bacteria; kingdom Pseudomonadati; phylum Pseudomonadota; class Gammaproteobacteria; order Alteromonadales; family Psychromonadaceae; genus Corallincola; species Corallincola spongiicola. Next base: position 640,780 of record NZ_SHLY01000001.1, read on the forward strand.
ACGTTCATTAATAGCAGGCGCCGCACGCCGTTAGCCATCGCTTCGTCAGCTGCTGATTTATTATCAAACAGTTTCACCGCTACTGAGTCATTTTCATCAACGATCGCCGGAAAGGCACGCACCTCGTACCCACGTTTTTGCTGCACGTACTCTTCAGGTAAGGTATCAAACACCCACGTCACACAACCACTTTGCTCAATAGCATCATCCGCGGCATCGCTAAGCGTCTGCTGCACGTGGTCCTGTAGGCTCGCTTTTAAATCGTCGAGATCTTCCCCTTCGGCCAGCGCCTGCCCCTGTTCATTAACCACCCTAAAATTAAGTTTCAGGTGATCGGGCACCAAATCCCAGTTCCATGCTTCATCAGGTATCGTTATTCCGCTTGCGCGGCGCAATACCCGCGTCAGCGCTTCAAGCGGCGACTCATCTTCAGGTACCGCTTCATCTAACACCCGTTTGGCATAATTGGGGGCAGGCACAAAGTTGCGCCGTATCGGTTTCGGTAGCGACTTAATTAGCGCCACCAGTAATGCTTCACGATGCGCAGGCACGCCCCAGGCAAAGGTATGCTCGTCAACCTGATTTAGCACCGCCACCGGGATCTCGGCACTGACGCCATCGATCTTCTTTCCTGGCTCAAACAGGTATTTAAGACTGAGGTCGATATTGCCGCTACGCCACTGGTCAGGATATAGCTGACTGAGATCATCTTCATGCCTCTGCAACAAGGTCTCGCGGTCGTAAACTAACACCTGTTTGTTATCTTTGACGGCTTGGCGATACCATTTTTCCAGCGTGACACGAGCATATATATTTGCTGGCAGGTCGGCATCGTAAAGCGCATACAATTGATCGTCGTCCACCAAAAGATCACGACGGCGGATCTTCTCCTCTTCCTTGTGAATGACGTCGATTACCGCGTTATTCTTTTGATAGAAAGCTAAGTTACTACCCAGCTGACGCTCAACCAACGCTGACCGTATAAAGATCGCCCGCGATTCAGTTTCATCGATATGGCCAAACAACACCTTACGTTTGGTAACGATAGGCAGGCCATAAAGTGTTTGCTGCTCAAATGCCAACACGTTGCCCTGCTTTTTGCTCCAGTGGGGTTCACTGTGCGTACGGCTAACTAAATGCTGCGCTGCAGCCTCAACCCACTGCGGTTGGATCTTCGCGGCGACACGGGCAAATAGCCGACTGGTTTCCATAAGCTCCGCAGCCATCAGCCACTTCGGACGCTGCTTACCTAAGGCGCTACCGGGAAACAGATAGAAACGCCGATTGCGTGCGCCCAGGTACTCCTGCTCCTTATCAAGCATACCAATGCTGCTTAATAAGCCGGTTAGCAACGCTTGGTGAAGGTTGTCATAGCTGGCTTCTGTGTCGTTCATGGTCAGATGCAACTCGCGACAACTTTGCCGGAGTTGAAAGTGCAGATCTTGCCACTCTCTGACGCGCACATAGCTAAGAAACTCTTTCTTGCACAACTTACGAAACTGGCTTGACGACAGTTCCTCTTGCTGTTGCTTGATATAGCGCCAGAGATTAACCAAGGTTGAAAAGTCAGAGTCCTTATCATAGAAACGACGATGCTTTTCATCGGATGCTTGTTTTGCATCCATCGGCCGTTCTCGGGGATCCTGGATCGACAATGCCGATGCCACAATCAGTACTTCATCCAAACAGCCGAAGTCATTAGCAGCCACCACCATACGAGCTAACTTAGGGTCCACCGGGATACGGGCCAACTGGCGGCCGAGAGGGGTCAATTTCTGTTGCGTACCAACCACCGCACCCAGCTCTTCAAGCAGCTTAATACCATCACGTATGTGCTTTTGATCCGGTGGCTGCATAAATGGGAAGGCTTGAATATCCCCCAGTTTAAGCGCAATCATCTGCAGGATAACGGCGGCTAGGTTCGTACGCAGGATCTCGGGATCGGTGAATTCCGCACGACCAAGAAAGTCTTCTTCGCTATACAGACGAATACAGATACCCGCGGCAACACGGCCACATCGTCCTGCCCGCTGGTTGGCGCTAGCCTGAGAGATCGCCTCAATAGGCAAGCGTTGCACTTTGGTGCGATAGCTGTAACGACTAATACGTGCGGTGCCCGGGTCAATCACATAGCGGATCCCTGGCACCGTCAGGGATGTTTCTGCAACATTCGTCGCCAACACAATGCGCTGCCCGCGGTGCGATTTAAAGATACGTTGCTGCTCTTGCGCCGACAGACGAGCATAAAGCGGCAAAACTTCCGTATTTCGTAGCTGCCTTCTATTCAGGGCATCTGCGGTATCGCGGATCTCGCGTTCGCCGTTGAGGAAAATAAGAATATCGCCCTGACCTTCCCGCTGTAGCTCATCGACAGCATCAAAGATCCCTTGCAACGGGTCCACCTGCTTGCCTTCAACCTGCGGGCGATAGCGCATCTCTACCGGAAAGGTACGGCCAGAGACAGTGATCACCGGCGCATTGTTAAAGTGTTTGGAGAAGCGTTCAGTTTCAATGGTGGCAGAGGTGATGATAATTTTTAGATCGGGGCGCTTAGGCAGCAGTTGTCGCAAATAGCCGAGCAAGAAATCGATGTTTAGACTGCGTTCATGTGCTTCATCGATGATCAACGTGTCGTATTGCCGTAACAGGCGATCATTCTGCATCTCTGCAAGCAGAATACCGTCTGTCATCAACTTAACCCGCGTCCGTGGCTGAGTGTGATCAGAGAACCTGACTTTAAAACCAATCACATCGCCAAGGGATGTGGCCAGCTCGTCAGCGATGCGATCTGCGACGCTGCGTGCCGCTAAACGACGAGGCTGAGTGTGACCGATCATGCCACCAATACCGCGGCCTAGCTCGAGACAGATCTTTGGGATCTGGGTGGTTTTACCTGAGCCTGTCTCACCGGCAACAATGACCACCTGATTGTCACGGATCGCTTCGGCTATCTCTTGCTTGCGCTCAGATACAGGTAAGGCTTCAGGGAATGATATCGATTCATTCCATGTCGCACGAATGATCGCCTTTTCCAGATCGGCATTAAGTGATTTCTGGATCTTTTCCCGACGCTTGCCGTCGTCAATGCGTTTTAAGCCTTCAAAGCGTCGCCGCAAACCGGCCTGCGCTTGTTTAGGAAGGAGTGATAAGGTGTCCAGAAAAGTATCAGCTTGCACGATCAACGCCACATCAAAAAATGTGGCGCGATCCTACCAAGCTTGGGATGGTGGTGAAAGCCTCAGTTTAACTGGCTTTACCAAAGCATGTATCGAGATGGGTCGACAAGGCGCGCAGAATGTCACGGCGAGCGATTAAGCCGATAAGAAGACCATAATCATCAACCACTGGATACAACTTAGGCTTTTGTCCCAACATTTGCTGGGCCAACTCCAAAATGGAGTCTTCCGGACTCACCGTCAGCACCTCAGTACGCATTAGCTCTTTCACCAATGCGACGCCCTCGCAGTGATAGGAAGCTTCCACCGCAGCTCTTAAACAATCCTGCTGTGAAATAAAGCCAACCAGCTTCTTCTGTTCATCAATAACCGGGCCACCAATGCGCTGCGCTGTGAGCAGTCGTTGCACAGCCTCAGCCACTGTCTGACCAGGTTCAAAGGTGACAGGTCGACGATCCATGTGATCTTTTACTTTTAATGATTGCATAACTTCCCCCATGTCTATGCGATGCGTCCTGTCCAAATATTGGGGCGCTATCGCAAGCTTAGACCAGGCTGATTTATTTGTCTTAATATGGCCGCCTGATCGCTACTTTGTCCTTTTATAACAGCCGCTAGCTCAAGGGTGTATAAATTTTGCCCCAACACCTCGAACAGATCACGAATGCGTTAACAATTCTCATTGCCAATAACCCACGGCGATATTGCGCTATCACCGCCTTAACATATCAATCCAAGCCTTAGGAGTAACGCCTGAGACAACCAGACATCATTAAAACGATGATCGGGTAAGTTAATATATTTGGCAGAATGGTGCGGACGGGTTAGCTTAATCCATACCTAACTTGCCTGTGGATCTCACGCGTAATACGCCGAAACAGCACCAATATGGCCAACTATCCAACGTTAACCCATTACAGCCTCATTGCATCGCTTGGCTTGTTTACCACGGCACTGCTGCTCGGGGCTATTGACCTATATGGTTTGCTAGCATCACTAACATTTTTAGGCTTAGCACATCACCTCAGCCGCCAAAGTCATGGCAACAATCCGCTATTTGTCTGGTCGATGTTACTGATCAGCGCCGCTTTAATGCTGCATCTACTGCCGGGCTTTTATAACCAACCGATTTGGCAACAGCGGTTAATCTCATCAGGGGCAGTGCCGCACTCTTTAACGTTTAACTACGACAAGCTACTGATCGCCATCGTGCTATTACCGTTACTGTTAACACGCGATAGGCAGCAGACCCGTGCCGCTAACTCCAGCAAGCTTGGTTGGCAGCCAATTGCCCTAATCACCCTATCCACTGTTTTAGCGACTGCGAGCGCCGGTTATCTAATGGACGTGTTAGATTGGGATCTCAAACTGCCAGCGCAATGGTACTGGTTTGTGCTCATCAATATCGGTATTACAGTCACGGCTGAAGAGGTGATGTTTCGTGGGCTGCTGCAACACTATCTAAGCAAACAGTTAGGTCGTTTCGGTTTGGTACTGGCGATACTCACCTTTGCTATCGCCCATATCGCTGGGGGTTGGCAGTGGGTGATTCTGGCTGGCATAGCCGGGTTGGGATATGCATTGGCTTACCATTATTATAGAAATCTGGTCGCCCCCATGTTCGTGCACGCCACGGTCAATCTAATCCATTTCTTCTGTCTAGCTTATCCAATGAAGATTAGCCAATGAATAACAGCTAACAAAGCCCCTGCAACATAATGCATTTAAATCAAACGACTACACCACTTGTATATACAGCGATAATTACACTGTAACCGGCAAATTCCACTACCTTTCAGCACCTATTCCACGTTACTACTGGAGATAGAGATTGAGAATGCGTATGTTAATTGCTTGCATTAACTGATGACCACTTCTTCTTTATGACAAATCCTGAAAATTCACATTCTAAGCCTGGCACGCAAAGCGGCCTGTTCAGCCGATTCCTCAACGGTGTCGAGTTTCTTGGTAACCTCCTGCCCCATCCGATCACCCTGTTCGCCATTCTCACGCTCACAGTGATCGTCGCCTCGGGTATCGCCTCTTACTTCGGGCTAAGCGTATCTGACCCCCGTACGGAAGGTGCCACGATAGAAGTGTTCAGCCTACTGAGCGCTGAAGGTCTGGCTATCATAGTGACGGGTTTAGTGCCGAATTTTACCGGTTTTGCCCCCCTGGGTACTGTGTTAGTTGCGTTACTAGGCGTAGGTATCGCTGAACGGGCTGGCCTGCTTTCTGCTGCGATGCGCGGAATGGTAATGAGCGCCTCACCACGTATGGTGACCGTGATCATCGTGTTTTCAGGCATCATCTCTAATACAGCATCAGAACTCGGCTATGTCGTGATGATCCCACTTGCGGCGATGATTTTTAAATCATTGGGCAGACACCCCTTGGCCGGATTAGCCGCTGCATTTGCGGGTGTTTCCGGCGGCTATAGCGCCAACTTGCTGATCGGCACGGTCGACCCACTGCTTTCTGGGATCACAGAATCAGCCGCGCAGATGATCGATCCAGATTACGTTGTTGGCCCGGAAGTAAACTGGTTCTTTATGATGGCCAGCACCTTTTTGATCACCCTGCTTGGCACCGTAGTGACAGAACGCGTAGTTGAACCGCAATTAGGTAAGTGGGATCCCAGCGAAGGTGATGAGTCAGTTCAGGAAGACGACACCAGCCAATACCAACTCACCGCCGATGAGAAGCGCGGGCTCAAAAACGCCGGTATCGCCGTATTGGTACTAAGCGCTGTGCTGGCACTGACGATCGTACCGGAGAGTGGCATTCTGCGTCACCCCGACACCGGCGCGGTCGCGGGCTCCCCGTTCCTTAAAGGGATCGTCGCCTTCATCTTTATCTGCTTTGCCATTCCCGGTTATGTATTCGGCCGTACAGTGGGCAAAATGAAAACAGACCGCGACGTAATCCATGCAATGAGCGAATCAATGAGCACCATGGGTATGTATATCGTACTGGTTTTCTTTGCCGCCCAGTTCGTTGCGTTCTTCAAAGTCACCAACTTTGGTACCGTCACCGCGGTAATGGGCGCAGAGGTATTACAGTCCATCGGCATGACCGGACCGATGCTGTTCTTTGCCTTTATTCTGGTCTGCGGTTTTATCAACCTGATGTTGGGCTCTGCATCTGCGCAATGGGCGGTGACCGCGCCGATATTTGTGCCCATGTTGATGCTGGTGGGCTATGCCCCTGAGACTATTCAGGCGGCCTACCGTATCGGTGATTCAACAACCAATTTGATCACGCCAATGATGAGCTATTTTGGTTTAATTATGGCGACCGCAGCACGTTACAAAAAAGACCTAGGGATCGGTACCTTGGTGGCCACCATGCTGCCCTATTCCATCGTCTTTATGTTGGGCTGGAGCCTGTTCTTCTTCTTGTGGGTTTTCGTCATAGGGTTACCTGTAGGCCCTGGTGCCGCTACCTATTACACGCCGTAGTAATAACACGATACGAATTGCCGAAGCGGTACTCACGCTTCGGCAATTACCTCTGATGACTGTTTCGAGTAAAGTGGTATAGTGCACTTATAAGCAAAGCATTAAGACTGGTGCGCAATGAATTCGCCGCTTAGCCAGTTATTGTTGCACAATCACCTACTCATAAATTCAAAAGAACAACAAAACACTCCATGAAACAGAACACGATCCTCTGGCACGATTATGAAACCTTTGGCGCTGATCCTAAACGTGACCGCCCAGTTCAGTTCGCGGCGATCCGTACAGATGAAGATCTCAACGAGATCGACGAGCCGTTGATGTTTTATTGTGCGCCAGCGGATGATGTGCTGCCGGCACCAATGGCATGTTTAGTAACAGGGATAACGCCGCAATTGGCATTAGCCAACGGGATCCCTGAAGTTGAGTTTATTAAACGGGTGAATGCAGCATTCAGTGTGCCGGGTACATGCAGCGCCGGTTACAACACCATCCGCTTTGATGACGAAGTCACCCGCAATACCCTTTATCGTAACTTGATGGATCCGTATGCCCGGGAATGGAAAAACGGTAATAGCCGCTGGGATATTATCGATATGGTACGTACCTGCTACGCACTGCGCCCCGAAGGTATCGAATGGCCGACGCGGGAAGATGGTGCCCCCAGCTTTAAGTTAGAGCATCTCACTGCAGCGAACGGTCTCGCTCACGGTCAGGCCCATGATGCGCTGTCAGATGTGCGTGCGACCATTGCGATGGCCAAATTGATAAAAGAAAAACAGCCACGACTGTATGATTACCTATATGGCTTGAGATCAAAGCGAGAGCTCGCCAAGCTCATTGACGTTGTAAAAATGCAGCCTTTACTACACGTCTCTTCGAAGATCCCCGCAGCTCAAGGGTGCTGTAGCTGGGTACTGCCGCTGATGTTTCACCCGACAAACAAGAACAGCATTGTGGTTGCCGATCTTAATTGCGATCCGACCCCTTTGTTAAAGATGGGCACTGAGCAGGTATTGGAAGCACTTTATGCCAAAGCAGATGCCGGACTCTATCGACCGCCACTCAAACTCGTTCATCTGAATAAGTGCCCGGTATTGGCGCCGGCGAAGATGCTGACAGCAGAGAATGCTGAGCGCTTAGGGATTGACCGAGATGCGTGCTTACAGCACCTTAGCTGGTGGCGAAGCAACGCCCAGATCAAACACACCCTATCTGACGTCTATGAAGCCCCTTACGAGGGACATGTTGACGATGTAGACCTAAATCTTTACCAAGGTTTTGCCAGCAATCATGACAAGGCGACGATGGAGGTGATTCACCAAACTAAGGTTGAAGATCTACCCGCTATCACACCGAACTTCGAAGACCCTCAGCTCGCTGAACTGTTCTTTCGTTTTAAGGCCAGAAACTACCCTCACCTTTTATCTGAACAGGAACAGCTTAGATGGCAGGCATTCAGAGAAAAAAGGCTTGCTGCGCCCAACCCCTACACGTTAGATATTCAGACCTTTAGTCATGAACTTGAAGCGTTGGCGATGGAACATCAAAACAATGAGAAGAAAATGGCGATCTTACATGCGCTGTATGATTACGCTCAGTCTTTGTAAACCTCTGTTGCGACATGATCGAGATACTTTCTATTGATAGGCCGCGTCGTCTCAAGCAGAGGGTTGGCTAATACAATTGTGGCCATCTCTGCATAACGGTAGCGCCTAAGACTTTGGCCAAAGTAACGCTCAAACATTGTCATAAAGTCACCGCTAGCGATCATCTTTTCCATACTCTGGGTAAGACAGCTGTTCAGCTCGATATCGCTATGATTAGTGAAGAAATAACCTGCGGTGGGATATATCAATGCGATATCAGGCAAAACTGCGAAACTATCATCATTCAGTACTTCCAGCTCCCTATCCACTTCAATAACCGCTCTGGGAAAATAATCAACAAACCCTTCTTTGAGTAAACGATACATCTCAGATGTTGTGCCGTAACCATCAACCGGTAACCCGTTAGCACGCAATATCTCAATATCCGGCCAATCGTACCCCTGCACTGCGCGCAGTTCTTTTAACTGTTCTATTGTTCGGATGTGACTAAAACGAGCTAGGTCCTGGCGGCGCACAACCAGCACGCGAAAACCAAGCAGGCCGCGATAGATAGGAATAGGGACGGGCTTTAACAGCGACTCGCGCTCACTGGAGGTCATCGTCCAGACAACACTTAAACTGCCAGGATCTTCCGCTATTTCCATTGCCGCACGCCCCTGCAACATGGAGATCTCGGACCGTTCAAGTTGGTAACCAGAGCCGCAACCTTCAATTACCGCTTGGAGTAAATGTTGCGGGTACAGATCCGGCAAGCGTACCTCGTCGTGACCTAAAAGGTAACGTACCGTTTTTTTACCGCTATTGTCTGTGGCCTCTGCTTGCAGATCACCGGATGTAAAACAAAAAAAGACAATAAGCGTTAGGTAATTCAGCCAGTTCAAGGTTTTTTGGCTCGCTAAGTTGTGTATCAAATTTATCTTAGCAGCGAACCCAACAAACGTTAGTTATTCCGCTTATTTCACTGAGAAAGCGAGATCAGCTCGATGTTCTGGTTTACTTAGCACCACTTGCACCGTACTAATCACCCGCTCTCTGAACGCACCTTCGCAATAACAGAGATAGTATTGCCATAGGCGCACAAACTGTTCGGAGAACCCCATCTCGCGTACCGCATCAAGGTTGGCAAAAAATCCTTCCCGCCAATGTGCCAGTGTTGTCGCATAATGCAGACCAATATCTTCCAGTTGCCTGATCACCATGTCACTGTGCTGGGAAACCTGGGTAGAGAGGCGCTCCACAGATGGCAAACAACCGCCAGGGAATATATATTTTTGAATAAAATCAACGCTGTTAACGTACTTTACATAACGTTGATCGGATATCGTAATTGCCTGAATTAATGCTGTCGCCTGCGGCTTCAGTAGCGACGATATCTTTTCGAAGTAGCTCGGTAAATATTGGTGGCCAACCGCTTCGATCATCTCAATGGATACGATTTTGTCATATTTGCCGGTTAGCTCGCGATAATCCTGCTTTAACAAAGTGATCTGATGTTCAAGCCCTTTGTCTCTGATCCGTTGCTGTGCAAATTGATATTGTTGATCCGAAATAGTTGTCGTGGTTACGTGACAACCATAGTGTTCCGCCGCATAGATGGCCAAACCACCCCAGCCAGTGCCTACTTCAAGCAGGTGGTCAGACGGTTGCAAAGCTAGCTTTTCGCACACCACCTGCAGTTTATATTCCGCTGCCTCATCAAGGCTGGTGTCTGGGGTACGATAGATGGCGCTGGAATACATCATTTTCGGGTCGAGAAATAGCTGATAAAAATCATTACTCAGATCGTAGTGGTCACCGATATTCTGACGCGCGTTCCGCCTACTATTACGACGGCGCCAATGACTGAGCACACGCAGTGGCGACTGCAGCCAGCTAAACTTAGCCTCTAATCTTTCTAACCTAGGGAGGTTCGCGGCAAAAATCTGGATCAAGCGGGTTAAATGATCACACCGCCACGCACCGCGAATGTATGCCTCAGCCGCTCCGATACTGCCACCAAAAACAAAGGCTCGGTACGCTGACGGGTCGAGTATCTCAAGCGTGACATCAGCATCTCCTTCGCCGAAGCGACAACTGTCGGTACCGTCCAGCAACATGACAGTGCCATGCTCTACTTCGTTGAAAAGTCGAAATACCAGCTGCTTGGCGAACTTATCGCGCATAGAAGGTTTCGCAGTGTCTGTGCCTTGATAGAGTTTGTCTGTTAGTAAGCGTTTTTCCCGTGTCATCAATGCACCTCTTTTCCAGATGGGTGACCTATAAAAGGCACACCTTTAAGCCAAATCTTCAATGCTTGCCAATAGATAGCAAAGACGATTTTGAACGTTATCAGCGGTATACGTAGGAAGATACGTTTTAGATTAGTTCGGGTTAACGGTTGGTGCTTAAGCTGCATGTTGGCATTAAACATCACTGTGTCACTTTGCAGATTCTTCACCCCAAAACCAAGTGTTGCTGTTGGCTCTGCAATGGCCCACTCGTATCGTTGATCCATCTCCATAAACGGCGATACGTGGAATGCTTTTTCCGCTGACGAAGGATTATCTGCGTCAATCAGATATCTATGCCGTTCGTTCCAAGGTGTATTGCTGACCTCAGCTAAGATATAAACGAGCGCTTCACCGCGGTAGCAGTAATACAGATTAATCGGGCTAAAATGAAAACCAAAGTACGCCGGATGGCACAGTGCAAAAACTTTATCTAGTGTTCCTTCGCCGCCTAACGCATTAACTTCACTTTGCACACGCTGCTTCAGCCGTGACTCTGACCGGTGGGAAAGGTGCCTATCAGCGCAAAATTTCGCCACACTAAACCGACGCTCACCCAACCAAGGCCGCAGGGCTGGCCACTTCCCTTCGTTATCCAAATCTAGATAAAGCATCATCAGATAGTATCTGAAGCTGTGGCGCTTGGGCGCAAAGCGAGTGTGCGCAACCCAACCGTGATATAACCCCTCACCTATCATAGTGTTTCCCCAAATGCTTCTGCGACCCTTAAAGCACTATTCACGCCATCTTCATGGAAACCATTAAACCAGTACGCGCCACAAAAGTGGCTACGCCGCCAACCACTAATTTGCCCCCACATGGTTTGGGCATTAGCCGCAGCGACCGTATATTGTGGATGAGCATAGGTGAATTTTCTTAGTACCTTGCTGGCGTCGATCTTTGTCGTGGCGTTAAGCGTGACACAGAAGGTTTCGTCCGACTTTATCCCCTGCAAGATATTCATATTGTAGGTGAGCTGCGGTAACTCGGTATCTACGCCATCCATCAGGTAATTCCAACTCGCCCATGCGCGCTTTTCCAGCGGAAGCAATGACTGATCAGTATGTAAAACCACCTCGTTATCAGCATAAGCAAGCGCAGAAAGTATTTCCTGCTCATTCGCGTCGGCATCAGCGAGAAGAGATAGGGCTTCATCTGAATGGCAGCAAAAAACCACCTCATCAAACTGTTGCTCACTGCCGTCAGCAAATCTCACGATGACGGCGGATTCCAAACGCTGCACCGATGAGATTTGCGCATTCAGTTGGATATCACCATCTATTTGCCGAACGAGTGGTTCGACATAGCTGCGCGATCCCCCTCCAACGACATACCATTGGGGACGATCTTTAATATCCAGCAAACCGTGATTTAGGAAGAAACGCAGGAAAAAGGTCAACGGAAATGCTTTCATCCCTTCTATGCTGGTCGACCAAATCGCTGCCCCCATAGGTAGAATGTAATGCTGCTGAAAGAAGTCGCTGAACTGATGCTTAGAAAGGAAATCACCAAGGCAATCATGACCCAAACTGGATTGAGATTGTGCCTTACATAGCTTGTTGAAACGGAGTATCTCGCTAATTAATCGATAAAACTTTGGGCTAAACAGGTTCTTACGTTGAGCAAACAGCGTATTTAGGTCATGGCCGTTATACTCAAGGCCAGACTGCCTATTACTGACGCTGAAGCTCATTTCTGTGGGCTTATACTTAACCCCTAATTGATCAAGCAAACGGATAAAGTTGGGATAAGTACGGTCATTGAATACGATAAAGCCTGTATCTACCGCGTAGCTTTTACCACCCACCTCCACATCAACAGTATGCGTGTGGCCACCAATGTAGTGGTTCTTCTCAAACAGGGTGACATCATGCTTTCGCGAAAGCAGTTTCGCCGTAACTAAGCCTGAAATTCCGGCGCCAATGATAGCTATACGCTTCATACTTTAATTAACCTTTTTTGTACTACTAACTGCCAAGACTCGGGTAGACAGGCGAGCAGTCGCAAAAACCAGATCAGCCGTCTAGGAAAAGTGATTAATGGCTTACGATTAGCGATCCCGAGTTGGATCCGACGACAGGCTTCTTCTACTGGCATTAGGAGCGGCATCGAAAAATCATTCCTACGGGTAAGCGGCGTATCAACAAAGCCTGGCTCAACCAGGCCTACGCTAATATCCATCTTTAGCCAGTCAACACGTAATGAACGAGCAAAATAATTTAGCGCAGCCTTGGTAGCGCCATAAGCTTCTGCACGGGGGAACGGAAACAGACGCGCAGATGACCCGACAATATAGACTTGGGCGTCTGTAACTTCGGCTAAATGCGGGGCTAGCAAAGCCAGTAAATCAACCTGGCTTTGGAAGTTAACCTGCCACATCCGCATAAATAGCGCGGTGTCTAACTTGCCGTCATTAATATATTCGCAACCACCCGCCGCCATAATAACTAACGACGGTAAACCTGTTTCCGCCATCGCTTCAACAGCATCTACTACCTGGTCGCTTTCCAATAGGTCAACACTCTGGGTCCTTATGCTTGCCCCTTCAAGTTGCTTGAGCGCGTCTATATTTCTGCCCCATGCAATAACATCGTGACCAAGCTCTGCGTAATCTAGCGCAAGCTGCCGCCCGATACCCGAGGTAGCGCCTGTTATCAGGATCCTCATGCAGCCAAGCGTCGCTTGAGGAAGTTAACTACACCACCCAATAGCGGCACTTGTTCGTAAAGCATCGTTCCCATATCAAAGAAATCGGTGTGCTGATAAATCCCATTGTCGTTAAACTTAAGGACACTGCAGCCAGGCACGAGAATCTCTTTTCCCTGCTGCAATTTCGGATGAGAAAATGACATCTGCCACTGCAAGAAGCAGACGTTGTCGTTGAAGGCTCTTTCGAAGATCTCAAAGCGACAGTGAGTGAGGTCATTGCATAAACCTGAGAAGTACGCAGTTAAAGCATCTAACCCCTCAACAGTATGAGCGGGATCCTTAAACACAACCTCTTCTGTATAGATTGAATCCAACTGAGCCAAACTATCAACAGTAAGGTTAGTAAACAGCGTTTCGAAACGTTTAAGGTAAGGTTGCATCATTGATTCCTTTATAGAACGCCAGCGCTCGTTGACGGGCCTCCGCATGAATAACCACAGGCATGGGGTAATCTCCTGCCAAAAGGTTTCTACCCTTTTTGTGCGGTTCAAAGATCTCCGGTACGGCTAACGATTTAAGTTCTGGCACCCACTTACGAATGAAACTGCCGTCCGGATCGAAACGTTTTGCCTGCAGAAGTGGGTTGAAGATCCTGAAATAAGGCACAGAATCCGCACCGGTACTTGCCGCCCACTGCCACCCACCGTTATTTGCAGCCAAATCACCATCGACCAACTGCTGCATAAAATACCGCTCTCCCCAGCGCCAATCGATGAGTAAGTGTTTCGTAAGGAAGCTGGCAACCACCATTCTTAGCCTATTGTGCATCCAACCGGTATGTTTAAGTTGTCGCATCCCAGCATCAACCAACGGATACCCAGTTAATCCATCGCACCACTGTTGAAATAGCTGTGCATCATTGCACCACTGTAGCGAGTCGTAAGCAGGCTTAAACGAACGGTGCATGGATAATCGCGGGTACGCTTCAATCAAATGACGATAAAAATCTCGCCAGACCAGTTCGCTTAGCCAAACATTTTCGCCCTCGGACAATGCACTGAGATCACCGCTGACCTGATATAGCAATCTGGCAATACATTGCCTTGCAGAAATAGCTCCTATTGCCAAAAACGGACTTAAAGCACTTGTACCGGCAATGGATGGCACATCTCTATCTGTATGATAATCATTAACTTTCTCAGCAACAAACTGGCGCAAGGTACCTAATATCTGCTCTTCAGTTACTGTTTGACTATTATTGACGTTTATATTTTCAGGCCAACTAGACGCTTCATTATTGCTAGACGACAGGGTGTGACACTGCCTCGCCTTAGGTCGAGGCAAACAGCTAACCCCGGCACTACTGAAAAGGCGCAGCCATGCCTTTTTAAATGGCGTAAACACGGAGAATGGCTTGCCCTTCCCTGTTAATACCGACCCTGGAGGCAGTATTGCTCTTGTATCATAAGCGACCGTAGCGACACCTAGCAGTTGCAAGGCAGCTTTAACCTCGCGATCTCTTTTGCCTTCATTAAAGCCGACCTCTTTATTGATAAATAGATGATCTATATCGTTCGCCTGGCAATGGCTGGCAATTAGCTCTGGAATCTCACTGTAGGTATCAGCCATCAACACAGTAAGGCCAATATTTAAGGCGGCAAGTTCGGCAGTTAAAGCTTCTATACGACGTCGAATCAATCCGATGCGGCTCGGAGACCAGTGATGACGCAGCCATTGCGTCGGAGAAATAACGTAAATAGCAAAGACCTGGCCTTCATCCTTTTCACAGGCATGAAAGAGTGCGGGGTTATCCAACGTTCTTAAATCGTCTCGGAACCAAACTAATTTCGCCAACTGACTACCCTTATCCGATCAACATCGCCTACAACAGCATATTTGTTTATACAACACAAAAGGTTAACGGCAGAAACGCTGGTTCGGATCAGTCGCGGTAGGCTAATTTTAGGTGATCAGGGTGAGAGAATATTGGTCGGAGCTGAATTTTTGACAAAAAAAAGCGGGAGTAAAGACTCCCGCGCAAAAATTCAATAGAAGCAATTGCTTCTCAAAGGCTAATAAATCTTACGAAAAACACTCTGTGACTGAGTCATCCAAACCGGCTTATCACTGGTTTTGAGCCAGTAGCGATGAAGATAACTAAACAGCTGAGCCCTTTTCGTATTAAACACAAAAGGAAAAGCTATAACGCCTAACACCAATACGAACATGCGACGTGCCACAACTTTAGGGAAGCTATAACGCATATACATGTCTCAATCCGTTGCCTTAGTGTTAAGTTGGTCACACTGTAACTAAAGCAAAGTCAGTTTACAAGAATTATTTAATTATTTGCAGTTGATCACACTTGATGAGCACCTAATGTAGTTTTGTTACACCAACCACCCCTTTAGAAGTAGTCATCAAAACAAAGATACAAAAAAGCCACCCGAAGGTGGCTTTTCTTTAGTACATCAATTTAACTAATTTAAAACTATTCACCACCGTCGATAGCATCTTCAACACGGCTTTTGAGCTTTTGCCCCGGGCGAAATGTCACCACCCTGCGTGCAGAAATTGGAATATCTTCGCCAGTTTTTGGATTTCGACCAGGTCGCTCATTCTTGTCTCGCAACTCAAAATTGCCAAAACCAGACAGCTTTACCTGTTCTCCACTTTCCAACGCCGAACGGATCTCTTCAAAAAAAGATTCGACCATCTCTTTTGAATCCCGTTTGCTCAAACCAATCTTTTCAAACAAGTGTTCAGCGATGTCAGCTTTGGTCAACGCCATTATCAGTCCCTCAAACAAGCACCATATTCTGAGGACAGGGTGTCCACGACGCGTTGCACGATGGCAGCCATCTCGTTTTCCTCTAACGTTCGCTCGTTATCTTGTAAGCGCAGCGCTAAAGCGAGACTTTTGTGTCCGTCTGGAATACCTTTGCCCCTGTATACATCGAACAAGTCTATGCCAACTAACTGATTTCCGCCAACTTTCCTTGAGGCATTTATTAAGTCTGCAGCATTTATCTGCTCTTCAACGACAATCGCGATATCTCTGCGATTGGCAGGGAAGCGTGAAACAGGCGCAGCTTCAGGTACTTTTCGCTGCAATACGCTGCTTAATGACAACTCAAACAGGAAAACTTGGCTATCAATACCAAGCTTATCCGCAACTTGCGGGTGCAAAGCACCACACCAACCTACGGCAACATCACCACGATATATCCGAGCAGATTGCCCTGGATGAAGGGCTGGATTCACTTCCTTTTTGAAACTAAATGTTTCTGCATCAGAGGTTAACGACAATAACGCTTCTACATCACCTTTCAAATCGAAGAAGTCGACATTCGATGACACATCATCCCAATGCTCATCAACCTTGCCCCCGGTAATAACGCCAGCGATCATCCCTTGCTGATCCGGTAAATTCTCTCCGTTTGGCAAAAAGCGAAGACCGCTTTCAAATATACGAACCCGTGTCTGCTGGCGATTCTGGTTATATTTAACGGCTTGTAGGAGTCCAGACCAAAGGCTAACGCGCATAGCAGACATATCAACCGAGATAGGATGCGGCAATACGATTGCTTCAGCTTCAGGATGCAACACTGCTTGCGCCTTAGGATCAACAAAACTGTATGTAATCGCTTCCTGATAGTCACGACTAACAAGCAGTTTTTTCATCTCTGCTAAAGGCAGCGCAGCTTCCTGATGGTCGCCCATCACTAAGCTTCCCGCTGGGGCAATATTAGGTATGTTGTTGTAGCCATAAACACGAGCGATCTCTTCAATGAGATCCTCTTCGATAGCAATATCAAAACGGAAGCTCGGAGCAACCGCTGACCAGCCACCATCAATCAGTTCAACTGACATCCCCAAGCGCTGTAAGATCTCAGTAACTTGCTCATTGGGAATGCTACATCCTAATAATCGAGCCAGACGACTCTGACGCAGCTCAATAGTATTTCGTGTCGGCAAATGAGATGCTTCAGTGCGGTCAATCAAAGGGCCTACCTGCCCCCCACATATTTCGACAACTAGCTCAATCGCTCTCGCCATCGCGCGATATTGCAACTCGGGATCCACACCACGCTCAAATCGATGAGAGGAATCGGTGTGCAAACCATAAGTTCGCGCTTTACCGGTAATAGCTAGCGGGCTAAAAAACGCACACTCTAGTAAAATATCTTGCGTGTCTGCATTCACACCCGTGCGCTCGCCACCGAATATGCCTGCCATTGCCACAGGACCTGACGCGTCAGCGATAACAAGCGTATCGTCTCGTAGCTCAACACTATTGCCATCAAGCAATGTTAGCGACTCACCCGCTTCAGCCATGCGCACCGTGATCGCGGCGTCTAACTTCGCTAAGTCAAAGGCATGCATCGGCTGGCCAAGCTCTAACAGCACATAATTGGTGATATCGACAATTGGATCGATAGACCGTATGCCACAACGACGTAGCTTTTCAACCATCCACAAAGGCGTCGATGCAGTGACATCGACACTCTTTATAACCTGACCCAAATAGCGTGGACATGCTTCTGTTGCCGACACTGAAATAGGAAAAACATCAGTGATGCTGGTTTCAACCGAATTACTGACTGGGCCCTGCACATCGATTTGGTTCAGAACACCTACTTCCCGTGCCAGGCCAGCAATGCTCAGGCAATCAGCACGGTTGGTCGTCAAGTCGACGTCAATGACAGAGTCATCCAGTTGCAGGTAATCACGCACAGACTGGCCGACAGGCGCATCAAGAGGAAGTTCAAGAATACCGTCGGCACTCTCTGCCATGCCCAGCTCTTCTTCACTACAAAGCATGCCAAACGATGGCTGGCCGCGGAGTTTTGCTTTCTTGATTTTGAAATTACCTGGCAATACCGCACCCACGGTGGCAACAGCCACCTTAAGGCCTTGGCGGCAATTCGCGGCGCCACATACGATATCCAGTAACTCCTCGTCACCCACATCAATTTTGGTAACCTGCAACTTGTCCGCTTCAGGGTGTTTAGCGCAACTGACCACTTCGCCAATCACGATACCGGTGAACTCACCCGCTACAGGGACAATTTCATCCACTTCTAAGCCGGCCATAGTGATCTGTTCAGCCAGCTCATCACTCGTTGATTTTGGTGATACCCATTCGCGCAACCACTGTTCGCTGAATTTCATTATTCTTGTTCTCCTCGGCTATCAGCTGAACTGCTTAAGAAAGCGCAAATCATTTTCAAAAAATGCGCGAAGGTCATTAACGCCATAGCGCAACATGGTGAGTCGTTCGACTCCCATACCAAAAGCAAAGCCCGTATACTTTTCAGGATCGATACCTACGGAGCGAAGGACGTTAGGGTGCACCATGCCGCAACCTAAGACTTCGAGCCAGCCGTTCTTACCCTTTACATCCACTTCTGCAGACGGTTCAGTGAACGGGAAAAAAGAGGGACGGAAACGTACTTCCAGATCCTCTTCAAAAAAGGCGCGAAGGAAATCGTGGAGAATACCTTTTAGCTCAGCAAAGCTGACATTTTCATCGACCATCAAACCTTCAACCTGGTGAAACATTGGCGTATGGGTTTGGTCGTAATCGTTGCGGTAAACTCTACCGGGAGAAATAATGCGTAACGGCGGCTTTTCCACTTCCATGGTGCGGATCTGAACCCCAGAAGTTTGCGTCCGCAACATCATGTCAGGGTTAAAATAGAAGGTATCGTGATCCGCTCGCGCAGGGTGATGCTCAGGGATGTTTAATGCATCGAAGTTGTGAAAGCCATCTTCAATCTCTGGGCCTTGCTTAACTTGAAAACCTAACTCACCGAAAAAGCTTTCGATACGAGCAATAGTGCGACTAACAGGGTGTAAGCCACCGGTTGAAGCGCGACGACCAGGCAAGGTGACATCAATCGACTCACTGGCGAGTCGTATATTCAGCTCTTGCTCTTTTAACATCTCGCGGCGAGCATTCATTGCTCCCGTGATCGCTTGCTTTGCTTGGTTGATCGCCTGCCCTGCTTTGGGCTTTTCTTCAGGACTTAGCTTACCCAAGCCTTTCATTAGATCAGTGAATTTACCTTTTTTGCCAAGGTATTCGACACGCAACGTCTCAAGCGTTGCGTTGTCGTCTGCTTTTGAGATCGCTTCTAGCGCCTCAGCAGAAATTGCTTCCAGATTATGCATGGATAGTTACCGAACTATACGCAGAACGCGCAGATCCCAGTTTATGTCGTTATAAAGGCAGGAATTCTAACTGATCCACACCAATACTGACCAGTTTTAAACAGACTTTATGATCTGCAACATGAGGCTGGCGCATTCCCATCGACTGATAAATCACCAAACAGTTGTCAAAACAAAAAAACTGCTTGCGCAGGAAAATTCATTTGCTACTATACGAGCCGCTTCAAACAGCAGCAGTAAAGCGTCCTTAGCTCAGTTGGTTAGAGCGCTACCTTGACATGGTAGAGGTCGGTGGTTCGAATCCACTAGGACGCACCAAACTCCCCTTGCGCCTCGTTTCAACCAATTTCAGTGTCAAAATATTTTACATCATAAAAATTTAAATCCCTTTGTTTTTCGTAGCTTACAAATTCACTCGTGATCCCGAGCAATATTTAATCAATTCCCCTTTGATTGATTTGTTAAATTTGTTTACATTTAACACGTCTAAAGTTTATTAATCGGTGTATCTCAGTGGTTAAGCAGTCCCTGACAGGTATCGTAGCGATATTAACAACATGTTGCTCCTTGAGCGCGAACGCGGCGGATGTCGAAATATTCGACGGGTCACGTTTGTTCATTATGTCGGCCTACGATCAGCAAACACCGATGCCTACCTCTAAGCAAGATCCGCTTTCGCTTCCAGCGACAGCTTATGAGCTAATCACTAATACACTGAGTGACGTATACCAGAAGGCAAAATTCGCACCTTCAGCCCAGGAGAGCTACTTCCCAGATTCAAAACTGTATGAAATGGTCGCTCTGCCAATGGTTGCCATTCCCTATCTAGATGATGGCTATCAAGTTGAACTCTTTGGACAGTTTTATGACAAGCAACGAAATGACTTGCTAAACATAGGCGCTGATGACCCGCTCTATCACTACTACGCTGGTGAGCAAACAGGCGTACTGAATAAAGATTTTGCAATCGGCTTTGGTACCAGTTACCTAATCAATAAAGATGTAACGGTTCAAACGATGTTTAGCTCTGGCGCAATTCCTAACCATGGCGACAGTAATGTCGCCGTCGGTATTGATATCAGCTTTTAGTTAATTCAATAACAGCGCCATCATAGCCGTCGAGAACGACAACAACACAATCACTTTCCAGCCTCACTTCTGCGCCCACAATGACGTTGCAGCTTTCTTCACTCTGCAGGGCAATTGATAGTGTCAGAGCTTCTTCGCCACCATTGGTCAATGTGACTAAGCGTCCACCACTACAGTTCGCCACACCAACATGCTGATCAAGACCAACGAACTGCGCTGCACCATAGCCTTGATCAATTAGCCGGCTCACTTCTTTTACGAAAGACTTTTGCTCGGTGGTAAGCGCGTTTAATCTATCACCGAGCATCAGAATGCCACCGCTAGCGATGATAGTTGTTAAATGCAGACGATAGTTTGCCTGGTTTGCAACCTGACCGGGTATATCCCTAAATACCAAACAATCAGGATCATTGAGCCACAATGCTCCGTGGCACCAATTACGATAGAAGGTCTCACGCCGTATCTGATTAAAGCGATACCACTGCCGCTCAACATCGTCGGACACACGCATACCGTCGACTAGCCCAACGCTTGGCCACATGGGTGCATTGCAGCCGAGAATAAACGCACCATCGGCAGCTTCATTAATCGCTTGCATGCCCAAACGATAAGCCTCAACGCGTGTCACGTTTTCCCGGCTCAATTTTCCCCCATGAACGGCCCCCCAAAAGTTCGCGTCGAGCTTAAAATAGTCAACCCCCCACGAATTTCTCATTGTACTAACCACATGCTTAAGGTATTGAATAACTTCTGACTGCGTCGCGTCTAACATGTACCACGGCGTACAGCGCCAGCCACCATAAGTCACCTCTTCTGCCGCTAGCGGTTGATCTGTTTCG
This sequence comes from Corallincola spongiicola, assembly GCF_004284785.1. NCBI lineage: Bacteria > Pseudomonadati > Pseudomonadota > Gammaproteobacteria > Alteromonadales > Psychromonadaceae > Corallincola > Corallincola spongiicola. The sequence continues at coordinate 662,045 of NZ_SHLY01000001.1, forward strand.
GGGTGCTTTACAAACCATTCAGGATGTTCTTTAAACAGACGTGATCCGCGTTCGGCAATAAAAGGCGCCAGCCAGATCCCAGCTTTTTTCCCTTGGCCTTTAATCTCTTTTATCAGCGCAGGAACGCCACCGTCAAACTTGTCAGAAGGAGTCAGCCAATCCCCCATAAACGCTTGATAGCCATCATCGATTTGAATGAACTCTAATGCAGGGTATGACTTTAATTCTGCCAAGTTTTCTCGAACGTCATCCGCCGTGACATTTTCGTAGTAGTGATACCATGAGCACCACCCTTGGGGGATCTTCTCTGGAAGCGCTCGGGGATGAGCGACCTGCATCAATTGACCGAATTGCGATAGCAGCTGATCTAAGTATTGCCCCTCAAGGCAGCAAAAGCCTTCTAACTGGATTGTTTCATGGGGCGCAAGAGTCACCCCTTCCAGATCCAGCGTGACCTCGATCCTTCCATGCCGCAAAGAAAAATAGCCAGCGAAGCGATGACAAGAGACAAAGCCAAGCAATATGAATTGGTTGCCGGAATTGAGAACGCAGAGATTGTAAACGCGTTGTTCTCGATTAGGATCATACAGCCGATAGGCTTTACCATCATCACAACGACCAATATCAACAGGCTTAGCAAGCACTCCGCCGGTTTGCGATAACATTTGAAAGCCTTCACCGTATAAGAGCGCATCATCATTCAGACCATGTTGCCAATCATAAATAACCACTTTGTCTACGGTCTGATAACGGCCAGTCTGATTGGTTAACTCAGCAGTCATTACCCCTTCATCAAACGGTCGAAGCAGAAAGAAGTGGTCTGCCGCGTTATTCCCACTAGTAATGGACGAGGAAGATTCGGTAAGTGAGTGCAACGTCATAATATTTCCTGTCGATCCAAATCTAATTTGTGATCATCTAGTCAACTAACTGAGTTCTTTATAACTATATTGGTATAGCAAAATATATCCTAACCTTTTTGTCAGTCATCGAGGCACTATATGAGCCAGTCACGCCTTACAAAAATTTCGATAGTTTTATTAGCTTTTTGCTGTATCAATGCGCATGCAGAAAAGGTAAAGCAAGTAGTTTACTTTCAAGATGATGCACGATTTTCTTATGATATAGAGCTTCTACAGATGGCGCTGGACAATACTGCCGAACAGTATGGACCAGCAAAAGCTGTCGCTTTCAACCAAAAGGTGAATGAAGCTCGAGGTTTGCGCTTGCTCGAGCAAGGAAAGGTTGATGTCGCATTTGTGCCCACAAACAGAGAAAGAGAACTACGGTTTCAATCGGTGAAGTTCCCTGTCCTTGGCGGGCTTCTTGGCTATCGGATCTTATTAATCCATCAAGAGAGCCAAGACAAGTTTAGTAGAGTTGAAAATATCGACCAACTCAGAGACAACATGATCGCTGGCTTTGGTTTGCACTGGGCAGATATGCAAATACTGTATTCAAACCAGATCCCGGTGATCGGCCATCCGGAATATGAAGAACTATTCAATATGGTCGAGCAGCGGCGTGTTGATTATTTCCCCAGAGGCTTGAATGAAGCTTGGCAAGAGATAGAACGGTTTAAGGGGCAACATCCAGGATTGGCAGTGGAGCAACACTTGGCTTTATACTACCCTTTCCCGCGCTATTTTTTCGTCAATAGCAGCGATGACGCTCTTGCAAAACGCCTGCTCGCGGGACTAAAAATAGCCAAAGCCAATGGCTCATTTGAGAAGCATTTTTTTGAAGCCTTTGGTGAGTGGATCCACCTAGCGCAGTTAAAAGATAGAAAAGTTATCCATTTAAATAACCCATTCTTAAGTGACGACACCCCACTGCCAGACTCAAGCTTTTGGATAGATAGAGAGTGAGATGATGTTCAGGGACGAAAATAGGTAATTCGAGAGAGTAGTAGATGTTTATATTAAAAAAATTAGCAGCAGCTTGGATCTCTCCTCTGCCCATTATCTTTCTTCTATGTTTAGTCGCGCTAATTATGGCGATTAAATCTGGCAGCCATAGAATAGTCACCAGCCTGCTTGCAATCACCTTGTTGCTGATCGTTTTTACCTCTATTCCCCCTGCCGGTGATTACCAGATCGCGGCGGTTGAAAAAGAGTACCCTGCGGTGCTCTCTCTGCCCGAAGACACTAAGTATATTGTTGTGCTTGGTTGCGGGCACCAAAGCCTACCCATCGATGTTATTTCAGCAAGATTATACGAATGCGCGCTTAAACGAGTAACTGAAGGGCTACGGCATTTCTATCAAAAACCTAACCGTATTATGATATTCACCGGATATGGCGGAGCGGAATATACCGCCAGCGCTATCGTTATGAGGGATGTAGCGATTTCCCTAGGACTTCCGGCCCAGAATGCAGTTGTCTTACCTTCACCAAGGGACACATCAGAAGAAGCTATTGCGACAGCATCCTTTATTAAACAAGCACCGTTTGCGCTGGTCACTTCGGCCAGCCATTTGCCTAGAGCAGTGAACTTGTTTAAACGCCAGGGACTAGATCCCTACCCGGTCCCCGCTGATATTCGGGGAACCCCTGATAAACCGAGAGATTGGTGGTACTACCGCCCCGATAGTGACCAGATGAGGAAAACTCGCCAAGCCTGGTACGAATATATGGGGCGTTTGTGGGTATGGCTAGGCGGCCACTAAGCCATCACGGCTTATGCAGGATTGTCGATATCAACAAAACTGACATCCAGACCGAACTTCTCATTCAAGTGTTCACCTAGCGCCTTAATGCCGTAACGCTCTGTCGCGTGATGACCGGCGGCAAAAAAATCAATACCTAGCTCTCGCGAAAGAAGAACAGTACGTTCAGAAACTTCACCGGAAATAAACGCATCACACCCCAAATCGGCGGCTTGCTCAATAAAGTCTTGACCGCCACCAGTGCACCACGCCACGCTCTTAATCTCATCAACCACAGCACTATGCAACGGTGCTCGATTAAGCGTTTGGCTAAGCCGCTCTGCTAGCTCAACACTTTTGATTGGCGGCGAAAATGCGCCTGTAGCGAGAACGCTTGTCGGATCAGAACTCTCTGCTTGAGCGATACCAAGCAGCTTTGCGAGTTGCGCATTGTTGCCAACAACAGGATGGGCATCGAGCGGTAGATGGTAAGCCACTAGGTTAATGTTGTTCTGGATTAACTTTCTGATGCGATTCGCTTTGATCCCAACAATTTCTGGAGATTCGCCCTTCCAGAAATAGCCGTGATGTACCAGCAAAGTATCTGCTTTTAAGGCTATCGCTTTATCAATCAAGGCGGCGCTGGCTGTTACCCCGGTAACAACATTTTGCACGACAGGTGAACCTTCAACCTGCAAGCCGTTAGGACAATAATCTCTAAATTGATCGACAACCAGAAAGTCATCCAAATATCGTATCAGTGTCTTTCTATCCATTGCAGTACTCATTACCACCTACTTTTTTGACTCAGGGGCACTGGGCAATTTACCGCTCTTAAGTAATTGCACAACCGTGTCTTTGTTCATCGCCAAATAATGGCCAACAGCATCACAAAGGTCATCTCCAAGCCCTAATTCACTTTCATTCAAGTACGATGACATTGCATCAGCGATATCAAGCAAACGATCATAAGCATCGGCTTCCTTCTTGCTGGTAAACGTCATCTTTTCCTCACCATTTCTTACTACGACATATTTTACTACGACAGCCATAACTTGACCCTTAACTGTTTTTTTATACAGTACTATCTTTGCTTACTGATTAGCAAGCATTAACCAAACATCCAATAACAAACACCAATAGCTGCCGTCATACCCGCAAAATCCGCAATCAATCCACAAGTCACGGCATGCCGAACACGCTGAATACCAACCGCGCCAAAGTACACGGCAAGTACGTAAAAAGTTGTCTCAGTAGAGCCCTGCATGACAGAGCTGAGACGACCGACAAAGCTATCCGCGCCATGGGTATCCATGGATTCGATCATTAACGCTCTGGCGCCGCTACCCGAAAATGGTTTAAGTAGACCCGTCGGTAATGCATCAACAAATCGCGTATCGATAGCAAACCAAGAGAGGAGATAACGAATGCCATCGATCAAACTATCTAACGCACCAGATGACCTTAGCACGCTGATCGCACAAAGCATGGCGACCAAGTAAGGGACTATCTTAAATGCTTGCTCAATCCCCTCTTTCGCCCCCTCAACAAAGGTTTCATACACATTGACCTTCTTGTACCAAGCGGTCGAGAGCAGCGCACAGATAACACCAAGCAAAGTAAAGTTGGCAATAAACGCTGAGCCATTAGCCATTGCATTCGCCGACAACGACATTAGATATAGAAGAGGCGCACCCAGCAAAAGCAGCAATGCCGCAGCGTAGGTAATAATGACTGTATTAAACAAATTGATTTTCTGCACAACAGCCACTGCGATTAATCCAGACAGGGTCGATGCAGCAGTGGCTAAGAGTATAGGGATAAACACATCGGTAGGGACTGCAGAGCCCATCTGTGCCCGATAGAGAAACACGGTAACGGGGAATATGGTGACAGAGGAGGTATTCAATACTAAGAACAGTATTTGCGCGTTAGATGCCACTTTTTTGTTCGGGTTTAGTTCATGCAGCTGCTGCATCGCTTTAATGCCCAATGGCGTTGCCGCATTATCTAAACCGAGCATATTTGCTGCCAGGTTCATCGTGACACCGCCAATCGCAGGGTCGCCCCTTGGTACCTCCGGCATCAATTTTTCAAACAAGGGGGCTAGCAGCCGCGACAAACCGCGGATAACTCCGCTAGCTTCCGCCACCTTCATTAAACCCAACCAGAAACAGAGCAAGCCCGCTAAACCAATACCGATGGTCATCGACAAACTCGCAGCATCAAATAGGGCTTGGATCACGCGTGAGAACACCTGGCTATCATTCTTTATGAGCCACTGCCCTATCGCCGACACAGCACCGATAAGAAACATGGCCAGCCAAAAAAAATTCAACATATCCTATTTCTCACCATCGATTTCAAGCTGCCCTCATCTGCCTATGGTATGATCTTGTTTAAGCTTAAAAAGAATGACATATCCCAGTGAAGACGCCTACGACTCTGCCCACAGATTTCCTTGAAAAAGTTAAAGAAATACTTCCACCGGAAGAAATGAAAGCCTTTCTGGAAGCAACTTTAAGGCCGTTGCGAAAAAGTGTCCGCTTTAATCGCCTAAAAACCAATCACGATGATGACCAACGCATTGCAGACCGGCATGCTTGGACAATGAAGTCGATCCCTTGGTGCCGGGATGGCTATTGGATCGATCACGACAACGAAGCGCCACTCGGCAATGTTGCTGAGCATATGAATGGGCAATTCTACATTCAGGAAGCCAGCTCGATGCTGCCACCAATGGCGTTAGCATATGCGGTCGGCGAACGCCCATTCGAACAAGTACTGGATATGGCAGCCGCCCCCGGCTCAAAGACAACACAACTTGCCGCGATCATGAGCAATAAAGGCGTACTTGTTGCCAATGAGTATTCAGGTAGCCGGATCAAAGGCCTATATTCCAACCTCGTCCGTTGTGGCGTTAAAAACGGCGCGCTGACCCATTATGACGGCCGCGTATTTGGCGAGTATTTGCCGCAAATGTTTGATGCCATCTTGCTCGACGCTCCCTGCTCTGGTGAGGGCACCATTCGCAAGGATCCCGATGCTTTTAAGAATTGGTCAGAAGAGTCCGTTGTAGAGCTAAGTGATACTCAAAAAGCATTGATGGAGAGTGCCTTTAAGGCACTAAAACCTGGTGGCACGCTGATCTACTCTACCTGCACCCTTAATCATCAGGAAAATCAGCAGGTATGCGAGCATCTACTTAATACCTATCGCGATGCAATAGACGTTATCCCACTAAATGAACTTTTCGATGGCGCCGAAATAGCTGCAACCCCAGAAGGCTATTTACATATCTGGCCACACCATTACGACAGCGAGGGCTTTTTCGTTTCAGCTTTCCGCAAACATGGAGAATGCCCGAATAAACTATTAGCCCCCAGAGAGATGCCGGCAAAATTTCCATTCCACCGCCCCAGTCGTAAACAGCAGGCAGAAATTCAAACGGAGATCACAGCCCAATATGAATGCAGCCTAGATGGGCATAGCCTTTGGCAGCGAGACAGAGAGATATGGCTGTTTCCCGATGCTCTGTTACCAATGATCCCTAAAATGAAGTTTGACCGACTCGGTATTAAGGTGGGTGAACAACATAGAAAGGAATTACGTATCTCCCATGAATTTGCTATAGCGTTTGGCTCAACAGCGATAAATAAACATGAATTATCGCCGCCCGAAGCGGAAGCCTATTTTATGGGCAAGGATATAGAAAATCGTTCACAAGCAAAACGGGGCGATATCATCTGTACCTATCGCGGCACACCGATCGGTTTAGCCAGGGTGACGGGATCACGCTTAAAGAACAAGCTGCCAAGAGAGTTGGTACGTGACCAGGGTCTGACTTTTAAGTAATGCGCTGAAGTGAAAATTTGGGTGCATTAAATATCTATGTCTACACTTGAAGCTAGCTAAAGCAACAAAGTAACGAGTTTGACCAAGTTCTTTTGTGTTTTTTTAGTTAGCGCACGGCTCTTCCATAGAGCCATTCCCCTAGGCTCGGGACCCGGAATAGTCCCGAGCATTTTTTCTGCCCACAACATCACAATTTTTTTCTATCTTTAACAGTAACATGAAACCTGTTTAGCCAACTCTCGATAACAGGTTGTTAATGTAAGAGAGATAAATGGCAAATTCTTACCAACCGGAACTGATGAACGGCCATGAGTGAGCAAAAAAACGCTGAAAAAGATCCCCAACTAATCTCTTTACTGGAAGTCATGTCCAATGCGCTTAGCCAGTGCAAGCCTGCAACGCTAAACCGTATTAACGAACAAGCGGGTTTTCAACCCGGCACTGTTAGTGACGTAATAGCCAAATCCCACGTGCTGCTCAGCGATGACAAAACGGTCACTGAGCTTCCGGCCGAACTAAATATTTTAACGGCCAAGTTGTGGCAGCAAGCATTGTCCTTAGCCGCCGTAACTAAAGGCTCCGTCAGCACATCGTCAGCGGAAATAGACGCCGCGGTTGCAGATATTGACGATATCGCTGAATTACGGAAGCAGTTTCAAGCTCTGAGTAAGCACAGCGCTTCTCTGGAAACGCAACTGAAGAGTAAAGTCAGTTCTGAGCAGTTACTGCAGAAAAACCTTGGCAAGGCTCGTATCGAGATCGCCACATTAAAGTCGTCTCAGTTAAACACTAAAATGCTCAGAGAAAGTGCAGAAAAAGAAAAACTGCACGCAGATCAGTACCATAAGCAGTTTGAAGCGGCAAAAACAGAGATCTATCACCTTTGTAAACAGTTAGAGCAACAGAAAAAGTCTCATCAAACTGAAGCAAAAGTAGATCAGGATCGGATCGCACAATTAGAGCAAGAGCTTTCGCAAGTTAGCACAGACGTTGACAGTAAGAGTGGCCTGCAAGATGCAGAACTGGCGACATTAAAATCTGAAATAGAAAAAGCAAATGACCAAATCGCATCCCTAGAGCAATCCTTAGAGACGGAAAAGGCACAAAATAGCGTCTTGGAAAAACAGTTAAGCAGCAAACACTCAACCGAAGAAAAGAGCTTAATAGAGAAAGCTTCACTGAAAGAAAAAACTGCTCATCTGGAAGAGAAAATCAGTTCGTTGAGCGCAGCACTAGAAGCGAAAGAAACATCTCTGGCGGAATATAAAGAGAGAATAGAAGCTGAAGCAACTAAGTCAGCGCAGATAGAAGCGTCACTCCGCAGTCATGAAAGCACGATAGAACAACAGCGTTGTTCACTGGAAACAACAGAAAGCGAACTAATAGAACTCAAGCAAAGTAATCAATCTCTTGCAGAGGCAAATAGCAGTTTGGATGCTTTGAAAAAAGAGCTAGTGACACTCAAAAACTGTCAGCAGGAGAACAATGAACTCAGCTCTAAGTTGCAAGCAATGCAACAAGCCTTGGAAAAACATAGCTCGGCCTATGAGAAAGCAAAACAAGAGGTCGCTGGGTATAAAGATTCAACTGCCGAGTTACAGAAAAAGTTAGCCGCGACACAACAACAAGTCGACAAATTAGTCACTGACAAAGAGAGCATAGAAAGCAAGTTCAGTAGTGACATTGAAGAGTTTGAGGATGAGCGTAAACAGTTAAGTGCCAAGCTACGCGATTATCACGCTTTAAATTCAGAACGCAGCGAGTTGCTAGAGCAGCTATCTAAGGCTGAAGAGCGCTTCGCTAACGCAATGGGGGCGAAAGAAAATGCAGTGAGGGAACGCGATCGTATCATGACAGATATAGAAGTATTAGCGATGAAACTGCAAGAAGGAAATGACCGGGAGTTACTCGAGTCGTTACTAAAGAAATACGAAGAAGAAGCCTAAGCCTGACATAGGGGGAGTTTAACTCCCCCACTACGCTAATCAGCCTCTATTAATTTGACTAAATAAGCGATAGAAATTATCAGTTGTGGCACTGGCCAATTGTTGGAACGAGACACCCTTGAGGTCTGCAACAAATTCCGCCACATCACGCACATAAGCAGGTTGATTCTGTCGACCTCGATGTGGCACTGGCGCCAGATATGGAGAGTCCGTTTCAACTAACAAGCGTTCCAAAGGCACCTGTTTCACCACATCCCTTAACGCCGACGCATTTCTAAATGTCACGATCCCCGAAATAGAGATATAGAATCCCATATCCAAGGCAGCTTTCGCCATTTCCCAGCTTTCGGTGAAGCAGTGCAATACACCGCCAACTTGTTCAGCGTCACCGGCTCGCATGATGGCTAAAGTATCTTCTTTTGCATCTCGGGTATGAATAATCACCGGCTTCTTAAGCGTATTGGCAACCTCAAGATGCCCAGCAAACGCTAATTTCTGCTTCTCTTTTGACTCTGCAGCGTAGAAATAATCTAGCCCTGTCTCACCAATGGCAACCACGGCTGGATCTGACGCTAGCTCTAGCAACTTGCTTTGCTGCCAAATAGAGTCCTGATCTAACGGATGAACCCCGCAGGAAACAGATACTTCTGGAAAACCGGTAACTTGACGCAGCATTTCAGGAAATGTTTCTAGCGTAATGCCAACACACAGCATGTGTTCCACACTCTGTGCTTTTGCCGCACTTATCACTTTTGCCAAATCGCCATCGAACTCATCAAGCTTAAGCTTATCGAGATGGCAGTGGGAATCTACGAGCATCTTTTCTCCAGACACAAAAAACGGGAAGTGAAAACACTTCCCGTTTATTCATAAAGCTTTCTCTTAACTTACAGAGCCGCTTTTGCCTTTTCTACCAGTACCGCGAAACCGGACTGATCGAATACAGCGATGTCTGCCAGGATCTTACGATCGATCTCGATAGATGCTTTCTTCAGACCGTTGATGAAACGGCTGTATGAAAGACCATTCTGACGAGCGGCCGCGTTAATACGCGCGATCCACAGCTGACGGAACTGACGCTTACGCTGACGGCGGTCACGGTATGCATATTGACCTGCCTTGGTAATAGCCTGGAAAGCTACGCGGTAAACACGTGAACGTGCACCGTAGTAACCTTTAGCCTGATCCAATACCTTCTTGTGACGCGCGCGCGCTACAACACCACGTTTTACTCGTGCCATAGTTCAGTCTCCCCTTACGCGTATGGCAGCATACGCTGCACTGATCTAGTATCACATTTCTCAACCAAGTGCATAGCGCGAAGCTGACGCTTACGCTTAGTACTCTTCTTGGTCAAGATATGACGCAGGTGAGACTGTTTATGTTTAAAACGGCCGGAGCCAGTTTTTTTGAAGCGCTTTGCAGCACCTCGGTTACTTTTCATCTTTGGCATTTTGCCACTCCGCATTGAGCGTTAATACATAGCAAAACAGGCGGACCTCTCGATCACTTGTAGGCCTGAGTTACTTCTTAATTGGCGCGAGTACCATTACCATTTGGCGACCTTCCACTCGATGAGGGAATGACTCCACTTGGCAAATCTCAACCAGGTCTTCTTTAATTCGGTTCAATAACTTGATACCGAGCTCCTGGTGGGCCATTTCACGACCACGAAAACGTAGTGTGACTTTAGCCTTGTCTCCCGCCTCAAGAAAACGAACCAGGTTGCGCAGTTTTACCTGGTAATCGCCTTCATCTGTGCCAGGTCGGAACTTAACTTCCTTAACCTGAATCTGTTTGGTTTTCTTACGCTGCTCTTTTTGTTCCTTGCTCTTCTCGTAGAGGAACTTACCGTAATCCATCACTCGACATACCGGCGGCTCTGCGTTTGGACTGATTTCCACCAAGTCCATGCCTGCGGCAGTTGAAGCTTCTAACGCTTCAGTGATAGTAACAACACCAAGAGGCTCACCTTCTACGCCTACGAGGCGTACTTCTGACAGAGTGATCTCTTCGTTCAAACGGTTTGCGGGCTTCTGTTGCAGCGGCCCTCTTCTTCCACCTTTGCCTTTAATGGCTATTCCTCCACGATATCTAATCTTTTCTCAGAAACGCTGGCCTTCAGCAGGTTGATGAAATCATCAATTGGCATCACCCCGAGATCTTTACCTCTGCGAGTTCTAACAGCCACTTGACCAGATTCCACCTCTTTGTCCCCTGCTACTAATAAATAAGGAACGCGTTTTAGAGTGTGCTCGCGGATTTTAAAGCCTATCTTCTCGTTTCTCAAGTCCGCATTTGCTCTAAAACCTTCAGATCTCAACTTTTTAACCACTTCATCGCAATAATCGCCCTGTTTATCAGTAATATTCATGACGACTGCTTGTGTTGGTGCCAACCAATCAGGGAAATAACCCGCGTAGTTTTCTGTCAAAATACCAATAAAGCGCTCAAGCGACCCCAAAATGGCACGGTGGATCATCACAGGTTCATGACGTTCACCATCTTCACCGATATAAGATGCACCAAGACGTCCGGGCATAGAAAAATCGAGCTGGATGGTGCCACATTGCCAAGCGCGACCAAGACAGTCGTACAAGGTAAACTCAATTTTCGGGCCGTAGAAGGCGCCCTCGCCTGGCTGAATTTGATATTGAAGATCATTTGCCGCCAAAGCATCAGCCAAAGCTTGCTCTGACTTATCCCAAACCTCATCAGATCCAACACGTTGCTCAGGACGCGTAGACAGTTTGACGTCAATCTCATCGAAACCGAACGTTTTGTATGTATCAAACACCATCTCGATACACGCCGACACTTCTTGCTGAACTTGGTCTTCAGTACAAAATACGTGAGCATCATCCTGAGTGAATGAGCGAACACGCATCAAACCATGTAATGATCCAGACGGCTCATTACGGTGCACCAATCCAAACTCGGCCATGCGATATGGCAGATCACGATACGACTTCAAACCTTGATTAAAGATCTGTAAGTGACCAGGACAGTTCATCGGTTTCACCGCATAATCGCGCTTTTCCGATTCGGTAGAGAAAATCATGTCACCATACTTATCCCAGTGACCGGACTTTTCCCACAACGTCACGTCCAGAATCAATGGCGCACGGATCTCTTCATAACCAAACTTCACCAGCTGGCCGCGCATGAAATCTTCAAGGTTTTTGAAAATGGTCCAGCCACCGGCGTGCCAAAACACCATACCAGGCGCTTCCTCCTGCCAGTGGAACAGATCCAGCGCTTTACCGATCTTACGGTGGTCACGCTTTTCAGCTTCTTCTAAGCGTTTCAAATACGCTTTAAGCGCCTTTTTATCGGCCCACGCCGTGCCATAAACACGCTGCAACATTTTATTGTCACTATTACCGCGCCAATAAGCACCAGCAACTTTTTGAACTTTAAAATGCTGGCAGAACTTCATGTTTGGCACATGAGGTCCACGACACATATCAACATACTCTTCATGATGATAAAGGCCGGGTTGTGAATCTTTTGGCACGTTTTCGTCTAAAATCTCGATTTTGTAACTTTCACCTCGAGCTTCAAACGTATCTCGCGCTTCCAGCCAACTGACGTTTTTCTTCACAACGTCGTAATTAGTTTTTGCCAGCTGTAACATGCGTTTTTCCAACGCATCCAGATCGTCTTGGCTCAACGCATGGTCAAGATCAACGTCGTAATAAAAGCCATTGTCGATCACCGGCCCGATGGCCATTTTACAATTTGGCCACAACTGCTTAATGGCATGCCCTAATAAGTGCGCACAGGAGTGGCGAATGATCTCAACACCTTCGTCGTCTCGCGCCGTAATAATGCTGACTTCGGCGTCACTACTAATAACATCACAAGCGTCCACCAGCTCACCATTAACACGGCCAGCAATGGTCGCCTTAGCTAAACCGGGACCAATATCCGCCGCGAGCTGCATAGTAGTTATGGGCGATTCGAAGACACGTTGACTTCCGTCAGGGAGAGTGATTACAGGCATTGATTAGAATCCTTATTTACAGTGGTGACCCACACCAAGGGCCACATGCAATTAAAAAACAAAAAACATCCCAAATGAGGATGCTTTTTGTGCTTAGACGAGATTGTCTTTAATAGCCGCCCACTATAAGAAAAGAGCGTAGCAAATGCAATTTGAACTATTACCATTTGCTTGGTTCTTAATGGGTTCTAACCAAACACAACCAGATATTACAACGAGCGCCTTATGACGACCAATTCCGCCTCGCACCAACAGAGCGAAAACTATGATGCTGTCATTTTTGATATGGATGGCGTCATCGTTGATTCGGAGCCCTTATGGCGGGCTGCAGAAGCACAAGCATTTCAATCGTACGGCGTGCCCATAACCGAAGATATGGCCTATCAAACCACGGGGTTGCGGATCGACGAAGTGGTGTCTTATTGGCAGCAACGCTTTACTTTCGACACCCCGTCCCAGGTGTTACAGGATGCAATTATGGATCGGGTGATTACACAGATAGAACAAACAGCCAAACCAATGGCTGGCGTATTGCCGCTGATGGATCGCTTATCTGCAAGCGGATATCCATTAGCTATCTGCAGCTCTTCACCAATGCGACTGATTGACGCAGTGGTGCAAAAATTTCGAATTAAAGATAAGTTCCAAGCGCTGATATCCGCGGAACATCTAGCCCTAGGAAAACCGCACCCACAAGTGTATTTGAAGGGAGCTGAAGCATTAGAAGTCGTTGCCACCCGATGCATTGCAATAGAGGACTCCATCAACGGCGTCATCGCAGCCAAAGCGGCTCGAATGACAACCTTTGCCGTGCCTGAGCCAAGCCAAGCCCCACTGGTACAGTTCGCAATCGCAGATGCAAAATTCTCATCATTGGTTGAGCTGAATCAGGCAATCGAAGAGTGGCTTCCCCGACTTAAGGCATAAACAGTAAGAAAGAGCCATACTAAAACAGGAATGACTTGAGCACGGGAGCGGCATCATGGATCCGCTACTAAAGCAACAAATTGAATGCCCCCACTGTGGTCATCACTACACCGCAGAAATAGACAGTACTGGCGGTGATGAAGACTACTATGAAGACTGTCCAGCCTGCTGTTGCAGTATTCATATCACGGTTGGCCATTCCTCTGCCGACGGCACAACTACGGTCGCAGTGGATGGTGACGACGAGCAGTTGTTTTAACGCTTTTGTGCCAAATAGGTTCCAAAAGCGTCACTCGAGAATTATCGAGCGCTAAACGTTTTTGGTGTTCATCAGCATCCTTTCAACCGTATCAACGACAGCCTGCGTCTGAGCATCGATCTCCAAATTAACGCCGCTTGCAACAGGTTTACTACCTAAAGTGGTCAGCCGCAGCGTCTCCGGGATAATGTGCAACCAGAAACCTCTTTCCGTCAGCTTACCGACAGTAAGACTAATTCCGTCTACAGCTATATAGCCTTTTTCCAGCACATACTTGTGCCATTCAGGCGCGATACTAACTTCGATATCATATTGGTTTTCACACTCGCTCACTTGTTCAACAACGCCTTGGGTTTGGATATGCCCAGATAAAAGATGACCACCTATCTCGTCACCCCATTTTGCTGCTCGCTCAAAATTCACAAACGAACCAAGGGTTAGCTGAGCCAAATTAGAACGTTGCAGAGTTTCGTTGATCAGATCAAAGCTCACTGACTCACTATCAAAGCTAACCACAGTCAAGCAAACACCATTAATCGCGATGCTTGCACCAGTCGTAAGACGCTGTAAATAAGAGGTGTCCGGCGGCATAACCGTCAAACGGCTAATATTAGCTTTATGTTCAAAACTACTGACCCTTGCACTACACTGCACGATTCCTGTAAACATGCGCCTCCAAGAAGTTTTATTAGGTTAAGAATGAAAGTAATCAGCGCTAAGTTTACGCGCGAAATAAGGCAGATCCTACGCCTATGTCTGCCGATATTTGCCGCCAACCTCGCCACTACGGTCATGTCATTTATCGACACGACGATGGCAGGTACAGTATCTCCGACAGATCTCGCAGCTGTTGCCGTCGCAACAAGCATCTGGCTACCGGTGCTATTGCTGGTTCAAGGCTTAATTATGGCGCTGTCACCTATCACTGCACACTACTATGGTGCACAAGCGCAGCACAAAATAGCCAATGCTGTTTGGCAAACAGGCTACCTTGGGCTGGCCATGGTTGCCATACTTCTGCTCTGCTCACCCGTAGTGCCAATCATTATTGAAAGCATGGTTGATGATCCCCATTTGGCTGAGCTTACTCTTGGCTACCTCAAAGGAATTGTCTGGTCGGCACCCGCATTTGTTATATTCCAAGTACTACGAAACATGTCTGAGGGGATGGACTTTACGCGCCCCATCATGCTGATTGGGTTACTAGGACTGATCCTTAACGTGCCAGCTAACTATGTCTTTATCTACGGTAAGTTTGGTCTGCCAGCGCTTGGGGGCGCAGGCTGTGGTTGGGCAACGGCCATTGTTAACTGGTGCATGATGCTAGGGATGATGCTGTATGTTCGCAGGCATCCGCATTACAAGAAAGTGTCATTAGTCGAAGTCATACCGGCATTGCACTGGCACCAGATCCGCAGCCTTTTAAGGCTCGGCATTCCAATCTCATTGAGTCTGTTTTTTGAAGTCTCATTGTTTGCTGTGGTTGCTCTGCTGGTTGCCCCATTAGGAGCAGCTCATGTAGCCGGACATCAAGTAGCGATCAACTTTAGTTCGATGATATTTATGATCCCGCTGTCAATTGGCATGGCTGTCACGATACGTGTTGGTATAAATCTAGGCGCAAAACGATCCGAAGATGCGCTTTATTCCGTAAAAAGTGGCATCGCCTTTGGTCTACTAATAGCTTTAGTCACTGCCGTTGCGACTGTAGCCCTAAGAAACCTGATCGCAGATGTCTACACTGACGACAATCATGTCATTGACTTGGCAGCGTCCCTGTTGTTACTTGCCGCGATCTATCAATTACCGGATACAGTTCAAGCAATAGGCGCAGGTGCTCTGCGCGGTTATAAGGACAGTAAGGCGATATTTATCATCACACTCGCCGCCTATTGGGGCATCGGTTTACCGATCGGCTACATCTTGGGTATGACAGACATAATGGTACCTGCGATGGGGGCGAAAGGATTCTGGATCGGCTTTATTGCAGGCCTTAGCTCCGCGGCGATTTTGTTTGGCCTGCGTCTGAATCAATATCGAGTTAAAAGCCATTGGCAAAAGCGATAGCAACAACCAAACTCATCTACCTTTTGTGCTGCAGCTTTTTGTTGTTGAGCTGCAGCAAAATTTCGCCCGCCGACGAGGCTCTTTATCAAAACCATATTCGCCTCAACCGGTTACTAGGAGATGAGCACCTAGAGCTAACCCCTCCCTTAATCTCCGCCGTTTCTCCCCTTCCATCCGCTGCGGACAAGACGCCCCCGTTACAAGAGATCCGCTACAGCATGACAGAGATCTGGCAGTACAGAGAATGTGGCTTAACACTACGCATGGGAGAGCGAAATAGCATTTTAGGGAAAGTAATGACGGCGTCTCAACAACTGATTTATGAGACACAACTGCTCACAACCTTGGAGCTATGCCTTAAACAGCAGCAAAGCAATGAGCAAATAAAATGGTTAAAAACGCTGAGAGAAACCAAACAGGAACAACTCGCCAGTGTATGGCAAAAGGTACTTTGGAGTGATCCAATAATTCGCGGCCTATTTAAACCGCCAAGCCAGCGCCACTTGCCCCGCCGCGGCCGTTCCACTGCTATCGAAGGTCTCTCCCGGCTAAACGAACAGATGCATCAAACAATAACGTTTGCCCAGCAACTAGATCAATCTTTTGAACAAATACTGCACCAGCTCCAAGGCAATCACTATCTGGGACAGCTAGCTATAGACAGCGAGAACACCCTTGCTTGGCTCGCCATCACCAATGCGTTATTACGAGATAAACTACCCAAGGTCACTTGTGTAGACAACAAGCCAAGCCCCGCTGCGAAAAGGCTTAAAGGGTATTTGCGTGGTTACTATGCAACCACCGTACAACCAGTAGTCTCGCAATTATTACGAGAACTGCAGGAGGTGAAGCCGTTACTAAGTCCACTGTATGGTGACACTGACGTGAGCAACACTATAGGTTTATTGACCAGTGATGACGGTTACTATCAACGTATCAAAACAGCCGCTAAACACCAGCAGCAAACTTGGCAAAAGTTATTTCATCGCTGCGGGCTCAGCTTACAACCATAGAGTGTTGCAACTGTTTCACTTGATCACGTATACGCCCGGCCTCTTCAAATTCCAAATTTTTTGCATGTTCATACATCTTTGCCTCTAGTTCGGCGATCTGCTTCGCCAACTGAGCAGGATCTGCAGGTACATAACTCGCCTTTCGCTCGGCAATAGCCAACGCTTTATTCTGTTTTTTACCTGACTTCTGGCCTAAATCCATAACGTCAGCAATTTTCTTATTAAGCCCAGTTGGGACAATGCCATTCTCAAGGTTATGTGCTTCCTGCTTAGCTCGACGGCGAGTCGTTTCATCAATCGCACGCTGCATAGAGCCGGTGATTTTGTCACCATACAAGATAGCTTTACCCCGAACATTACGTGCTGCACGCCCCATGGTTTGAATCAATGAACGGTCAGAGCGCAAAAAGCCCTCTTTGTCCGCATCCAGAATGGCAACCAGAGACACTTCTGGCATATCCAAACCTTCTCGTAATAGGTTGATACCTACCAACACATCAAATTCACCCAAACGCAGATCCCGAATAATCTCTACCCGCTCAACGGTATCAATATCAGAATGCAAATAGCGCACGCGTATACCATGTTCGTCCAAATACTCCGACAGATCCTCCGCCATACGCTTGGTAAGTGTCGTTACCAATACACGCTCATTGAGCGCCACACGTTGATTTATTTCTGACATCAAATCGTCCACTTGTGTAGCCACTGGACGAACTTCGATTTCCGGATCCAACAAGCCCGTAGGACGAACAACTTGCTCAATCACATCACCGCCTGAACGCTCTAACTCATATTTTCCCGGCGTTGCCGAGACATAGATAGTTTGCGGTGCGATCGTCTCAAACTCTTCAAAGCGTAGCGGCCGGTTATCCAAGGCCGAAGGGAGACGAAAGCCAAACTCGACCAAGGTTTCTTTGCGGGAGCGGTCGCCCTTGTACATGGCTCCGATCTGCGGCACGGTCACATGGGATTCATCTAAAATAACCAGCCCATCTGCCGGTAGATAATCAATCAGCGTTGGTGGTGGCTCGCCCGGTGTGCGACCAGACAAATAACGTGAGTAATTCTCAATGCCGGAGCAATAGCCTAATTCGTTCATCATCTCGATATCGAACATAGTACGCTGCGAAATGCGTTGCTCTTCAACCAGTTTATTGATCGATAGCAACTGCTCTCGTCGCTCTTTCAGTTCTAGCTTTATCGATTCAGCGGCTTCCAGTATCCGTTCCCGCGGCGTCACGTAATGAGACTTAGGGTAGATGGTATAACGCTGTAACACTCGCTCCTGCGCGCCAGTCAAAGGATCAAATTCGACTAAGCGCTCGATCTCTTCATCAAACAATTCGACTCTGATTGCATTTCTATCTGACTCGGCCGGAAAAATATCAATCACATCTCCCCTCACCCGGTAATTAGCACGCTGGAACTCAACGTCATTGCGAGTGTATTGCAGCTCCGCCAAACGGCGTAGGATCGCGCGTTGATCAATCATGTCGCCAACACGAAGGTGCAATAGCATTTTTAAGTAAGCGTCCGGATCCCCAAGGCCATAAATGGCGGACACAGAGGCCACCAAAATAACATCTCGACGCTCCATCAGGGCTTTAGTTGCAGATAGACGCATCTGCTCAATATGAGCATTAACGGCCGCATCTTTTTCGATGAAGGTATCCGTGGTCGGCACGTAGGCTTCGGGCTGATAGTAATCGTAATAAGAGACAAAATACTCAACAGCGTTGTTAGGGAAAAACTCTTTCATTTCTCCATAAAGCTGCGCCGCCAATGTCTTATTGTGAGCCATGATTAAAGTTGGCCGGTTTAGCTCAGCGATCACATTCGCCATGGTAAAGGTTTTACCTGAACCCGTTACTCCCAATAAGGTCTGGTGCGCTAATCCCGCTTCCAGACCATCAATCAACTTTTCGATTGCCTGCGGCTGATCACCGGCCGGTGCAAATTGGGAATGGAGCTTAAAAGGCTTACTCATTATGCCTCCTGCAGATGTAAATTAAGCTGTTTGCGAAACCAACAGAAAGCAATCACCCCGGTCAGTATGGTACCGACCAAACCACCGAGAAACAGGCCTTGGATACCAAACCACTGCCCCCCCAAATAAGCCAAAGGCACAAAGAAGAGGAAGAAGCGCGCAAAACTAAGTAACAGTGCTCGGTGAGGTTGATGGAGCGCATTAAAGCTGGAGTTTGTCAAAATCGTCACGCCTTGAAAACCATACCCAAATGGAAGGATTAAGATAAACAATATAATGATATCGGCAACAGATTCATCCTGACTAAACGCGCTAGCGATGAAGCCACCTGTAGCCAACAAAAGAAGGTAAACAACCCCTTGCCAAATCATTACAAACTTAATCGCCAACAAGTAAGCTTCTCGGACTCGAAGCCAGTTACCTGCACCATGATTTTGGCTCACTAGCGGTGGCAATGACATAGACAAGGCCAACACAACAAGGCTGGCAATTGACTCTAGACGAGTACCAACGCCGTACGCCGCCACCGCAGCAGCACCGTAACTTGCAACCATAGCTGTCATGACGGCCATAGCCAACGGCGTGAGCATATTTGCACCTGCCGCAGGCAAAGCAATATTCAAAATGCGTTGCCAAGCTTGGAGGAGTCCGGCAGACGGAAACCAATTAATTAAACCATGACGATTTGCTAGTACGGTGATGATAATGACAGAGCCGATAAAAAATGAAATGACACTGGCTAACGCCGCCCCGCTGATCCCCATCTCTGGGAATGGCCCAATACCAAATATCAACAGCGGATCTAACACCGCATTGATCGCACCACCAAGCGCCATGTAAAGGCTCGGTAGCTTAGTTTCCCCGTTAGCTCTAAATACAGCATTACCGACCATAGGCAAGGCCAAGAACACACTACCTAAAAGCCATAAGTTCATATACTCCATGACTAAGCGTATCTGCGCGTCAGAAGCGCCTAGAAGTGAAAAGATCTCATCAGCAAGCAAAAAGGTCACTAAAGATAAGCTTGCAACCAACAAGGCGGTTAAATAGATGGCGGCCGTACCATGGGCTTTGGCCTCTTCTGATTTTCCCTGACCCGCAAATCGCCCGAGCACTGCTGAAGTACCAATGCCTAAGCCAATCACCATACTGATAATTGAAAAGGTCACAGGGAAGGTAAAGCTAATT
Source organism: Corallincola spongiicola (assembly GCF_004284785.1). Classification (NCBI taxonomy): domain Bacteria; kingdom Pseudomonadati; phylum Pseudomonadota; class Gammaproteobacteria; order Alteromonadales; family Psychromonadaceae; genus Corallincola; species Corallincola spongiicola. The sequence continues at coordinate 681,943 of NZ_SHLY01000001.1, forward strand.
GCCGCTAATGGCTCAGTCCCCAACAAGCTAATGAAAAAAGTGTCCACCAAATTAAAACTCATCAGCATCACCATCCCCAGGCAAATGGGTAAAGTCATACGTTTTAAGGTTGGTGCTATAGGGGATGAGAGCAGATTTTGCATTCAGAAGGCCAAACAAATCAGGGGTTATGAATATACATGGTTTAACTGCTCGGATCACCCATCTCATCTGCTACAGAACAAAATCAAAAGGTCACAAATCATGACAAAAAGATGAATAAATTTAAGGTTCGCAAATCATTAACGGACAAACACCTAAAAAGATCACTATTTAACAGAGTATATGAATCTTTAAAGAATATTGGGCTGAGCGCAGGCGATGAGCAAACTAAACTTGATCTAGCGCCTTATTTTCTCATTTTCGCTACAATCTTTAGCCTAAAAGCCCTTGACATGAGAAAGCTCACACAATCTAGACTATGGAACGAAAAATTCAAAAAAATCTCTTGTTTTTTTATTGTTTTAAGAAAGTAATGCACAGCGACAATGTAACAACAAGAAGCTGTACAATTTTTAACCACTGCGTTTACCTAACGAACAAATAGTTATAAAAACAATTTACAATCAATACCTTAAAACCACCAAGCAATAGTAACAAATCGGCAATTCGAAACGTAACAATGCGGCCTCTAGGCATGTGTAACATAGCTATCAACACACTTATCCACAGTTTTGGTGGATAACTGACTTCAGCCCAGAAACGACGCGGCCTGCAGCCAAATTGCCCTAATTTTGTGCAAATGTAGCCAACCTCTCTGAGGCACTGACAGGACGCGGGCTTGCGCAAAAAAGCCTTTAAAAATAGCTGTAAAATGTGACAATTCGATGAAGCATCGACAAACACTTCCCTAAGCAACTTTAAAAGAAGTTTACAGCGCATTTTCTAGCGCAATATGATTAGGGAATGTAAAAAAATCCGCCACTTATTGTTTTGCCAACCAAGTTCTGGCCAACAAACCGGCCGAAGTTGTTACCCCCATATCCTTTGAGACGACAATGCCTGTAGAATCTATCGTGTAATAGGTAGGGAAAGCAGTGATTTTATATGCATTAGCCATCGCCCTGTCACCTAAAACCACTGGTATAGTTAAATCATGTTGAGCAATGAACTCATCGACTTCCGTCGTTGACTGATAGTCCAAAGCTACCGCAATGACATTCAGATTTGGATTACTCAGCTTAAGATCATCTACCGCATCGATACTGAAGTGGCATACGCCACACCAGGGGGCAAAAAAATAGAGCAATGTTGGACGCCCTCGTAACGAATCACTAGAAACAACCTCCTGCTCCAGCGTAACAAGCTCAAAGGCGGGAAGCGTTTCTCCCACGTCGAGCAGCTTCTGGGTATAAAGCCACTGAACAACCCACCATACCAAGACAAAGAACAGGAGTTGAAACACCCATGCGCGACAGCGCTCCCAAATAGCCAATGTACTCTCCAGACAAAATATCTAATAGTGCAAATAGAGACCGCTAAAAGAGTGATCCTCTTTCGCTCACTTTTATCGCCTGCGCAGCCGTGGCAAAAACAGAAACGAAAAAGGCCACCCTTAAGGTGGCCTCTCAGAAATTAGCGCACCGGAAATTACCAGCCAGCAATCTCTCTTAGTGCCGCACCGATATCAGCAAGGCTACGTACTGTTTTAACGCCAGCGTCTTCAAGGGCAGCAAATTTCTCGTCTGCTGTTCCTTTCCCGCCTGCAATGATGGCACCAGCATGGCCCATACGTTTGCCTGCGGGCGCTGTAACACCAGCAATATAGGAAACGACTGGCTTAGTCACGTTAGCCTTAATAAAGGCCGCTGCTTCTTCTTCTGCTGTACCACCAATCTCACCAATCATCACGATAGCTTCAGTTTGAGGATCTTTCTCAAACATAGCCAAAACATCAATGAAGTTTGTGCCAGGGATAGGGTCACCACCGATACCTACACAAGTTGACTGACCAAAGCCTTCATCGGTTGTTTGTTTAACCGCTTCATAGGTCAACGTTCCAGAGCGGGAAACAATACCCACCTTACCCGGCTTATGAATATGACCAGGCATGATGCCGATCTTAGATTCACCCGGTGTAATGACGCCTGGGCAGTTAGGTCCAATCATGCGTACGCCAGATTGGTCAAGCTTGATCTTCACTTCCAGCATATCCAATGTTGGTATACCTTCAGTAATAGTGACAATCAGCTTAATACCAGCGTCAATTGCTTCAAGGATCGCATCTTTACAAAAAGGAGCTGGTACATAAATAACTGACGCTGTTGCGCCAGTCGCTGCCACAGCCTCGCTGACGGTATTAAATACAGGAAGGCCTAAATGCGTCTGTCCGCCTTTACCTGGGCTTACGCCACCGACCATCTGCGTACCATACTCGATGGCCTGCTCCGAGTGGAAAGTACCCTGACCACCGGTAAAACCTTGGCAGATAACCTTAGTATCTTTATTAATCAAAACACTCATTGGTTAGCCTCCGCTGCTTTAACCACTTGCTGAGCTGCGTCAGTCAGGCTAGTTGCTGCAATAATGTTTAATCCAGAATCAGCCAATTTCTTAGCACCTAACTCTGCATTGTTGCCCTCTAAACGAACCACTACTGGCACTTCGACACCCACTTCTTCTACTGCGCCAATGATGCCATCCGCAATCAAGTCACAACGAACAATGCCACCAAAAATATTCACCAAGACAGCTTTTACATTGTCGTCAGACAGAATAATTTTGAATGCTTCAACCACGCGATCTTTCGTTGCACCACCACCAACATCGAGGAAGTTAGCTGGCTCACCACCATGCAGGTTTACAATGTCCATCGTCGCCATTGCCAAGCCCGCACCATTGACCATACAACCAATGCTGCCATCAAGCGCTACGTAGTTCAGTTCCCATTGGGCTGCATGCGCTTCACGAGCATCTTCCTGCGAAGGATCATGCATCTCTTGCAGTTTAGGCTGGCGATACATAGCGTTGCTATCGATATTGATCTTGCCATCTAAGCAATGCAGATCACCCTGTTTAGTGATAACCAGCGGGTTGATCTCCAAAAGGGCAAAGTCATAATCGGTGAACATTTTACCCAGTCCCATAAAGATCTTGGTGAACTGGCGTATCTGTTGTCCCTCAAGGCCCAATTTAAAAGCCAAATCACGCGCTTGATAAGCTTGCGGGCCAACCAAAGGATCAATCATTGCTTTATGAATGAGTTCAGGTGTTTCTTCCGCTACCTTTTCAATTTCTACGCCACCTTCAGTTGATGCCATAAAAACAACACGCTGCGTGGCTCGGTCAACGACGGCACCCAGGTAGAGTTCTTGGTCGATATCAGAGCATGATTCAACCAAAATCTTAGTAACAGGCTGACCTTTTTCGTCAGTTTGATAAGTGACCAAATTCTTACCTAACCACTCTTGGGCAAAGGCCTTAATTTCGTCTTTCTTCTTCGCCAGTTTTACACCGCCCGCTTTTCCGCGACCGCCGGCGTGTACCTGACATTTTACTACCCACATGTCACCGCCGATTCGATCAGCAGCTTCAACGGCTGCTTGCGGTGTATCTACCGCGAAACCTTCGGAGACAGGCAGTCCATATTCGGCAAACAGTTGTTTTGCCTGATACTCATGCAAGTTCATTGGACATTATCCAGTTTGAATGATGGGAACATAGCCTGGGCATTTATATGCCCTCAGCTCTTTATTGACCCTGCTAAAGCGGGGCAAACTTAAATTTAGAGATCCAATAAAAGACGTGTTGGGTCTTCTAATAGTTCTTTAATCGTCACCAAGAAGCCAACCGACTCCTTGCCATCGATAATTCGATGATCGTACGACAGCGCCAGATACATCATAGGTAAAATCTCTACCTTGCCATCAACGGCCATAGGGCGTGGCTGGATCTTATGCATCCCCAGGATCGCACTTTGCGGCGGATTGATGATTGGCGTCGACATTAGTGAGCCGAACACACCACCGTTAGTGATGGTAAAGTTGCCACCCATAATCTCATCAACAGTCAACTTACCATCACGCCCTTTAAGCGCCAGCTGCTTAATGGCGTCCTCAGTTTGTGCTAACGACAGCGTATCTGCATCTTTTAGTACTGGCGTCACCAAACCACGGGGCGTTGATACTGCAATACTGATATCGAAATAGTTGTGATAAACCAGATCATCACCATCAAGGGATGCATTTACTTCTGGATAACGCTTCAATGCTTCGGTCACAGCCTTCACATAAAAAGACATAAAGCCCAAGCGAATACCGTGCTTCTTTTCAAACTGTTCTTGATACTGCTTACGGATATCCATGATTGGCTTCATGTTAACTTCATTGAAGGTTGTCAACATGGCTGTAGACTGCTTTGCTTCAAGCAGGCGTTCGGCAATACGCTTACGCAAACGAGTCATCGGCACGCGTTTTTCGCTGCGCCCAGGCGCGACTGCAGCTACGGCAGCACCTGCTGGAGCCGGCGCTTTTGCCGCATAGGCGTCGACATCTTCTTTAGTGATGCGACCGCCCTTACCTGTGCCCTTAATTTCCGCGATGGCATGCGCTTCAGTGATACCTTTCTCACCCAAGATACGGCGAACCGAAGGACTCAAGACATCATTTGAAGCAGCTTCAGCGGCCTCACTGGCTGCCGGTGCCTGTGCTGCTTGAGCTGGAGCCACTTCCTGTCCTGCAACTGCACCCGCCTTGAACTTAGCAATCACTTGCTCTGCCAACACAGTGTCACCTTCGGGATGGATGATCTCTACCAAGGTACCGTCTTCAGGCGCTACTACTTCGAGAACAACTTTATCAGTCTCGATATCAACGATATTTTCGTCACGAGCAATTGCCTCTCCAGGTTGTTTATGCCAGGTCGCAACTGTGGCATCAGCAACTGATTCAGGGAGTACCGGGACTTTAATCTCGATTGTCATTTTTATTCGTTCCTTCCTAGCAATTAGCTATCAATCATCAGTGCGTCGTTCACTAACGCCTGTTGTTGAGCAATATGTACAGAGGCGTAACCCACCGCCGGTGCTGCCGATGCTTCGCGCCCGGCGTATACCAAAGAGGCTCCTTTCGGAATAGCAGTCCAGAAATGGTGCTGACTACAATACCAAGCACCTTGGTTCTGAGGTTCTTCCTGACACCAAACGAAGTCTTTAACATGCTGATAGTCTTTAAAAATTTCAGCCAGACATTCATGAGGGAAAGGATAGAGCTGCTCGATTCGGATGATGGCAATATTATTAATCTCGGACTTACGTCGTTGTTCAGCCAGATCGTAATACACCTTGCCAGAGCACAATACGACACGCTCTACGTTTTTCGGAACGATATCCTCAACTTCACGTATCGCATTGTGGAAACGCCCGTTTGACAGCTCATCTAAAGAAGAGCTAGCTGCAGGCAAACGCAGCAGCGACTTAGGTGACATGACGATTAGTGGCCGGCGCATCTTACGAAGCACCTGACGCCGAAGCATATGAAATACCTGCGCAGGAGTCGACGGTACACACACCTGCATATTATGGTCAGCACACAGCTGTAGAAAACGCTCCAACCTTGCAGATGAGTGCTCTGGCCCCTGTCCTTCATAACCATGAGGCAACAGCAGCGTTAGACCACATAGACGTCCCCATTTTTGCTCACCGGAACTTAAGAACTGGTCTATAACGACCTGTGCGCCGTTGGCAAAATCACCAAATTGCGCTTCCCATATCGTCAAGCCACGAGGCTCAGCAGTGGTATAACCATACTCAAATGCAAGTACCGCTTCTTCCGACAATACCGAATCGAATACTTCGAACTTACCCTGCTTCTCATGTAGGTGTTTCAACGGAATGAGCGCCGTTGCATCTTGCTGACTGTGTAATACTGCGTGCCGATGAAAGAAGGTTCCACGGCCGCTATCTTGCCCGGTTAAACGAATATCATAACCTTCATCCAGCAGCGTGGCGTAAGCTAAGGTTTCTGCAGCGCCCCAATCAAGCGCACGTTCACCATTAATCATGGCTAAACGATCATTATAGATTTTGGCAACCCGGGATTGCAGTTTATGACCTTCGGGGTAACTGCACATCAGCGAGCCCAAATGCTGTAACCGTTCTACTGAAGCAGTAGAGTCATAATTCGCATCCCAATCATGGCCAAGGTATGGCGTCCAATCGACAGAGTGTGACTCCATCGGCCGCCACTCTTTAACCATGCACTCGCCCTGGTCCAGCGACTCACGATAATCATTGTTGATTTGTGAGACTTCGCTCTGCTCCAAAGTACCCTCAGCCATCAAACGGTCAGCGTAGTGCTTACGCGGCGTCGGATGTTTGCGGATCTTTTGGTACATTAACGGCTGAGTAGCATTAGGTTCATCCGCTTCATTATGGCCATGACGGCGATAACAGATGAGGTCGATTAACACATCACGTTTGAAGGTATTACGAAAATCCAGCGCCAGTTTGGTCACTTCGACCACCGCTTCAACGTCATCAGCATTAACGTGGAAAATAGGCGCCTGCACCATCTTAGCGATATCGGTACAATATTGTGTTGAACGGGTATCTTCTTGATTAGACGTAGTAAAACCAACCTGATTGTTGATCACGATACGCACGGTACCGCCAACCTTAAACGCCCGCGCTTGGGACATATTAAAGGTTTCTTGCACGACACCTTGCCCGGCTATCGCCGAATCGCCATGCAATGTAATAGGCAGCACAGTATTAGTATCAGGGTTACCACGGCGGTCTAAACGTGCCCGAACCGAACCCAATACCACAGGATTTACAATTTCCAGGTGCGACGGGTTAAAAGCTAAGGCTAAATGAACCTTACCCCCTTCCGTTTCGAAGTCGGATGAGAACCCCTGATGGTATTTAACGTCACCAGACCCCCAACCACCTGAATGCTTCCCGGCAAACTCATCAAATAATTCGCCCGTTTTCTTGCCTAACACGTTTACTAAAACGTTAAGTCGGCCACGGTGCGCCATACCGACAACCACTTCCTTCGCACCGTTTTCACCGGCATGATGGATCAACGCTTTAAGCATCGGAATAAGTGCATCACCACCTTCCAATGAGAAACGTTTAGCGCCAGGAAACTTAGCACCTAGGTACTTTTCTAATCCCTCGGCTGCGGTCAAGCCAGCAAGAAACTCAAGCTTATCTTCTTTTGAAAAATGAACCGCTGCATGCTTCGGCTCTAAACGGCTTTGGATCCAGCGCTTCTCTTCTGTCGAAGTGATATGCATATATTCTGCACCGATAGAACCACAATAGGTCTGCTTCAGTGCATCAATAAGCTCTCCAAGGGGCATGGTTTCCCTACCACCTTGGTATGAACCAACATTAAACTCGCGCTCAAAATCGTCACCTTCAAGATTATGAAAGCTCGGATCAAGGTCAAGGACTCGTTCCTGGCGCCATAACCCTAAGGGATCTAGGTTTGCGTGTTGATGACCGCGAAAACGGAACGCGTTGATGAGCTGCAGGACTTTCACCTGCTTTGCATCTAGTTCCGGATCTGAGACTTGCCCGCCGCCGCGGTTGCCCTCTTTAGCTAACGTCCGAAAATACTCGCGTATCTTAATGTGTGACTGTTCTGTCGATTCAGGCTTAACTATCGGCAACTTATCAAAAATACGTCGCCACTCTATATCAACAGAATCAGGATCTTCTAAGTAGGCTTCATACAGCGGCTCTATATAGGCTGCATTGGCTCCAGCAAAGTGGCTGGACTCCCACCACGCCTGCATTGCGACTTCTTCCATCTCTTGTTTTCTCACCCCTGGCCGGTGGTGTAACTCTCAAAAAAATAGCCATTCGTAACCGAATAGCTATTTAGTCGTACGTAAACCAAGCACAAATGCCTGACGTCTTAACTACTAAACAGCCCGCTGTAAAAGCATCGACTTAATATGGCCGATAGCTTTCGTTGGGTTTAATCCCTTAGGACAGACACTGACACAATTCATAATGCCATGGCAACGAAATACACTAAATGCATCGTCTAATTCTGACAGACGTTCATCTGTGGCAGTGTCACGACTATCAGCAAGGAAGCGATACGCCTGTAACAAACCTGCTGGACCGACAAATTTATCGGGATTCCACCAGAACGATGGGCATGACGTTGAACAACATGCACAGAGAATACATTCATATAAGCCATCAAGCTTGGCACGCTCTTCCGGGCTCTGCAGGTGTTCGCGTGCTGGCGGCTGTTTACCATCGTTAATCAGGTACGGTTTGATACGTTCATAGTTTTCATAGAACTGAGCCATATCAACCACCAGATCACGAACAACAGGCAATCCTGGTAGCGGCCGAAGAATCACTTTGCCGCCAACCAACAGATCTGACAGCGGGGTAATACAAGCTAAGCCGTTCTTACCATTCATATTGACACCGTCGGAACCGCAAACGCCTTCACGACAGCTCCGTCTAAATGCCAATGTCGGATCTTGCTCCTTCAGCAAGATCAAAGCGTCCAACACCATCATGTCTGAGCCTTCAGGCACTTCAAGTGTGTAATCCTTCATGCTTGGCGCGTTATCTACGTCCGGGTTGTAACGGTATAGCGAAAATACGACTTTCATTACTGCGATACTCCCTTAGTATGTACGAGCTTTTGGCGGAAACGCATCACGCAGCTTAGGCGTCATATTGACATCTCGCTTAAGCATCTCTTCTGACTCAGGCATATAGAGGGTGTGGCACAGCCAGTTACCATCATCTCGTTCGAGATAATCTTCACGGCTATGTGCGCCACGGCTTTCCGTTCTGAAATTGGCAGATTTAGCTGTGGCGTAAGCCGTTTCCATCAGGTTATCCAATTCCATGCATTCAATTCGCTGGGTGTTGAACTGCTGGCTCGTATCATCAAGTCGCGCATTAGCTAAACGCTCGCGTATCTCACCCAACTCTTTCATGCCTTCAGCCATCGCATTGCCTTCCCTGAACACTGAGAAATTCAACTGCATACACTGCTGTAGGTCTTTACGAATTTGCACCGGATCTTCACCCTGCTGGGTGCTGTTCCAGCGATTCATACGCGCTAAGCTGGCTTCCAAGTCTGACTCAGAGGCATCACGGGATTCGCTCATGGCATCAAGCGCTTCACCCAAGTGTTTACCTGCCGCACGACCAAACACCACCAAATCCAATAGTGAATTGCCACCAAGGCGGTTTGCCCCATGAACCGATACGCAAGCGATCTCGCCGACAGCGAACAAACCAACTACAGGCTTCTCGTTACCCTGCGCATCGACAGTGATCGCCTGGCCACTCACCTGAGTAGGTATACCACCCATCATGTAATGACAGGTTGGGATCACTGGGATCGGCTCTTTCACGGGATCAACATGGGCAAAGGTGCGTGATAACTCGCAAATGCCAGGCAAACGGGACTCAAGTACCTCTTCGCCCAAATGGTCGAGTTTCAATTTAGCATGCGGGCCCCAAGGGCCATCGCAACCGCGCCCCTCACGGATCTCCGTCATAATCGAACGCGCAACAACGTCACGGCCAGCCAAATCTTTGGCATTTGGCGCATAGCGTTCCATAAAGCGTTCGCCATCTTTATTTAGTAGATAGCCACCTTCACCGCGACACCCTTCAGTCACCAACACGCCCGCGCCAGCGATACCTGTGGGATGAAACTGCCACATCTCCATATCTTGAACCGGAACCCCGGCACGCAGCGCCATACCAACGCCATCACCAGTATTAATATGCGCATTAGTGGTTGAAGCATAAATCCGACCAGCACCACCAGTGGCTAATACCGTCGCTTTACTTTTGAAATAGACAACCTGTCCTGAATCGATGTCAATGGCGGTACAACCAACAATGTGCCCATCTTGGTTCTTAACCAAATCCAGTGCGTACCACTCACTAAACACCTTGGTCTTGTTCTTAATGTTCTGTTGATAAAGGAGGTGCAATAAAGCATGACCAGTTCGGTCAGCGGCAGCGGCCGTGCGTGCGGCCTGTTCGCCCCCAAATGCTTTTGATTGGCCACCGAATGGGCGTTGATAGATACGACCATTTTCAAAGCGAGAAAAAGGCAGTCCCATCTTTTCTAATTCAATGATCGCCTCTGGGCCGGTTTTACACATGTACTCAATGGCGTCCTGATCACCGATATAATCGGAACCTTTTACCGTGTCATACATATGCCATTGCCAATCGTCATCGTGGGCATTACCCAACGCAACGGTGATGCCACCTTGAGCAGAGACCGTATGTGAACGAGTAGGAAAGACTTTGGAGAGTAAAGCGCAAGACTTGCCCTCTTCAGAAATTTGCAGTGCGGCGCGCATACCGGCACCACCGGCGCCGATGACGACGGCATCGAATTCAAATGTTGGAATGCTCACTTGACCCCCCAGAGAATAAACAGACCTGCGGCGACGTAAGCAACTGCAGTTAAATTAATGAAGAACTGTAATGCGGCACGCAGCGCCGAGCACTTTATGTAATCAGTTAACACTTGCCACATTCCGATCCAGCAGTGCACAAGCAGACCGATTAATGCGAGAAAAGTGAAAACCTTCATGGCTAATGTGCTGAACAAGCCGTGCCATACGCCGTAGGTCATCTCTGGTGTAAAAAGAGCAAAACCGACAATAAAAATCGAATAGAGAGCTAAAACAATCGCCGACGCACGTAACAAGACAAAGTCATGCACGCCACTTCGGCCTAACATAGCAGCATTAGTTACCATACCCATACCCCCGCCAAAACAGACAGAACAGCGGTGAGCGCAAAACCTACATGGGCAGAGCGAATACCACTTTCGAGTTCTTCAAAATATCCAAGATCCTGTAATAAGTGACGAATGCCACCGACAAAGTGATATGCCAGCGCTGTCAGAATGCCCCACAGGACAAAACCAACAAACCAGCCATCAATCATCGCCTTTACTTCATTAAATCCGGATTCTGAGGTAAGAGAAATATTTAGTAGCCAAAGTAGAATAGCAATCGCAACAAACATAATGACGCCACTGACGCGGTGCAATATCGACGCAATGGCCGTCGCTGGAAAGCGAATTGTTGCTAGGTCTAAATTAACGGGTCTTTGTTTTTTCACATCCGACTCACTCGGCCCTTAAGAGCCTCTATTTATTTTTTTAATGTCGTATTTTTTTACGCCCTAACCATCATATTACTTTCGGGATATAAAGTTATTACCCCAAAAATGATATGCGGATCACATTTTAGACAAACAGTTGTTTGAAAAGCACCATTTTGGCGCGCCAAAGCCGCATTCTGCCTACGTTTGAGGGCGTAGTGTGGGCAGTATATCCACGACATTTTTTTATTACAATTCTTTAAATTTTGATTTGTATCAGGGAGAATTCTATTCACCTCTGAAATAGATCTTTGTTTCAAGAGATGTTGTAATCAGGTACTAACTTGTAAAAATGATAAATTATGCATCCAAGACGGGATTTAATGCATAGATAATTGACAGCTGCCCTATGCAGCGGTTAATAATACTGCGCTTAATTTTGGGAGCATCATACAATTCCAATAAGGAGAATCCTGAAATGACGGAGAAGAAAGCAGTTCTTCACGTCGGTGGCCAGGAGATAGAACTCCCCGTGCTTTCCGGTACCGCGGGCCATGACGTAATAGATATCAGAACCCTCGGCAAATATGGTTATTTCACATTTGACCCAGGTTTTCTTTCGACCGCATCGTGCGAGTCTACGATCACCTTCATCAACGGTAGTAAGGGCATCCTGCAACACCGCGGTTATGCTATCGACGATTTAGCGAACAACGCTAGCTATCTCGAAGTATGCTATCTGCTGTTGTACGGCGAACTGCCCAATGCAACGCAATATGCAGAATTTAGCCGTATTGTTTCCGAACACACGATGCTGAATGAACAACTCACACGATGCTTGCAGGGCTTCCGCCGAGATGCGCACCCGATGGCTATCATGTGTGGCATGGTTGGTACCATGTCAGCCTTCTATCACGACTCATTGGACATCACCAATGAACGTCACCGTGAGATCGCAGCCTACCGACTGATCTCTAAAATGCCAACAATCGCCGCAATGTGCTTTAAGTACAATGTCGGTCAGCCATTCATGTACCCTAGAAATGATCTCGGCTATGCAGAGAATTTCCTTTACATGATGTTCGCTACACCGTGTGCAGAATACACACCAGATCCTATCGTTGCTAAAGCGATGGATCGAATATTTACCCTGCATGCTGATCACGAGCAGAACGCTTCAACATCGACCGTTCGCTTGGCCGGCTCCTCTGGTGCTAATCCGTTCGCTTGTATCGCGGCAGGTATTGCTTCTCTATGGGGCCCAGCTCATGGTGGCGCCAATGAAGCTTGCCTCAACATGCTTGAAGAGATCGGTAATGTTGACCGCATTCCTGAGTTTATCGAACGCGCGAAGGATAAAGATGATTCTTTCCGCTTGATGGGCTTTGGTCACCGTGTGTACAAGAACCATGATCCACGAGCAACTGTGATGCGCGAAACCTGTCACGAAGTTCTCGATAAGTTAAAGATCAAAGATCCTCTGCTTGATGTAGCGATGGAGCTTGAGCGGATCGCGCTGGAAGATGAATACTTCGTTTCGAAGAAACTCTACCCTAACGTAGATTTCTACTCTGGTATTATCTTGAAAGCGATTGGCATTCCGACAAATATGTTCACAGTAATTTTTGCGCTGTCACGCACGGTTGGTTGGATAGCTCACTGGAATGAAATGATGAGTGACGCAGGCCAGAAGATCGGCCGTCCACGCCAGCTATATATCGGTGAAATAGATAAAGGATTCAAATCAACAGAAGAACGTTGATTGGTCTTGCTCAAAGATTAAAAAAGGCAGCTTCGGCTGCCTTTTTTGTCTAAAAAAACCAGTGATGGTTAACCGATCCAACTGAGGTAGACCCCAGCCAAAATAGCAACAACAGCCACAGAGCTACGACGCCAACACCAATGAGAGCAATGCAGAACTCTTTGCTGCACGCGATAGCAGTTGGCTAACACCAAAGCAGGCAACGACATCGCCAGCAAAATAATAATCCGCAAACAAAACACAATGCAGGTCAGCAAACAAGAAAGATAGAAAGCAAGCTGAAAACGATTTGGATCACTCACCCCAAACAACTGCAGGTCCTTGACAAAACCGAACAACATTCCAGGGTGAAGGTCGACCATCCAATCCAACAATAGCAGTGGCCAAGGCAACAGAATGCACACCATCAACAGTGGCTTACCGGAAAAAAACTCTTTCTTAAATTCACCCGGAAATTGCAGAGACGCCCAGAGAATACAAATAGTAATAGTTAAAACAACATAGGCCGTAGAAGGTATAACATGGGCCGAAATTGCCCCCAACAGTACCGAAAGCAGTATGAAAGCTAGAAAACCAATAAAAATCTTTCCATACTGCAGGCTTCTGCGAACACGCATCAACTCTTCACTCTTCCAACACAGCATTTTCCCTCGCGTCAGAGAGTCAAAATAGCGCCTGCCGGAATGATTTCTTAATGCAACTTGTTTGGCCAATACCACTACGCCCACAACCGTTAACAACATTCCGGTAATCGCTTCAACCATATTTTATTCCTAAAACAATATAAATATCTGACAGCTAGCTTTGCTGTTCTGCTATCGATATAGCAAAGCCGCAACCTGCGACGCCCTATTCAGGAACACCAAAAAAGGTGATCTACGTCACTATGCCTTGATTTGGCTCATCGGTCTACTATTGGTTAAAAAATGACTCATAAACAGATAGTCGCCGTGCTATACCGGCAGCTAACTTGCCGGATATTGACTGAATAGTTAGGGTAAGCAAGCTCTGAAGTTATAAAACAACTGAATAGATAGCTAAAGACTAACTGAATATATTACGCAGCTTGTGGCAACGTTTGATGTTATCCCGCCATCTCAGCTTCAGTCGCGGTGCGCGCCTCACTTTCTAGCAACACGGGTATGCCATCATCAATAGCAAACACCAGCTTATCAAACCGGCAAAGTAGCGCGTCTTTGCTTGGAGTAAATAGCAGCTTTCCCTTACAACAAGGGCAAGCGATTATTTCTAATAATTTCTTATCTTTTAACATGGTTAACTCTGTCTTCCTGGTTAATCCTATCGCATAACTGCGACAAAAAATGATCTGGTAGCTGCGCAGAGATGGGTAAATACCACAAATTTACGTGACCGTTGCTTTGACACTTAACTGCGTCCTTTTCAGTGACCAGCAAACAGGCCGCCTCCCCCTGAAGTTGAAGCAGCAATTCCGGATTGAATCCACAGTGATCTGCTAGTGGTGTCTCTTTGACTACATTGCCGCCGAGCTGAGTCACCAATGAGAAAAACCTTTGTGGATTTCCTATGCCTGCCGCTAAAGCGAGAGAGCCCAGCTGCTCGATTGGTACTTGCTCAGCTTTACCATCAACAGGTGCGGGGGGATCAGGTTCAAGTAACATCTGGTAGCGCCCCTTTGCTTCGGTACCCAGCTCACCACCATTTTGAATAATAAAATCCACTTCCGAGAGACGCCGACTCGTTTCCCGTAAAGGGCCAGCAGGCAACAACAAACCATTACCTAATTGCCTGTCACCATCTATCACAGCGATCTCAATGTGCCGCCCCATACGGTAATGCTGAAGCCCATCATCACTGATAACCAGGTCGACGTCCGTACTGTGCAGCAGCAATTCTATCGCTGCCAACCGATCTGCACCAACGACCACTGGCACGCCCGTCCGGCGAGCAATCAACAGTGGTTCATCACCAACCTCTTCTGCTCGGCTATCGGCTTGCAAATGGTATGGGTAAGTCGGCGCATTGCCACCATATCCTCTCGACACAACACCGACACGATAGCCCTTTTCCGTAAGGTGTTCACAAAGCCAAATAACCAGTGGGGTCTTGCCTGTGCCTCCGACACTGATATTGCCAACGACTATCACCGTAACCTTTGGCTCGACTTGGCGATAACGGCAAATAAACCAACGCCGTAATCGGCTTATCATGTAGAACAGCGCAGAAAAAGGAACCAATAGTTTGGGCCATAGGCTGCCGTCGTACCAGGCTTTAGGAAGTGGTGACAGCATTAATCACCAAATTGCATTTTATGGAGTTGAGCGTACGCACCATCTTTCGCAAGCAACACCTCATGAGTGCCCTGTTCGATGATCCGACCACCATCAAGTACGACGATCTTATCGGCGTTCTGAATGGTTGAAAGCCGATGGGCAATGACCAGACTGGTGCGGTTAGCCTGTAGCGCCTCCAAAGCCCCCTGAATATGACGCTCACTCTCAGTATCGAGGGCGGAAGTCGCTTCATCGAGGATCAAAATAGGCGCATCCCGCAGCAATGCGCGAGCTATCGCTATGCGTTGGCGCTGACCGCCAGATAACATCACGCCGTTTTCACCGACTTGGGTATCCAAGCCGTCAGGCATAGATTGCGCGAACTCTAAAACGTGTGCACTTTTAGCCGCTGCCTCTATTTGCTCCCGGGTAACACTGTCATCACAGGCATAAGCAATATTGTTAGCGATAGTATCGTCAAACAGCGTAACGTGCTGGGATACGGTAGCAAACTGGCTTCTTAGATTGGCCAATTTAAAATCATTTACCTCAATGCCATCAAGGGTAATGGTGCCATCCTGATAGGGATAGAAACGAGTCAACAAACTAGTAATGGTTGACTTACCGCTCCCGGAACGCCCGACCAATGCCACCGTCTGCCCGGGTTCAATGCTGAGGTTGATGTTCTCTAACGCGGGTGTTTCTTTGCCTTGATAGGTGAATGTGACGTCGTTAATCCGCAAGTCACCTTTCGCTCTTGCTAACTCTTTCGTGCCGTTATCAGTTTCCTCTTCTTCGTCTAAAACGGCAAAAATACTGGCACTAGCAGCCATCCCTTTTTGAAATTGACTATTAACCGAAGTGAGCTGCTTCAAGGGCCGTAGTAACATGATCATAGAGGTGATAATGACGGTAAAGGTGCCAGGAGTGAGGGTTTCCATCATGCTGTCAAAACTTGCAACAAACAGCACTGTGGCTAAGGCGAAAGAGGCAATAATTTGAATCACCGGTACGCTAATGGCACTGGCAGCAACCATTTTCATATTTTGGCGGCGGGTTTTATTACTGATCTTTCTAAACCGCTCAGACTCGATCGCTTGTCCGCCAAACGTTAACACCACTTTATGGCCATTTAGCATCTGCTCGGCGGAGGTGGTGATATTACCCATCGCATTTTGGATCTGACGACTAATTTTCCGAAACCGCTTACTGACGAAACGCACGACCACAGCGATGATCGGACCGATAAGTAAAAATATGAGTGACAACTGCCAGCTCTGATAAAACATCAAAGCCAGCATACCGACGACAAACGCACCTTCTTTAACGATGATTACCAAGGTCTTGCTCGCAGCATTTGCGACCTGCTCGGTGTCATAGGTGATCTTGGATATCAATTGACCGGTAGTTTGCGAATCAAAATAGGGCACAGGCATTCGCATCATATGATCGAACAGTGATTGCCGCATCGTCATCACTACGTTGCTACCTACCCACGACAAGCAATAGGTAGAGACAAAATTAAATAATCCACGAAGACAAAACGCACCCACCACAAATATCGGCGCGTAGGTCAGCACTCCGGGGTTTTTATTTGTCAGGCCCTCATCAATTAAAGGCTTAATGGAATAGATAAATAATGAATCGATACCGGCGTAACCGACCATCGCAACAATGGCAGCGATGAAACCCAGCTTATAGGGCTTCATATAGGAAATAAGGCGCTTAAAATTCGATTGTTGCGTAGTTTCGCTCACTATGGCGTTCTCATCACTTAGAAAAAACAGGTTATTCTACCGTGCCTTACGGCACCCGGACAAACGTTGATACCACTTAGCATGGTTAAATACGCCTGTTCTTTGGCGATAATGCGCCACACTAAGGCCTTCAGTTGTCACTTCAATACTGATTTGACCGCTACAAGCTGTATCGAGTGTTTCCACTGTTAACGCATGATAACGCTCTTTCACTTCTTCCGCGGGAAACCGATAGCGATTATAGGCGCCACGACTAAACACCGCATAATCGGGAGCAACAGCAGTCAACCAAGCCAAAGAGGAGGAACTACCGCTACCATGATGGGGTGCCAGCAAGACATTACTGGGAAGAGTCGCGCCATTACGCAACATTTCCAGTTCAGCTGAACGTTCAATGTCACCGGTCAACATTAAACTATGGCGGCCATCAGAGATATGTAACACGCAGCTTCGATCGTTCTTGTTACGAGTTAAAGGAAGATACGGGCTGAGCATGTTTATCTCAAGCTCGTTCAAAAACAGTGTTTGCCCGGCCTGGCAACGGACATGCTCTAGTTGCTCGCTAGACAGATCACGATGAGACCCGACCGTTGGCGATATCAAAGTGCCAACATCCATCTTACTTAAAACAGCTTCGGCCCCACCAACATGGTCGATATCATCATGGCTTAATACTAGGTAGGTTAATCGGCTAATGTTGTGCTGAATTAGCCAAGGCACCACTGTATGTTCCGCAACAACAAAGCCACTCTTATATCGGTTTCCCGTATCATAAAGCAGTACGTCGTCCCCTTGCTGGATGACCACCGCCAGTCCCTGCCCCACATCAAACACCTCAATCTGCCAACGGCTTGGATCTACTGTTCTTAATGCCAGCAATAGCGGTGAGCTAGCCAAGCAAAGCGCTAATGGCCAAAAACGGCGATTAACAGCAACAAGTATTACGGCTGAAAACAGTAAGCAAGCAACGATGATGGGCAGTATATAGGTACCTATGCCACCAGAGCTGAGCCAATTCAACCACCATGTAAACAGAACCAAAATCTGGTCGACAAACACAAACATGGATCCCGCAAGCACTGTGGAAAACAGCAATATAACCACACTAACAAGCAACAAAGGCACAACTACAAACGTAATTAATGGCACAACCAACAGGTTACTTATTGGCGTTAGCGGCGCAACAAAGCCAAGCTGCAACAAAGTCAGTGGCATCATCATCACAGAGAGCCCCAATTGCATCACCAGTAGCTCAGCTATTTTGCGTGAAATAGCCTGCCCTTCCCTGCGACACCACCACCAGTGCAGCAAAGCGATGTTGGCAACAGCCCCGAACGACAACCAAAAACTCGCGCCATATAACACCGCGGGTGAAACAATAACGAATAGCGCCATCAATGCCAGTAGCCCAGTCATGCGACTGATCCGCACATGTAAGCAAGAAAGAGCACACCAAATAGCTATCCCAAACCATGCTCGTTGTGCTGGCAATGCAAAACCTGACAACAGCGCGTATACACCGCTCACCGACAAAGCTAAGCAGATAACCAGTGGTACTTTTACAGTGATCCGATTAGATAGGTAGGGCACCCAGCCCATGACAGCGGTCAGCAACTTATGAGCGAGGAGAAAAATCAGTCCGATATGTAAACCTGATATCGCGATCAGATGGCTTGTGCCAGTTACACTAAGCAGCTGCCAGCGGTCACTAGAGATCAAACTACGATCACCTAACGTCAAAGCTAATATCAGATCTTTATGGCTTAACGATTGAACGAGAGCACTAATTTTTGCACGTAGCTGCTCTCGATAGTTCGTAGCCGTTGTTAACTGTCGAATTTCGCCGCGAATATATCCTGCGGCGTGTACCTCTTGACTCACCAGGTATTTTTCATAGTCCATCCCCCCGTCATTGGCGAAGCCCACAGGCGGCTTTAGGCGCACCCGCCACTGCCAAACATCGCCAAGCTTTGGCGTGAGCTCGGTGTGATACCAATTTAGCTTGACCTTTCCTTGCCAAATTGGCGGTGCAAATGGATATCCTATACTGTCAGACGACTCGTACGCTTTTAGCCGAACCATAAAACGCCAACCATCGTCAATGCGCCGTGGTAATGAAATGATCTCACTAGTTGTGGTAATGTCTTGCCCCGCTAATTCATCGGGTAGAATATTAGCTGCGTAATTGGCGTTAAATAGACAGAGCCAAGAGACTCCGACGAGCAAAGCTAGGCAGGTTCGACACCACTTTTGACGACACCAGGGCAGCAATAAAATACTGCAACTGAACCAAACGGGGTCAACCACCCAAGGTGATTGCGCAGCCGTGATGGCGCCAATAAGAAATCCGATAAAAATTGATTGCACAGTAGCTTTTGTTAATAAGAAATTTGAGACTGGGTTTACACACTATATGCCAAAAAAGACGTTAAAGCGGTTCATGCCCAGCCATGAAACTATCAAAAGCCATAAGTACTTACAGATGTTCGGCACCCTACTGCACGATCCGAACCTGTTTCATCTCAATCGGCGCTCTGCGGCTGGCGCTTTTGCCATAGGTCTGTTTGTGGCATTTCTACCGATCCCATTTCAGATGGTGACCGCCGCCGCTATCGCAATCTTTATCCGGGTTAATCTGCCGTTATCAGTGGCATTGGTTTGGATCAGCAATCCAATCACTATGCCCCCGCTATTTTATAGCGCCTATCTGGTGGGTGTATGGATCACTGGAGGCAGTGAAAAGGCGTTTAGCTTTGAACTCTCTTGGCAAGGTTTAGCTGACAGTTTTGCTCACCTAGGTTACCCATTTATTCTAGGCTGCTTGATCTGTGGTGTGGTGTCAGGGGCAATAGGCTATTTTGCTATTAGATTACTGTGGCGTTATTCGGTAGTTCGCCACCTGCGCCAACGCAGGCAGCGACGCAATTAGACCGATTGTCCAAGCACATTGGCTGGCAATATTTTACTCGCTTTCCATGCCGGATAGAGTGTTGCCAGCAGAGACAAAACAATCGCAACAATCACGGTAAACACGACGTCGCTGATACTAAGCAAAGACGGCAGAAAGTCGATAAAGTAGATCTCGGCGTCCAGTAGCTTATGCCCTAACAGCCGCTCTACACCCTGCGCAATTTGCCCTAACGAACTGGCTATCAAGACACCGAGTCCCGCTCCAATCAGACTTCCCAGTACGCCGTTAAATAGCCCCTGTAAGATAAAGATCTTCATCACCATAGCATCTGTCGTGCCCATGGTTTTCAATATCGCTATCTCTGACTGCTTATCCTGTACCGCCAGCACTAACGTCGACACGATATTAAAACTGGCGACAGCGATAACCAAGGTTAACACCATATAGACGATCCCGCGGACCAATTGGATATCGCTGTATAGATGCCCTTGGGTACGTGTCCAGTCACTGATATAGAGGTAATGCGCCATCTCATAGGCTGCGTTCCTTACCAAGCGGGGCGCAGCCATCACATCACCAAATTTAAAGCGGATCCCCTGCACACCACCTTGCCACCCGCTCAATTCTGCAGCGGTATCAATAGAGATTAACGCGGCACTCGCGTCCAGTTCACCACCCATCTGGATCAAGCGCTTCACTACAAACATCTTACGCTTTGGCGGCTTCATTCTCATCTGCGGATCAAGCGTCGGGATCAGCATCATCACCTTGTCGCCGACAGCAAGCGACAGCTCATCCGCAATGGTTTTACCCAGCCACAATTCATTATCAACCAAGGTGTCTGCAGGCTCAGGCAGCAAATACGCGCCGATATCCGACACATCTAATTCATAATCGAGATCAACGCCACGAGATTCAATCGCCTTCATTTTGCCACCTCGTTCAAGCATCGCATTGAACTTCACGAAGGGCGCAGCGGCAACCACGGCGGGATCGGCTATCGCGGATGCCGATAGTGATTTCCAATCGACAATCGGCTCCCTCACAGCAGTTACTTCACCGTGGGGAACCACCGAAAGTAAACGATCTTTAAGTGCCTGTTCAAAACCATTCATAGCGCTAAGTAAGGTGATCAACACCATCACCCCAAGCGCAATACCAAAGGTCGAGGAAGCTGAGATAAAAGAGATAAACCGATTACGTTGCCGAGCGCGACTAAAACGGAATGCGATCCAAAGTGCCAAATGCTGCATCAGTGTGCTGGCTCCTCAAGCAAACCGTTGACCAGCGATATCTTACGGTGCAACCGCCCTGCCAGCGCCAAATCATGGGTCACGACGATAAAACTGGTACCGAGTGTTTCATTTAGGCTCAACATCAACTGATACACTGCTTCACCAGTATTGGAATCGAGATTACCCGTCGGCTCATCAGCTAACACAATGCGTGGCTCAGTCACCAATGCTCGGGCAATAGCGACGCGCTGACGTTCACCACCGGATAGTTCCGACGGCCGATGTTTCTCACGGTGCGACAAGCCGACGCGCTCCAACATTTTTGCCGCCCTTTTACGTGCATCGCTGCCTGAAACACCGCCGATCAACAGTGGCATCGCCACATTTTCCAACGCATTGAACTCCGGTAATAGGTGATGAAATTGATAAACAAACCCGAGCTTTTTATTACGAAGTTGGCACTGCTGTGTGGCGCTCATCTGATAGATATCATCGCCATCAAGGATCACCTTCCCCTCCGACGGTGTATCCAAAGCCCCTAACAGATGTAACAAGGTGCTTTTGCCTGAGCCCGAAGAGCCGACAATCGCCAACATCTCACCCTCATTGACCGACAAGCTAACGCCTTTTAATACCTCTGTTGTTAACTTACCTTCTTGATAGGTCTTAGATACCGAATCACAGACCAGTAACGGCTTACTCATATCTTAATGCTTCCGCAGGTTGGATCTTAGATGCCCGCCATGCGGGATAGAAAGCGGCCGCGATACAAAGCGCCACCGCGACGCTAGCCAACATGGCCACTTGCTCAATTTGATACTCAACAGGCATTGAGCGATTGCCAAGGCCCGGCGCAGGTACCAGGGGTAGATTTAATATCGGCGTCAACACATCAAGGTTCAACACAATCGCCGAGCCGATAATCAACCCCAACAAAGTACCAACGACACCGTTGTAGATGCCCTGAAAAAGAAAAACAGTCTGCACGCCAGCAGGGGTTAAGCCCAAGGTTTTAAGGATCGCGATCTCGGCGCGTTTTTCACCAACCAGCATCACCAACGCAGAAACGATATTAAACGCCGCGACGGCAATGATCAGTGACAGCAGCAACCACATCATATTCTTTTCCATTTTCACCGCCGAAAATAACTTCCCCTGACTTCGGCTCCAGGTATCCACCTGCCATTTCGCTGGTAATAGGCTAGTTAACTTGGTCGCCGTTTGGTCAGCCAGAAAAGCATCATCCAGATATAACCTGATCCCCTCGGCGCTACCGATTGGTTTGCGGGTCAAACGGGCAGCGTCATCACCATGGATCAACACGACAAAAGTATCGATATCGGCGCCAACCTCATACATACCCACCACACGGAAACGCCTTTGACTTGGCATTCTTCCCATCGGGGTAAATACACTGCCCTCAGCAACCATTAAACGAATAGAATCACCAACATTGACGCCCAGTTTGGCGCCCATACCACGTCCAATCACCACACCAAACTCACCACTTTTCAACCAGCCAAGTTCTCCTGAAATCATGTGGTTGCCGATGGTGGAAAGTGCCGTTTCTTGCTCTGGCCATACGCCATAAATCATCGCCCCGCGAAGGGTTTTACGGCTTTGTGCCATCCCCTCGCTAGCAATAAACGGCGTCGCCCCTTTCACATGTGCAATCGTCGAAGACTGTTCAATGAGATCTGGCCACGCTTTGATTGGCGAGCCATCTTCAGCTTGGATAGTCACCTGAGGCACTATGCCCAAAATACGGCGTTTCAGTTCCGACTCAAACCCATTCATCACTGAGGTGACGATAATTAAGGCGGCTACACCAAGCATCACACCGGTGATAGAAAAAAAGTTAATAAAGGAGATAAACCCATGCCCTTTGCGGGCTCGGCTGTATCTTAGACCTATAAATAAGCTGGCAGGATGAAACATCTGTTCCTTTGCGGTAGACGCTTTAGTTGTATGTATGCATAAACAGGGGGGATAATAAGATCTATTCACTAGAGATAACAAGCAAGTGGCACCGATAGCCCATGACTGATCAATATTTTTCTGTACCTTATCGACTACCTATCAACGTGATTGTGATGCCGGAGGCGACACCGATCCCCGATCAGCAGCAGCTCATTGATGAGATCCCAGAGCCATTCCGCTTGGCTTCTGAAGTCTCCACTTTGGATCAGGGTACCGTGCGCGCGTTACGAAACATGGGCGACGTCGCCGATGAGATATCTAATTTTCTTGAACTACAAGCACGCAAAATCAACGTAATCATGGGCTACCTGCTGTCGATGCAAGACGATCCTGATTTGCGCCACCACACCGTAAGTTTTGGTGCCAGTGAGTTTTGCTATACATCAGCACAGCCATTGGTGGCTGGCCGATTAATCCAAGTAAAAATATTTCTTCACGATGAAGCCGCTGCCGTCTTCGCCTATGCCGAAGTGATCAGTTGTGACCAGGACGCTGACAGTCATCTAATTGGTGCAAAATTTGTCACCCTCAGAGAAGAAGATCACGAGATGCTGATCAGAGCAACTTTGCATGTTCAGTCAAAGCTGTTAAAACAACGCGCCGAACAACGTAAAGGAGACAATGGGTGATCCAACGCGCTGCTTATCTGCCCGCGGAGTGGGCGCCTCAAGACGCGGTATTGCTGACCTGGCCCCACGACCAGACAGATTGGGCTACGCAGCTTGAGCATATCGAGCCCGTCTATATTGATATGGCGAAAGCGATCACCCGCTTTGAGCGCCTGATTATCGTCGCCAGAGATCTGCCTCTGCGCGCGCATATCGCTAAACTGTTGAGCCATGCCGGTGTCGTTATGAGCCGTGTACGCATCCTGATCGCTACAAGCAATGACAGTTGGGCGCGGGATCATGGTCCAATCACTGTTTTTGATGGCCAGCAGATGCAACCACTCTCCTTTACCTTCAACGGTTGGGGCGGAAAATATCCCAGCGAACTAGACAACCAGATCAATCAACAACTGGCCGAACAGGCGCTGTTCAAGGCAGCCATAGTCAACATTGATTTGGTGCTTGAAGGGGGCGGTATCGAAACGGACGGCCATGGTACACTGTTGCTCACAAAGCAGTGCTTGCTCAATCCAAATCGTAACCCTGGGCTCGATCAAACCGCGATAGAACAGCGATTAAATGAACTACTCTACGCCGACCATTTCCTGTGGCTCAGTCACGGCGCGCTCGAAGGTGATGACACCGATAGTCATATCGATACACTGGTACGCTTTGCACCCAACGACACCCTGGTGTATGTCGCCTGTGACAAGGTAGACGATGAACACTACCCAGAACTACATGCAATGGAATTAGAACTAAAGGCGCTACGAAACCGCCACGGCGCTAACTATCGTTTACTCCCCTTGCCATGGCCACAAGCCAAATACAGTAGTGAGGGCGAGCGTTTGCCCGCCACCTATGCAAACTATCTGATTATAGATGGCGCGGTGCTGGTGCCTATTTACGACGATCCAGCCGATGAACAAGCACTTGCGGTCATTGCGCAAGCGTACCCTGGACGTGAAATCATAGGCATCGATTGCCAAGCAGTGATAGCGCAATTTGGTAGCCTGCACTGTCTCACTATGCAAATCCCAAAAGGCACGCTCGCCTAACGGCGCTAGCAAAGGAGCAAAGAATATGTCACGCACTCTCAATGTCGCCCTGCTTCAGCATGCCTGTAGCAACAATCTAAATGACAACCTGCAGCACACCTGCGACCTGATCCGTCAGGCTAAATCCGGCGGCGCCGAATTGGTGGTGCTGCAAGAACTGCATCGCAGTCGCTATTTTTGCCAGCAGGAAGATGTTGATTACTTTGATTTGGCAGAAACCATACCCGGCCCAAGTACTGACGCCCTAGGTGTTCTAGCTAAAGAGCTAGACATCGTCATTGTCGCGTCGCTGTTTGAAAAGCGTGCCGCGGGCCTTTACCACAATACCGCCGTGGTACTAGAGAATGATGGCTCGATCGCCGGTAAGTATCGTAAAATGCATATCCCCGATGACCCTGGGTTCTATGAAAAATTTTACTTCACCCCTGGCGATCTTGGCTTTGAGCCCATCGACACCTCAGTGGGTCGCCTTGGTGTATTGGTGTGCTGGGATCAGTGGTTTCCGGAAGGCGCTAGGCTGATGGCAATGGCCGGCGCCGAACTGCTTATCTATCCGACCGCCATAGGTTGGGATCCCCGTGATGACGACGCAGAAAAAGCGCGCCAGTTAGATGCTTGGATCACAGTGCAACGCGGTCACGCCATCGCTAATGGCTTGCCGGTGTTGAGTTGTAACCGCATCGGCCATGAGCCGGATCCTGCTGACAGCAACCCAGGCATTCAGTTCTGGGGCAACAGTTTTATCACTGGCCCTCAGGGCGAATTTCTGGCTCATGCCAAGGAAACGGAGACGCTGTTAACCGCGACTATCGACATGGAACGTTGTGAATCCGTGCGCCGCATCTGGCCCTACCTTCGCGATCGCCGTATCGATGATTATCAAGATCTTACTAAACGTTTTAGGGACGCATGAGTACATTGAGCCAATTCAACCTACTTAATCCACCAACACTCGGCAAAGCTGGGGATATCCAACTTTGGGGCGAAGCGCTTTCAACCGCTGAATCGCTCGCATTGGCGGAAACGGTGTCCCGTCATCCAGGGATCAGTTTGATCATCACTGCGGATACGCCTACCGCCCTGCGTTTGGAATCTGAGCTGACTCACCTATTGCTGGCGCAAGAGGTTGAGGTATTACTGTTTCCCGATTGGGAAACCTTACCTTACGATAATTTTTCGCCACATCAGGATATCATCTCACAACGCTTATCAACCCTGTATAAGCTGCAGCAGGCCAAGCAGATTGATGCACAGATGGCCTTAATCGTACCCGTTGCCACTTTGAGCTTGGTAACCGCACCGCCTAGCTATTTAAGCGGTCACACCTTGTTTGTGAATAAGGGACAGAGCCTGCCCCTCGACAAGCTTAAAGAGCAGCTCGCCTATTCCGGCTACCACCACGTACAACAGGTGTTGGAGCATGGTGAATTCAGCGTCCGAGGATCCATTTTGGATCTCTATCCCATGGGCAGCACTGTGCCCTACCGTATCGATTTCTTTGACGATGAAGTCGATTCGATCCGGCCGTTTGACCCAGAAAGCCAGCGTTCGGAAGCCCCGATCGACGCGATAAACCTTTTGCCGGGACATGAGTTCCCCACGGACGAGTTTGCCATTGAACGTTTCCGCACTCAGTTTCGTGAACAGTTTGCCGTCAGTAACGCCAAAGAATCACTGTATCAGCAGGTAAGTAAGAAGTTGATGCCAGCCGGCATTGAGTACTATTTGCCACTGTTTTTCGAACAAACAGGAAACCTGTTTGACTACCTGCCGGAAAGCGCGCAACTGTTGCAGGTCGGGGATCTTGTTGCTGCCGCCGAACATTTTGCCCGTGATGTGCAGCTGCGTTATGACGACCGCAGCATCGATCCACTCAGGCCATTGCTTAAACCGGACCAACTATTCCTGCCAGTGGAAAAACTGTTTGCTGAGTGTAAACGTTGGCCTCGCGCACAACTGACCACCGCTTCTCAGCCGAGTAAAGTCGGCCGCTTTAATCTGGCGGCCAATGCGGTAACTGACATCGCCGTTAATCACAAATATGCCGAGCCCCTCACTCACCTAAAGCACTATCTGAAAGAGCATTCAGCACAGGTACTGTTTGTCGTTGAGTCGGAAGGCCGCCAAGAAGCACTGTTAGACCTTTTACATAAAGCGGGCATACGGCCAAACAAAATCCAATCAATAATGGCGTTTGTTGCCAGTAAAGATGCTTATGGCATCTTGGTCGCGCCGTTTGAGCACAGCGTCACACTGGCATCGGTGCCACTCACCATCATCACCGAAACCGAACTATTCGGGAATCGCGTTCGTCAGCGCCGGCGCCAGAAATCCAGCCGCGCATTGTCACCAGATCAGCTGATAAGAAACCTGGCTGAGCTACAAATTGGCCAGCCGGTTGTCCACATGGATCACGGCGTTGGTCGCTACGCCGGTCTACAGACCTTGGAAGCTGGCGGGATGACCAGTGAATTTGTCACCTTAGAGTATGCCGGCAACGCCAAGCTCTATGTGCCAGTCACCTCACTCAATATGATTGGTCGATACAGCGGTGCGGAGCCAGAAAACGCGCCCTTGCATAAATTGGGCAACGAAAGCTGGGGCAGAATTAAGCGTAAGGCCGCAGAAAAGATCCGTGACGTCGCCGCCGAGTTACTGCAAATTTACGCCAATCGCGCCGCGCGCTCAGGGGTCGCTTTCAATCTCGATAATGATTACAAAGCGTTCTCCGAAAGCTTTCCATTTGAGGAAACCGTGGATCAGAAGAGCGCTATCGCCGCGGTAATCAACGATATGTCAGCAGCAAAATCGATGGATCGCTTGGTTTGTGGCGACGTTGGTTTCGGCAAGACAGAGGTAGCGATGCGCGCCGCTTATGTCGCTGTTAGCAATGGCAAACAGGTCGCCGTTCTGGTACCGACCACGCTGCTTGCCCAACAGCATTACGACAACTTCCGCGATCGATTTGCTGGCCATGCTGTTAGCATCGAAGTACTTTCCCGCTTCCGCACAGCGAAGCAAACTCAACAAGTGCTAGACCAACTGGGCGAAGGTAAAGTTGATATAGTGATCGGGACGCATAAGCTGCTCCAGCAACAGATCCCATTTAACGATTTAGGCTTGCTAATTGTCGATGAAGAACACCGGTTTGGCGTTCGCCAAAAGGAGAAGATCAAGGCCCTGCGTGCAGACGTTGATATCCTCACATTAACAGCCACACCGATCCCGCGGACACTAAATATGGCGCTAGGTGGCATGCGAGATCTGTCTATCATCGCCACCCCGCCTGCCAGGCGATTAGCAGTGAAAACCTTTGTTCGGCAACGGGACAACCACCTGATCCGAGAAGCCGTCATGCGCGAACTACTCCGCGGCGGCCAAGTCTACTTCCTTCACAACAGCGTCGACACCATCGAACGCACTATGGAAGAGCTAACCGAACTGTTGCCAGAAGCCCGCATCGCCGTTGCCCATGGCCAGATGCGGGAGCGTGAGCTCGAACAGGTAATGACTGATTTCTACCATCAGCGCTATAACATCTTGCTTTGTACCACCATCATAGAAACGGGGATTGACGTAGCAAGTGCGAATACCATCATCATGGATCGGGCTGATAAGCTGGGCTTAGCTCAACTGCACCAGCTTAGAGGTCGTGTCGGGCGTTCTCATCACCAAGCCTATGCCTATTTACTCACACCACCGCCGAAACGATTGACAAAAGATGCGCAGAAACGCTTAGAAGCAATTGCGGAGCTTGAAGATCTCGGTGCTGGTTTTGCGTTAGCGACCCACGACCTCGAGATCCGCGGCGCTGGCGAACTGCTCGGTGAAGATCAGAGTGGGCAAATAACGGCCATAGGTTTCAGTTTATATATGGAGATGTTGGAGCACGCCGTTGATGCACTGCAGAACGGCGAACCGATCAACCTCGAAGATGATCTTGGTAAGCAAACTGAAATTGAACTGAAGATCCCTGCCCTGCTGCCAGATGATTACATTTTTGAAGTAAATCTGCGCCTGTCATTTTACAAGCGCATCGCCGGTTGCAGAGATCAACAATCCCTAGATGAATTGCAGGTCGAACTGATCGATCGTTTTGGCCTACTGCCAACGCCAGCCAAGAATCTATTCAAGATTAGTGAACTGCGCTTGCTGGCGGAAAAACTCGGCATTAAACGTATCGACGCCCATGCAAAAGGAGGTGTTGTTGAGTTTGCTAGCAAGACATGTGTCGATCCAACGTTTATCATTCGTCTCATCCAAACACAGCCTGCACAATATAGGCTGGAAGGTGCCGACAAGTTTAGATTTATCATACCTTCACAAACCAGCGAACAACGACTGGTATTGGTAGAGCAAATGCTGGCAGAATTCAGCAATCACAGCGATTTAAAACATAAAAAGGACAGAGCTCGATGAAGCGAAACCGGATCCTGACGCTGGCATTAGCACCAGCCGTATTAATGGCAGGGCCACTTTTCTCCGCCAGCGTCGTTGCCGAAGAGGAAGAACCCCGTTGGTTCGAGGTGGAAGTGATCCTATTTAGCCGCAACGTGCCTGCCGACAGCGTTAATGAACATTGGCCTTCAGAAGCCAATAAACTCGACACTCAGAATGCACCAGATCTGCTGTCTGCACTGCTTTTCCCCGCAGAGGAAGTAGCACCTGTCGACGACAGCTACTGCATCCCAGCGGATCAGCTGACAACAGATCCCGTTATGGACGGCGCTGCAGCAACACCAGACAGCCTTGAAGCAGGTACGCCAGAAGTAGCAGGCGAAACAAAGGCGCCTTTAAGCGACAGCGAACAGATCCCGCAGCCCTGTCCACCGAGTGAGCTAGAGGATGCCGCACCGGCTACATACGCTAAAACAGACGTTCCCGAGATTGTCGTTGCCCCAGCGCTACCAGACTTTGATGTCACCCCCTACCTGATTGATGACCAATCGCTGCAATTAGTCGCCCAGCGTAAAGTTATTGAACGGCGACCAGAATTCAAAATGATGTTACATACCGGTTGGCGTCAAGCCATGGTGCCACGCAAGCAGAGCGCAAAATGGCATCTGTTTGCTGGTAAGGACTTTACTGACCAATTTCTAGCTGATGGTACATTGCGCCATAAGCCTGAACTAGCAACAACCAATCAAGCACCCTGTCCCGTGGGGACAGTGACTATCGATGGTGAGTGCATTATCAGTGACAACGCAGCATCGGAAAACCCAGCACCGGGTGCTAACGCCGATGCCCCTGCAGCGCCACAGCCATTAACCACTGAAGAAGTACAAGCCAACATTACAGAGATGCTGGCTGCCCAAGAAACGGAACTAGCGGCAGCGATGGCTGCGCAAGTGGAAGTCGAATCTGCTGACGCACCAATCATGCCATTGTGGCAACTAGACGGGCTGTTCCGCGTCTATCTGGAACACTACCTCTATATCGATGCCGATTTCGACTACCGCATTGCCGGTGAACGTGAACTACCGTTGCTGATTGAGAATCCATCATCAACCGATGGCAGTGCTGACAACCTCGAAATGACAGATCCGCTAGCGACACCTGAGCCGATACTTGCCATCGACAACCTTGAGCAAAGTTTGGCAGCAGAAACTCTACCTTTAACCCAACAGGAAGATCCTGAAGCTGGCGGTACGCTGGTAACAACAAAGCCCACAGAGGGTTACCTTTATAGGTATCGTCTAAGCCAAAGTCGTCGATTACGTAGTGGCGAATTGCACTATTTTGACCATCCTTTGGTGGGGATTTTGGTACAGATACGCCCCCACGACTATCGTGAGCCGCCAACGCCTACAGACCTAGATACAAGTGCAGCGGTAGAAGCAACAACACCTACAGAAGTAGCAGCCCCAGCAAGTGACACGCAACCGGCGAGTTAACTGAGGTTCAGTTAGTTCTGTTTTAAAAGCGCCAGGAGACAATCTGGCGCTTTTTTTTCGCCAATCAGAATAGTGAGAAATGCAAATGCTTAAAGGCGTTCATCATATGGCGATCATCTGCTCCGATTATCCGCGCTCGAAACATTTCTATTGTGAAATACTTGGTTTAAAGATCATCGCAGAAAACTATCGTGCAGAGCGCCGTTCATACAAATTGGACTTGGGCCTGCCAGATGGTACGCAGATCGAGCTATTCTCTTTTCCTAATGCACCAGAGAGACCAAGCTATCCCGAAGCACAAGGTTTACGCCACCTTGCATTTGCAGTCAGCTCAATGAATGAGATGGTGGCATACCTAAGTGATCACGACATAAATAGTGAGCCGATCCGAATCGACGAATATACCGGCAAGCGCTATACCTTTTTCGCTGATCCTGACGGGCTCCCCATAGAGCTTTATGAAGTCACAGTGCATCCCATAACGCCAAAAACGTCATAGCTTGGCTTAGGTGCGATCACTCGGACTTACGCTTCCGCATGATGGCCTTGATGCGCGCAATAGTAAGCGGATAGATGCAGACACCTACGATCGTAATAAACAGCAACCCAAGCCCGCTAAACAACCAAACCTTTGTATTAGAAGGTGTCAATTCGGGCAAGCGCTTACCTGCTGCTAGGTAATCTACAACCCAGAGGTCACGCTGCAACAGGAACCACTGCTGCCGCTGGGTTTGCGCCATACGCTGCAACTGCAACTCACTGCTCACGGAACAGTTTTGCTGAACCAGCAGCACCTCGTCGTCACCAACTAAGGTGTTCGGATCAGCAACTGCCAACTTGGCGAGATCAGCAATATGGCGGTCAAAGCGGAACCTGTTGCCTTTAGCAAACACGAACCCCGATGGCTGCAGCAGTGCCAGTCCTATCGCTGTTGATTCAGACTGATGCGATTGCAGGTATTGCTGCTGTAAAGCCAGAATTCGCCTTTTCGTCGGCTGTTCGCAAGCACGAACGGCCAATAAGCGCTCTGCTTCAGTTCGCCATGAGACTTGTTTAGCACTTAACTGTTTACGTATTTCACTTTGTTCTTGCACGAGCTTGGCATGGGAGCCTTTCATCGCTTGCTGGCAGGTAGGGGAAGAGACCGGCGGCTTAAAACCACTAAGGCTTAACTTCTCGCTGGCATTGCGCTCCAACAGCAGTAAGCTTTCCGCCGAAAGTCCACTCGTAACCTGCTTCCTTTGTTCCAGCCAAAGCAGTATTTGATCAAGTTTTGTTCGGTGACTATCGATCGCTTGCTGATAACGATTTTTACACTGGGCAACACCAGCAGAAGCTGCGACCTTTTTCCGCCCTGCCGCGCCCAGCTGTGCCTGCGCACGACCAACATTGTCTACTGAGCCATCCCAAAGCCGAAAATTGCGCTGATAAAGCCCACGCGCCTGTTCACATATCCCACGATTATCCTGTGCCGAACACTCCGCTGCATGATACTCACGGATCGCGAGATTGACTGACACCCCCGCTTCTAGGCACAACATGTATGCAGGCCTACTCCACGCCGCGATAGGACGACAATAATGCTTCAGCTTATTGTCGATATCCGAATCAGGCACGGCAACACCAAGGCCTGGTACTCGTTCAGGGGGCTCAGGTTTAAATGCCTGAGCGCTGAACGAGAACAACAGGCCGAGCCCGAGATAGAGTACGTTGATCAATACTGAAGACGCGTATTTACTCATTAATGTAATTTCAACGTTGGACGTAACGCACGGTTGATTTGACCAACCAGTAGTAGCAATAACGTCTTAAACCAGCCATGCAGTGCAAACTGGTGCATACGATACAAAGAGATATAAACGAATCGCGCTACGCGCCCTTCAACTCGCATTGATCCTCTCGTCAGGTTGCCCATCAGACTTCCCACCGTGGTGTACTTGCTTAAAGAAACAAGCGAACCATGATCTTTATACTCATACGCTGTCAGCGGCTTACCCTCTAACTGGGCGAGCAAATTCTTATACACGTGAGAGGCCATCTGATGCGCGGCCTGAGCACGTGGAGGGACAGGCTTTCCGTCTTCCTGAATACAACTCGCGCAATCACCCAATGCATAAATTGAATCATCGTTAGTTGTCTGCAGCGTCGACTTAACCACCAGCTGATTAATACGGTTGGTTTCTAAGCCGCCAATTTCTGCGAGAAAGTCTGGCGCTTTAATACCTGCAGCCCACACCATCAACTGTGCAGGGATCTCATCACCATCTTTGGTTTTCAAACCCGAACTGGTAGCTTCCGTCACCATGGTGGCGGTTTTTACTGCAACACCCAGATCTAATAATTCTTTGTGTGCAGCACCACTAATTCGCTCAGGTAGTGCAGGCAAGATGCGAGGCCCAGCTTCAACCAAAGTGACATTCAACTTATCGCGTCCGGCATCTTTAACACCGTACAGCGCGGCTTCTTCCGCCGCTTTATGTAACTCTGCAGACAGTTCTACACCTGTAGCGCCTGCGCCTACAATGGCGATATCGAGGGTTTCATTCTTGCCGCCACCCACTTTCAAGAACGCATTGAGTAGCTCACGGTGAAAACGCCTAGCCTGTTCAGGCGAGTCAAGGAAGATACAATTGTCTCTAACGCCTTGGGTATTAAAGTCATTGGACACACTACCTAGCGAGATCACCAAGTAATCGTAATCGAGCGTGCGTTCAGCCATAAGCTCTTCGCCCTTCTCGTCATTCATCGGCGCAAGAACAATTTGCTTACTGTCCCGTTCTATTCTCGACAAAGCACCCAGCTGAAATTGAAAATGATGATTGCGGGCATGAGCACGGTAACTAAGCGCATCAACACCATCATCTAACGAACCTGCAGCCACTTCGTGCAATAACGGCTTCCAGATATGGGTACGTTTTCTGTCAACCAGGGTGATCTCCGCTCTGCCCTTTTTACCAAGACGACGTCCCAGCTTAGTTGCCAACTCCAAACCACCGGCACCACCACCAACGACAACAATCTTAATTTCGCTCATTCGGCGCTCCTAAAAAAACAAAAGCGGGCCAAATGGCCCGCAAAACATGCTAGCTGTCACATAGTTTAAGCTATTCGCTCGATTCCTTAAATGCTTTAATCTGTTGCAGATGGGGCGAGAGCTTTTTGAACTTATGACTCTGCTCTTCGTCCCAAATCACATCGTAATATGGCGCCAAGGCATCATGGCTAACCGTGTTGTCATGCACCTCATCATTTCGAGACAAAACGACTAAGGTACGTCCCTTATTCTTGTTGCGAAACTCAGACACACATTTACCGGCTATATCTTTGTATTCTTCCGGCCGATCGATCTTCCCTTCCATCGTTACTTCGGGTTGAAGGTTGGGATTAATGATCACCGATTTTATTCCCGCCAGAAAACCGATCCGCTCAGACCAGTAACCGCCTAATCCCACACCACAAATCAGCGGATTAGGATCCCCCGCTTCTCGGACATCCCGCATCACCTCTTTCAGTAGATGGCTCATATCGTGCTTTGGATGCATGGTGCTATACGTCACGGCGCGTACATCAGGGTCAATAAATTTAAGCTGTAGCACTTTCTCGTGATTGCCAGGACTTGTCGAATCAAATCCATGTAGGTAAATAATCATTTTCTGCTCCCAATTTTGCGCCAGCTTTCTGAATATAGGCGAATAAATCGAATCTACGAATGCGCTGAGTCAAAAGATAAGTTAAGCAAAATTTTCCGAAATGATCGCCTGTACCTGCTGCCATCGCGGTGACGCGGTCAAATTTGCCCAGCTTGGCGCCGCAGACTTACGCATCTTCGGCAGACGTGGGGAGTAAGATGGTGCCAATTTCTGCACCGAATCTAACACCTCAACTGCAGCTTTTCGATCATTGCAAACCAACAACATATCACAACCAGCAGTTAAAGCCGCTGCGGTACGCTCATGATAGTCGCCCATAACACTGGCGCCTTCCATCGTCAGGTCGTCAGAGAAAATAACACCGTCAAAATCGAGTTCGCCGCGCAGCACTGTTTGCAACCAGTAAGGTGAAAAGCCTGCTGGCAGTGCATCAAGATCCGGATATATCACATGGGCGGGCATAATCGCATCTAGCTTGTGATCCGCAGATAAGCGACTAAACACGGTCATATCATAGTCGCGGATCATCGCACTTGGGCGCTCATCAACCGGCACTGCCACATGGCTATCTGCAGCCACCGAACCA
The DNA here is from genome assembly GCF_004284785.1 of Corallincola spongiicola. NCBI lineage: Bacteria > Pseudomonadati > Pseudomonadota > Gammaproteobacteria > Alteromonadales > Psychromonadaceae > Corallincola > Corallincola spongiicola. The sequence goes on from NZ_SHLY01000001.1 coordinate 716,740, forward strand.
TGACCAGGAAAGTGCTTACCGGTGCTTTTCATACCCGCTTGATGCATGCCATCAATAAACGCCGATGCCAGCGAAGCCACTTGTGCAGGTTGACTATGGAAAGCGCGATCACCAATCACTTCACTGATGCCATTCAGATCAAGCACAGGTGCAAAACTAATATCGATATCAACCGCCAATAACTCTGAGGCCATCAACCAGCCAAAATGCGTAGCCCAGGATGACGCCGTTGCCATATCACCGTCACACGCTGCAAAAATTTTTGCCATTGCTGGAATATGGGTAAATCCGTCACGAAAGCGCTGTACTCGGCCTCCTTCATGATCAACGGCGATCAGCAGCTCTGGCCGAACGCTACGGATCTCGGCCACTAACCTGGCGATCTGTTCTCGGCTTTGGAAGTTACGACTAAAGAAAATCAATCCACCAACGGCGGGATGAAGTAAGAGCGCTTTCTCTTCCGCGCTCAACACTGTTCCTTCCAAGTCAATCATCACAGGCCCCATAGGCAAACCTTGCGACATTACTATTCCTCCCGATGCAACTCAGTTAAATCATTAATTAGCTCACTAAGTTTGTCATCTAAGTGTGTCTGTTGTTGTTTTGTCATTGATGTGGAGATATCAACGATCATCTGCGCGTAAAAACGCCGATTCTTTTCGATAGCGGCAAGATACTCGCCCCCTCGGATCTCATCGAGCTGTAACAAAAGATGTTCAGCACTCTGCTGAAACTGCGCTGGCTGATTGCGCTTCGCTAACGTTTGTTCAAGCTCATCCACCCAACGGTAACGATATGCAATCCAGAGATCAAAACTGCTCGTTCGGGTCTCACTCCACTCTTTAATTCGTAGGATTTGGCCGTCAGTTAATGCACCTAGCCAATCTTCCAGTCCCTCTTCCATCCCCTCACGCCATTCTTGCTGACGTTCCTCGAGGGTCTGATCATCATGTTCGGCCTTTATTTCGTCTAGCTCTTCGCGCACAGTTGCAACTAACTGTCTGGCCTGTTCGTCACTTAAGCTCTGACCAAATTCAACCAAGGGGGGAAACATCACTTCTATCAGTTGATACCAGTGCGCCCGCGCCTTCTTAGTGAAGCCAACGACCTCATCGATGGTGAGTTCAGACTTGAGTGCAGAACGGAGCGACTCAAGATCTGCCGCATACAGAGGCAGCTGCTCTTGCCGGTGCCAACTCAATACCTGAGCGAGAGAGCGGTCAACGAATGCCTCTTGCTCGCTATCCAGCGTTATATAGTCGTCAATCGTCCAAGGCACTATCCAGTCCAAATAGTTATAAACCATTTTAGTGCTACAGGCTGTCAGCGTTCCGATAACAAGCAGCACGAAAAACGTGCGTGTTATCCAACGCCATCGCGGCCGAGATAGATTATTCACGATTGACTAATACTCCATAGCTGATCACTTTTTCCACCTGTAACACTTGATTGATACCAGATTGTGACAACACGACACGACTGTTCAGCAAATTGCGGTAAAACTGGGACAACTGCAATGCCAGTGGCGAAGGTGCTTGTTTCGCTTCGGCGCTAACCCAGTTGATTAACCAGTTAATACGTTCGACAGGCGCCTGAGCGATCAGTTCTTTCAACTCATTTAAGGCGCCTTTCTCGCCCTGCTGCCACCTAGCGTACAAAGCAGAAAAAGCCTGCAACTGAGAGTATTCCTCCGATTGAATGAAGTTTTGCAACGCCAACGGCGCATTTTGCAATAACGTCAATACATTGAAATCAACATTGAGCTGGTGTTGTTGTAGCCAATCGGTTGCCTGCTCGGGTGATGCCGATAGCGGGTAATGTTGGCAACGACTAATAATGGTCGGCAATAACCGGCTCGAAACTGCCGTAGTCATTATGATAAACGTACCGGCGGGCGGCTCTTCAAGGGTCTTCAACAACGCATTCGCGGCGTTACTGTTCATTGCTTCTGCGCCAACAATCACAATGACTCGCCGACCCGACTGGTGAGTGGCTTGAGCGGTAACTCGCGTCAGTTCCCGAATCGCATCAACAGTGATCGTGCCCTTGTCATTGGCGGTAAGGAAAAGGTAATCAGGATGGTTTCCTGCGTCTTTCAATTGGCAGCTTTTACACTGGCCACAGGCGCGAAGATACCCCAGCTCTGTAGTTTGGGGTTGAACACAGATAAGCAGAGAAGCGAGATCATCGGCTAAGGTCCGCTTGCCAATACCGGCAACGCCAGTCAACAGCACCGCCGCAGGTAAACGATTGGCTGCAACACTTTGAGCTAACGTACCGTAGGCTGACAGCAACCAAGGCATCTGCAATGCACTTAGCACCTGCTGAGCCACGGTAAAACCTCTTCGGCGAGCAGATCATTTATTTGTTGCGTCACTTGCGGTATGGCAACCCCAGCGTCAACGGTTCTAATACTTGGGTCTTGCTTGGCTAGGGTCAAGTAGCGCTCTCGTGTTCTCACGAAAAAGTCGAGCGCTTCCAGCTCAATACGATCTAATTCGCCCCGCCCTCGAGCCCTAGCTAAGCCTACTTCAGGATCTATATCCATGTAGAGCGTTAAGTCCGGTTTAAAGTCACCAAGCACTGCATGTTTTATTGCCTGGATCTGACCATCGTCAATCCCGCGACCACCGCCTTGATACGCGCGACTCGACAAGTCATGGCGATCGCCCAATACCCATTTCCCAGCGGCTAACGCGGGTTCAATAACCGTTTTGACCAACTGTGCGCGACTGGCATACATCAAGAGCAACTCAGTTTCCGGAGCGACCGATTCATCCAGGGTCGGAGATTTCACGATATTACGTAGTTGCTCCGCCAACGGCGTACCACCTGGCTCTCTCGTTGTTAAGATATCGCGCACGCCGTGGGAGGCCAGAAACTCCGTCACCGCAGTGACAGCTGTGCTCTTGCCGGCACCTTCGAGCCCTTCGATAACAATAAATTTACCCGGGACTGTTACTTCACTCATTATCATTTTCCAAGAATATATTTTCTGACCGCTTGATTATGCTCTTTCAAGGTACGGGAGAAATAGTGACGCCCGCCACCGCTGGCGACAAAATAGAGGTAATCCGATTTTTCCGGTTTCACGGCTGCCATCAGCGAGTTAACTCCCGGCATCGCAATAGGCGTAGGCGGTAAAGCAGGGATCACATAGGTGTTATATGCGGTCTTTTGACGCAAATGAACCCGTTTAATATCCCCTTGATAGCTGTCCCCTAAGCCGTATATAACGGTCGGATCCGTTTGTAAGCGCATGCCTAACCTAAGGCGATTCTCGAATACGGAGGATATCCGAGGGCGCTCGTCATCAACGCCGGTCTCCTTTTCAATGATCGAGGCCATAATTAACACCTCATACGCACTTTTTAGCGGGATATCAGGATCTCGCTGCTGCCAGGCGAATTCAAGTTGGGCTTTCATTGCATCGTGGGCTCGCTGCAACAGCTCCAGATCAGTGCTGCCCTGAGTATAAAAATAGGTATCAGGATAGAGCCATCCTTCGACAGATGGCGACTCAATGGCTAACGCCTCTTTCACTTGCGCATCACTTAACTCACCCAGTGTGCGTTTTAAGCCTGGGGCTTCCAGTAGCTTCAGTCGCCAATCACGAAAACGTTCACCTTCTACAAAGGTCAATTGATACTGAAATTCAGCACCGCCACTGAGTAAAGCCAAACTTTCCCTGAGCGTAGCATTGGGCTGAATTTGAAAGGTACCGACCTTGATCGCTACAAGTTCAGGATAGACACGACCAACCAGCCGGCTTTGCCAGGCTCCGCGGATCCAACCTTGCTGCTGCCACTCATCCAATACTTTACGGTAATGACTGCCGCTAGCAACAGCATAAATGACCGGTTCATTGACAAAAAGCGGTTGATTTAAATAGCTATCAACACGAGCAAAGACTATTGCCACGGCGACAATACCCAGCATGGCTAAGCCAATGACAAACACACTAAAACGTTTCCAAAAACTCATCTATTTCCTTCCATGATGATCGCTTGCAGCCTTCGGCTAAAGGCAAAATCTTGCATCACTCGGCCATCAAATAGTCTGACAGGAACAACTTGTTGTACGCTGTTCGTTATCCAAATTTCATCTGCAGAACGCAATGCATCTAACGTACCTTTGACGACATTGAACGGGATATTTTCTGCGCTAAGCGTGTCCAACACAACTTGGCTCATCACCCCTGCAACCCCGGAACCGCAAAGATCGCATGTATATACAAGCTCATCTTTACGCCAAAATATATTGGCAGCATTTGTCTCTATTACATCGCCGTTAACATTGCAAAATACGGCATCATCAACGCCTAACGCCAACACCTCTTGCCTACCTAATACTTGCTCAAGGCGGTTAAGTGTTTTCAAACCAGCCAGCGCTGGACTAACACCCAGCTTAAATTTTGCGACACCTAAACTTATTCCATTCTGCTGCCATCCATCTACATGTGCAGGGACAGCGAACTGGCTGACAATCACAGAGGGCAGGTTACATCCTTGCGGGCTATAACCACGGCCACCGCTGCCCCGCGTAATAACCACCTTAATCACCGATGATGGCTGTGCTGATGCGGTCGCAAAAACGTCACGTTCTAAGCGATGCCAATCAATACCGGAAATATATAAACGCTGCGCACTGGTTTGCAATCGCGCCAAGTGATAATCCCACCATTGAGCATGGCCGTCGGTAACCAACATAGTGGTAAAGAAACCATCGCCATACTGGAGACCGCGATCGTTAACATCAATTTGAGATGAGGCTACGCCATTAATGAGGTGCAAAAGTGTTATCACAGATAATAAAAAAGCCTGATGCCATAAGGTATCAGGCTTTTTTATTCAGCAACAGTTTCCGTAACTTAGATTTTCTTCAAAAGCACGGATCCGTTGGTACCACCAAAACCGAATGAATTGCTTAGTGCATATTCTGCGTCCGTTTCTTGGGCGGTATGCGCACAATAATTCAGATCACAACCTTCGGCGGGGTTATCAAGATTAATGGTGGGAGGAATAATCCCCTTCTCCAATACCAGTGCTGTGATGATGGTTTCAATCGCACCCGCAGCGCCTAGCAAGTGGCCTGTCATCGACTTAGTTGAACTGACCTTCAGGTCATAGGCATGTTCACCAAAGACTGACTTAACCGCAGCTGTTTCAGCAATATCACCTGCTGGTGTTGATGTACCATGGGCATTGATATAACCGACTTTGTCGTAATCAATACCAGAATCATTCAGCGCATTTACCATTGCCGCTGCGGCACCGCTGCCGTCTGCCGGTGGTGAAGTCATGTGATAAGCATCGCCACTCATACCAAAACCAACCACTTCTGCGTACATCTTCGCTCCGCGAGCCTTCGCTGATTCATACTCTTCAAGTACGATCATGCCAGCACCATCTCCGAGCACAAAACCATCACGATCTTTGTCCCACGGGCGGCTTGCTTGCTGTGGTTCATCATTTCTAGTTGAAAGCGCCTTCGCAGCGGCAAAACCACCCAAGCCAAGTGGCGTACAAGCGGCCTCAGCACCACCAGCCAGCATGGCGTCAGCATCACCGTAGCAGATCATACGTGCAGCATGGCCGATATTGTGCACACCTGAGGTACAGGCGGTGACAATAGAAATATTCGGGCCTTTCAAACCGTATTTGATTGAAAGGTGTCCAGCTACCATGTTGATAATGGTCGAAGGTACAAAGAAAGGTGAAATCTTGCGAGGACCGCCAGCCAGCAGAGCTTCATGGCTCTTTTCGATGAGACCTAGCCCACCAATACCAGAACCAATCGCTGCGCCTACACGCGCTGCGTTTTCGTCTGTAATCTCCAATTTGGCATCTTCAATTGCCTGAATACCAGCGGCAATACCATATTGAATGAACAGATCCATCTTGCGAGCATCTTTCTTCGACATATAGTCTTCAACATTGAAGTCTTTTACCTGCCCAGCAAAGCGCGTGGAAAAAGCTTCAACATCAAACCCCTCAACAGGACCGATACCGCTTTTACCCGCTACCAGAGCCTGCCAGGACTCTTCAACGCTGTTACCAACAGGGGAAAGCATCCCCATGCCAGTGATTACTACACGACGTTTAGACACGTTCTGCCTCCATAAGGAGTTAACCCTACAAAAAACAAAGGCGGCTTAAGCGCCGCCTTCCTGAAATCTTTTTGATTAGTCCTGGTGAGACTGGACGTAATCGATAGCTGATTGAACAGTTGTGATCTTTTCAGCTTCTTCGTCAGGAATCTCAGTATCAAATTCCTCTTCAAGAGCCATCACCAACTCAACTGTATCCAGCGAGTCTGCACCGAGGTCATCAACAAAAGAAGCTTCGTTTTTCACTTCTTCTTCTTTAACACCCAGTTGCTCGATGATGATTTTTTTTACGCGTTCTTCAAGAGTGCTCATTTTCTATATTTTCCTTTATGAACAAATAACGCTTTCGCGAATTTTTGCCTAGTGTATTCGATAGGCCAAAAGATTCAAGCTATTGGCTAAAGAACTCAAAGTGGTCAAACCACGATTTTAGCGTTATTTATGAAAATTGCAGAACAAAATGTGTTCTTTGGTTAAACCATATACATGCCGCCATTTACGTGCAGCGTTTCGCCCGTAATATAGCCAGCCATATCAGATGCCAAAAAGACCACCGCTGAGGCAATTTCTTCTGGGCTTCCAAGACGTTCCATTGGTACCTGAGACAAAATAGCGCCGCGCTGACCTTCGTCAAGAGCATGTGTCATATCAGTTTCAATAAATCCGGGCGCGATCGCATTCACGGTGATTCCGCGACTGGCAACTTCCCGAGCCAAAGATTTAGTAAAACCGATCAAACCCGCTTTTGCTGCCGAGTAATTCACCTGGCCAGCGTTGCCCATAGTACCAACCACAGATCCGATATTGACGATACGACCGCCACGTTTCTTCATCATGGTACGAATGACTGCCTTACTCAGGCGAAACAGTGAGGTCAGGTTAGTATCGATCACTGACTCCCACTCATCTTCTTTCATTCGCATGAACAGATTATCTTTGGTGATGCCAGCGTTGTTAATTAACAGATCAACACCACCATGAGATTCTTTGATATCGGCAAACAATGTGTCAACCGACGCCTGCTCAGTGACATTTAGTACCTTGCCAGCACCATGTTCACCAAGATATTCAGCAATGGCGTTGGCGCCATTTTCACTGGTTGCTGTACCGATAACAAAAGCCCCCTGCTCTACCAGTTTCAGGGCAATTGATTTACCGATGCCACGGCTAGCGCCGGTGACCAAAGCAACTTTACCTTCCAGGCTCAAGTTCAATGACATGTTTTTTAATTCCTCAAATTATTTGGTCAGCGCGTTTTCAAGGCTGGCAAAGTCATTGACAGCAACACAAGTTGCAGAACGGTCAATACGCTTAATCAAGCCTGAAAGTACCTTACCCGGTCCTACTTCAACGAATTCAGTCACGCCACCGGCGATCATTGATTGCACGGATTCAGTCCAACGCACAGGCTTATGTAACTGCCTAACCAACGCATCACGAATTTCAGCGGCGTCAGTGGCCTGAGCCACATCAACATTATTAACAACCGGTACAACAGGTGTTGCAAGCTCTACGGAATCCAACGATGTTGCCAGCTGTTCCGCTGCGGGCTTCATCAATGCACAGTGCGAAGGTACGCTGACCGGAAGCGGTAACGCTCGTTTGGCACCAGCTTCTTTACAAAGTTCATTTGCACGTGCCACAGCTGCAGCGGAGCCTGCAATTACAACCTGACCAGGTGAGTTAAAGTTCACTGCCGACACCACTTCATTCTCAGCGGCTTTCTCACAAGCAGAGATAATCTCTTCATCGCTCAGGCCAATGATGGCAGACATAGCACCTTCACCCGCAGGTACCGCCTGCTGCATGAACTTGCCCCGTTGCTCAACCAACTTGATCGCGTCGATGAAAGACAACACACCCGCACAAACCAAAGCGGAGTATTCGCCTAAGCTGTGACCAGCCATCACACTCGGCATTTCACCACCTTGGCTCTGCCAAAGGCGGAATAGCGCGACAGAACTAGCCAACAACGCTGGCTGCGTGCGGTCAGTTTGGTTCAAGTCTTCTACCGGGCCTTCAGATACCAGCTTCCACAAGTCATATCCCAGTACAGCTGATGCTTCAGCGAACGTGGCCTGAACGACCTCATTGTTCGCCAGATCAGCCAACATGCCAACGGTTTGAGAACCCTGACCAGGAAATACAAATGCAAACTTATTGCTCATAATCTCTTCACCTAACTACCATTCACATCAATGAATAATGGGTTTAATAACGAACCAGTGCCGCGCCCCAGGCAAAACCACCGCCAAAGGCTTCCAATAGCAGAAGTTCGCCGCGCTTAATCCGACCATCTCTGATGGCTTCATCGAGCGCGACAGGTACAGATGCCGCAGATGTGTTCCCGGTGTTGTGTAGATTAACCACCACCTGATCCATCGACATCTTCAATTTTTTGGCTGTTGCCTGAATAATTCGCAGGTTGGCTTGGTGAGGAACCAACCAATCTAACTCCTGCTTATCCAGGTTATTGGCTTTGAGTGTTTGTTCAACCACTTCACTTAGCTTAGTGACGGCTACTTTAAACACCTCATTGCCCTTCATGAATAGCCAATCATGATCCTCTTGCCCAGGCCGCATATTGCGGATCTTCAGCAAGTCTCCATAACGGCCATCGGCGTTGATGTGAGTAGACAAGATACCCGGCTCTTCACTAGCAGTCAGAACCGCAGCCCCCGCACCGTCACCAAACAAGATGATAGTCCCACGATCTTCCGGGTCAGCCATGCGACTGAGGACATCAGCACCAATCACCAAGATATTCTTTGCTTGGCCTGTGCGGATAAATTGATCTGCCACGCTCAATACATAGCTAAATCCAGCACAGGCCGCCGCCACATCAAATGCAGGCATAGGTGGCGCGTTTAGGATCCGCTGTATTTCACATGCGGCCGACGGGAAGGCGTGTTCTGCACTTGTCGTTGCGCAGATAATCATATCGAGTTGATCAGCCGTTAACCCTGCAGCTTCAAGCGCATTTTTGGCTGCTTCTGCACCCATGGTTGCGACAGTTTCATCAGGGCCGGCGATACGACGTTCGATAATACCTGTTCGTTCAACGATCCATTGATGAGTGGTATCTACCATCTCTTCAAGATCGGCATTGGTACGAACAAGCTCAGGCAGGTGACTGCCTGTTCCAGAAATTTTGCTGTACATCATATTAACAATGTTTATCCAGCAGAGCGGCTTCGAGTTGATCTTTGATGCGCTTAGGCACCTGACGTTCCATTTCCACGATTGCTTCATCTATCGCGTGCTGAAACGCCTTAAGATCGGCGTTACCGTGGCTCTTGACCACGATGCCGCGCAATCCTAACAGACTTGCGCCATTGTACTGGTCGGGGTTCATCCCTTTTAACATCCGAGAAAGCGTCGGTAAAACAAAAGGTAGCAGAAATTTTAGCCAACCTTTAGGTTTGAAGCGACGCTTAAACTCTTTGATGATGAATTGGCTTAACCCTTCACAGGTTTTTAAACAAACATTACCGACAAAACCGTCACAAACCACAACATCGACGTTACCAGTAAAAATGTCTCGGCCTTCTATATAGCCAACAAAATGGATATCGTCACTGTCTAACAGTAATTGTGCTGTCTGTTTAATCTGATCATTACCCTTGGTTTCCTCTTCACCGATATTCAGCAAAGCGATTTTAGGGCGTTCAATTTGTTCAACTTGTTGCGCTAATACATGCCCCATCAAAGCAAATTGAAACAGTGTTTCACTATCGCAATTAATGTTCGCGCCCAAATCGAGCATATGTACCCGCTTGCCAACTTCGGTTGGCAAAGCAGCAATCAATGCGGGACGCTCAATACCAGGCAGAGTCTTTAAGACAAATTTGGCCATCGACATCAACGCGCCGGTATTCCCCGCACTAACGCAAGCATCAGCGTGACCATCAGCCACCGCGTTTAGCGCCAGACGCATAGAAGACTGCCGCCGATTACGCAGCGCGAATGACGGTTTATCACCCATGCTAACAACGTCATCAGCATGATGAATAGAGATACGATCAGTGAGAGTTGCGGGTAATGACTTATCTAATAAGGGCGTGAGTTCTTGTTCGAGGCCGAACAACTGGATCTTAAGGTGGGGGTGAGAATGCAATGCCTGCAAAGCTGCAGGCACTGTAATAGAGGGGCCATGGTCGCCCCCCATGGCATCTAACGCTAGGGTTAGATGTGACAAAATAGGCCTTCGGTATTAACCGACAACCTTTTGACCACGGTAGAAACCGTCAGCTGTCACGTGATGACGACGGTGAGTTTCACCTGAAGTCGCATCTACAGACAAAGTTGGTCCAGTCAGGCTGTCGTGGGCACGACGCATGTTACGCTTGGAACGAGATTTACGAACTTTTTGTACGGCCATCTGCCCTACTCCTCAGTTAATCACTTTTTTAACGAATTCAGTATAGCGAAGGGGTTTGGACGCTCATCAGCAGGCTCTATTTCACCAAACACCATGGTTTTCGAAGACTGAGGACAATCCGCATCGTCATGCATAGGCACAATCGGTACAGCTAACATCAGTTCATCTTCAACCAGAGTGTGCAGTTCAACTTCACCATTTTCATCAAGTTCAACTGGCTCATAAGCATCAGGCAGTTCATCCACATTCACTTTCGCCGTTATCGGGCAAAACTGCGAATGAACTTCAAACTCCTGTTCAAAGGTTTCGTTACAACGCTGACATGTGAGTGTCAGGCTAGCTTTAATGGAAGCATCCACCACTGCCAGGCCTTGCGCGTCTATCCCGCATTTAAGCGCCACAGAAACCGGCGCCAACAACGGAGCCATTTCACTGAGCCGACTAAAACGTACTGCGTCTATTTCTCCATCATACGAGGTTCGCTTTTGCGAATTTCGTATGGGATCTAGACGTACGGGTAACTTCACCTTTCGCATAGGGCGCGAATGATAATGACCTAATACCCCAGAGTCAAAGGAAAATGAGGTTTTAAGTAGAAGAATAATCGGGCGTATACTAGGCGGTAACAGTGATCAGCGTAAAAAAGAAACTATGAAAACCTTAGTACTCGGCTCAACTTCCCCTTTTAGAAAAGCGATATTAGAGAAATTATCCGTCCCTTTCACCTGCGCATCGCCAGATATTGACGAATCAGCTCAGGATGGGGAAGCCCCGACAGCACTGGTCGAACGCCTCGCTGAAGAGAAAGCAGCGGCGGTATCGTCACTGTTTGACGATGCATTAATTATCGGCTCAGACCAAGTGGCTGTGATCGATAATCAGATCCTTGGCAAACCTGGCACTCATGAGAATGCAGTGAAACAACTGCAACAAGCCAGCGGTAAAGAGATGACTTTTTACACCGGGTTAGCGGTCTACGAATCAGCCACCGGCGTCTGTATCTCGATAGTAGAGCCCTTTGTGGTTAGATTTCGCCACCTCAGCATCGCTGAGATAGAGAACTACCTTCGGGTAGAAAAGCCCTACAACTGTGCTGGCAGCTTTAAAAGTGAAGCGCTGGGGATCACCCTGTTTGACTCTCTCAGTGGCAAAGATCCCAATACTTTGGTTGGCCTGCCGCTGATTTCACTGACATCGATATTGAAAGAGTTTGGTGTCGATCTGCTGGCAGAAGCGGCAAAACAACATTAACTAGTTAACTGATTGACTCGCCCTTCTACAACTATCATCACCAAGGGCGAGTGCTACCTACCTGCCTGCCATCTACACTGGCCAATGCCAGCGACGGTAAAGGAAATGCATCACCCAAAGCGGACCTATCAACAAAAACTGCAGATCCTTAAAAAACGAGGGTTTCTTACCTTCAATTTCGTGACCAATAAATTGAAAGATCCAAGCGATCACAAAAACGATCGCGGCACTATAAAACAGGGGGAACTCCACCCACGTCTGATAACCCAGCAGCGCTGCGCACATCAATAACGTCATCACTAGCATACCGATCGCGAGGGATAAGGATAATCGCCAATAGAACACAAACACCGGCAACATCGCTAATGAGCCCCAGTTCAACCAAGGCAACAGAGCGCCATCCCAAGGTACAGGGATCGACCATAACATTGCTAACACAGTAAAATAGATGGTAGGCACAGCGACCCAGTGAATCGCCTTATTGGTTGGATTTTTATGGCTCACGCCGTATTCATTTAGCCACTGCTTCAAAGATTTAGACATGATAGCTCGCCTTTTTATTATTGTTTTTTTGGCCAAGCTTAACAGGCTCTGCTCATATTTCCAGCAGAGGTCTAATCAGTGCAGCTATCGAAATGTAATGGTAAAACAGCGTTAATCAATCTTAATCAGGTTAACCGCTTTGATATGTGCGTAAAGAGAGAGCCCCGCCACCAGCTTTAGTTGGCGCAATGCGCGTCTGGACAACGAGATAAGCAGTGACTGCGCCGACGGCGACGCCCCAAGGCAAACCTTCACGAGTGCTTCAGCTCCCCCCTGCTCCGAGATCTCCAGCACGGTCACCGGCACACAGTTCTGAATACTCGATTGCGCTAGTGGCCGCAATGCCAACACAACTTCATTGGCGGGAATACGGAGAGTGACCGTCTCACCCAATACCTCCTCAGGCAGCGGAGCCGTCAGCCAATACGCGGCAGGTCCATCATCATGTAAACGCAATCGCATCAGTTGATCGTGAGGATCGTAGGATTTTGCCGTGGCAAATAGCACTGCCCCTTGATGCTGCTTATCAAGGTAACGACTATATTCTGGCGTAGAAAACAGAACGAGTGGATCCCCTTTCGCTACCACCTTGCCGTGGTCGATCATCACCACTTGATCACAAGCCGCGCAGATCTCTTCAGTGGAATGGCTGACATACAGCATCGGCAAAGACCACTCACAGGCGATGCGGCGAAGTAAAGGTAATAGCTGACGACGGGTTGCCACATCAAGCGCAGACATAGGTTCATCGAGTAACAGTAACTTAGGTGTTTGCAACAGGCCACGGGCAAGAGCAACCCGCTGCTGCTGCCCTCCTGAAAGTTGTCGTGGGTATTTGTCTGTCCAATTCAGTATTCCCAACTCACCAAGCAGATCAAACTCTTGCTCTGGGGTTAGGCAACCCCGTTTAGCTGCCAGCTGCAGATTACCGCCGACCGTTAGATGAGGAAACAGACGACTGTCCTGAAACACAAAGCCGATGTGACGCTGTTCACTCGCTAACTGCTCTTCGGCACTAAGCAACACCCTATCAGCGAGGGAGATGCAGCCTTTCGCTGTTGACTCTAATCCAGCAAGCAGCCGCAGTAAGGTCGTTTTCCCTGCCCCTGACGCGCCCACCAGCCCAGTAATACCCGACAGTTCAGTATTAAGGTGATAAGCACTATGCCAGTCACCACGTTGCAGACTTACCGCCATATTCAACTGCATGGTAATAACCTCTGCTGACGCCGTTTCATCAAGCCATAGACCAGTACCAATACGGCGATACTAAATATCAGCAACAGCCCAGCCAAACGATGTGCGGCATTAAAATCCAACATCTCGACATGATCGAACAGCGCGATCGATAACACGCGGGTTTCACCCGCAATATTGCCGCCAATCATCAACACCACACCAAACTCACCCACGGTATGGGCAAAACCCAGCACGGCCGCAATCACAAAACTGGGCAGGGTCAAGGGTACAACAATACGAAAAAATCGCTCTGTCCCACCCATCCCCATGGTGGCCGCCGCTTCTAAATAGTCCTTACCTAAATTGCTAAAAGCCGCCTGCAGCGGCTGCACAACAAACGGCAATGAATAGATGATGGAAGCGAACCACAATCCGGTAAAGCTGAACACCAACGGGCTGCCAAACCACTGCAACCACAGCGCACCGAAACCGTTAACCGGCGAAAAAGCCCATAACAGATAGAAACCTAATACGGTCGGCGGCAACACCAGTGGCAGGGCCACTACCGCCTCAACACAACTGGCGATAAATGAACGTTTGCGCGCCAGCCACCAGGCCAACATAGGGCCGATTAGCATCAAGGTCACCGTCGTCAGTAATGCCAGCTTCAGGGTTAATATGACCGCTTGCCAGTCCGCCGCGCTCATAGCACAACGTCCGTAGCCAAATAGCCCATTTTTAACACCTCTCGCTGTCCCTGACTTAGTAGATAATTAACAAATGCATTGGTCTGCTCAGGATATTGACTGCGCTTTAATACCACCCCTTGTTGCACAATTGGCGTGTACCACTCAACAGGTAGCTTTATCGCCTGACTCGGCTGATCAATCACCTGTGAATAAGCAACGAAACCGCCAGCGACATTACCTGTAGCGATAAATTGATAGGCTTGAGAGACACTATTGCCAACGGCGGGAGGTATCGTTGACGACCAGTGCAGATGTCGCACAACTTCTGCAGCTGCAGCACCATAAGGGGCTGTATTGGGGTTTGCCATTGCCACCCGCGCGCGCCAACTGGCAACGGTATCCAAGCTCAGTCTTTCGCACGTTGGGCACCAGAACGCCAAAGCGCCACGTACGTAGGTGAATGGCTTGCCCAAGGCAAGTTGCTGCTCATATAAAGCGGCAGGTCGTACAGCATCGGCAGACAAAAAGAGGTCGAAAGGTGCACCGTGGACGATCTGTTGATAGAGCACACCACTGGAGGCAACACTGATCTCGATCTTAGTTCCGGTTTCAGTTTCATAATTAGCCACAATTTGCTGCAAGGTGGCATTAAAGTTGGCAGCCACGGCCACTCGAATAACGATGGTTTCAGCAACAACGGAGCCATTAATTAACCACAAGAATATCAACAATATGCGCATCTACGCCCCCTGAAATAACCAACACAGAGAAAAATTACGCCATTACAATTCGGGTCCGAAGCACTCGTTATAGCTTTGACATTCGCCACAGCTAGGCGCGCGACACACATAATCTCCTTCCCCCTGGCATAGACAACGGTAGAAGTACTTCTTCCAACGCATATCTTCGGTGTTATTTGCTGCCAATTGCGGGAAGTTATGCTCTAGCAGATAACGTAGCTGTTCTCGGCTAGTCATTCCTAATGCTCGCCATAGATGCGCCTTATCAAGACAAGCGCTAGCCACAACCAAGGCGATCACCTCCGCACCAGGGATCGCTTCATCGGCATGTGCCAGCAGTAATTGAGCCAACTGATTCCGCTCTTCTAGGCGCGAATTGTGCAACGAATTAAGCAGCTCAGACCGCGCCCGCAGCATAGGCCATTCGTTTTCTCGCCACCTTTGGTCTAACGCCAATAGGCGCTTATCGACTTGGGTTCTTAATACGTCCCGATAAGCAGCCATCGCCATACCTAAGCCGTACGGTAGACCACTCTTTCCCGTTAGCTGCGCCTTAATAATTTGATTGATAAAATCGCGGTTCGCTTGCGACCAGGCATTAGCTTGTGCCCACGCCCAATTCTTATCGTCCTTTACCTGCGCTTGGTGGTGTTGGGAAAGCAGGCTACCCCAAGAGAATGAGAAAGCTATCGTATTGGCGGTCATAAGCGCGCTCTCCTTTTTGACAAGGCGACGACTTTACGTTCATCAGGCAACCCAGTTAGGCTACCGGGCGGATTCAGCGCTCGTCCCTCAGCATTAACGATGGCAGTTTCAACCGGACAGATACTGGCGCATTGCGGATCAGCGTGGTGCCCGACACATTCATTACAACGATGCGGTAAAATTGCGTACTGCTTAGGCCCTACCGTTATCGCTTTTTGTGGGCAAACCAGCTTACACGCATTGCAGCCGATACAACTTGCAGTGATTTCGAAAGCCATTAGCACACCTCCCCTATCTCACTGCTCACCGTCCCCTGTGTTGAATTTTCACAGAACCGTTGCCATTCAATTGCCAACACCTCATCAATAGCCTGCATTGCATAATCGGTAGATGGGGTGACACCATGCTGCTCTAAAGATTGCCAAGGCCCCATTCCAATACGGGAGCACAACACCTGATCACACCCCTCAAGGCTACTGATCAAAGTGGACATACGCTGCTGTTGGTTAAGGGATTCATCATCACACTCGGTGCTACCCAAACAGTATTGATCGACATCGCGATCTGGCTGCCTGACGATGCCCGCTTGAGTCAGTTGATAGACTTGAAAATGCGTAGCATGGCCGAAATGCTGATCAATCAGCACGCCGCTCTGGCTGGCCACGGCAATATATCGCTCTGCCGCCGGCAAAGCGCTAGTGCCACACGCGCTAGACCCGTCATCATCAAGGTCCGCATGACAATCTTGCCCCAGCTTACCTACGGCATCAGCGCGGCACTGCTGACAATGGCTCATCTGCTCCATCGACTGCCCCGCCGCTTCACGAGCCGCGGCAATCTCAGATTCAGTCGGGCTTCGCTGCCCCATTAAACCAAAGTAAGTACCGTGTTCCGCTTCTGCGATCAGCGGCATAACGTTATGCAACATAGCGCCTAGGCGTTTCACCTCTTGCGCGACTGCCGCAACGTGATGATCATTGACCCCCGGGATCAGTACGGTGTTGATCTTCACCAACATGCCGAGGTCCGCCGCCGCTTTTAAACCAGCCAGCTGACGGTCAATCAGCGTTTGTGCCGCTACACGACCACGTAAACGTTTATGGTTAAAATAGACCCAGGGATAGATCTTGCTGCCTATATCAGCGTCGATACAGTTAATAGTGATGGTTAGGTGGTCTACACCCACCGCCTTTAGGTCATCAACGTGATCAAGCAGATTTAAGCCATTGGTTGAGACACACAGGTGCAGCTCATGTTGTAGCGCTGCCACCGCTTTCAAGGTAGCTATGGTCGACTTTGGATTAGCCAACGGATCACCAGGCCCAGCGATCCCAACGACACGGGTTTCTGGGATCCGCATCTTCACTTTTTGATAGCGAGCCACCGCTTCCGCTGGTGACATCAGTTTTGAGACAACGCCCGGACGAGACTCATTACTGCAATCAAACTTACGATTACAGTAGTTACATTGAATGTTACAGGCGGGCGCTACCGGGAGGTGAATACGCGCGTACTGGTGTGCCTGTTTTGAATAACAAGGGTGCGTTTCAATCTTCGCTTGTTGAGTTGCTAGCAGCTCGCCCATCTGAGTCCTCCACATACATCCTGGTGACTAGGTCACCCATCCGTTTCAGTCAATTCACTTACATAAGCTAATGCAAAGGACCCGCCAACACGTTAATAGTTATTTTTCAATAAGTTAAGAAAGGACTCGAGAGTGATGTACCTCACAAACATCACATTTGTGAGGTACCTGACATTAGAGTTGTCGCATTCTGATATTCATCGTTTGTATTCGGTAAGCGATCTGTCTTGGAGTCATATCCAGCAAGCGCGCGGCTTTCGCTTGCACCCAACCCGCCTGTTCCAATGCAGCAACCACCCGCTCACGTTCATCTATTTCAGGATCTTCCAGGTCCGTTTTAGCTAAAGTGGCAGTCAAGTTAGGCGCAGAAGAAGAGAGTTTCATCGGCGCATCAACGCCGCCAAGCATGATCAAATCCTGATCGATACTGCCCTCTTCACTCATGATGGACGCCCGCTCCAGCATATTTTCCAGCTCACGGACATTACCTGGCCAGTGATATCCCATCATGGTACGGATCGCGCCATCGGTCACCGACAGCTCACGGTTTTGTACCTTGGACAGTTTTTCAATCAGAAACTTGGTCAACTCCGGCAGATCTTCAATACGCTCCCGTAGCGGTGGCGGGTAGATAGGCATCACGTTGAGTCGATAATATAGATCTTCCCGGAACCGTTCGGCACGCACCTCATCTTCAAGATTACGGTTAGTTGCCGCAACAATACGCACGTCAACCTTTAACGTTTGCGTACCGCCAACCCGCTCAAATTCTCCCTCCTGCAGGATCCGCAAAAGCTTGGCCTGAAACGCTGCTGATATCTCCCCCACTTCATCAAGAAACAGGGTGCCGCCATCGGCCATCTCAAATCGACCTTTACGCTGCTTTACCGCCCCGGTAAACGCCCCCTTCTCATGACCAAACAGTTCCGATTCCAACAGGTTGTCTGGCAGTGCAGCGCAGTTCAACTTAACGAAAGGCCCGTTTGCTCGTGGCGAGTTATAATGAATGGCATTGGCGATCAATTCCTTACCCGTGCCTGACTCACCCCGCACCAATACGGTACTGTCCCATTTCGATACCAAGCGCACCTGCTCAAATATCTTGCGCATTGAACGGGTATGGCCAACCATATTGTCGAAGCTGTAATTGCCGCGCACTTTGCGCCGCAAACGATCACGCTCAGCGACCAGGTTGTCATTCTGCTCGGCGACATTTTTTGCCAATAGCACATTTTTACCGATCAGCGTGGCGATCATCTCTACCAGTCGTGTGAAATGCTCCAACAATTCGGTACTGGCGAGTTCTGGCTGCGCGGCTAATACCCCATGTACCGTGCCATCACGCTGCTTCAACGGCACAGCAATAAACGGTTTATCAAGCGCATACAGTGCTAGCTTATCGGCAAATCGCAGATCATCAGATACTCTGGCCAGCACAATCGGTTGCCCCTGACTCACCACACTACCAATGATCCCTTCACCAGCGCGATATCGCACTGTGCCAGTCTGTTGATTGGCGTCTTGTTCCGGTGAATGCAAAGCGTCGATCACCAGCATTTCCCTTTCGCTGTCCAGTAGCGCCAACATGCCATGGCTTAACAGCGCGTCATCATGAAGCACCTGCAATACCTGACTTACCGTCTGCGTATAGTCGAGACTATTGCCTAACAGGCTGCTAACTTTGTACAGCGCAGAAAGATGCTTTTCCGCAATTTTTTCCGGTCGAGTTAATAGCGTATCCATGGCTAACTCCTGTCTCTTTCACGTCGCGGTAAACTGATAACGGCTCGGCAGCCCCCTAAAGGACTGCGCTGCAGTAACGTGGAGCCACAATGCTCATTCATCACCTGTTGTACTATGCTCAAACCCACGCCACGGGCGCCGTTTGAAGCAACAGGTTTGGTACTATAAAAGGGTTGAAACGCTTTGATTTTGTTGGCTTGTGGCACACCGGGACCACTATCATCAATCAGCACCACCACGGACTCATCGTCCATATAGGTTTGGATTTCGATCTCACGGCTTTGCGGCTTACCAAACTCGATAGCGTCGATGGCATTGTCCAGCAGCTGCTTAATCGCCACACGTAACCGGCTCGGTTGGCCATTAATTGAAGGCAGCGTAGCGGTCAGCTTGAGCTGCATCGGAATCGAAGTTTTTAACAGTCGCTGGGTACTCAACGCCGCCACATCATGTACCAGCTGATTAATATTTACCGGCTGCTGCGCCTCTTGTGGTCTATCCGGCAATGCATCACGCAGCTGGTCAACGGCATCGGCGCCAGATTTGAGCGCCATCTCCATCGCTTCTAACCCCGGACATTTACCGGAACGGCCAGTAAGCACGGTGACTGCCGCCTCAATCATATTTATCGGCCCCTGCATCTGGTGGATAGCAGCATGTAACGTCTCCTGCATTACATGCATCATTTCCGACTCAGCCGTCATCCTCTGCAGTTCCGACACCCGTTGCTGCTCCTGATGCCGCTTCTCTTTGGTGTGTTCGCTGATGGTCAACACCAGATAATCGCTGGCGGTGGGCGCAAAGTAATCATCCACGCCACTGTCTGCCGCAGAGAACCCCGACAACTTGCAGTAGAACCAGCGCTCGCCCCGAGACTGCTTTAACTCCAAGCTCAGACTGTGTCCTTCAACAAAGCGCCGTGTGCGCAGCTGCTCGGTGGCATTTTCACCCAGTTCCTCTTTCAATTTGGCGATGATCTGTTTCGCCGGCTCTTGTTGAAAATCTGCTGCCAACGCTTTGTAACTTAAGTTATCGAGCACAACCTGTTGGTTTTCATCAAGTAGGGCAATGGCCACTGGCGCGGCATTGAGCACAGCCTCAACCAAGGTTTTTTGATTGATCAGCTTGGTGGTCAATTCGTGGGTTTCGGTGACATCCCGGTGGATCCCCAGAAAGTGGGTCGTTTCACCTTCACCATCGGTCAAGGGCGTTACGATCACATCGGCCAAATAGCGTTCACCATTTTTGCGCCGATTAATTAACCGTCCCTGCCAGCTGCGCCCTTTCTTTAACTGGTTCCACAACCCTTGATAAACCTCTGCAGGGGTTGTTCGGTAACTCAGGATGGAATGGTTTTCACCTTTAATCTCCTGCAACCCATAGCCAGTGGTCTGACAAAACCAGGGGTTTACGTAGAGAATATTGGCATCCGTATCGGTGATGGAAATCGCCATCGGCGCCTGTTCTACGGTTTGAATGAATTGGCTAACGGCTGTTTCGCTGCCCACTTCGCCATTAAAAAACGGAGTCATATCTATCACCGCACTTTCTTGCTGTTTGCTCATCCTTTCCTCCACCACACATAAGTGCGAGGTCACCGACATCGCTCATGGTTATCCCTAACTGCAATCACCGTTCCCATCTCGGTGCCAAGGTATGCAAGGGCTTAGCTAAAGAAGCCTTTGTTTGATTTGTGACAAACCCACACAAATTAACCTTAAGATTTGTCGCATTTAGTACGCCTATCGATGGGCCGTTCTATTCATATCCCCAGTTAACACCGCACCAGCAAAGGGAAAAACGCACTTTGATGATGCACGCCGAGCAATGGCACAGCCCATGCAGAGGGGATAAGGAGCTGTCAGTAGGCCAAGCGATTGGTTTCAACGAACGCAGTAGGTGGTACCCAACGTTCCCCCTAATCCGGTTTTGGGTATCTCTGTGTTTTCTTCATCTAAACAGGAGCCCTGCTATGAGCGACTATTTCCTACTGCTGGTCGGTACAGCACTGGTCAACAATGTGGTGCTAGCTAAGTTTCTCGGCCTCTGCCCTTTTATGGGGGTATCCAACAAAATCGACAGCGCGCTAGGGATGGGATTGGCCACCACGTTTGTTCTCTGCCTCGCTGCAATATCAGCCTGGGTGATTGAACGCACCCTGTTGCAGCCCCTCGATTTAGGCGTGATGCGGATCCTGGCATTTATTCTGGTGATCGCAGCAGTGGTGCAGTTCACCGAGTTGTATATACAGAAGATGAGTCCCGCGCTTTACCAGTCCCTAGGGATCTTCCTTCCCCTAATTACCACCAACTGCGCCGTACTTGGCGTGGCACTACTAGTCGTTCAGGAGCAGATGTCGTTTACCGAAACTCTGGTCTACGGGCTTGGCTCTGCCCTCGGTTTCACTCTGGTGATTGTGCTGTTTGCTGGACTCAGGCAGCGACTGAAATTAGCGAAAGTACCCGCAGTATTCGAAGGGGCACCTATCGCTTTTATTACTGCAGGTCTGTTGTCGATGGCCTTTATGGGCTTCGCCGGCATGGTAAAGGCAAGCTAACAACAGCTTAAAGGAGTTAACCATGAGCCTTTTTACATTGATCATATCTGTTAGCTGTTTCATTGCCCTTGGTGCCCTGCTGGGTGCTCTGTTGGGTTGGGCATCACGGGCATTTAAAGTAGAAAGTGATTCCCGTGTAGATGACCTCGAAGCGTTATTACCTGGGGGTCAATGCGGCCAGTGCGGCGAGCCTGGATGTCGTCAGGCCGCAGAGGCAATGGTCGCTGGTGCGCTAGGACCTGACTGCTGCCCACCCGGAGGCAATAGCCTGGCGGCCAGTATTGCCAAACTACTCGGCGTAGACCTCACCGCCAAAGGCGATGACACCCAGTGGGTAGCCTACATAGATGAAAGTCAGTGCTCTGGCTGTACCCGTTGTTTCAAAGCCTGCCCGTTTGACGCCATCGTCGGCGCTAGCAAACAGATGCACACCGTCATTAGCCAGGTCTGCACCGGTTGTCGCCTATGCGAAAAAGCTTGCCCACAAGATTGCTTAACCATGCAACCAGTGACCCCCGCCATCCACACATGGCAATGGCCGAAACCCAACGTTGCCTAGGAGTGGCCCATGTTCTCATTCGATAAGCTAGGTTTTTCCCTGAGTCGCAAACCCTTTAGTGGTGGTATTCATCCCACTGGCTATAAAGAGCTGTCGCAGCACTCATCGATTACCACGATGCCCCACCCAAAGCAGGTGTTTCTCGGGCTACAGCAGCGCAATGGCTCCATGCTGCATACCATCGTCAATGAAGGGGAAACCGTTTACAAAGGCCAGTTAGTGGCCAAGGGTGCCAGTGATATGAGTGTTCCCCTGCACTCCCCAGTCAATGGCGTAGTACGGGAAATTAAACCCCATGTCACCGCCCACCCCTCGGGGCTGAAAGGCGCAACCTTGGTGATTGATGCCAATGACGATCCGCGCTGGGGGATCCCCCATGAGCCATGCAATCCATTTGAACTATCACCTGAAACCATTATTCGACGGGTGTTAGCGGCCGGTGTGGTTGGGCTTGGTGGCGCAGGGTTCCCGACCGGTATCAAGCTCCGCCTCGCAGCACAGAATGGGGTTCACACGCTAGTCATTAACGGCGGTGAATGCGAACCCTATCTAACCTGTGACGATCGTCTAATGCGCGAATACGCGCCTGAAATTGTTACCGGCGTAGAGTTGATGGTGAAAGCCATTGGCTGCAAGCAGGCCATTATCGCCATTGAGGACAATAAACCCGCGGCATTAGCAGCGCTCACCAGCGCCTGTAGCGAAGCAGAACAGGTCAGCATTCAGTCAGTACCTAGCCTCTACCCCATGGGTTCAGAACGCCATCTGATCAAAGCGGTCACAGGCAAAGCAGTACCCGCCGGACAGCTCAGTACCAGCATTGGAGTGCTGGTGCATAACGTCGCCACTGCGCGAGCCGTATTCCACGCCGTGCGCTATCAACGACCACTCATTGAACGGGTGATCACTGTTTCTGGGGGAGCCGTCGAACAGCCAGCCAATATTGTTGTGCCAATTGGCGCATTGGTATCACAAGTATTAGCTGCTTGTGGTGGCTTAAAAATGGAAGCCGCACGTCTGGTTGCCGGAGGGCCGATGATGGGGCAAGCGCTGCCATCGCCATTTGTTCCTATCGATAAGAGCATTGGCGGCTTACTGGCGCTATCCGAAGAGGAAGTCCGCCCGAAGCAGAGTCACGAATGTGTGCGCTGTGGCCGCTGCGTCAATGCCTGCCCGATGGGGCTAATGCCATTTCAGATGTCCGCCCATAGCCGCGTATCAGACTTTGAGGGGGCCAAGGAGTTTGGCCTAGATCACTGCCTGCTCTGCGGAGCGTGTAGCTATGTTTGCCCATCGAATATCCCATTGGTGCAGTATTTCCAACACGCCCGCGGTGCACTCAATGCGCAACGCGCCATGACCAACAAATCTGGCCAAGCACGGCAATTAACCGAGGCACGCCAACTGCGGCTAGCGAAAGAGGCGGCAGAGAAAAAAGCAGCGAAGGCAGCAAAAGCAGCCAAATCTCCACGGCGCAAACGTGCCCCCAGAGCCAGTAAAACCACAGGAGAATCATAATGGTGCAATTTGCAGCGGTTTCCGGTCCCCATAGTCACAGCAACCAAAGCACCACCAAGCTGATGTTTCTGGTGCTGTTCGCGCTCACGCCCGCTACGCTGTACGGATTCTATCTGTTCGGTTTGCCAGCATTTCAGGTGTGGTTAGTTTGCTGCGTTAGCGCAGTGATCTGTGAAGCAGTGTGCCTGCTTCCACAAAACAAACCTTGGCACAGTGCCGTCGACGGCTCAGCCATGCTCACTGGATGGCTGCTAGCGATGAGCTTGCCGCCATCAACACCTTGGTGGGTCGCGCTCAGCGGCTCTCTGTTCGCCATTATGGTAGGCAAGCAGATCTACGGTGGACTGGGGCAAAACCTGTTCAACCCTGCAATGCTGGCGCGGGTAATGCTACTGATCTGTTTCCCTGTCGAACTCACGTCATGGAATCAAACAGCGGCTCCACTGATGACTCCTGAAGGACTGGCGTTCACCGACAGCTGGCTTGGTAACGGTATTGATGGTGTCAGCGCCGCCACCCCCTTGGCTGCACACAGCAACATTGGGGTTTCAGCGAAGGCACTGCTGCTAGGTAATCATGCCGGAAGTTTGGGCGAAACCAGCGCAGTATTATTGGCTTGCGGTGGGCTATTTTTGTTATGGCGCCGTGTCATCAGTTGGCCTCTGCCTACAGCGTTAATACTTGGTCTGGCAGTTCCCGCCGCTATCGCCCATCTGGTTAACCCCAGCGAATATGCGTCTGCCCTCACCCATATTTGCTCTGGAGGCGCCATGCTGGCCGCCTTCTTTATCGCAACCGACATGGTCACTTCTCCCGCCAGTCCTAAAGGGCAATGGGTATTTGGCATAGGTTGCGGCCTGTTGATCTGGTTAATCCGCTGCTTTGGTAGTTACCCGGAAGGCGTCGCCTTTGCCGTACTCATCATGAATGCCACCACACCAATCATCGACCACTACCTGCGGCCGAAGATCTTTGGTACCCGCAGCCGCTTGAGTGTCTAGGAGGACCTATGTTGCCTTGTATCGAAAAAATGCGTGACACACTCAGCTATCAAACGGCACTGCTCGCCGGTGCTACGGGCACGGCCACACTATGCCTGCTGCTGACAAACCTGCTGACCGCGCCGGCAATCGCCATGCGCGCAGAGGAAGATCAGTTAGCAGGGTTGGCGCAAGTAATGCCTTTAGAAAGATATCAAAACGACATCCTTAAATCAGAACAGCATTTCAGTACCGAAGGCCACGACTACGCCATGTTCACCGCAATGAATGCACAAGGCCAAGTCACAGGCTATGTACTTAAAACAGAATCGATGGGGTATGCCGGTGCCATCTCACTGCTGATCGGTACCGATCCTCAGGGCGAGATCCTTGGCGTAAGAGTGCTGTCCCATGCTGAAACGCCTGGCCTAGGGGACAAAATCGAACTGGCCAAAAGTGACTGGATACTCGCTTTTGACGGCCATTCACTTGGCAATACAGGTGACGAGCAATGGGCCGTTCGCAAAGACGGCGGCGAATTCGACCAATTCAGCGGTGCCACCATAACCCCAAGAGCGATCGTTAACGGCGTTCATCGCGCACTTAAAGATCTCCCCCTCAAGCAAGATCTCTCCCCAACGGAGGAAACGCCATGAGTGATTACCGTAAAATCTTTGCCGACGGCTTCTGGAACAATAATGTGGTTTTGGGACAAAGTTTAGCTTTGTGTCCTTTGCTGGCGGTGACAACCAGTGCTACCAATGGTTTGGGGCTAGGCCTGGCCTCACTGGTGGTGATGGTTGCAGCCAACGTACTGGCCTCACTGTTTAACCCCTTGATAAGCCGTGCGGTGCGTATTCCGGTCAATATTCTGATGATCGCAACGCTGGTTACCATTACAGATCTACTGCTCAATGCCTGGCTTCACCCATTACATAAAGTGTTAGGGCTGTTTATTCCATTAATCGTTACCAACTGCGCCATTCTTGGCCGCGTCGAGTCGTTTGCCAGTCGTAATGCCATACTACCCGCGGCAGCCGACGGGCTGGCGATGGGACTGGGGTTTACCTGGGTGCTGGTATTGATGGGTGGCATTCGAGAGCTATTTGGCGCCGGCACCTTATTTGCCAACGCCAGTTTGCTGCTTGGAAAACATTTTGCGTTTCTAGAGATGGTCATTATCCCCGATTATCGTGGCATCCTGCTGCTGATCCTGCCCCCCGGCGGCTTCCTGATCTTAGGTGGCATGTTGTCCGCGAAACGTTTACTCGAACAACATATCGCGGCGAGAAAAGCAGCCAAGAATAAACTCGTCACTGCCGTAGAAGGAGGTTAATGATGCGTATCAGTATCGCTTACGCTCTGCCTGAACAACAGGTGTGGATGGATCTAGATCTGCCTGAATATGCGACCGTGATCAGCGCGATTAACCGCTCTGGCCTGCAGGAGCTGTTTCCCGAGATCCAGCTAGACCAACAGAAAGTCGGTATTTTCGGCAAGCTAGCCACGCTAGAGACACGACTGGTGGAAGGTGACAGAGTGGAGATATATCGCCCTACCACTTGGCTTCCACCGGAAGACGATGATGACGACGAATAATCCAATCTACACCGTCATAGTTTGAGCAGTCGGGGCGCGTCAAAGCGTCCCTTTTTTTGCCGTCGTCATCTCAGACCGCGCAGCAACTTTGCCAAAGCGTATCTTGGCAAAATGTTTGCTCCCACACGACCACTGTCTTGTTTCCGACAATGTCGTATGACAATGCCACATCAGCCGTACCAACATCAGTCACTCCACCAATAAATTCAATGAGTTATATTCACAACAAGCATGGCAACCTTATTGCAATATCATAGTTAGATATGTTTTTGCTGCCTTTTGGCAGGCATTTAAGGAGCTCAGACCATGGCAAAAGTAGGCATTTTCTTCGGAACCGACACCGGCAATACACGCAAAGTCGCCAAGCAGATATTCAACAGTTTGGGCGCAGAGGTGGCCGATAAACCACTCAATATTAACCGTATCGATGCAGACACCCTGCTCAGCTACGATGTTTTGATCCTCGGCACTCCCACCCTAGGTGAAGGGCAGCTGCCCGGATTGTCGTCAGAGTGTCAGACAGAAAGCTGGGAAGAGTTTATGCCCAACTTCGACGAGCTGGATCTGGAAGGAAAAAAAGTCGCCCTTTATGGATTAGGCGATCAAGTGAACTACCCAGACGAATTCGTTGACGCCCTGGGCGAGCTTTACGACGCCGTCGATGAATGTGGTGCAGAAGTCATCGGTAGTTGGCCGACAGATGGCTACACCTTTAATGAATCACAAGCGGTTGATGAAGATGGTCGTTTTGTCGGTCTCGTACTCGATAATGACAATCAAAGCGATCTGACCGCTGATCGTGTGGCCACCTGGTTAGCACAGTTGGAAAGTGAATTGGTTTAGTTGCCAACTAAGCCCTAAGTGAAGGCCGCTATAGCGGCCTTCACTCGTTTTTGACGCCGCTTGGTGGACAGAACGCTCTATCAATAGCTATTCAACATGCCATGGCTGACAACTTGAACGCCATACGGGAACAAAGCACCGCTGCCAATCGAGGCGATGGCGTTAAGTCCGTTCTCGCTACCATCCATCCTCACTACACGTCGCTATCTAGCAAAACCGACACTCTAGTTCATCGACTAAACCCCGTGTAATCCCACCTAATCTAAGGGCTTAGCGAAACTGATGATTGACTCAAAGAGAGGACAAGCACGTTACAAGCGTTTAATCGCCCGAATAAAAAGTACCAAACAGACAACAAACACAAATACCTGCAAAAAGCTCACGCCGCCCAGCATCAACAGGTTGCGCCAATCGACGTTGCCCTCACAATCAAACTCACACTGAGGGCTGTATTGCCATGCGATAAACATGACCAAGGCTGCGGCCAGGCCCCCAATGATGACACCTGCGGTGACTAACTTTCTACTTAACATCCGTCACTCAATTGATTCATTTTCCACTTAGAATTAGCCACAAGATTATTGCAGCCCAATAATAATTAACATGGCACCAATAACCATGGTACCCAACAGCATCATACCCAAACCGTGGCCTTGCCGGTTACCTTTTGAATCGCTCTTTTGCTGGTATTCTTGCTCGAGCTTTACTGAGATGCCCTGACGCACATCCACTGAATCTGCCTCTAGCAGATCAACGGATCCATGTTCAACCACATCAGAAAGCACCAATAAAAGCTGCTTAGATTCGACAAAGTCACCCGCGGACACATTTATCCCTGCTACCACTGCAGCTGCTGGAGCGACGATTTCCAATATAACTTTGTCGGTTTCTATCTCTGCGAGTATTTGATCGGAGCCAACCGAATCTCCGCAACGGACATTCAACGCACTAACCTTTGCGGACGTAGTGCTTTCAGGGAGTTCCGGAACAATGACTTCCATGCGTTAGTCCTTCAACGTTAAATAACCACTTTCTTAAACAGGAGCTAAATCGATCTACGCACACGCGCTTTGTACTGCAGGTAATCAGCGTCAAAACTGGCTTGCAGGTGCACCTCTTCCGCCTTAATTTGACTATGCAAAGCATACAAGTCAACCAAAAGGCAGACGAGGGATCTATAGTTTGAGTAATCATCGGCACTAAGGCACAAGGATGCCGTCATGCGGATCGCAACCTTTAATGTTGAAAATTTAGATACGCCAGCAGACGAAACTAATCCCAGTCTGAATCAACGCGTGCCAATTCTTAAAGCTGCTTTCGAGCGCATCAACGCAGATATTATTTGTCTACAGGAAGTTCATGGTCAGGAAACATCCGCCCATACCAGTCATAATCCAAGCCGAGTTTTATCTGCGCTTGATACCGTGTTGGCAGGCACCCAATACGAACACTATCATCGGGCATTTACCAAAACCCAAAACACGCCCTACGACAAACGCAATTTAGTGATCCTTTCTAAATTTGAAATTGAGGCCGAATATCAATATCGCAATGACCACATCGCCAAGCTGTCGTATCGGAAAGTCACCGCTAACCCACCAGAAATGGAAGCCAAAGATCTGAGCTGGGAACGCCCTATTCTTCATACCAAATTGCTATTGCCCGATGGCTCTAAACTTCACATGATTAACCTGCATTTAAAATCTAGACTGGCATCCAATGTTGCAGGTCAAAAGAACGGCTTTAGCTGGCATAGCGCGGCAGGATGGGCTGAGGGCTATTTCCTGTCATCAATAAAACGCGTGGGGCAAGCGCTTGAAACGCGTATTTTGGTAGATCAGATATTCGATGCCGATCCTGACGCAAAAATAGTAGTGTGCGGTGATTTTAACGCCGCGCCTGGCGAAGTGCCGATCGAGGCGATGACCGGCGCAGTGGAAAATACCAACAACCTAAACCTTCGGGACCGCGTGTTGATCTCTTGCAGCAGAAATATCGCCGATTCAACAAAGTTTAGCCATCTACACCACGGCCAGAAAAACCTACTCGACCATATGCTCATTTCACAGTCGTTGTTAACCTGCTTTATCAGCGCAGAGATACACAACGAAAACCTGCATGACGAGAGTTTGCCATTCTCTTATGACAGCAAGTATCCCGAATCAGATCACGCACCTTTTATTGCCACGTTTAATCTATAGCCAGAAAGCTGATTTTTCGGACATTGGCGTGCAAATGTTTGAACTCACAACTAATAAGGTTATAGATATGATTTCAAACAGGCTTTAGAGTAAAGCAGGTAGCAATGACAAATCAGTGGTGCTGATTGCGAAATACAATGCAAGCCACCATCGGGAATACAAGAAAGGAAATCAAATGAGTGACGAAATAACAGAAGTAGAGGCAGAGATCTCTCAAGACACTAAAAACATGGCGCTACTGACATGGATCGGTACGATCTTTTTTGGCTTTATTCCGGGCCTTATTTTTTACCTCATCAAGAAAGATGATCCGTACCTGCAGGATCAGGCAAAAGAAGCGTTGAACTGGTCAATTACTGCTGCAATCGGTTACCTGTTATCAGCCATTTTGGTGATTGTCGTGATCGGCGCTTTACTGATGCCAGTCGTGGGTATTTGTCATTTAGTATTTTGTATCATGGGAGCTATCGCGGCATCGAGTGGCAAGCCATTCCGTGTCCCCTTTGCGATCCGTTTGATCAAATAACCTGTTTGCCACACACGTCAAACCGACAGCCAATGCTGTCGGTTTTTAACGTCACCAACTTTCGGCAGATACACAGACAAAAATCAAAATGAGGAAATTGAGATGGAAGAGGTTCTCAATGCAGCACCAGAGATCTCCAATACAAACACGGAAGTGTCCCAAGAGTTCTACGTCGTATCACCGTTAAAGTTTGTCATCCTTTTTATTGGTACCCTAGGTTTTTACTCTATCTACTGGTTTTATAAGCATTGGAGTCTGTTTAAAAAACACAATAACGACAACATCTGGCCAATCCCTCGGGCTATATTCGCCATTTTCTTCACCCATGCCCTGTTTGGCGTTATTGACGATAAGTACCAACAAGGTAACCATCCAGCCCGTAAGTCGCTAAGCTTTGCGGCTACCGTTTTTGTGGTGTTGACCATACTTGGTCGGCTTTTAGACAAATTGGCAAGCAATGAGATTGTTGTGCCACTATTGGCATATTCAAGCTTGGCATTTATCCCTATTATCTGCTGGGCACTGCTACAAGGTCAGATCAGGGCAAATATCGCTTGCAATGACCCCGCCGCAAATTCAAATCGCACCCTCACTGTTTTTAATTGTCTTTGGTTGTTCCTCGGTGCCTTGCTTTGGTTTTTGGTTATTTTCGGATTGTTGATCACGTTGAATATCATTTCAGCGCAGTAACACCCTCCCAACCGACAGCCAATGCTGTCGGTTTTAGTTTCCTTAGCTAATAGGAAACACGGCGCTTATAGCCAATGGCTATTTGTAAAATGTCCTACCTTGTCTTAAGCCTATAGTTCACACACAAGGATTAATAAGGACAAACGGATGTCATCACCTACGGCTAACACTGCCCCAACGCTTTTCTCTCGACTCGCTTGCGCCTGTAATTGTGCTTACGGTATCAGTAGTAAAACTGGCAGCTACATCGCGCCAGCCATTTACGATCCAGCAGTAAATTGGACCGCACCACCCACCGCAATTTCAGCAACAAAATCCGGCGGGGGATCCGGGCCAAAGATCAACGCCTGCTTGGTTGGAATTAATCAGGATGGGATTATCATCGCCTTCCGGGGCACCTTACCGCCGGCATGGACAGTCGCCAGCCTAGAGGATTGGTGGCAAGACATTGTGGATTCTGCCCCAGTCTCCGCCCCACCATTGCCCGGTAAAGTGCACTCAGGATTTTGGGCCGCGCTAAATACCCTATGGGAAGACGTCGTTACCGCAGTGGAATTACTGCAACAAAAATACCCTTCAGCACCCATTTACGTTACCGGACACAGCAAAGGCGGGCCGTTAGCTTCACTAGGTGCGGCACGATTAATGTTAGGTGAGAATATCATCGCCACCCAAGTCGTCACCTTCGCATCTCCCCATCCCGGAGATACCAATTTTGTTACCCACTATCCCATGGCTCTGCCTGTCACTCGGCTTGAAAACTACTTAGACCTAGTACCGTTTTTGCCGCCGACACAAGAATTTGTCGACCTGTTCAAGGGGATTGGCGATACGAAACTAGGAAAAGCGTTTTGTCATTACTTCCCCAAAATATGCGCAGCCCTGCACTCCACCCAAAACTGGGATTATAGCTCGCTCGGGAAACTAGATTTTGTTACGTCAAGTGGTGATGTGGTTGGCATAGATAACTATCAGGCGATCCCGGAATATCGCTTTGTACAAATACTGGCAGCCCTGTTTGGCCTAGGTGATCACTATCAAACGCTGGCAGAACTCGCCGCTGATCCAGCATTATCTGAGGACGCCACGCCGGAACTGGCTGAAGCGCAACTGCTCGGTTTAGATCTCAGTAAAATTGGCGCTGCCCACTGTATAGCCTGTCAATCCGCCAGCTGTGCGGGGGGCTATATGACCGGAGCAGGCGGCGATCCGATCTGTCCGGCCTGTTCTGTGTAGTCATTTAGCTAGAGTAGTGATGCTTGTCGGCACACTACTCTAGCTACTATTGAGTTTTGCTTAAATCCTAAGCAAAACTCAAAGCACAGATCGTCGCGCCGCTAAGGGAGTGATATTATCGCTGGCGTTTCATTTACCAACGCCCTGACGAGAACAATCAAGATGCAGTTTAGATGTGCCGAGTTAGCCGATATCGACAACGTATTGTCCCTTCATTTTCGCTATCAGGTAGATTCCATCGCCGAAGAGGATAAGAAGGATGGTTTTGTCACCACGCCATTCACTAAAGAAGAGATGACCCAACTAATCACACAGGAGCGTGGGTTGTTTATTGCAGAAAAAGAGGGTGAAGTCGTCGCCTATGCCATGGCAGCTTCTTGGCAGTTTTGGTCTAAATGGCCGATGTTTGCGCACATGATCAAAGGGCTACCTTCGCTGACCTACAACGAACAGGTGCTCAGTGTTGATAACTCGTACCAGTACGGCCCGGTCTGTGTCGATAAATCAGTCCGTGGCGAAGGTGTTTTCGAGCAAATTTTCGAGTTCGCATTGCAGCAGATGTCGACGCGCTATCCAATACTGGTCACCTTTATCAATAAGATTAACCCCAGATCTTATGCCGCCCATGTACGCAAAGCGAAGCTGGACGTGATCCAGGAGTTCGAATTCAATAATAATCAGTACTTCGAATTGGCCTGCCCCACCGTGCGCTAAACACTGAATAACCGTTCTGATAACAAAAAGGCAGGCCTATGATGGCCTGCCTTTTTCTGTTCGGTGGACGAACGATCAATCTTTAGGCAAACGATGCAAGGCACACAGCTTGTTGCCCGCGGGATCCCTTAGATAAGCCAAATAAAGCTGACCAATAGAACCTTCCCGTATCCCCGGCGGATCTTCACAAGTGACACCGCCATTAGCGATCCCAGCCGCATGCCAGGCATCCGCTTGTTCAGGGCTTTTTGCTGCAAAACCAATGGTGGTGCCATTGCCATGGCAAGCAGGTTCCCCATCAATCGGCTTAGTGATGGCAAACACACCACTATCGGTGAAATAGAAGCAACGTCCCTTTTCATCGATCACGCCTGGCTCATACCCCATCGCGCCTAAAATAGCATCGTAAAAACGCTTCGATTCCTGAAGATCATTCGCACCCAAAAAAACGTGACTGAACATATACGGCCTCCTTGTGTTAACTGAATATATACCGTAGCCAACTTACCGCACTTAGTACAACGACACATTGAATGTTTAACCGTGATAGGTTTCATCACGACACTGACTAGTTAGAACGGAAAAACCTGTGCGCTAAATATCTTCCACCTTTCCGCGACTAAATGGCAGAGGTAAAGCGTACCAAAATGTTGCTGCTGCTCATTAAAGCTGACTGACCACGCTATCTTTACCGACGCCGCACGGTCACCCAAAGGCTGATATTCCAGGATCTCAAAATCAGAACTTGTATAACCAGCAGCTTGTAACTGCTGGCAGTTCAGCGCGAACTTATTCTGCAGTGATTGCAAATCAGCAAACACTGCATTGCCATCACCGTCAGAAGTGGCACATGGCAACAGATAGCAATCACTGATAGCGGCAGGATCTAAACGCTCAAATGCAGCGTGATACGATTGAAAAAGTAGCCTTAATGCTTGCATAGATATCCTTAATCAATGTCAGCATTATTTGAGATGCTGATTCTAGTCAGGCGCACCATCTACCCTATATAGAAGATTACGGCCTTGAAACCTCAACACCATCTTCATTGTAACTACCATCTGCATTAAATATGTATGCGTAAATTGGTTTTTCCGCCGGGTTTAACTCGCCCAACTCGACATTAATATTAATTTGAGTACTACTACGATAAGCCATAGGTTGGATCACTGGCATTCCGCATTCAGTCCACGTTGGGGTATCACAAAACTCGACACGCTCTGCGCTATCGTTAATAAAGAACGCGGCCAAATAAAGGTTGGCATAATCCTCTGGGCGCCAGTAGAAAGGCGGTAAAATCCGTTCGTAGCCAACATCGCCCTTATCATCAAGCCTGGTTTTGACGTTCTCGCGCAGCTGCCAACCAATATCAGCTTGGGGATAATTAGGTTCATCGGGAGAGTTATAATAGACATTGCCAAACTCCCCCCATGCTTTGTGTTTCCACACTTGTAAACCTTCAGGGGTGATGAGTCGATGCATGCGCGCACCATTTGGCAAACCAGGATCGCTTAAGCGTACATGGTCAATCACCCTAGTCCAACCCCGTCGCATCGATTGTGACATGGGATTACCATCATGATAATAGTTGGTGCCATTCATAGTAATGCCCGTACTACCGGCTGAGGCTGCGTAAGTGGTAACGCCATAGGCGGGATGATCACCATGCTCAGTTCCAGGACCAATTACCCGGGTCATTTTAATCATGCCGTCCTTGACGGGCTCAGCAGGCAGATCAGCACCAAATTTAACCACATAGGAAACAAATATTTCATACAGAGGAGCTTCAGGTAGGGGCATTGGCGGCCAACCTGAACTATTCAAACCTTTCATATTTAGCACTTGCGTGCCTGAATAGGTATTGGTGTCCACGACACGATAGTGACTAAAATTAGGCGAAAGTTCACCAACGACACCTTCACCATTGTCATAAAACAGTTGACCGTTACGATTAGCTGAAAAGAGGCCATTAAAGGTGATTTGCTGATCTTGCAACAATAATCCTGTGTTGCCTTCCACACTATCAATAACGGGGATCTGCGCTTCGCTAACTGGCGCAGAAATGGTGCCATTGGCAATCACATCAATTGAATACTCACCGTCGTTAACTTGGTAGGCTAGGCGATAGTTACCGTAATAGTTGTTGGCAAATGTCAGCAACGCACTATTTATTGATGGAGCCTCAGCGGCATCATATTCAATACCTGTACCTTCTGGAAAAACAACTCGTAACGTATCCCATTTTACGGCCAAATTATCAGTTTCAGGATCTTGGATACCAGAAGTGAGCATGGGTACAGTAAGATCAATCGGTTGATTCTGCAGGCTATCAGGCAGGTTGACTGCACCACTCTGTTTAGGCGGAAGATTGGCAATGGGTTTACCTAGCTCAGTGAAAACGACGTTACCGATCACCTCGCCATCATTGTCGCTGCCTAAGCTGTCAACAACCTTATAGCTGCCATCTTTGTTTATAAAACGATAGTGGCGGCTATTGGCCGTATCCAATAAATCGTTAAACTCGATACCCGCTAACGAAACCATTAGTTCATTGCTATCCCTATGTCCCAGCAAGCGGTTGACACTTCGAAATGTCATGGGGTGATCTTGTAAACGTTGTTGGATGGCTCCCTGATTACAATCGAGCGTGATATCCCCCGCTTTTTTACTTAATGTACAATCATACGCTTGTCCCAAATTAAGTGACTGATAAATATAAGCATTTGAATTACCAGACAACATCACTTGAGAATTTGTTGTACGATATCTCAATGTGCTTTTGGTTGAATCATTGCCACCAAAAACATAAGCATTCCCTTCCTGATCATCAGCGATAATCAAGCCCGAAATGACAATACTGAACTGTTCAGGATCGATGGGCGACCAATCAGGAATGCTGATGTAGTCATTCGCACTTGTCGTAGTCACATACTGAACTATCGGGGAATCGTCTTCAGGATCTGTCGGCACGACCGGATCTGTCGGCACGACCGGATCTGTCGGCACGACCGGATCTGTCGGCACGACCGGATCTGTCGGTACGACTGGATCTGTCGGTATGACTGGATTTGACGGAATGACCGGATCTGTCGGTATGACTGGATTTGACGGAATGACCGGATCTGTCGGTATGACCGGATCTGTCGGCACGACCGGATCTGTCGGTATGACTGGGTTTGACGGAATGACCGGATCTGTCGGTATGACTGGATTTGACGGAATGACCGGATCTGTCGGTGTGACTGGATTTGACGGAATGGCCGGATCTATCGGTGTGACAGGGTCTGTCGGCACGACCGGATCTGTCGGTACGACCGGATCTGCTGGCACCACAGGATCTGATGTGTCGTCAACAGGATCCACTGTTTCGTCTGAAGACTCACTTCCGCACCCTACGAATAGAAGCACGGTAAGCGCGAGAATTATCTGCCGAGTAAATACAGTCACGCTACGCATTCCTGATTAATTTGAAATTGATAGTAAGTGGGATGAATATGGAGGGTTAACGAAACCAGCTCCCTGTTAATGATGCTAAAGGCGACATCCTTGCCTCTAAAAACGATTAAAAACTAACTAAACAACAAGTTAATTACATTGATGCTTATCAGATTATTGAAAATTTTCGTTCTAAAGTAACTAGCTGCCACCCAAACTATTCAACGCTACTAGCTCCCCTATCACTTCCTCAGAGAACAGTGATTTAGACAGATACTGTTGCGCACCAGATTTGGCCACCAGAATAAGCCCTAATTCGGTTTCAATGACGCGTTCCACATCTGTCCATAGCAGTGCTGTTTGGGTGTACGGATTTTGTGTCTTTATGCCATCTTCATCGATAGCTAGCTTCACCTCACTACCCGAGCTGCGCCCCCACATCTGCCGTGTTAACCACCAAGCGCGGCGAAATCGAATATGAACAAGCTCCAGCCCACCCAACGCAACCAACATGATGCCGACCAACTTGGCTTGTTCAGTAAATAGCAGCAGACCGGTGCCAGCAACAAACAAACATGCCGGAAAAATATAGTTGGGCTTGGGGTTCTTACCATGGGGCAAAGACTGATCGTAGCATTCCGCCAGATATTTTTTAGACAGAGTAAATTGGGTAGTAAAACGTTGCATGTATCTTCTATTTATTCAGCGGGCACTTAGTTGCCCCACCATACCTTATTGGCGGTTATGAAAAAACAAAACTGGACCGGCACAGGCAGCAAACAACGCGTCATCGCAGCACCAAAGAATTAATAGCTTTAGCGGCACTGTAACAATCATCGAAAATATCCAAACTGTCATATTCTCGCGCTAGATTGAATTGGCCGGAGTTAACGACGCAATGACAGGGCGATGAATGAGATCAGACTTTCTCTACGAGTTAAACAAACACTTACCCGAGCTGTTCGAACTACAGCAACTGATTGACCGTGCCGACAACCAGATTAAATCGCGAGTACTGACCCAAGTAAAATGTGGTTCCCACACCCTGCCGGTCTATCAACTCACGCTGGGCAGTGAAGATCCCACCGCCCCCGCCCTCGTCTTATTAGGTGGTGTCCATGGTGTAGAGCGCATTGGAACCCAAGTGTTATTAGCCTTCCTGCGCAGCCTGTTAGAAAGATTACGCTGGGATAAGGGACTAAACGCGCAACTGCAGCAGATGACTTTGATCTTCGTACCTCTGGTGAATCCAGGCGGCATGTGGATGCGACGTCGGTGTAATCCCAACGGCATCGATCTGATGCGCAACGCACCAATAGAATCTGCTGAACGCGTACTTTTTCTCGCTGGTGGTCATCGACTCAGTCGCCACCTGCCTTGGTATCGAGGCAAAGCCAATCAACCAATGGAGTCGGAGATTAACGCAGTTTATCAGTTGGTAAAAACGCAGCTACTGCAACGCCCGTTCTGCCTCAGCCTCGATTGTCATTCTGGCTTTGGCTTAACCGATCGGGTGTGGTTTCCCTACGCCCGTACCCGTCAACCGATCGCAGATCTCGCGGTCGCTTATCGGTTATCCCGCTTGTTTAATAAAGCCCATCGCCATAACACCAACTACCTATTTGAACCACAGTCCAGCAGCTACACGACCCACGGCGATGTCTGGGATCTACTTTACGACGAAAGCAGGCAAACGCACCCCAAGCACACTTTTTTACCCCTAACCTTAGAGATGGGCTCCTGGCTTTGGGTGAAGAAAAACCCACGGCAACTGCTACGGTTTGTCGATCTGTTTAACCCCACCGTACCCCATCGACAAAATCGCGTCCTTCGTCGACATTACGCACTGATCGACTTCTTAATGGCTGCAACTCGCAGCTACGCCGAATGGTTGCCGCAAACCGCGAAACAACAGCGCAAAGACTTTAATGCCGGATTAAAAAACTGGTATAGCCATAGTAGAAAAGGCAACAAATGAAGCACCAGATCATCCTTATTCGCGGGCTTTTGCGAGAACAGCGCCATTGGGAAACGCTACCAGAGATATTGCGTAACAAACTGCCCCACACAGCCATCATCACACCGGATCTGGCAGGAAATGGTCGCCGTCATGGTGAAGCATCAGCTTGCAGTATCAGCGCTATGGTGGAAGATCTTCGTCGGCAAACAAAGCGGCAACGCGACCAAGGCGCAACTTACCTACTCGCCATCTCCATGGGCGGAATGATTGCCACCGAATGGGCAAAGCGATATCCGCAAGAGCTTTCCGGCATCGCTCTGATCAATACCAGCTTTGCCAACTTCAGCAACATCACTCAGCGCCTCGCTAGCCGCTGGTACCTGCCTATCATCCGTCATTTTATGCTGTCCCGCTCATTACAAGCCAAAGAAGCACTGATATTACAAATGACCTCAAATCGACACACCACCAATCAACCGCTGCTGCAGCGCTGGGTGGCGTATCACAGAGAAGCCCCCGTCAGCCTAGCCAATGCCCTGCGTCAACTGTTAGCCGCGGCACGTTATCGTGCCCCCAGGCAAAAACCCGAGGTGCCAGTGATATTAATCGCATCCAGTCACGACCAATTGGTCAATACCACTTGTTCAAAACAGATAGCCAGCCAATGGCAGTGTCCACTTTATCTTCACCCCTACGCAGGCCATGACTTGCCATTGGATGATCCGCACTGGCTGGCGGAAGTGATAAAAGAGAAACTGCAGGAGAAACCGTAAACCGGCGCAAAGACGACAAGTGTGGTATACGATTACACTAGAGATCTTGTCCAGATATTAGTACCCCCTCAAAGCCACCAAAACACAGCTAAAAGCACCTCTCGCCTATGGGAGTGCATGTACAGTAATACGCGTGCAAGTATTGCCGACAAGGTAAATCGCCCCCTTTTTCGCCAGCGTTGCCACCCCTGATAAGCGCTCAATCAGCAACAAAAGCCACATCTCTTGCCTAACCTAACATCACGCCTAATCTGAATTAAGCTGACGATCGATTAACAGCGAAATAAGGTGATCACCCGCAGTAAACGTTCATTAAAGAATTTAAGATTTTGAAACTCTATTAGCTTCATGTATTTTAGCCTAATTGTTACAAAGTTGTAATTCCAAGGAAATGGACATGGTCAAAAATCATCCGCGCGTTGTTTTTCCAATGTTGGTAGTGTCAACCCTGCTAACGGCTTGTGGAGGAGGGGGAAGTAATGAGGTTGTCGTTGAGCCCCCTGTAGAATCTAATATCGCTCAGTTTTACTTAGGTAGCCAAGAACCCGCAGAGCTAACCCTCCCTGCTATCGCCGACTTCTCGTCAATCATATTCTCCAACCCTCTTGATGTTGCCGAAAGTATTGCGCCCCCGAATAGTTTAAGCGCTATCCAGCCTTTGGCTCCAACAAGAAGACAAGCAAAGTCATCGCGGTTTACGGAAAATTGCGATTCAGGTCGGATAGAGATCTATGAAGATTTAAATTCAAGTGGTCTTGGTGTGGTTGAGGCTGAGTTTCAAAACTGCACCTATGGTAGCGCCGTCATCACGGGCAAGCTCACAACCAAAATTACTAGTATCGCTGACTCATACGATCTAACCTTTACTGATTTTACATACACATACGAGAACCTTCGCATTGCAACGCAAAATGGTGTCTATGTAGAGCGAAATGGAGTTTTGGATCAGAGTGGACTAAATAGCTGTAATGCAGTAACAAAAACCACAATGGCGATCTCGACAAACAATATTAATGAACACTTCTATTTAAAGGATCTGCAAACCCAAAAACGATGTAGTGATCAAGATAGGTTTGAAGTAGAAATTGGCGGCGAAATCTATATTGGAAAGCATGGATACGTGAATGTCGAAACGTTAACACCAATGTTAGTTGATTGGGGAAGTTTAGATTTTCACATAATGAGTGGATTGATGGAGCTATCGACCCCGTTGGGCGTTGCTCAGATCAGAGGTGAGCAATCTGATACTGATCTTTCTGCCAAAACTGAACTTCTGATTGATAACGATGGTGATGGTACATTTGAAGATCCAATTCGTTACCCATCGTGGTATGTCACAGATTCTGTTCTCAGTGATTTTAATGACGATGACAACGATGGAATGTGGAATGGTTGGGAAACTTACTACGGACTAAATGCAAACTTTGATGATTCTGAAGCGGATATAGACTATGATGGTTGGAGCAATTTAATCGAATTCTATAGTGGTACCTCCCCTAGTTCCATGGCGGATAGTCCAAATATGGAAATCAATTTTGATTGGTATCTCAACGAGAATGACCAAGAGTATTACTCTATTTATTTGTTTTCAGAAGAGTCAAACGAATTAAATCTCAAAATACTCGGAAAAATAGAGCCAGCAATTTTATCTTCCGTTGATGATTGGAGTGTTGAAGTAAAAACTCCGTCATATATTAAATTGGAAAACTTCGGTGATAATTGCACATCGATTCCCGACGACCAAGAAAACAAAGTTTTGTGCCAACTTGGTAATCTTCAAGGATTAAACTCAAGAGGTGAACTCAATGTTTTCAGCTCTTCTATTTCATCAGAATTCTGGGGGGGGTTCACTCTCTATGCAAAAATAGCTTCCCCATCACTGGAATATGTTTTTTCCTTTGGTGAAAAAATAGACACCTATGTGACATCATCTATAGAGCCATCAAGCGTGAACTCTCACAGTATTGGATACTCTATTAACAGTGTATCTGATGGATTTAGCTACGACCTAATTTTGAACTCTGGTAATGGCCCATATATTCCAGGTCATAAAATAATTGTGAGAGGTAATTTAAGCTCAAACGATACAGGTAGTGAGATAATTGGTTTAGATATAGATCCCACGTCCATAGATATAATGAACTGTAACTTTGACGCTCATGGATTTGAGTGCATATCTGACTATTATCAACCTATCACCCTGAGGTTTTCAAGCCCTATAAATACAGGTCACATTAATATTAATTATGAACTAACTGATATTTACAGTGAACAGACGTCTATTTCTAATTCTGAAGATAGAATTATTGCGATAGGGCAATCCACAGATACAATTTCTCAGGCTGCTTCGCAACTCCCACTTGAAGGAGGAAGCCTTTCAATAGAGTCAGGAATCTATGTCGGCCAGTTAGAATTTGATAGATTTGTTGACCTTAAAGCAGCAGAAGGTGCAGAACTATGGCTTAGCCCAGATTATGAAGACTACGGCATTCAGTCTGAACACAAATTTAACATCTCAGGTTTTGATATTTATACTGGAGAATATGGCTTAGATATCTCTGGCGGAGAAATATCAAATAACACATTCCATATTGTTCGACCTACAAGAATTCAAGTTAACAGCGACAAAGAAGTTGACTTCATAGGCAATAGAATCTACCAGAATAAAACAGATTATTACCTTGCTAGCACCATTCTTAAAGTCCCGCATGGTTCAAAAATTATAAACAACATTTTTTCCGCCATACATGAAGATGCATTTGAAGTTATTCGCCCTGCAGATGAAGCCAATAATGGTAAAAAGTTTGAAATTTACAATAATACATTCATAAACGTAAAAGAGTTTTTATCTTTTTACAAAAACACAGACTCATCAATTATAAACAATATCTTTTACAACCCTATATCATTATCTATTGCTAGAAATA
Organism: Corallincola spongiicola; assembly: GCF_004284785.1. Lineage (NCBI taxonomy): Bacteria > Pseudomonadati > Pseudomonadota > Gammaproteobacteria > Alteromonadales > Psychromonadaceae > Corallincola > Corallincola spongiicola. Next base: position 758,183 of record NZ_SHLY01000001.1, read on the forward strand.
ACCCTTACTACAACATAGTCTCAGATGTGAGAAATAACATTCTTCCCGCACGCTTTGAGAATAGCGAGCTGGATGAGTTTAACACTGTGAGCGATGTTCCAGGGTTCGATGTAGATGATGATTTCAGTTTACTCTTTGATAGTATCGCTATAGATAGCGGCATAGAAGAAAACGGAATCCCTTTAGTTGATATCGATGGAGACATTAGACCAAGCGGAATGGCAATTGATATTGGTGCTTACGAATATACTCAATAGCCCTGAATAATTAAAAAGGCGGGTAGATAACTATCTATCCGCTTATTCCTTTCGTTATGACTATTATGACCAGCTTGGCCTCTATTAAGAGTAACCTCCTATCTTTTCAAACTAACACTTTAAAATGTGTACGAGCGACAAAGGCTGAGCCTAACCGGTTAGCCGCGGCGCGTTATCGTGCCCCCAGGCAAAAACCCGACGTGCCAGTGATATTAATCGCATCCAGTCACGACCAATTGGTCAATACCACTTGTTCAAAACAGATAGCCAGCCAATGGCAGTGTCCACTTTCTCTTCACCCCTACTCAGGCCATGACTTGCCACTGGATGATCCGCACTGGCTGGCGGAAGTGATAATGGAACACATGATAATCAGACGCTAATTCTGCGCTTTGGTTAGTCGCACGCCATCAACCACCATCTGCCATTGGCCATCAACCTCTGTTGGGGGCTCAGCGACAATAAACGTCGTGGTTACAGGGCCAACACCGACGATAAAGTTGTTACCCTGAAACTCTTTTAGAGGCGCATTGATAGACGTGGTACCGCCTTTTTGTAATCGCTTATAGGCCACCGTGCCATCGGTCAGAATTAGCAGTTCCATCTCCCTACTCTGCCAATCTCCGGCGTAGTTCAACTTATCTACAGGCAACGGTTCGCTGCATGCTGACAGTAGCATTGCCATCACCACTGCGGCCATCGAACTCCATTTTGTTTTCACCTGACGCTCCTTGGGTATAAACAACACAATATTACTTGGCTGACTGCCGACACTAATATTGCTGGGATCTGAAACCACGTCTAGCCCCTCTGATCAAACATGCAACAAACATAAAAAAAGAGCGCTAACCTTAGCGCTCTTTTCCACATGACAGACAATTAAGTTAGTTAGTTTCTATGGTCATATCCACCCTGCCCCCTGGCCGTGGATCAGAACAACGCCCATGCACATAACGCCCGTTGGCGGTAAATGGCCCAGTAGTACCGATACTGATAAAGTCGCCTAACAGGAATTGATCAATAACACCGGTCGTAATTGAGACGTCATAAAGTTTGTAGCGCTTTAAATAGTCCTGCCAGCGATACTTGCTCGGATCATTAACCCACCACGCCAAATAAAGGTCGACTGACTCTTGCTCATCAATAAAGAAGATGTCGTTGCCATCATAGTGGCTACGCAGCTCATCTTCTGCCAAGCACTTTTCAAAGCTATCGATACATTCTTTAATCGAATGCGGCGCCAGTAACCAAGCGTTTTGGGCAAAACCTGATGCATAGCCAATTCTTGGATTGTTTCGGCGCGGATTAAACTTATCCGGATAATTGACCCGAATACCGTAGCCATTGGGGATATTGTCAATTACGTCATCAGGTAAGTCACCTACCTCACCTACTGGCGTAAATAACTCTTCGCCCGTCCGCGCATCCCGAAGGCCTAACGGCCCCATGTAGGCAAAACTAACAAACTGTTTAAGATTTTGTTCACATGCAGGCACTTGCGGTGCAGCAACAATGGGCTGCTCCCTGTAAGCAGGTTTGTAGCGATAGAGCCCCCAATCAACATCATTTACACCCGTGAGAGTGGACATCAGTACCGAGCTGGTACGCGGACGAGGTGAGCCTGATTGGATCGCACAATGATAGATCCCATCTGGTGCACCAAGAAACTCTTCACCGTTGGCCTCTGCCTCCTCTCGCTCTCTCCATAATGCGGGATCATCCGGTTTGGCGGTATCGATACAGTTACCGGGTAGCGCAGTCACTTGGCCGGTCACCGGATTACGGATCTCACGGGGGCACTGGAATGGATCAGGATTAAATTGATCACAGGGAATATATCCCTCTTCTAAGTAAGAGGTATCATACGGATCTGATGATGGATCCAGCGTTTGTACGTAATCTGGCGCGGGGGTACGTGATTTTTCAATTATCTCTACCGGATATTTAAAACTCCAATCATCCTGTGTGGCATATAGACAGAAGAAATTCGGCGGCGTGTTGCCAGCACCTAGGTAGATATTGGCTGAACCCGCGTTGGGATCGGTTGGCCCAACCGCATTAACATCACACTCCCCCCTAACGGGTTGAGAAAAGCCACTGGTTTCAAAGTGCCCACTGTTTCTAACTCGTTCTCCTTCATAGGATGGAAGGTGGGCAAAACTAGAAAAAGTCATCGAAATTAAAGCGACGCCAGCAAGCACTGCCCACTTTGATTCCTGAGGCACTATCGGTGTGTGAGATCTATTCATCGGCTAGTTATCCGTTAATAATTATTATAATCAGAGTACTCACGGACACCGCTCTGAGCCCACGCGAATGCCCCGTGAGGGGCAACCCGCTTTAATCAGTATAAGATTACCGGTTAAAAATAGACCAATTAATGTACACACTTGAAACAAGCCACCAAGAACCGACAACAAACACTCGGCAAGCGGCATCAATTTTAGTTTTAAACTTCATTGAGTCGCGATATAACGCGGCCAACCAAGTAGCAATGAAACTTACATTGAAAAAATTAGTGAAACGACGCTGATGAAGTTAGGTAAACGATTACAGAAAATTGAACAGATGGTATTAACCGCGCGGCAAGCGAACGCAGGTTATAGCCATGTCTGGGACTGCTGCTGTGATCATGGCTTACTTGGCGCTGCACTGCTGACACACAAGGCGGCAGATACCGTACATTTTGTCGATATCGTGCCTGAGTTAATGGCACAGATAGACGAGAAACTCGCGCGTTTTTATGCCGACAGACAACCCCATACTTGGCAAACCCACTGCTTGGACGTGGCAGCCCTGCCACTGAGCCAATATCAAGGCAAACATCTGGTGATCATCGCTGGAGTGGGTGGCGATCTGATGCTCCGTTTCATACAAGAAATCCACCGAGCGCACCCAGACTTAGCGATCGATTTTTTACTGTGCCCGGTGCACCACCAGTTCGCTTTACGACAAGCACTGATCGCACAAAATTTCAGTTTAATTGATGAGGTATTGGTAACTGAAAACCGGCGCTTTTACGAAGTGCTACAGGTCTCTTCAAATACAGATAGTAGCGCCCCAATAAGCCCTGTGGGTGACAAAATCTGGCGCTCAACCTCAACAGAAGAAGCCGAATTAGCAAAGAGCTACCTAAAGAAAACGCTCGCGCATTACCGCCGCATTCAACTAGGGCGCGACGATAGTGTTGAGCATATTCTCAAAGCATATAGCCACGTGGAATCACTACTGTGCAGTCACGGATACTCCGGAAACGACCCTGCTGCGCGCCGGTAAGATAGTAAAGGGTTACTAGAACCACATTCAGTCGCAGGTCAAAGCATGCTTGGTTGACGTACGATGAACCAAATATAACGTCAACGCACCACTTGCCAATACAGACAACAAAACCAGGTATGCGCTTAGCTCCAGCCCAATATAAAGCGCTGTAACAGCACCAACAATGTAGGCCGCACCGGCAACCATCTGTTTATTGGATGGCGCAACAAGGGAAGGCAGCAACACAACCAATACAGCGGCCAACGATGAGAACAGCAGCAAACAGATAGCTTCTACATAGTGCATATAACCCGCCGTACACATCTCTGAGATCACCAGATCTGGAGGGCAAAATTTCTCAAATGCGAAAAGCGTCGACATGCCGATAAACATGCTTGCCAAGTATCCCAGTACAGCCGCAGGGATCACTAAGATCCATCTAAAGACACTAATCATTTGTCAGCCTAGTGGTGAGTTATGTAGGCACCGCCGATACTTGTCGAGGCAACCTTCCTTGAGTTAGTGACAAACTATTTTCGAGCAGTTGGCGTCCAGCGTCAAAAGAATCAAGCATACCATCCGCCATTTCGTTTTCAATTGGCGCTTTAGCCGGCGTGCAGGCTGCGGCGATCACGCGAATTAGCAGAACCACTAACTAAGGACTTTATCGCGCTGTGTTTGCTCTCTATTTGCTACAACAAGCTCCGCCAGCCACTGTTTTTGCTTGGCAACGCGGGCGCGCTTCATATGGGCTTGGTTAATTTGTGGGTAAGCTTGAGCAAAACTCACGGTATGGGCAGGCATGATCTCGTGGCACCAGATAAGGTGATAACCGATTTCACTTTGGATCGGCGCGGAGATATCGTTCGCCGACATTCCAAATAGCACCTGATCCAACTCTGGATAGAGTTGTCCCTGGTGGCTAAATCCCAGTTCACCACCGCGCATGGCGCTGGGACATTCAGAATAACGTTTGGCGAGATGAACAAAGTTGTCAGTGGTTATCTTTTGTGCCAACTCAGTGATCCTCGCTAACGCTTGCTCGGCGGTATTTTCTGGAAATTCGTCATTGATAGTCAGCAAAATATGACTAACCCGGCGCCGCTCTGGCTGGGAGAACTTCTCCGGCTGTTTGTCATAGTAAGCCAGTGCCTGCTCCTGACTCAGATCCGGCAGATCTTTACAGATATAATCGAGCACAGTTTCGCTATGGATCTCGTCTCTAAGCGCTTGGCGCAGTTGAGGCAGATCTAATCCATTAACGGTCAACGAGTCGTAAAACTCCTCAACCTGTGGATAGCGCGATTGAAGTTCACTGATAGCCTGCTCCACCTGCGATGCACCAATCACCACTTTCGATGCCTCTGCACTATTTAGCACGCGCTGCTGTAATTGCTGAGCATTAACCGCTGCACGCTCGGCTTGCGCAAGCTGCTCCGGCTTAAGCTGCTGGAGGTTCAGGCCAAACTGAGCAAGACTGGCTTTCATCAATAGATATGCATGTGGAACGTTGCTCATAAAGTACTCCTGGCCTGTTTTCTTTAACTAAGCGGTGGCTAAAAACTCTCACCGATTTGAACTAAAAGTCCCGTTACTATTTGCTCTAAAGACCCCTCACCAATCTTTTTGATGAGAAATGCCTCTCCCCAAGGAGAGGGAGTAAAAGCCATAACCAAGGCCGCTGCACATTACAACTCCCCTAGGAGAAGGAGTAAAAGCTAATAACCAAGCCCATTGCAAAGTGCCTCGCTCCTAATAGAGGTAATCAACAGCCATAGCCTCTCAGCTCTGCGCTTTTTCTGTTTACCTCTTCTCCCTTGGGGAGAAGATTGAGATGAGGGGTGTTTGCCTTTTCTGTTATGTACTTTCCCTTCATCAGGCTTCGTCCAAGGCTTCTGAATCTTAAGACCCCTCACCATTCTTTTTGATGAGAAATGCCTCTCCCCTAGGAGAGGGAAAAAAAGCTAATAACCACGCCCACTGCAAAGCCCTTCACCGTTCTTTTTGGTGAAAAACTCCTCAACCCTTAGAGAGATCCACAAGGCTAACAACTCACTGCAATCAGCGCTTTTTCTGGTAATAGCAGTTCTTGGTCTTGCCATTGCACGCGGTATTCGGTTGGTTCATTGTGTTGCCGATACACACCCAGCACACTTACCGGATCACCTTTGTTAGCAAACACCTCGCCATCCCGTGACAACGACAACCCCAATTGCACGTTGTCACCGTACTCAAACAGATTGTCTTGCCAGAGGGCATCACCATCTATTAGCTCGTTTTCACGGCAACCAACAGTTTTGTCGATATCGAGAAAGTGCACCTGATAGATCACCTGATCTTGCAGGAACATACCGACATGACGGACGTAGCCAACTTCTCCGCGACGCACCAGTAGCTTACCGCGGCGCATCTCTTCGCCGTCAATAATGGTCGGCTTGCCGATATAGGAACCGTCGTCACGTACATTACGGATCAGCCTTACCTTACCGCCGACCTCGAACTTACTATTTAGCATGTCGTCTCCCCGTTTACGTTTAGCGGGTTGTTAATCGCACTTTTGGCAGTCGCCACATTTACTGGCAGCGAACCCCACCTGCTCACCTTTCTGGATCAGGCAATAGGCTCTATTCAATGCACTTTTATAGTGTTGCCACCCCAGCATCGGGGTTTGCTTTTGGGTGTTCGCCAGTTGCTGATAGAACTGGCGTAACAGCTCTATACGGCGATGCTGGATCACTTCCGGTTGATAACTGACCTGAAAAAACGTCAGAAAATCTTCGGCAGAATCCAACTCTGCCAATGCAAGATCGAGATCTGTCGCCGGCAATCTTGATTGGGGTGAACTAGATGCTGCAGCTGTACTCGTCATAAGGTACTCCTTAAGCCTGTAATAGCGGATACAAGCGCTGCGCTTCAAAGCGCGGCTCAGCCAACTGCTGCTGTAGCAGTTGCAACAATTCGTCGGATTTCGGGCTACGTTTGTACTGCTCAACCCATTGCGTTAGCAGCAGCTTAAAGCTTTCACATTCACTGTCGCTGAGAGAGACGCCTAACGAATGACAAATGCTCTGGATCGCCCGCGAGCCGGAATGCTTACCCAACACCAGTGAATGCTGTCGCCCCAACAGTTGTGGATCGAAACCCTGATAGTTATTGGGATCTTTGAGTAAACCATCGACATGAATACCAGACTCATGGGTAAACACGCCTTTACCGACGATGCATTTTTGCTGGCAGATCCGACGACCCGACGCGGTCGCTACCTGCTGGCAGATCTCCGGTAATTTGGCTATTTGAATGCCGCTCTGGCCACGATATCGGCCACCACGGATCACCTCCAACGCCATCGCCACCTCTTCCAACGGGGCATTGCCCGCGCGCTCGCCCAGGCCGGTGACCGTGGTGTTGGCGCTATGGGCCCCAGCAGCGATCGCAGCAAGCGTGTTGGCTGTCGCCAGGCCGAGATCATTGTGCGCATGAATTTCAATCTGTAGTGAGGTGTAATCCACCAAAGCAGAGATCAGTTCATGGGTGGTAAAAGGGTCAAGAATACCTAGGGTATCGGCAAAGCGCAGTCGCTGAGCGCCCGCCAGCTCAGCCTGCTCGGCGACTTGTAACAACAAAGCGGGATCAGCGCGGGACGCATCTTCCATGCCGATGCACACCTGTAACCCCATATCTAAGGCCTGCTTCACATGAGGCTCTATACGCCCGAGCATAGTGGCTTTGCTGATATTAAGTTTATGCTTCAGATGCTGTTCAGACACAGGGATCGACAAGTCGACCCAATCCAACCCTAAGCCCCTACAAGCATCAATGTCTGACGTTGTCATCCGGCACCAAGCCATCGACCGGGACTGAGTAAGGACAGCAGCTAGCTCTCTAATAGCGTCCCGCTCCATCTCGCCCATGGCCGGCACACCAATTTCCAGTTCAGGAACTCCGGCTGCCTGCAGCGCTTCAGCGATCTGTAGTTTCTCAGCCAGTGAAAAAGCGACCCCAGCGGTCTGTTCGCCATCCCGCAGCGTGGTGTCATTAATGATCACAGCCATAACTTAACCTCCACTTTTCGCCCTATGCCTATTAGCCCTACCTCTGCCCCGTTAGACGGGGCAAGTCGGTTAGCCAAATACTGGTGCAAACTCTTCGGTATGAGGCACCCCTTCCGCTTCATTCCAGTACGGCGATAAGGTGCGTAGTTTGGCAACTATGGGCGGCAGCTCCTGTAGCACAGAATCGATCATCTCATCGGTGGTAAAACGGGAGAGGGAAAAACGTATCGCGCCGTGGGCTGCGGTATAAGGGATCTCCATCGCGCGCATCACGTGACTGGGCTCTAATGAGCCAGAGGTGCAAGCGGAGCCTGACGACGCGGCAATACCAAACTGGTTCAGCATCAACAGGATCGATTCACCTTCTACATATTCAAACGCCACATTGCTGGTATTAGGCACGCGATTGCCTGGATCGCCGGTAACAAAGGCGTTTGGCACCCGCGCCAACAATCCCTGCTCCAAACGATCACGCATCATACTGATACGAGCGGTGTCGGTACGGACGGACTCGGCGGCTATGGCCGCTGCTGCGCCAAGGGCAACCACACCACTGACATTTTCGGTACCAGCTCGACGTCCGCGCTCTTGATGGCCACCGCGCATCAGTGGGCGGAACTTGGTGCCGCGGCGCAGATAGAGTGCTCCGATACCTTTTGGCGCGTGAAATTTGTGGCCCGACAATGACAACAGATCGATACCGCTATTGGCCACCTGGATCGGCACTTTACCGGCTACTTGAACCGCATCAGTGTGAAACAAAATGCCGTGGGCTTTCGCCAGTTCAGCCATACCGCGGATCGGAAACAATGTACCGGTTTCGTTGTTCGCCCACATCATGGTCACCAGCGCCACGCGGTCACTCAAGGCGGCTTTATAAGCGTCCATATCAATGCGGCCTTTCTTGTCGACCGGGATCCAATGAATGGTGTAACCCCTGCGCTGCAGGTGCTCACACATCTGCAAGGTGGCTGGATGCTCAACCACCGAAGTGACGATCTCCTTGCGCTCTGGGAACGCTTCCACTGCGGATAAAATCGCCGTGGTCGTGGCTTCGGTGGCGCAAGAGGTAAACACCACTTCGCTGCTGAATTCAGCGCCGATCAATTCCTGAACTTGCTGCCGCGCAGTTTCGATCGCCTGCCCCACCGGACGACCAAAGCTATGAATGGATGAGGGGTTGCCATAAAACTGCGTCAAAAAAGGCAACATCGCTTCAACCACTTTCGGATCGACCTGCGTCGTCGCATTATTGTCCAGATAGGCACTGCCTAAGGGATCGCTTTCCGGTGTTCCGGTACAACATTTGTAGTTCAAGTTCATGACACACCTCCTGCGTGAGCAGCGCCGCCCACCGGATAAACAGTAATGGGCTCCGCCAAAGCTTCGCTCAGGCGTTGTTCGATCATCGACAAAGTGGCACCCGACAGGCCGCAACCAGAACACGCACCGGTGAGGGTGAGAAACACCATGTCATCGTCAATATCTGCGAGCTGTACATCACCACCATCTGCCTGCAGCATGGGGCGAAGTTCATCGAGCACCGCTTCGACACGCTTCACACGTTCGACAATAGATTTTGGCGGCGTCAGTTCGACGCTGGCTGGTGTACTGGCGGCATCGTAATCTTCGATGCACGACTCGAGTACCCACTCAATCTTTTCATGACAAGCAGAACAAGCACCGCCGGCTTTGGTGTAGTTGATCACCTCTTCAAGGGTACTGAGTTTGTTTTGTGCCACCACGCGGCGGATCATCACATCGTCAATGGCAAAGCACTTACAGATCAATTCCCCCTCTTCATGGTCATCAACAAACTCTTCGCCACGATACTGGGCAATGGCGGCGTGCAGGGCTTCCATCCCCATCACCGAGCAATGCATTTTTTCCGGCGGCAAACCATCCAAAAAGTCCGCGATCTCCTGGTTACTGACCTTTTTCGCTTCATCGATGGTTTTACCAATAATGATCTCTGTCAGTGCAGATGAAGAGGCGATGGCACTGCCGCAACCAAAGGTTTGAAACCCGGCATCTTCAATAATCTCTGTATCTGGATTGACCTTAAGCGTTAAACGCAGCGCGTCGCCACAACTGATAGAACCGACATCACCAATCGCATTGGCCTGCTCGACCACTTTTGCATTTCGCGGTGTAAAAAAGTGCTCTTTTACTTTCTCTGAATAGTTCCACATAACCGACGCCCCACTGACTGATGAATTTGTTAGGGAGACAACCAGGATTGCAAGGAAGGGAAAGAGAGTGACAAGTGGGAGTGCAGCTAAAACGATGTGGGAACCGTTAACACTGCTCGAGTCCGGACTCCGGCACTTGTCTAAAAACCTTCGTTGCAATCACTGGTTATCACCCACAGTCACTATTGCAATTCAGGTGCCTGAGCGGTTAATCAGCCTAACCTAATGGTTTAATAAGGTTTTTTGTTAACACCTACGCAACAACAAACGAGACATGGCTCACATTAACAGCGCTTTTTGTCAGCTTTGTAGGATTAACGACATCGGCACTGTCGCAACTAAGTGGTCATCCCCTACGTGAGCCGAAGCATGAGTTGCTGGCCACTAATGGGCATAGAGGCCGCAACGGCTGCCCGTGAAAAATTGAACTGAGAACAGATTACTGGTGAGTCGTCGCAAATAGACTTGAGTGCAGCGAATAGCTGAGCATAGCTAAATCGGTAGAGATTCAGTCATGGGTGACAGAGATCGGTACCTCTGACTCAGTGGCAACCAGCTTAACCTGCGGTGGTGCATGGGTTGCGGTGTAGTGAGCCAACCACCGATGGCTTAGCCAGCTGCCGCCAGCGAAACCGGCACAGGCTAGCCCGACAAACCATGGGTCTGAAAGCGGCGGTATTAAATTGGTGGTGATCAACCATGTGAATAACAAGAGTACCGACACCACCATCAATAAAGGCGGCACGAACAGACGCAATAACACGCTCAACATCTGTTTTTCGTCGCACTTAATAACGATCGCTTGCTGCGGCGTAAATAGATCCGCCGGTTGACCATCAGCCATTGATACAGCGCTGTGGCGGTCAAACTCATCCCGATCTATTTCATCTTTGTGTATGCGCATCGTAAACGTGCGGGGATCGGCTTGTTGCAGCACCCCGGTAGCACACTGCTGTTGTTGGGCGCAGGCGCTACAGCCACCCGCCCGTCGCCCTTCAACCGTCAGGTACTCTTCATCCACTGCAACGACACGAACCGGGATATCACTCATAGACGTCTAAACTCAGAGCGCACTGGCTGCAACGTGGGTGTGGCAATCCTTCGGACAGACACGGGCACACGCGCTACAACCGATACAATCATCGGCATTCTCGACATCCATCACCATCATCACGTCGTCTTCATAATCGTCGTACATATCATCATCTTCGTCGATCTCACGCTCAACCAGATTAAATACGTCACGCGGACACACCTTGTAACAGCGGCCACATCCGATACAAGTGGATTGATCAACCTCGGTAACGAATTCTGGCTCCCATGGCGTTCCGCCTCGGGTGATCGCCTTATATTTTTCTGCACTCATTGTTCTCTCCTAATACTTAAGTTTGATAAAAATCCTGTTTCCCGCTGAAAAGCATATAGACCGCTCACCCCAGCCCTCTCCCCTAGGAGAGGGAGCAAATATGCAAGGCCAAACAGTTCCCCTGTTGGAGAAGGTGCTAACAGCAAAATATTGTTTGCCCTCGTCCTTGAAGAGTGACCAACAGTCAAATTCCGCCTGCTCTTCGCACTGTATTTTTACCTCTTCTCCCCTGGGGAGAAGATTGAGATGAGGGGTATTTGCTCTTGCTGTTATCAGCGATTTCCTCATCCATTTCTAATGGCGGCCGCTCAAAGACCCCTCACCATTCTTTTTGGTAAAACATGCCTCTCACCTAGGAGAGGGAGCAAAATATGTGCAACCTCTTCTCCCCTGGGGAGAAGATTGAGATGAGGGGTATTTGCCCTTGCTGTTGTCAGCGATTAACTACCAATCTTCATCCAGCAAGCCGACAAGGCGCTCCAGTTCATCCACCTGACTCTGGCGCTTTTTTAGCAATGCTTTTGCAGGCCAGCTTTCCGGTTCGGCGATCATCTGCTGCTGGATATCTTCCAGTAAGCCGCGAATACAACTACCCTCTTCCAGCTTCAGCGGCTGCACGCCTTGATTCAGCAATTGGCGGATCGCTGGCGGCCCACAGGCAATAAAGTGCACCGCAGCACAGCCAGATAATGCATTAATCCTGGGCTGTAATTTGCCATCATCATGGCCTTGTGCAGCGTGCTTAAATTCAACCGCTTCCACTAGGTGAAAGTCATCTTCGTTGATGGCATAAATCATGAAGCTGCGTGCCGACCCAAAGTGCTGATCGACCGTTTCTTTGTCGCCAGTGGCAAACGCCACGCGCAATTGACTGATCGGTGAATGCGCATCTTCCACCACATGCAACACCCGCTCCGGTTGATTCATATCGAGTTCCTTATGCTCTAAACCGCGACGTTTTGACTCACTGTTTCTGGCCCGAAACGATAACGGCTGACATGGGCAGGCACCTCATCCTGATGCTGCGCCAGTAATATATTCACCATGGCAAACAGTCTGCTACGGGCGCCTTCGTAGCCAATCTGCAATAGATCAGCCGTACCGTAGCGGTCATGGCAGGGGTAGCCGGCACGCAACACGGGCAATTTGGGCTCGCACATATTGGCGGTATGAGTGTTACCGATCACCAACGACACTTTGTCCAAGGCGGGCTCCAGATCCGACAGATCACCGACCACGATCTTCTTGATCGGTAGGCGCGCTAACAACGGCGAGTCGGTGGCTGTCACTAAGCGCGAGATCTCACAGCCTTGCTCGGTCAGCAGGGCCGTATAGCCCAGCGCCATATCACTCTCCATCGCCATGGCGATGGGTGCCGTGCTGAGATGAAAATGGCTATCTAGCATCGCGTCTTGCAAGCGCTTTCGGGCACGGGTTAACCACGCTGGCACCGGCTTACTACTGAGTTCAGCTAATCGCATCACCAGTGCGTCGGTGTTCGCCATCCCCATTAATGAGGAGAATTCAAAACTGGGCACAGCAAATTTTTGTTGTAACCACTGCCCGACACCAAACAGGGATTCACCGAACACCAAGGTCGCAGCACTGGACGCCATCTCTTCCAATTCCAGCACCGAAGTGCCGCCAGCACTGGTGGGCGAAAAGTCATCATCAGCCAGATGGCCATCCATAGAGACCGACAGATCCGGCAACATGATGGTGCTGAGATCAAATGCATCCAAATAACGATGTAATAGCTCAACATCGGCGGGCGTCATCGCCACCGAGCAAAGCAAGTTCACCTGCCGCTTACGACGGGCTTTAACGACCGGTGCACGGGCTATCTGTTTGACCAAAGCACTGACACCATTGGCAAAGCCAGTCTGCATAGAACCCACAAAATCTGGCGTTGCCATGGTGACCACATGGATATGGCTAAACTGGGGATGTGCGACTTTAAACTCTTTCACCACGCGGTCGATATCACTGCCCTGCATCTCTGTCAGGCCGGTGGTGATCACTGAAATCAGTTCCGGTTGATGCTTTTCACACAACAACACCAACGCTTCCATAAGGTTACTGTCTGCACCCATCACGGCTGCGATCTGATCAACCGCAGAGTTTTGAATCGGCACAGGTTCACGGAAGTGTTGGATCAAATACACCTTGGCAAAAGCGCAACAGCCCTGCGAACCATGCATCAACGGAATACTGTTGCGTATACCCAGCGTCGCCAGCGTTGCCCCGGTGGGTTGGCTGGTTTTTAACGGGCGCTCGGTTAACGCGCGACGATTACGCTCCACTTTCTGCGGTACTGACCCCTGTGTTGCTGAAGATGACGCCGGTGATGATGAGTTATTCTGACTCATGATCGTAACCTCCCTGCCGCTGTTCACTGCAAATAGCGGGTGCATAGGCACCATGAAATTTCCCTGTTTGCCAAGGGGCATCACTGCGCACATGTTGCCAAATCGGGCTCTGTATAGTGCGGCATAGCTCTTTAGCAAAAGTCAGCATACCGTCATAACCTGCATAGGCGTGTTCACGCTCTTGGTTAATATCGAGGAATGGCAGGCGCGCTTTCAGTGCGGTGTACATATTGCGGCCACCCGCAATCATTAAGTCGGCTTGATAATGCGCGGCCACATCCAGCAGGTTACGCGCCCCGCCCTCATCCAGCATCTGCGCGTCTTCACCCATAATCTCGCGAATGCGGGCTTTGTCCTCTTCGGTGGATTTCTTGGTGCCGGTCGCAACCACTTCAATGCCCAGTTCCTGCAACGCCGAAACGATGGACCAGGACTTCACCCCACCCGTATAAAGCAGCGCCTTTTTACCTTTTAACTGTTCACGATATGGGGCTAATAACGATCGAATGCGGCATTCATTCCTGCCCGTAAATTCATCGGTATTGGCAATCAGATCGGCATCGCCAATTAATTGCGCAAACTGCTTTAATGCATTGGACGTATCTTCGATGCCATAAAAGCTGCCTTCAAACCAGGGTATATCCCAGCGCTCTTCCAGCATTCTGGCCACATTCACCTGTGCCCGCGAGCACACCACCATGGCGGCGTCAGCGCGGTGCATGGTCTGAATTTCGTGGAAGCGCGTGTCGCCCGCCATACAACAGAGAATGCGATATCCCAGCTGTTCAAATAGCGGTGACACATGCCAAAACTCACCGGCAATGTTGTACTCGCCGATAAACACGATATCGTGCACCGGACGCTCAGGATGATGGTGCTGCATCGGCTTCGGCGGCGGCTCAGCGGTACCCACCACCTTCTTCACCATCACATCACCGGCAATACGGTTACCCAGATTCTTGCTGCCATAAAAGCCGGCAGCATCGACCGCGACTACGGGTCGCCCCCAGCGGGACTGGGCTAATTCACAAATGGCATCAACGTCGTTACCCTCTAACGCAGGTACGCAAGTGACATAAACAAATACCGCGGGTGGATCGTGCTTCTCAATCACTTCACGAATGGCATGCAACAGACGTTTTTCCGCCCGCCCCATGATCACATCCTGTTCATTTAGGTCAGTAGTAAACCCCAACCGAAACAGGTTTCGCCCACTGGCACGGGTGCCGCGGTTGTTCCAGCTATTACCCGCACAAGCAATGGGGCCGTGGACGATATGAGCCACATCCGCGATCGGCAACAAACTGATCTGCGCACCATCAAAACTGCAGCCCCCCGCCGTCGCTCCAGGCACAGGGCGACTGCAACCACTCTTGCCTTCAGTTTTGTTATGACTGCAAGCCGGTTCATCCTGTAACGCCGCTATCTCACTTCGTTTCATGGCACCTCCAGCATGGCTATCAACACAGAGACTCAACCGCCCCGCGTTTGCCATCCGGCTAAGGAAAATTGTCGTCACAATGACAGTTGCAAAAGCAAGGCCACGGTTAAGTGGTTGTTTTTATTGAATTGGCGTTTGTGGGGTTTGCGACAAAGTGTGTGGAGGTGTGGGATGTAGACTGCGAAGAGTGGGTGCCAAAGGATGATAAGGAAATTGAAGTTGGAAACGGATTAAGGCAGACATCATAAGAACGCGAGAACAGCTATTCGCTTTATCGTGGTGTCACTCACTTCTGCCCCTTTCCTTGCTAGGGATACAACTCGCCAGTTAATCGTGGCATTGCTTTTCTTATTGAAGCTAGGATCCGGCTCCACCCCATTCGCCTCTGCCACAACTTCCCGTCAATGACTACGTCATAGCAATCAATGCGGTCTGTCTTAAACAGCTCAATTCTGTGAACAATAGCTTCACCAGCATCAAAGTCGGTAATCTCTATAACTCGACGTAATTTGGGTAGCTGTTTAGGCTTCTCATAATCTTGACTTGGTTCAGATTCTTGCGCGGCTCGCTTGCTGTATGATTGTTCGATGTTTTTCTGATATTTATTAGTTCGACGATACATACGCACCTCCTACCTTGTAAGGTAGGCTAACCTTGCAAGGTCGTACTAATACACTGTTAGGCATCTTTATGAGTGAAGAGAAGTTATCAGGCTGGATTGTCAGGGCAACATGCGGTTCATACCTAGCATTCGGGCTATTGGTAGTTGTCATATACACGGTGGTGACTATCGGAGAATCACGCTCATTTAGCCCATTTGCTGTAAAGGCGCTAGTTATTTCTCTGCTTTACATCGTCTCTGTCTACTTGGTTGCAACTTTGCCAAGCAAGTCGGTCAAAAGGCGATTGTGGTCGTGGGGTTATTCAGCGGCATTTCATACATCATTGCTAGTTTACTTTAGTCTTGCGGCAAACCTTGGCGCATTTGTTTTACTCCTTCTGCTTGCTGAGGTCGTCATTGCCTCCCTTGTACTATTAGGGCTCTACCAAGTCATGAAGGTAGTCAGGCATAGCCGCAATGCCTAACAAACCAACTCACGCGGACGGCTTTTCGCAGGCTTTCGTCGCTCCGCTCCTTAGTTTAGCCTGCTCAACCCGCCAGTGGTTGGGGCGTTCAATGTCATTGGAGTAACTACATTGGAAGGTAATACCTATCCAGCAAGATGGAAAAAGCAAGGGGACAAATTCCTAGTCTATCTTGATGACGATAAATCTGTGAAAGGGTCGGATATAGACTTTGAAACTGCGTGCGAAGAACTGTGTCTCGAAATCTGCGATAGATATGCTGATGGTGAAGCCATCTTAAATTTATTACGTGAACCGCCGCAACCTTCGGGAGTATCCAAATACGCGAATCCGGCATTGGTGAAATTAAGTTGGAATGAAGCAGCAGAAGGACAAAAGTGGCAGGACGGGTTATTCGAAGGCGGTTATTGTGAAGCATGTAGAGGTGGCATAGGTAAACGGACATCTAAAAGCTTAACAGCTGAAAACTTTCCAAGAGGAAACATTGGTGACTTTAATCAGATTATGTTTAGCCCCCTTTTGTTATCTGAAGACTTATTGAATCTTTTTACAGATTCAGAAAGAGGTTCATTTGGTCTAATAGAAGTCATATCCACTAAGAAAAGAAAAAAGAGATTTTTTGAAGTTAACGGTGAGGCCAATTTGAAACAGGTGGGTGTTAAAGGGGGGAAGTATAACTCGCTCGCTAGCTGGGAATGTCAATCTTGTGGGCACAAATCGTTTTCATGCTCACATCCAGATATGCCAGACAATTACAAGTACTCAGATTTTTGCTCTAAATCCGATCTTCCAAGCGATCTAAGTAAGGCATTTGTTATAGAAGATAATGTTGGCCGTAAAATGATATGCTTGTCCCTAAAGCAATGGAAGTTGATTAATAATCACAAGAATGTAAAAGGGGTTACTGCGGATAGACTATACGTTTTGCCAGACGATCAAGTAGAGAGAAATCCGTCCGTTAGAATTGAGGCCAATGCAAACTAAAACATTGAACAAGTCAAAGCACTCGGACCTGGTAAAGCTGTCATCATTTTTGTTCCAAAAAAGCCGCCAACTTCACCAGGCCGGTGTTTGAGGCGTTAGCTCTCTGGGAGAATTTGTTGAGCACTACCAATGAGGGAAGAGTCTACTTCGCGCTTGATGGAGACGATTTCGACCCGGACGAGATCACTAGGTTCTTGGGTATCGAACCAACCTCGGTTAAGCGTAAAGGCTCTAAAATTCCTGGCCGTGTTCCTCGAATGAGTTCATGGCAGCTATCAACTCAGAACATCGTTGATGACTATATTGATGTATTTGAAATGGCCACTGAGATAGTCGACAAACTCAGGACCAAGAAAGAGCTGATTTTACAGGCTAAGGAGCGTTTCAATGTATCCGCGAGGCTCGAAGTTGTTCTGTGGTTCTCGATGAAAGAAGATAATTCCACTCCAGCAATAGGTTTCGAAATAGAAACGGTTGAGTTCCTTGGATCAATTGGTGCATTCGTTGATATTGATACTTACAAACACTAAGTCACAAGAGCTAACAAACCAACTCACGCGGACGGCCTTTTCGCTGGCTTTCGTCGCTTCGCTCCTAAGTTTAGCCAGCTCAATCCGCCCGTGCTTTAGGCGTTAGTGTTCAATGAAGAAGTATAAGCAAGTCATACTAATATCGGTGGTTTGGGCACTTTCACTGATTAGTGTCAGTTGGCTTTTTGGTATTGGGGGGTATGCTCTTGGAACTGCTGAATCTATAACCACGTCTCAAGTTACGCTTAATAGCTCAACAGCTAATGCTCGCGCTTTAACGTTAGCGGCTTTTCATATGGAAGAAAGTGAGCGTTCAGACTCCATTGTCTTATTAGAAGATATGCTAATCCGAGAAATCGAATCTTACTACTCATTCAAAGATCAGCTCGCTTGGTACACGCCAAAACTTGAACGGTTCCATCTTTTTTCACCCATACAATCGAGCGAGGGCAAAATGCGAATCGTTGCAAAGTACGTTCATAACTACATTGGTCAGGATCAAATTTCAGAGAACGAAGCACTTCAGAGATTGATGGATGAATATCCAAATACACGCTAACAAGCGCCTCTTATTAACCGCTACGCGGTTGGGACAATTTTCACTTCGTTCAAATTGCCCCAAAGGCGAGCGTTACCCATTCCCCAACTTGTTCCTTTCCAACAGTGAGTTACGGCGAATGACAGCTCCTCGCTTAAGCCTGATTGTCTGGCCTGATTGGAGCCGTTCACGTCCGCCAGTCAGATTGGGTACAAGCCAGTACAGTTAGCCATACCTATTCTGTAAACAGAACTACTCCAACATCACTATCAATATCAATGCAACGTTGGAATCGCCGCCGCTAGCATCAGCTTAATCTGGTCAACGATCTGCAGCTCTTTCTCTTTGTCGTAGGCTTTCACCTTGGGTGTATGAATATGGCCAACAGGTACCTTACTACCGATCAGATTTCTTAAGCGAATAGAGCGGTAGCTGATCTCATTGGACAAGTACCCTCCCCCCGAGCCTTGTACTGAGGTTTCACCTTTTAGCTCGGCCAATGACGCGGGCGACTTTTTCCCCGTTAAAGTTTCGACGTTACGATTATCTGTCACAGGAAATGGTGCATTCATCTCTTGGGCAAGGCTGATCATTTCAGCTGCAGGTAACGAATATTCTAAAAACTCGGGGCCTCTTAGCGGCTGCCCTTGTAACAACGGCACTAACGGCGCTTGGCTGGTGGCTCCGGTCAGTACATTCAGATTGCCCGGCGCCTCTGCACTGCGTCTTAGACCTGGAAAACGCTCCAAGTCAAAGCCATCACGCCCCATCGAAATGGTGACCACCATGTCGACTTTATTGTACTTAAAATAGGGCATTAGCAGCTTTTCAATCATGCCTGCGTCGAAGTCAGCAAAACGTACTGGGATCATCACCGCTTGCACCTCTGCCGAAGTACCATCGGCGGTCAGCAGTTCGTTATCCAGCAGCAGTGCAGCTAGTCCCGACGGGTTGGATTGGTCGATATGACGATCTAAAAAGAACGGGTCAAAGCCGGTCACCAAGATACGTTTTTTTGCCTTTGAGAACACGGCGGTGCCGAAGCCACGACTCTCCAGCTCGAACCTGTCTATCCATTGCGCTTTTGTCTCTGCTGGCAGATCTAAGCTGCGAAACTTGGCGTTTGCGGCTAAACGAAACCAGTAAAGTGGCCGATCATCAGCCTGCTGTTGGGCAATTTTTTTACCGATGTTGAAGCCCTCTCGGCCAATATCGGCGATCTGATCAAGCGTGTTTGACGCATCCAGACGAGCGATAGCCGCCAAGGGCTTTGCAAAAGGCGCCAGCAAGCCGGTCATTGCTTTTTCCGCATCCGGCAAGCGCTGTTCTTCGATGGTGAGTTTGTTGACATCATTGGCAAGCACAGCGGATACCAATGAAACGCACAAAAACACCATGGCAATAAGAGTTCTAAACATCAACAACCTCGATTTATTAAGTCACTACACTCGACGGTAAGGGAGGTAAATGGGCTCCCACATATGCGCAGCCAGCTCTTGATCTATCTCTTTGCCACACATACATCCGTCAGGATCTGTTTCCTGAATTTGCTTAAGCACGGCTTTGGCCACATGCATAGAGACCGCTTTTAATTCACCGATACGTGGGAACACGCAACCTTCATCGAGATCCTGTTGCGGTACATAATCAGCCAGCGCAAACGACGCCGTGGTGAACATCTCCATAGTGATCTTTTTTACACCAGAGACAATGGTGGCTAAGCCAACAGCGGGGAAAATGAACACATTATTCCCCTGACCGATCCGGTATGGCTTACCGCCATATTCGACATCATCAAACGGGCTACCGGTTGCCACAATCGCCTGCCCTTGGCTCCACCGGTAGATATCTTCTGGTAACGCTTCACAGTTACTGGTGGGGTTAGAGAGCGGGAACACCATGGGGCGCTGCGTGTAATCAAGCATCTTCTTCACGTGATTTTCTTTAAACGCACCACCAACACCACTGCAGCCGAGTAATACCGTCACGGCGACATTGTCAATCAGCTCACTAAGATCTGCTTTGTTGTCTTGTTTTAACTGCCAATCGCTGGCTAATGAAACCGGTTTAGCGTAACGCTGCTTGTATTCATCCAGACCTTCGCGGTTATCGAACACCACGCCTTGAGAATCCAAAATGAAGATACGATCTCTGGCCGCCTGATGAGACACGCCCTCTTTTAGCAGGCCAGCAAAGATCTGATCCGCAACACCCACACCACCGGCGCCGGCACCATAAACGGCAAAGATCTGTTCGCCCAGAGTTTCCCCTTTAATCTTGGTGGCACCAATAATACCCGCCAACACCACCGCGCCTGTGCCTTGGATATCATCATTAAAAGAGGGGATCTCATCCTCATACTTGGCCAGGTTATTAAATGCGTTGGACTTACTGAAATCCTCCCACTGCAGCACCGCTTTAGGAAAATGCAGTTTGGTTTGTTGCACAAACTTGTCGATAAACAGTTTGTACGCTTCCCCTTTCATCCGTTTTTTCGGGATCCCCAGATACATGGGATCATTCAGCAGATCCTGATTGTCAGTGCCGACATCTAACGCCACCGGTAAACAATGACCCGGGTGAATTCCCGCCCCCAAGGTATAGAGCGACAACTTACCAATGGGGATCCCCATTCCGCCCGCACCTAAATCACCTAAGCCTAGAATGCCCTGACTGTCGGTTACGACGATGATTTTGATCTCTTTGCCAGCGAAGTGGCGCGCCATCTCCCCCATGTTGTCGACATTGTCTGCCGTTACATACAGGCCGCGGGCTTTTTGGTAACGATGACTGAATTCCTGACACGCTTTACCTACCGTCGGCGTGTAGATAATAGGTGTCATCTCTTCTACGTGGCGTGACAATAACGCATAAAAAAGCGTTTCGTTGCGATCTTGTAGCGCACGCAGAAACAGGTACTGTTCGATGTCGCTGCAGGCGCTAAGAAACCCCTGATACGCGCGTTTAAGTTGGTCTTCAAAGGTTTGCGGTTTCGGTGGTAACAAACCGTTGAGATTAAATGCTTCACGCTCTTCGTAACTGAAACCGGTACTTTTATTTAGCAAGCGATCATTGAGCAGCTCGGTACCGGAAATCGATACGGGTCTAAACTCGTTACCCTGCGCATCTTTCCAACGTAAGTATTTACCTGTCGCCATCGGTTTGCTCCGCGATTGTATTGGTAGGGGATCAACTCAATAGAGGATAGAAGATCCCACCAAGATATCTGCATAACCCGCTATTAATAGGAGTTATTTTTTAGCCTTACCTTACTCTCTCAGCGGTCGCAAAATATGTTGTTAGATCACGAAAAACCTTCACTGCCGTTAACTAGGCAGAACTGATATATTCTGGTGTCTGCCACACGAACCCAAAATCCCATGAGCAAACGTTTTAGCCAGTCCTGTGAAAACAACAAGCAGCCCATCTTAGACCAACTCAAGCCACGCTTGGTCAACCAGCGCCATCTGTTAGAAATAGGCTCGGGCACCGGGCAACACGCGCAGTTTTTTGCCAAGCATCTGCCCCATCTGTGCTGGCAAACCAGCGACAGACCAGACAATCACCCCAGTATTGATGCCTGGATAGCAGAATTAAATCTGACCAACCTGCGTTCCCCGCTGTCTTTCACTATTGGTGAAGACAATTGGCCTAACCAGCCCATCGATACCGTATTTACCGCCAACACCGCTCATATCATGCAATCCGAGGAAGTGCAGATAATGATGGCGTTAGTTGCAGAGCACTTACCACTCCAAGGGCTGTTTTTACAATACGGGCCGTTTAACATTGATGGCACCTATACCAGTGACAGCAACCACGAGTTCGACCAATTTTTACAGCAGGAAGGTTGTGGTGGGATCAGGGATATTGCCGAGCTTGAAAGATGGGCGAAGGGATTGATGCTAGTAGAGCAAATAGCGATGCCAGCTAACAACCTGCTATTGGTTTGGCGCAAGCACGGTTAAAGATCCGCCATACAGCAATTCAGTTAACGAAGCTGCTTAATCAATCTATCAATGCCTACGTATTTGATTTGTTCAGGACGGAGCGTAAGAGCCACGCCTTTATCATTAACATAGGTCACTGGGCCACTAAAATTAACCACTAATGCGCCCCCTTTTTCCATTATTCTCATCAACGGCAAAAGTGACTCATCAGCCTCTGCAGGACCAGCCGACAAAGCAATATAGCCCATATCATGCAGCTGACTCTGGTCAAGTTTATAAACGGCTACGCCATCAAAATATTCGGTGACTGATTCAACAAGCAGAAGTACTTTATTGTCGTATCCACGAAGCTGTAGCGCGACCTGATAAACATCACCAAAACCATCGGAAACAGACACTGGAGATGTGCCATCGACAGCATCTGATGTCAAAACAGCACGCCAACCATAGTTAATATCGGTATCTAACATTGATGCTCGACACACTGCGATATAATGGTGGTCAGTCACTTTCATGTGCTGCTGACAATTCTTCATGCCTTTAATTGTATAAGCAGGCACAGGTGAGTTTTTCATCTGATGATAGAAAGGATCCGCTTGGCTATGTCCAGCCACAAACAACAACATCAATGAAATCAGACAACATAATTTGTGCAACATCTATACATCCTAAGCTATGAATGGAAGCAGCTTTTAGAGAGCTCGACGATTAACCTCATCTTGGGCTCTCCTTCCACAAGTATTCTGCCTGAATCAACAATGCTTGAGATCGAAAAATGAACATGCTGAATTGCTAATCATGACCGAGGTAAACATAAACAGGCATCGATGGCGGGATAATACACCTATAGCGTCGATAATTCTTACAAGGTTCAAATATTCCACCGACTTTGTGAGAAATATATATTACTTATCAAAACATTAGCAACATGGCCAGGTTCCTGCTTCATTGCAATGAGAATTAATACCATTACATTTAGTATCCAAGGAATAACAATAATGAAGCTAAAACATCTGGCCTTAGGCGCGCTTTTGAGCGTTTCAACAGCATCCTACGCTGCTCCATTCACTAATGGTGGCTTTGAATCTGGTGATTTGTCGCCGTGGGTGAACGTATCTTCGCCAGAATGGTATGTCACTGACACTGAATCCCATTCCGGAAGCTATAGCGCAACCGACGTCGGCAACTTTCAACTCAAGCAGACATTTGATGCTGTTGCGACAGAAAATGTTTCCGAAGTTTCCTTTTGGCTCAAGCAACCAGAAGCAGCAATCTCTTGGGTTGGTCTTTTTTACTCTGACGGCAGTTCAGTAGGAGATATCGTTAACCTAACGACGAGTGACTGGGAATTTTTTGATATCACCAGCTGGTTAGTCGCTGGCAAAGAACTGACTGGTTTTGGCTTGTATGGCTATTCAGGCGCAGGCCCAGATGAAGACAGAACCTATTTAGATGATGTCACTATTAGCTACAGTGCAGAGGTTCCTGCGCCGGGTATCCTCGCCCTGTTTGCTCTGTCTATACTAGGTTTTTCCGCTGCGCGTAGAAAGTAAGTAATACGGTCACCGCGCTGAAGTGATAAAACGCCTCACCTTTGATGGGGCGTTTTTCTAAAAACACAGTTCCTCAAGCTGATCCAGCGCTTGCAGCCCCTGTTCGTCGCCCTGCTCTTCAAATAGATCGCGAATATAAAACACATTGGCGTGCAACAGATACAGGGGGTCATGTTTAAGCCCTTTGCCAGCTAAATAGTCGACATATTGCTGGCGAAATTTATCCCAGAATGCATTCCCCATCCCTGGTTGTTCGGTCAATGCGAGTAGATGGTCCATCAACTTTTGGGCGTTGCCCTCACAGTCAATGCCAGCAAAACTCACATAGCGATCAACGGCCTGCTCTGATTTATCACTCTCTGCCGCTTTGTGCTGCTTGCATGCACACGCCATTTTATCTACCTCAACTTCGTTCACCTTGCGGCCCCAATCAATTTGTGGCCGCAAGGCTGCCTTCACCAATTCTCTCTTGTGGCGATCACCAGGCCTATGCTGTGTCTGACGTCGTCGGTAAAGCAGGCACAACCCATGCTGGCGGCCATCAAGAAAACATCAAACTCAGGTTGGCTAACAAAAGGCGCACGTTCAGCCATATCATCCTCAGAACAGAGTATAAACCTAACGTCTGGATGCGCCTGACGTAACATGCTTAAGGTATGATCTTTTGCCCCTAACTCGGTCAGCAAAAGCAGGCTGTGCTGCAACACACGCTCATCGAGTGTCGCGTCGATCAGCATATCATTCGGCTGCACCTTTGGTGCCTCCAGTCCTCCCATAGTCCCTAACATGGCACGCCCTCCACTGCTCTTTCTGTCGATTCCATCAAACGTTGTAACCAAGGTGCTGGCTTACCACCCACCACCTGTTGCATGCGTTCAAGCACGTCGCTGCACGCGCCCGGTTGGGCTTGCTTAATAGGGTGAACGTTGGCACGAGTCACTTTCGCCGCAGCAGGCCCCCCGATAGAGAGGGTCGACAAGATATGGCAGTCACTGATTAGCGACAGCATAAATTCGGAACGCTTTTCGCCACTCTCACTACATGTCACGGGTCTTACATCAACAAGCTGATGCTTTTCTGCGTTGACCTCATACACCAGTACCCGTAGGCAAGATCCGAAATGACCATCAAGCCGCTCTCCGTTATTCGACGTCATTGCCACGCGCAATTTCTTACCGCTGAGGGGGGCTGATGGGAGAACTTCTGGCGCTTCCATGGTATCAACTTCGTTGCTGTTGAAGATGGCGAATGCCTGCGCAAGATTTACTCTGTCGGGTTGCTCGGGCTGCGCAGAAAAGATCTCGCGTAGCTGCTTCGGCGACAACTGCCGTAGTTTCTTCTCGGTGAGCGGTTCTCCCAGCGTATCCACCAATAAACTCAGCAGCTGCGATAGAGGGATCTGAGGTAACGCCTTCGCAGCCAATGCGATGCGTAAGGCTGCAGTTTCAGAGACTGGTGCGGTCATCATTATCTCCCGACTAATTAGACATTAGAACTATTACGCGCGACGGGCACGAACAGTCACAGGTAGCTTGGGTGACGGACTGATGGGCTCGAAATAGTAACCAGTACCATCAGCCAGTTGGATCTCGCCACCCAGTTGTTCTGGTGAATCAAACTCAATCGAGGTCACCATCTCTTCGAGATCTTTCTTAGCGATGTAACAGGAAAGCTCGCCACTTTCTTCCCGGCGGATCATTACGTTCGGCATTGCTTTCTCCTTGGTTGAAAGAGGTACCGGGGCCTTCACCCCGGTACTTCATTCTTTAACGTACCAGGTCGTAACCGTAATCGGTTCTACCCATGTCGCTAGTATCAGCGTCCAACTTCTCAAGTACCGCGTTAACCAGTGTGGTTAACATGTACATGCCACCTTCATAACCTAGCGTGGTGTTACGATGCAGGTGATGACGGTCGAAGATTGGGAAGCCGAGACGGATCAGCGGCACTTCAAACTCACCGCCTTTCGCCTTGGTATCACGCTGAATAAACTTGGCGTGAGAGTTTCCAATCATGAAGTCAGGCTTATTGGTGAACACCAGTGAACGGAAATGCCACAAGTCCTTACCAATAAAGATCTCTGTATTAGCGGTGTAAGGAGAGTCAGCGATCAACGCTTCCATCTTCTTGCGCCAGCGCTTATTACCGTTGTTGCAGAGGATATGCTTAATCTCACAACCTAATTCCATAAGGAATTTGGTTAAGCCCATCAGGTAATCTGGATCACCATAGATAGAGAAACTGGTGCCGTGCAGCCATGTATGGGAGTCGGTGATCATATCCACCAAACGGCCACGCTCTGTTGCCAGCGACTCAGGAATAGGCTTGCCTGACAGTTCAGATACTTTCATCAGGAAGTCATCTGTCCAATCAACACCCATTGGGATGTTGGTTGCAGGTACTTCGTGCTTCCAGATACCTTCGACGTATTTCTTGGTTTTCACCAACTGATCAGGCTGCAGGAACATGGTAGTGATCGCGTTTGGCGCGTCAGCCACTTCCGCTAATGGAGTACCGCCTGCGTACATGCGATATTCGCCATCAGCCGGTGTATCAAGTACTTCAGACGGATCACACAGCAATGTGTAATCGACGCCCATCTCCTGCATCATGCGGTGCATCACACGGTAGTTACCAAGATAGGTTTCAAAGCCCGGTACCAGGTTAATCTTACCGTTACTGCCGACGGTTTTGTCTTCCATCTTGTTAACGCTGAAATGACGCAAAACACCTTCGAACATACCGTCCCAGCCATTGACATGACTACCAACAAAACTTGGCGTATGTGCGAATGGCGTAGGTAGCTCTTCAGGAATGTAACCCTCTTTTTTGGCGTTACCGATAAACGCGTTGAGGTCATCCCCGATCACTTCCGCCATACAAGTGGTGGATACAGCAATCATCTCTGGCTTATACAGCGCCAAAGAGTTTTGCAGGCCATCAAACATATTCTTCTGGCCACCGAATACTGCGGCATCTTCGGTCATTGAATCCGAGACACAAGCCACGGGCTCTTTGAAATGACGATTAAAATAGGTACGAAAATAGGCAACACACCCCTGCGAACCATGAACATAGGGCAGTGTGTTTTCAAAGCCGAGCGCACACAGGACGGATCCCAGTGGTTGGCAGGCTTTGGCCGGGTTAATTGTTAGGTTTTTCCGGTTGAAGTTAAGCTCTTTGTACTCTTCACCGGTCGTCCACTCAAAGACCTCTTTCACCTTGTCGGCGTCGTGGCTTTCTTCAAACAACTCGCGTTTGCGAGCCATCATCTCCTGGTACTCTGGCTGTCCAAATAATGGATAGCCAGGTTTGATATCATCTACTGTCTGACTCATAATCTTTCTCCTCCCGCGCCACTCATCTGTGAACTGACGGGCCGAGTGATACACATAAGCGGCATGCCGCCTAACCTGTTTCGTCGTGCTGCAACTTAGCCGTTAACGACCAGTTTTTCTTCAGCTTCAGCTTTCCAAGGTGCAGTCAGCTTGCTCCAACATGGGTTGTTCAGGGTCATATCCATATCGCGGGCGAAAATGGCGAAGCCATCGAAGCCGTGATAAGGGCCTGAATAGTCCCAGCTGTGCATCTGACGGAAAGGGATGCCCATCTTCTGGAAGATGTATTTCTCTTTCACACCGGCACCAATCAAATCGGGCTTAAGCTGCTCAGCGAATTTTTCCAGCTCGTAACCTGTGACATCGTCATAGATCAGCGTGGCGTCTTTCACTTCAGGAATGGTCTTGGTGTAGTCATCGTTATGGCCAAATTCATAGCCAGTACCAACAATTTCCATGCCCAAATCTTCATAAGCACCGATCACGTGGCGTGGACGTAAGCCACCGACATACAGCATCACTTTCTTACCTTCCAAACGTGGACGGTATTTAGCGATAATCGGTTCCCACTGTGCCTTGTACTTGGCGATCACTTCTTCCGCTTTCGCTTGAATCGACTCATCGAAGAACGCAGCGATTTTACGCAGTGACTCTTCACACTTGGTCGGGCCAAACAGGTTGTACTCCATCCATGGAATGTCGTACTTCTCTTCCATGTGGCGGCAGATATAGTTCATTGAACGATAACAATGCACTAAGTTGAGTTTTACTTTGGGTGTGTTTTCAATCTCTGGCAAAGTACCGTCACCAGACCACTGTGAAACAACTCGTAAACCCATCTCTTCAAGTAAAATACGCGAAGACCAAGCATCACCACCGATGTTGTAGTCACCAATAATGGCAACGTCATACGGTGTAGTTTCAAACTCTTTGTCTTCGACCTTGTCGAGGACATGATCGCGCAGCGTGTCGTTGGCAATGTGGTGACCCAAAGACTGACTCACACCACGGAACCCTTCACAACGCACTGGGACAATGGTTTTGCCGATCTCTTTGCCCTTCACTTTGGCAACTGCTTCGATATCGTCACCGATCAAGCCCACCGGACATTCCGATTGGATTGAGATCCCTTTCGATAATGGGAACAGAGTTTCGATTTCATCAACGATGGTGGATAGCTTTTTATCACCACCAAAAACGATGTCACGCTCTTGGAAGTCAGAGGTGAAGTTCATGGTGCCGAAGCTATTTACGCCAGTAAAACCGGTGTAATAGTTACGACGACCCGCACGGGAGTATTGACCGCAACCGACTGGACCATGAGAGATATGGATCATGTCCTTGATTGGACCCCATACCACCCCTTTTGACCCTGCGTAAGCACAACCACGAGCTGTCATCACACCGGGCAGTGACTTACGGTTGGCGGTAACACACTTATTTGATGACGCTTCTGCATCATTCGCCGTCAAATGCTTAAGACGATCTTTTTTCGCCTTTTCTGGATAGACCTCTAGCACCTCATCGATAAGCGCTCGAGTGTCCTCTTTTTTCATAGACATAACAGTCTCCTAAAGAGTTTTTAAACACCTGTTCTTATCAGAACCGTGTCTGCAGATGGATTAAGCCACCGCTTCTTCTTCCGCTTTCTTACCGATAATTGAAGTGTCTTCCTCTTCCATGATGCCGAATTCCATCAACAGCTCTTCAAGCTCATCCATGGTGACCGGCTCTGGTACAACAAACAGTTCGTTGTCGATGATCTTACGTGCAAGAGCGCGATACTCATCAGCCTGATTACACTTAGGATCGTATTCGATCACTGTCATACGACGGATCTCAGCACGCTGAACAATGTTGTCACGTGGTACGAAATGGATCATTTGTGTACCGATCTTGGCGGCTAATGCCATGATCAGCTCATCTTCACGATCGGTGTTACGAGAGTTACAGATCAGACCTGCAAGGCGAACACTACCGGTCGCTGCGTATTTACAGATACCTTTTGAGATGTTGTTAGCGGCATACATCGCCATCATCTCACCAGATACAACAATGTAGATTTCCTGTGCTTTGTTCTCGCGGATAGGCATGGCGAAACCACCACATACCACGTCACCCAGTACGTCATAAAACACGAAGTCGAGGTCTTCTTCATAAGCGCCCTCTTCTTCGAGGAAGTTGATCGCTGTAATAACACCACGACCAGCACAACCTACACCTGGCTCTGGACCACCGGACTCAACACAACGAACGCCGGCATAGCCAACTTTCAGTACATCATCCAACTCAAGATCTTCAACAGAGCCGGCTTCAGCAGCCATCTCCATAATGGTGTTCTGCGCTTTTGCGTGCAGGATCAAGCGGGTTGAATCGGCTTTAGGATCACAGCCGATGATCATAATTTTCTTCTCAGCTTCGGCCAGCGCAGCAACCAGGTTTTGTGTGGTGGTTGATTTACCGATACCGCCTTTGCCGTAAATGGCACATTGACGAATAGCCATGGTGTTTCCTCCAACATCGTTCAATTCAAAAAAGGTTCCCGATATGGATATTGCGAAAACTGCGCCAGACAAGGCAAAACATATTAACCTGTTGTTTTCTAATGGTTTATATGGAGAGAGTTACAAAAACAGATAGGCGACAAAGCTCACATTAATGAACGGTTGTCGGGTTGTGTACATAGTTATTTGTAGCAAAAAGACCACAAAAACGCGGGTGTGAATAATCTGATGGGAGAAAAGATAAAATAGGAGCTAACCTAGAACTAAGTCAGCTCAAGCTGGAAAATACTTATTGCTCGCTAGATTTTGGTGGCAGTAATAGCTGCGGATCTAAACGAACCTTAAACCAATTGATGCGCCAATCAAGATGCGCCCCTGTGACTCTGCCTGTCGCTCCAACCTTCGCGATAGGTTGGCCCTGTTTAACCACGTCACCCGCTTTAACCAATGATCCACTGAGATGAATAAATGTCGATGAAATACCGTAGCCATGATCCATCAACAAGGTGCCACCACTGTAATACATATCAGGGTGCCAGAGAGTGATCACCCCGTCGGCAGGGGCAACGATAATAGTGCCGGTTGGCGCAGCGATATCCAAGCCAAAGTGCGGGCGCTTTGGTTCACCATTAAAATAGCGTTGGCTCCCATAAACTCCAGATATAGGACCATCAACCGGCCAAATAAGAGGCATGAGAAAGTCTTTGCGATCCGAATCGGTCTTTCTGGCGGCAGCAACCTGCCTATTATCATCACGAATACGCTCCAGCACTTCCTCGGGCGGGGACACATATTTTTGCTCCACCCCTTCAACGTACTGAATATTATATTCCCGTTGCTTTATCTTATAACTCGTTTGCTGCTTTTCTCCGCCAGGCAGCGTCCATTGCAATTCCGCTTCACCAGTGTCATCACGACCAAAGCCAATGACAAAAATACCCTCAGCAGAAATTTTTACTGGATTGCCATCGAGCGATAACTGACTACCGGGAGGTAGCTTACCCGTAACCATACCACCTTGAATAAACTCACCGTTTAGCTCTATCGCCAACGTCTGTGCAGAAAACAGCAGAAAAATACTAACTAGAAGCGGAAATTTCACAGATAGCTCCTTTCTCAACACCCTCATAGGCGCGGACTTTAATTAATTGTTCGGGATAGTCACAGGATAATTGACGCGCAATGTAGTCAGCCAGGCATTCGACGGTTGTATCGCAATCAACTATTTCTGTAGCGCTTTTGCTAACCGCCAAATAATAATTCCCCTGGCTGGCACTGTATTGAAAACCGTAAAAGCTGGCGTCAGTTAAACCAAATTGTGCACTAAACGGTAATGTCTCGACAGAGACTTCATCATCTGCGGAACCAAGATAGATATCTTGCCAACGCGAGGCCCAGTTACTTTCCAAATCTGCGCGCTTTTCACCATCAAGCCAGATCCCTATCCGTGAACGGTGGCCGTGAGCGATCCGCTGACAATTCCCATCATGTTTTTTCAAACCATGAGTGTAATGATAAAACGCGGGGCCTTCGGCTTCATGGCGTAAATGAACAGTTATTCCAGTCACATTGTCAGGCAACAGTTTAAGTAACATCACTTCTAAATAACGAGCAAAGGCGCTATCGGTGATCTGTGCCAATGGCAAAATAGCAAAGGCCGACAGTGGACTCTGTATCACCAACTCACTTTTAGCAGCTTTAAATGAAAGCAGGATATCGTTATCTGATGAGACAATGGTTGTTTCGGCAGCTTGCTCTGGAACAATCAGCTTATGATCTACCGTCGCATCCAGCGCATGTTTGATGGTCTTTTTTACATGGGAGAAGTCAAAAAGCATACCCTCGTCATTCAATTCACCTGCCAGTTCAACGTCTACGATCCAGCTTTCACCTAACATCCCGCGCTGAGCGCATAAAAACGTACTGTCGATTACCGTCAAACCATCTACAAATAAACGCATTAAACCATTTTCCAGAGCAAACATAATTAGCGAAAGGAATTATAACGCGACAAGAGTAAGAGTTGAGAATTAATCTTAACTAAGACGCCGACAAAATTTGG
The DNA here is from genome assembly GCF_004284785.1 of Corallincola spongiicola. Lineage (NCBI taxonomy): Bacteria > Pseudomonadati > Pseudomonadota > Gammaproteobacteria > Alteromonadales > Psychromonadaceae > Corallincola > Corallincola spongiicola. The sequence goes on from NZ_SHLY01000001.1 coordinate 789,663, forward strand.
GCAAAAAAAAGCCGGCATAAGCTGCCGGCTTTCTGTTAACGATTAAAGGATCACTCGTCGCCTAGCGGCAAGCCACCTTTTTCACGGTTATAACGCGCTGTACGTGGGAATGCTTGACCCGCTTCAGTGAACAGGTAAACAGCTTCTTTAGGGAAGCCAACTTCCATCACTTCGCCTGATGTTGCTTCAACATCAGAGTGCGCTTTAACAGTGAAGTCGCGACCATCAATCGTCATATAGACGAAAGATTCGGCACCTAAATGCTCAGCAACCAGTACGCTACCACTTACGTGACCGTGAGAGTCATCATGGTCACGAGGAAGAACGTGCTCAGGACGAACACCAACTTCAACTGCATCACCTACTTTAGCACTGCTAGCATCAATGCAACCAACGACCACGTCACCAGTGCTCAGCTTAACCTTACACTCGTCGTCACCAATCTCAACCAATTCACCCGCCAAGAAGTTCATCTTAGGTGAACCAATGAAGCCAGCAACAAATTTATTTGCTGGTGTATGGTAAAGATCAAGCGGGCTACCAAACTGCTCAAGGTTGCTCGGCGCTTCATCATCTAATGGACTCAGTACCACGATACGATCTGCCAAAGTCATTGCTTCGACCTGATCGTGTGTTACGTAGATGATGGTCGACTGCAAATCTTTGTGCAGCTTGGCAATTTCAATACGCATCTTCACACGAAGTGCCGCATCCAAGTTCGATAAAGGTTCATCGAACAGGAATACCGATGGCTCTTGTACAATACAACGGCCAATAGCAACACGTTGACGCTGACCACCAGAAAGAGCTTTAGGCTTACGGTCAAGCATATGAGTCAGACCCAAGATTTCAGACGCCTTATCTACGCGACGTTTGATTTCATCTTTAGGTACTTTCTTCAGCTTGAGGCCGAATGCCATGTTCTCGAACAGATCCATATGTGGATAGAGCGCATAGGACTGGAATACCATACCTACGTTACGGTCTACCGGAGGAACTTCGTTCATACGGCGACCAGAAATAGCCAACTCGCCGTCTGTGATGTCTTCCAAACCCGCGATCATACGAAGCAGTGTAGATTTACCACAGCCTGATGGACCGACGAAAACGATGAACTCACCATCTTCGATGTCTAGGTTAATATCTCGTAATACATCCAAGTGTATTGATGGATCGTAGTTCTTACGTACATTCTTAAGGATGACTTCAGCCATTCTTGTCTCCAGAAAGCTATTGTTAGCTTAAAAACCTTAAATACTAAACCTATTAACCCTTCACACCACCGGCTGTCAGACCACCAACTAACCAACGTTGGGCCAACAGGAACACAAGGGTGATGGGGAAGCCAGACAATACGGCCGCCGCGGCAAAGTCGCCCCACAGATAATTCTGCGGATACAGGTACTGTTGCGCACCTACAGCTAGCGTAAGCATCTCTACATCCTGCAATAACAAGGAGGCAACCGGTACCTCAGTGATTGCACCAATGAATGCAAGAATGAATACAACTGCGAGGATCGGCACACTTAATGGCAGCAAGACTAAGCGGAATGCTTGCCAAGGCGTAGCGCCATCAATTGCAGCGGCTTCTTCGAGTGAAGGATCAATGGTTTCAAAGTAACCTTTAATCGTCCAAACGTGCAGCGCAATACCGCTGAGGTAGATGAATACCAAACCTGCGTGCGTATTCAATCCCAACCAAGGGAAATATTGACCGATCTTATCGAACATTGCGTAAATCGCTACCAATGCCAATACCGCTGGGAACATTTGGAAAACCAACATACCCTGCAAGATCAGGCTCTTACCAGCAAACTTCATACGAGCAAACGCGTATGCGCTAGTCGTTGCAAGTAAAACGATAAGAGCGGCACTGATAACAGCAACCTTAATAGAGTTCCACAGCCAAGTCAGTACTGGGAAAGGAGGAGGCGTAATACGCCCATCAGCTTCGACTACTGGAATACCAAGCGCTAGCTTCCAGTGCTCCAAAGAAGGATTTGAAGGAATGATCTCCCCCACCGCATAGTTACCTTGACGGAACGAGATGGCAATTACCATCAACAGCGGAAAAATAATGAGAGCCAAGAAGCACCACATGCCGACATGTGTCGCAAAGACGCGGTATTTCAGGCTTGAAGGTTGAACCATTGGCATAACTAGATAACCCCTCTATACCTTGTCCATTTTGGTCAACTTCAGATTCAAGATGGCCATCGCACCAACCAGAATGAAGATAACTGTCGCAATAGCGGCTGCCAGACCATAGTCCTGACCACTGCCTTCGAAAGCGATACGATAGGTATAACTAACCAATACGTCAGTTGTACCTGCAGGTGTCGTTGCACCGATGATATCCGGGCCACCATTGGTCAATAATGCAATCAATACAAAGTTATTGAAGTTGAAAGCAAAAGAGGCAATCAGTAGTGGAGTCAGCGGCTTAATTAACAACGGAACGGTAATGTTGAAGAAGTTGCTGATAGGACCAGCACCATCCATTGCCGAGGCTTCATACAGATCTTCCGGAATAGACTTAAGCAAGCCCATAGACAGAATCATCATGTACGGATAACCCAACCAGGTATTTACAATCAGAATCATACTTCGCGCTAACGAAGGAGTCGTATACCAATCAGGTTTAATACCAAACAACGCCTCCAGCACCATGTTTATCTCACCAAAGTTTTGGTTGAATAACCCCTTAAACACCAGGATTGAGATAAACGCCGGGACAGCATAAGGCAGAATCAAAATGACTCGATAAATTGCCTTACCACCAAGAAACTCCCACTGCACCAAGTTACCTAAGACAAGTCCGATTGCGAGGGTAAAGAATACACTTCCCGCAGCAAACATTACTGTCCACACAAAGATTTCAAGGAATGGTCCCTGAATACCTTTATCGGTAAATACGCGCCAGTAGTTATTCCAACCAATCGACACAGTGAAGCCAGGAGGCAACGCATCACCTACAAACTCACCATTGGCATCGATATACTGATAGAAGCCCGTATGGTAATTGGGGCGCACCAGCTGGTTAGACTTATTATTTCGTAACGTATTAGGGTCGCTGATGATTGTTCCATTTTCCAGAACAACACCATCGGAGAGGCGCGAGAATAGAGGTCTGAGGGCTGCAAACTTGCGTAATCCACTCATACTCAATTCAACGCCCGCTGGCAGCGTCACGTATATTGACTGCAGATGAGTTCGCAACGAGATCACATCTCGTAAAGTTGCCTTCTCACCTTCAGGTATCTCCTCAATAGCACGCATCTGGATGCCACTATCTACATAAGGAAAATCTTCAGGACGCGCTTTGCGAGACTTAATCTCGTCGGCGTTCCAAAGCTTTATCGTCGGACTGACAAAGACCTTTTCAGGTTCAAGTTCAGATCGAAGAACCAACTTGAAACGATCTTGCTCGGTCTTAATGAGTGAAAAATCGTAATTCCCGCCTTTAGCCAGATAGCTCTGCTTGAGATGATAATCCTGCACACGCTCCAACGATAGTAAGTTACTACCACTGTAGTTAGTGAAAGATATCCCTATCGTATAAGCCAGAGGGAAAATGATAAAGATAACCATCCCGGCAACACCGGGGAAAATATATCTATGGGCGTATGTCTTGCTATTGGTAAAAACGTACACACCGAGAGAGACGATGAGCAGAGTCAGTATGGCGAAAGCATACTCACCCGTTGCATACATAACGATAACTGAATAGCCACTGACCAGTATAACCAGAGCCAGAACCACTATTTTTAACCAGTTATAACCGTTAGAGACAGTTGTAGAAGCAGCGTTAGACGCACCCATTTGCACAACCTTTCCTGATGGGTAGAACAAAGGAAGGGGTAATCCCCTTCCTTATTCTTGGTGAGTTATTTTACTTAACGATACGCTTAGCAGCGCCGTCAAGGGCCTTGTCAACAGTCTGACGGCCAGAAGTCACGTTAGACAGAGCAGTTGCCATTGCTGACCAGAATTTGCCCATTGCAGCGACATTCGGCATAGGCTCACCAGCCTGTGCGTTAGCGAATGTTGCAGCGATGTTCGGATCTTTAGCCAACTGCTTCATGAACTCTTTATACGCTACAGCGCCTAAAGGTACATCGTCATTAACTTGCTTCAAACCATCGACAGTTAGCAGGTAGTTCTCGAGGAACTCCACTGCCAAATCTTTGTTTGGACTTGCAGCGTTAACCGCACCTGCCAATACACCTACGAAAGGCTTAGCAGCAGAACCGTTAATGCTTGGAATGTAAGTCACACCGTAGTTGATGCCACTCTTCTGGATGTTGCTCCATGCCCAAGGACCGTTGATCATCATAGCGATCTCGCCCTTGTTAAACGCAGCGTCCATTACACCGTAGTCTGCGCCTTTAGGCATGATGCCCTGATCAATGAAGTCTTTGATCATGTTAACGCCAGCTTTAGCGCCTGGAACATTAACACCAGTATCTTTGATGTCGTAAGAACCATTTTCGTACTTGAATACATAACCGCCGTTAGCAGCGATCAGAGGCCAAGAGAAATAGGTATTGTTGTAATCCCACAAGATAGCTTTGACTTTACCGTCAGAACCTTCTTGCAGCTTCTTATCCAAAGCAGGGATCTCTTCGAAAGTCTTCGGAGGCTCAGCAACCAAGTCTTTGTTGTAGATCAGGCCAACAGCTTCAACAGCTACAGGGTAGCCGTAGATTTTACCGTCGATGGTTACCGCGTCCCAAGTGAAATCTTCGATAGCACCTTTCAGCTTATCGTTAGGCTTCAGCTCAGTCAGTAGACCTGCAGATGCCCAATCACCAAAACGGTCATGTGCCCAGAAGAAGATGTCAGGGCCGCTACCAGTTGATGCTGCCTGCTGGAACTTACCAGGGGCGTCATCAGGGTGAGCTACAGTAACTTTTACACCAGTATCAGCTTCGAATTTCTTACCGACTTCAGCCAGTCCATTATAGCCTTTGTCACCATTGATCCAGATGGTCAATTGACCTTCTTCAATAGCGGCATTTGCGGTTGCGGACATCCCTAATGTCACTGCTGCAACAGCTGAGGCAAGGATTGTTTTTTTCATTAGCCTTTCCTTTGTGTTTTTTTTGTTAGCGAGCAAAGCTCAGTTTGGATAATGGGTTCCCCCAGTCGCAAGCCATTCTAGAACATGCTATTGGCTACCGCACATGACATGCCTCAAACTTTTGAAACTATACTACAAGGTATTCGCAGCCTAACCGCCATAAACACCTTCATTTTGTTTAGTTTTCAGCCTACGCTTGGAAAAAGTCGTAAAACAACACCATTGTCACCAATTCCGCTTTTATTCTGTGTGCAGAGAAAACCTGTCTGCACAAAAGGTTGCACACATGTAAAAACGGGGCTGATGTTTATATCATGGAATTTTTTTACAAGAAACCTTTCAATCAGCAGCTACTTGAGAAAGTTAGTCTCTATCAGCGCCCTTATCAAGGTTACACCCATCAACTTATCGCTAGCCTATCGAACGCTTGAGTTGATCAAGCAAGTTAGGTGGCAGCTTTGTAATTGTCAGTGATTCGTTTACCGGATCAAAGAGAACCGTATCACCTAAAAGCCCCCTATCGAAGCCCAAGCTTACGCCTCTACCCTGTCCACTATACCGAGTCACTTTATTCATTACCGAAGACACAGGAGGCAACTCCTCCGGCAACTCATCGGCAATCTGATTAAGTAAACCATGACTATCGCCGCTCACTGAGCCGACCACTTCGGAAAGCTGAGCAATATTTAGGCGTTCACCTATTTGCTGCTGCTCTTTACTATATTTACTGGTCTCCAGGCGAACCTGTTGTTTCTCCTCAGCGTTTAGCTGAGCGACGCTACAATATGTCTCCACCGCTTCAACAAGCTGTTCATTTTGTTTTTTTGCCTCTTTGAATTCTTCGGCATTGAGAAATTGCAGAAAGAAGTCTGACACTTTTCTACCTACACGGCCTCTGATAAACGACAACGGCATCGGTTGTTCTTCTCGCATTGCATCAATATCAAGGCGCGCTGCCAGCTGCAGTTTTGCTAAATCTAAGTAGGTGGACTGATGCAATGTCAGATCTTGGTCAAACGCCAAAGCCACCGTTTGGCTACTGAACATAAACAGCAAAAATTCACGACCTACAAACCGATAATGGCAAAGGATCAACAGGCCTTCTTCGACATGTTCATTCTCGCCCATCGCGCCAATCAGTCGCTTCGCACACTGCGAGGAAAAGACATTAAAATCTGTATCTTGTTTAAGATACACGGCCAACATTTCAGAAAATGAACTTTCAAGCTGCTCCTCAGGCGTAGTAAATTGCGCATATCCCTTGGCTGGTTTTGCATTATATGTGCTGTGGCAATTATCGATTAAGTCATGCAAAGCATGGTCGCCTAGAGGCAACCCATTTTGATTCTTAATCCGTAAACCGTTTGTTGTTGCGTCCAAGCCGATAGCATGAACGTCAGCGTTAATAATTTCTAAAGACATGGTGAGTTGGCCATATTCGTTTCAATAACTTAACTATGATATGCTTTTTAGCATGTCGCTGTGTAGGTAAATCCCGATGCCTCAGGTTTCAAAATATAGTAACGCCCAAATAGAAAAAGCACTAAATGACGTTCTTTCTGTTCTGCAAGATCAATCTGCAACTATTGATTTCAGCTTGATGACACTAGGCAATGCAACCAGTCATGTACTAAATCAGGTGCCGAGTGAGCAACGCATGGCTGTACTTGAAAGCTTTGTGAAAGCACTAAAACAGTCCGCCTCGTAAACTGACAGGGTTAGAAGTGTCAACGGACATATGACAAAAATGACATTCAGCGAACTGGATTATAGAGATAAAGTTTCCCGGCTAGTGAGCTGGGGACACTGGTTTACCTTTGCCAATGCTTTGATTGCAATGGCTGTCGCGTTAGGGTTCGTTTTTGTCGCTGGCATACCTGACACAATACTTGCGCAGCTATTTCTCTTCATCTATTGGGCCGGGCACTTCTCTTTTATCACTTTTATCATTTTTCTTGTGCTGCTTTTCCCACTCGCGTTTATATTGACCAAACCACTGATAATGCAGATAGCCTCGGCGGTATTGGCTTCGATCGGTGTCAGTTTACTGATCGCAGATCTGTTATTCTTTAACGCCTATCGATTGCATCTCAATCTATTTGCATTTGAACTGGCGCTGTCGCCTGAAGGTGGTCTACTTGACCTCGAGCTATGGCAGGCCGGCGCACTATTTTCTGGCCTATTTATTGTAGAGCTCATTATCGGTATATGGTTGTGGAGACGCCCAACCAGGAGTACCACGCGGAAGTGGGCAAGAACGACTGCGGCGGCATTAACAGTCAGTTTTTTTCTAAGTCATTTCATTCACGTTTGGGCAGACGCACTGTTTTATACGCCGATAACCAGTCAGCAGCATTACTTCCCACTTTCATACCCTGCAACAGCGAAGACTTTTCTCCGGGAACATGGTTGGGTAGATGTAGACAAATACGCCAAAGAGTTTCGAGAGCAAACGCTAAGCAATAAAACGCTTGAGTACGGAAAGTCCAAGCTACCGTTGCAAGCACCACAATCGCGACCGAATGTACTTTTGATCGTCATAGAATCATGGCGTTCTGACATGCTGAATGAAGAAGCAACACCAAACCTTCATCAACTTGCGCAGTCAGGGTTAAACTACAGAAATCACTTTAGTGGGGGCAATAACCCGCAAGAAGGACTTTTCAGCCTTTTGTACGGCATTCCCGCCACTTATATGGACAACATCAAACGCACACATACACCACCGGTGATCAGTAGTGCGTTTGAAAGCGCAAATTATCAACAAGTTGCATTCACCAGTAGCAGAAAGCTTGGGGAAACACTCAGTGATACCGCCTTTAGTAAGTTCGATATTGTTCAAGGTGGGGATCCAGCGCTTGGCAATGCAGCCAATGATACGAATATCGTAAGAAACTGGCGAAAATGGGTAAAATCACGTGATATGCAAACGCCCTACTTTGCCGTTGTGGGTTTTTCATCACCAAGCAACTTCGCCACACCAACAAGCTACAACTCGCCTTTTCAACCCGACTTTGAAGGGGTACACCTGTTTAGTGATACAGACTTACTCGACCAAGTGCAGTTAAGTAATCGCTACAAAAACTCGCTTCACTACGTTGACTCTCTGATCCCTCAGGTACTGGCTCCGCTAACAAAAGATGCGTCACTTGAGCACACTCTCGTCATTGTCACCTCCGATCATGGCATGCAGTTGAGCGACAAAAACAGTAATCATTGGGGCTACAACAGCAACTACTCAAGCTACCAGACCCAAGTACCACTGATATACGTAGCGCCAGATGTAGGTGCCAGCGAAATCACCAAATTGACTTCACATTACGATTTGAGTGCACAGTTAATTAAACAATTATATGGTTCCAATATAGATACCAAGGCATTAACAAGCGGCATTGCACTGGTTAGCGATGGTGTCCATCCTTGGCTATTTTTAGGTAATGACAAATATTTTGCCATTCTCGAGTCCGATCGACTGACCGAGTTAAAAATGAGTGGTCAATATAAGATCTACACGAGACAGAATAAGCGTGATAGAGAAGCTAGGCTCCGCGTTACGCCCATGCGCGAAGTGCTTGAAGAGCTACGCCGTTTTTACGGCAACAGTCAGTAAACGGCGATAAATCATCCAAACAAACCTGAAAGCCAAATGACATATTGCATTCCAGTTACGGATCGTTATCATAAGCGCCGCACCTCTGAAGTAAAACAAGTAGTTGACGGCGTGTAGCGCAGCTTGGTAGCGCACTGTCATGGGGTGTCAGGGGTCGGAGGTTCAAATCCTCTCACGCCGACCAATAGAAAGGCTCGCTATTTAACGATGGCGAGCCTTTTGCCTTTCTATGCGACGTAGTTCATCCAGCAACGAAGTAAATAGATGCTCATCTTCCATGCGACAAACTGTTGCAGCAATTAAGGTTGAGCTCACAACTGCAGTGCCAACATCTGAAATACTAATCAATAGTCATCAGACAAGTTATTACTCATCAAACATTGTTGTCTCTTTACTACGCAATAAATAGCAACGCATAGATGGCCAACAGCACACTGCAGATAATGTTCAACACAATACCGTGGCGTAGAAAATCACTTAGCTTCAGCTCTCCGCTGCCATAAACGATGGCATTTGGCGGTGTAGCAACAGGCAACATAAAAGCGCAGGAACAAGCGAGCCCCACCATCACCACCAGTGCCTGTTCAGGTACATACAATTGCACCGCCAACGATGCAAATAGCGGCACCAGTAATGCCGCGCTTGCCGTATTACTGGCCACTTCAGTAAGAAATACAACAAATGCAGCCAAACCAATAAAGGTGAGTAGTAGCGGAGTATTTGAAAACAGCCCCGCCACAACGTCCGCTAAATAGATACTGGTTCCCGTCGTTTTGAGTGCCGCGCTTAACGTTAATCCGCCGCCGAAGAGCAACAATACCCCCCAATCTGTCTGCTGCTGAAACGCCTTCCAATCCAACAGCCTTAGTAACGCCAGCGTAACCAAACTCGTGAGAGCAATAAGCGTATCGATGTTATTCAGATCCCCGAGCAAGCCAGACAAGGGTCGAGACAACATCCAAGCTAGAACAGTGATGAGAAATACAGCTGAAGTGAGCACCCTCTTAGTCGTCCACACAAATGGTTCATCGACAACAGATACGCGTTTAGGAAAGCGTGGACGTGTCATCAGCCACAGCATGAACAGACAGGTGGGAAATAGTACCAGCAATAGCGGAAAGGCGAGCTGCATCCAATCTATAAAGCTCAGATTCAGCTGTGCCGCCGCAATGGCGTTAGGGGGGCTACCAACAATTGTCGCCATGCCGCCAAGGCTGGCACAATATGCTAAACCCAGAAGCGCAAACCTGGCATTGTTATCGCGATATTTATCTATTGCGATAGCATCCAGTAGTCCAATCATCATCGGCAGCATCATCGCCGTTGTCGCTGTGTTTGATATCCACATCGACAAAAACGACACACTACATAACATCAACAAGATCGCCAACCAAGGGCGACCACCCGACGCTCTAACAATTAATTGTGCCAATGCTTTATCTAGCCCCTGGCTGCGCAAAGCCGATGCCAATGCGAATCCCCCGAGAAAGAGGAAGATAACTGGGTGGGCAAAGTTAGCCAGTGCCTGCTTGGTTTCGAAAACACCTAACAGCACAGCAAGAATTGGCACCGTCAGTGCCGTGATGGTGATATGCATCGCCTCAGAAAACCACAACACTGCCACAAAAATAAGTAACGCCATTCCCTGATTTATTCCCTCAGGAAATGGTTTGTAAAAGACGATTAGGATCAGCACCAACAGGTTGAGCAACAACACCGTTGGGCGAAAGGAACGACGAAAAATGGAAATTGCCAACGACCCACCTCACCCTTTACGTAGCGTTACCATGAGCTTAGTAAAAGCGGCTAAGTAATTTCGGAAAATAAGATCAGGTTTTGACCGCGATCATTCACTTAAGCTGATAAGAAAAATAACACAGCTGCGTAGTGTAATCATGCGGCTTGTCAGCCTCAGTAGCTATCGAACCGGCGAATAGAAAAGGAGTACGGGGTTAGATCAGGCAGATCCCATCATATCGAGATAATAAGTAGATCAGATAAGGTCAGTAGAGTTCAGGGGCGGCGGCATCGCAAGCATGCAAATAGACTAGGTAATAACAACACAGACCGATGAGACCTTAATATACTGATACTTTCGGTCACATCTCTACTCGTACCGCTAACCACAGGAGCTGAGTCATAGAGCGGATTAATGAGTAAATATTGGACGAAACAGTTCGTTCAATTAACACCTAGTTGTTAGGCAATGCTGCCCGCAACTTCTTCAAATCACCCGATAGGACACCTTTTTTTGCCTCAAGGTGATCTATCGCTTCTCTTAGGCTGGGGAAATTACTCTGGATCGCCTCAAAAGCACGACGTTTCACAACCATGTCATGGTTCCCAGAAAGAATAGACAACCAAGTTTCAAGTAAAGGTAATGGGACTGAGCTAGCCAAAACATCTCCAATAGGGCATTACAGCAAAAGCTAACTAACATCTTCTTATATTCCAACGACAGAATCCAGCGCGGATAACGGATAATGCCTGTATTTTTGCAGTTCATCCGCGTAAAAAACTACGTTTGATATGCTAGTATGGCTATCAGCCACTCATTTTTAGTTAGTATTTCATGCAGTTGAGAGTAATTACCCTCAGTCAGAGCTAAATATTAATATCTTACGATTTTTATTAACAAACGGAGACAAACAGAGTGAGAGTTCATAGCCGCTACAGTATTAAAACTATGGTACTCATTGTTACCACTCTCTTTTTAACAGCATGCTCCGATCATGACGCCGCCCCCTGCCCCTATCAGAACGACAAAATTCAACCCGGTAACGCTGGCTGCCTGATTTTTAACGGTAACCAACTATTGACTGTCACCCACCGTTTCACTGGAACGATAGGCATACCAGGAGGCACAGGCAGCGGTAATGAACCCGCGAGTTGTACGGCTTGGCGTGAATCTCGAGAGGAATTGGGCGGTGAGGTCGTCGTGGGCAGCAAGTTAACAACATTGGAAAACGGGTTTGTGCTATTTCATTGCCAGCAGCAAAGTGCATTTCTTGCTGACGGTGGCGATTGGCTAGAGATAGCCGCAGTCAACTGGACACCTCTTGCAGATATTAATGCCGAGACTTGGCGCTACCCAGCGCAGTGGGCAAAGGTAAAAAAATTGGTATTGGAACAGATGGCACTGGAACGCTAACCCTCTTCGATTCTGAAAGAAAACAAGGCCAACGGCTCACTCCGGCATCAGCAGATAAATCTGGCCAACGTAACTCACCATATACAACTCTCCCGCTTCGTCTTCGCCGAACGATGAGGGATGTCCCACTTGCCCAACAGCAATCATTGACGGTTTTTCTAGAGCCGTATCCAGTGCCCAAAGTCGACCGCTGACATAATCACCAAACAGATACCAGCCATTCAGTTGCGGAAATCGAGCACCACGGTACACATAGCCACCCGTCACCGATTGTCCTAGCTGATGACTGTAGTCAACTACAGGCATAATCACTTTATGTTTATAGCTATCCTCATCCAGCTGATAGCTGTGATTGCCCTCGAACCAGCGCCAGCCATAATTGCCCCCGCGAACGATTTTGTTTACCTCTTCCCTACTGTTTTGGCCAACATCTGCCGCCCATAAGTCGCCCGTTTTTCGATCAAAGCTAAACCGCCAAGGATTACGGAGGCCATACGCCCAAATCTCATCACGTGCGCCTTCAACCGCGGCAAAAGGATTGTCCGGTGCAGCACGCCCCAGCACATCAAGTCGCAATATTTTGCCCAAAAGCTGACTAAGATCCTGCGCCCGATGATGAGGATCACCAGCACTGCCGCCGTCGCCTAAGCCAACATAGAGATAGTCGTCAGGACCAAAAACCAACATACCGCCGTTATGATTACGATAGTCTTGTTCCACCGTCAGCAGTATATGCTCACTCGCCTCTTCAAAACGGTTTGGATCATCAGGTGACACGCGAAAGCGAGAGATAACAGAACGCCGGGGCAAGACCGCCGAATAGTAAACATAAAAGTAACCATTCGTACGATAGTTTGGGTCAAATGCTAACCCTAGCAATCCCTCTTCGTTGCTGACGGTAAATCGATTTTTTGTCGCGCTTTGAATATCAAAAAATAGCTTAGCATCACTGCCGTCGCTGCCATTAGCGACAACCTTAATCGCTCCGCCCTGCTCAACCAAAAATATGCGATCAGAGCCATCACCAGCATGGGTCAGAAAAAGCGGTTTATTCAAGGCTAGATCAGGAAAAACCGGGGACAAAACAAGCGATGGGATCTGACGAAATGGCTTCTGCATTGACGCTTCTGAGGAACTCAGTATTTCTGACTGAACAATAGCAGGAGCTCCCATTGCGATAGTCAGTGCTGCAATGAACTTGGCAACGTAGAGACGGCTAGCTATTAACGTCGTTACCATTTTGGCACTGACACACCCGCACCTTAGGCTTTTAAACACCAGCATAATCGCTTGCATAGATACCTTTACCATCACTCATACCCGGTCAATTCTAAGTACCCTCGACAGCGCGGCTCAGACTTACACAACACCACGCCCTCCCAATAGGGAAATAGCGTCTTCATAAATTGTTCGCCATGAAGCGCTGCCACTTCAACGTCAATATCGTGCTCTGCCAATATCACACGCCAAGCCAAGGGGAGTGTTTTGCCATCAACCGTTTGCCAACTAACAGGCCGAAAGCTGAGGTCATTCGCACTTAAAGCCGTTCCATTGCCCTCTGCGTCAATCAGTGTACCGTAGACAAAATGCTTGCCGTTCTTTTGCCGCAAGCGAAATGCCATTAGTGCCCGCCCATCATCCAGATGCAGTGACAACCAGTCCCAGCCCAATTGGTCTACGGCCAAATACTGACTACTCCACTCTCTGTCTAACCAGCCTTCACCTGTTACAGTCAACGTCCTCTCAACCGGATTAGGCTCAGGAACCAAGCCTGCATCGCTATCCGCTTGCAAAGTTGCCTTCAGGGTGATCTCTCCCGTGAGCGCTAAATGGGGCAAGCTGTAATAATAGGAGCCCACCATAGCGTCAGGGTGTTTTTGACTAAACCCCTGTTGCCCATGAAGCACCGGCCGCTCTTGTCCAGTGATAGTGAGATCTATAGTAAATTGTGCCGTATCCACCTGTAATACCAGCGGCATTAGGCCGTTTGCTTGCCGATTAATCGTTGCCAATTGCCACTGCTCAATTCGAACCATGAACGGCTGAGCTGACACGTCGACCAGCCCCACGCCACCACGAACAAATTTCTCCCCATGATAATGTGACCTTGGCGTTGTAAGAGCCGCGTGCGCCATATAGATCTGTCGGTTGTTCCAGGCGTTGGGCTTATCCTTCACACCACCCAGGTCACTCGGTTCATCATCACCTTCACCGGGCGCCAACGCGGAACGGAACAGAGTGAACTGCACGCCATACTGGGCACCGCTTTCATCCTCAAGGTTGGCAGTCAAATACCACCACTCAATACGATAATCAGGATGCTCACCATGATCAGTCGGAAAACGCAGCGGCTTACCCGGTAAAGCTTGTAAAAAACGCTGCGTATCGCCACCTTGCAACAACTGGGTATAGTTCCCAGCGTCCTTAGCGGAGTTACTTATACTGTCAGGATCTAGTGGCGAACAAGCACTCAATATCAGCAAAACGCTAAACAGAACTTGAACACAGTGGCGTGGCTTACTGAATCGACCAACCATCATTGTCCCTCTGCCAACTGCCGAGCTAACGCCATCTTGTATAAACGGCGCAACGGTAATATTGCGGTGAGCGCGGTGATCACTGTGCTAAGCAGAATAAGATAACCATAATCCAGCCATTGCAGAGTGACCGGATAGCTCCAGCCAAATCCATACACATTAAGTAAATTAATCAACACCCAAGCCAGCCCGATACCAAAAGGCAAGGATAAAAGAGCGGTTATCAGTCCAACACTTGCCCACTGCAGTAATGACAATTGAAACAGTGCCCGTTTAGTCACACCCAAGCTACCAAGCACCGCCAACGCCAATCTTCGCCGCTCATTAAGCAGTACCAATGCACACGCCAGACCTGCTGCGGCAACCAATAAGGTCAAAACATTCAATGCCTTGGTAGCAACAAACGTCTGTTCAAAAACCCCTAGCGCCACCTCTCGCATTCGTTGCTGATCAATAATCTGTCGGTCATTTAACTGAAATCTATGCACTAGCTGATCATAGATACCAGCCTTCTCCTTAACCGAGTTCAACTTGATACCGATACCCGAAAGCAGATGCCCCGGCCAATGCTGCTCAAAACTTATCTCATCCAACATCATCTGACCGGTCGGATTGCCAAAATCGTAATAAACCCCCAGCACCTCAAAGATCTGCTGCCTGACACCGCTTGCGTTACTATTCACGTTATTAAGCTGATCAATCGAGTCCAGGGGCAAACCAATACGATCCCCTAATTCAAGGCCATTTAACAAACTGAGGCGCTCGCTGATCAGCACACCTTCACCATTGGCGAAGCGCTGCCAACCGTCTTCGACCAGATGTATTGGCGCGATAGCTTGTCGCGCATATTGTTCTGATGCCAAGCTAAGCAAGTTAATCCTTATTGGTTGATTATTTTCAGCACGGTTAGCGGACACTAAAACAAACTCTGTGCGCATCTGCTTTTGCAATAGCAACGATGCCACCTCATCCCTGTCCCGCAACCAAGCGATGATCTCATCGCTACGCCCTTCCGGGCGTAGATAGATATCAGCCACTAAACGCTGCTCCAACCAAGTTGTCACAGCGTCTCGAAAGCTACCAACCATAGTATTCACACCGACATTTGCCGTCAGTGCTAACACCAGCGCCAGCATTGCAACGTGACTGCGTCCTAACTGCCAATCAAGCTCACTGCAAGACCATGCAAGTAGTGGCCGCGTTCGAGGTAAAGCAGCCATGATCCGCTGCAGCAACAAGGAATAGAGCCAGGGGATAAGCAAACCGCTGCCGAGTAACAGAAGAGCGAGAGTCACAAACCCGGTATGCAAACCCGGCAATTGCCAAGCCAAGAAGGCGGCAGCAATCAGCAGGCTAACACCAAGCAAAGCTAGCTTTGCTTGCAGTGCTTTGCCCTGACGTAGCTGATACTGCTGGCTCACACCAACCAGCGGCTGACGCGAAGCGAGCTGCCACAATGGACCTGAAGCAGCCAAGCAGACCCCCACCAAAGACACAATGATCGCTCGATAGAGAACATCTGCACGCCAAAAGGATTGATAGGACAGCGCCACACCATAAAGATTGTCCAGCGTACGTCCGAGTATCGGCAGTAATCCCTCAGCCATCGCCACGGACAGAGGAGCGGCTAACAATGCGGCCACACAGGCAAGCAGCAGAAACTCGATCACAAACAACCGAATCACAAGCGGCTTCGGCACCCCCGCCATCTGTAACTGCCTCACCAGTGGTCGCCTGTCTTGCAATGAAAAAGTAACCGCATTGAATACAATAAATACGCCGACCACCCAGGCCAGCAATCCCATCGCAGTTAAGTTCATGTGTAGCGAGCGCGTCATTGTTTTCAAACTTAAAGCGTCTTTAGCCAATCGCACTTTGTAACCTGCTGGCAGCGCTGCACGAATATCGTCGAGCTGCTCATCCCCCATCACAGCAAGATAGGAGAGTTGCTCCCCCATGGATAACAGCTGCTGGCCATACCCAATATCGACCCATAAACGATGGCCTAACCCATGCCCCTGCTTAGTAAACACCGGTGCACTCTCTTCGCCACCTTTAAGCTGAAATCGCTGTCCTGATTGGATGCCCAACTGCTCGGCGCGAGCGACACTGATCCAGATAGCATAAGGAGGCAAAATGAACTCAGCCAATCCACCACCGCTTGCACTTCCCTGATTTTGGCCTTGGCTGAATGCTGAAATGGATTCCGCAGCGGCAAACGCTAAAGGATCCGTCGCGATAATAGATAGCAGCCGCTGTCTTTCATCGGTAATGGTTCCCGACACCACAGGCACCAAACTATCTAATCCCATATTTCGTAGGCGAGTATAAAGCGCTTGCGGGATTAACTGACGCTCGCTCACCGCGACAACATAAGCACTTGCCTGACGACCCAGTAGCTGCTCGCCACGCAAGTAATCGTCAGTTGCTGTTTGATTTAGCAGCGCAACGCCATTGACCATCACCACGCCCGTGACTAATCCCGCTAACAGCAAGATTAACTGTAACGGATGCCGCAGATAGTGCTGCCACAACGCTTTAGCGACGATGCCACGAGAATACATATCAGATCGCCTCAAGCTGACCGTCATGCAGCTGCATCTGCGAGCCAAGGTAATTTGCCATCTCTCGGCTGTGGGTCACCATGATCAGTGCACTACCGGCCTGACGGCTTAGATCAACCAACAGTGCCATCACTTCATGGCTCATATGATCATCGAGATTTCCGGTCGGCTCATCAGCCAATAGCAACTTGGGTTGATGAGCCAACGCCCTGGCGATTGCAACACGCTGTTGCTGGCCACCAGACAGCTGATCCGGCCAACGATCCAACAAATCATCGAGTGCCAGGCGGCAGATTAACGTTTCCGTATGATCATCGTGTTCAGGCAAACCCAACAGCCGCCTAGGAAAGGCGATATTGTCCCTAACACTCAAAGTAGGCAGTAAATTAAACTGTTGAAATACAAAACCGAGCTCGATGCGCCGATAGGCACTCAAGCATTGCTCATTCGCATTGTCGATACGTTGATCATTGAAATGGATCTGCCCCGCCGACACCTGATCCATACCGCCAATAAGATGAAGTAGCGTACTTTTCCCCGAGCCACTTGCCCCCATCAATGCCAAGCTTTTACCTGATGCTAACGAAAGATCCACCCCACGAATAACACAATCGTTTTCTGGCTCCTGTTCACCGTTACTCACGTCAGCGTAACCTTTGTAAACGCCGGATAATTTCAGCATGAACTAAATCCACCAACCTATTTCTATTAGCAACAGATCCTGCGTAATGATGCAAACGTCACAACGGCGTTTACCTGATCCACCCGCAACAAATTACTTCGAAGAATAATCGTTAGCCTCACATTGAGGTGGCATTCGGAGCATTGCCAATGCCTCAAAGTAGCTATCATCAAGCTTACGAAACAAACCGACAAATGGTTGAACTTATTTACGAATTCTTGCGCACTCCGATGATCAAAAAACCTGAAAATGACAAGAAGCATCGGCAACAGTGACTAAACTCAAACTAAACCAGATCGCCCTTTGCTACGCTCTGGGCGCCAAGAACGCTGGATCATATAAACAGGATGATGGCGTATCAGGCAACAATTGAATAAGCATGGAAACGAGATGAAATTACTTATTGCATCAGACATTCATGGCTGCGCCCACGCAACCAAACAGCTACTCAAACACTTTGTTGATGGCAAATTTGACTATCTTGTTTTATTGGGCGACCTGCTCAACCACGGCCCGCGAAACCCGCTGCCTTTAGGTTATGATCCGCAAACAACAGCAGCCTTGCTGAACCAATACGCTGACCGAATTATTGCCGTCAGAGGAAACTGCGACAGCGAGGTCGATCAGGCGCTACTCGCTTTCCCTATCACAGCCGATTACAACCATCTATTGTTGGATGGACGACGCTGGTTTCTAAGCCACGGCCACCTGTATTCACCTGACAAGATGCCAGCATTAAGTGACAACGACCTATTTTGCTATGGCCACTTTCATGTACCAAAAATTGATTTACAGCCAAGCCATCGCATTTTTAACCCAGGTTCCATCACCATGCCCAGAGAGGGTCACCCTGCAACATTTGGCTGTTACGCCGACAAGACATTGAAGATCATTCGATTAGATGACGGTGAAATCATCGAGCAACATGCTCTGAACTAAAGATTACCGGATAACAGATTGCGGTGACGTTGCCCTCTTACAACAGCACGCCAGAACATATCGATTATTCGACCAAGCGCCTAACGCGTAACGACTGCACGGGGATCGTGGAAGGTTAGATTCAAATCATCCAGTTGATGACCCAGCTTGGCCGTATCCAAGATCTGCACTGCCCCGCGAGAAACCTGGATGCTACCCTCGCCTTCCAAACTCTTTAATACGCCATTAACTCGGGGGCGACTTACACCACAAACATCACTCAGCTGCTGTTGTGATATTCTAATTTTTGGCAAAACACCTGCCATCTTTGGCGACATTGAAGCCAGCGACATCAGGGCATAAACCACCCGAAGTTTTTTGTCATGCAGCGATGTCAGCTTTGCCTGAAACCATTTAGGCTGCATTCGACTTATGCAATGAAACAACCATTTGTAGCATTCAGGCTTTTCAATACACAATTTCTGAACAAGATTCGCAGGAAAATACAAAAGCTGCACGGGTTCAACTTCTTCAACGTAAACAGAAAAGTTTGTATCGTTGTCGACCGATGCAGCACCAACCCAATCGTGCGGTCCCATTAGCGCCCCCATCAGGTTGGACGCATCTTGTGACATAAGGCAAAGTTTAACTGTGCCACTCACCACATAAACAACACCTTTTACAGTCCATATTCCGCCGTGGGTGCTAGCTTCACCAATTTGATTGGTTGGTTGAGCGATACTGATTAACGCGTCTTTCAGCGCTTGAGTCAGTTCACATGGCCATTCAATTGCGCCGATTTCACCGGTAGCCAATACGCTTCCCTCACAATACATTCGCAATTAACGCAAAGTATAGTCGGGTTATAGCAACGTAATAGACTGAATAATATAAATTTCACCAAGCAGTTAGCGTGGGTAACAAAGAGCGATGGCTAGGGGCGAGATGAGAACAGTCACATTGAATAGAGTGACCAAGCCAAGCTAACGAACAAGCTGACATAGCGCGGTCATGAACGACCGCGACACTGGCAATCCGTAGTACTCACCCCAGAAAAATCACGGATCACCGAAACAATTACCCGCCAACAATCTAGATGAACACAGAAAATCTATGTAACCAATGACTTAAGCAGCTGAATAGGACGCCGTCTTAGTCTCTACAGCATGCGACTTAACTATGCGGATAATGAAAACAGCTCCCATCGCAGTATCATCATCCAGTTGCATAGGATGCCCGCAAATGACGGTGCTAATAACCTTTTCATTATTTGATAGCACCCGTAACTGACAGGCTAAATCAATATGTTCACCATGCTGCGTGATCTTCCGAACCATTGAAGTGGCACAAGGTGAATCAACCGTTTGGTTAGAGATCAAAAAATCGAGTCTTTGCTGTAACAAGAGTGATTCGTCCAAACCAAAAAATGACACGGCGGCAGGATTCGCGAAAGTCAGTCGCCCTTGGAAATCGACAGTAACAATCGCTTCACCGATAGCATCAAAAAGAACGCGGTTAAACGTGTGTTGTTGATACAACTGGCTAAACACACGATTAATTTGCGCTGAAAGTGCACCAAATTCATCTTCTCGATGGCTAATGATGGGGCGGTACGGATCGGCCACCGATTGTTTTTCGCCCAAGTGCTTAACCAGCTCTTGTACAGGTAAGGTGATCTGTTGTTTCAGCCAATAATGCATCAAATAAACAGCAACAGATAACGCGACTAAGATAATCACAATCAGCCACAATAAATTAGTCCAGCCACCTTGGTACTGGTCGAAAACAATCTGACCTTGCAATACGTAAGCGTTATCCGTGGGGTAAAGGCTAAAATGTGCTCTCACTTTGCCTCTTTCCCTTGCCACATTCATCAGCGTCGCTTCATTGTTAAAACCGTGAGCGAACACCTTCAAAGCGAGTGACGGCGCGACCACTTCCAAATTAAAGAAAGCGCCCATATCACTACCAATGTCCTTCATCATCTCATTATCAAACTCTCGAATTAACGTAATAGCCCCATTCGTTAATGCGGTACCGGTGGAATCAGTCACAGGCACTCTAACAAACAGGTAAATTTGATTATGGAATGTCATGACACCTTGTTGGTATAGCGCGTCATTCTCTTGCAATGGCAAGTCCAATAGCCCATCCGTCATAAGATTGCTAAATTTGACATTAAGGGTGCTCTTACTGTTAATAAAATAGCCCTCATGATCTTGAATCAATATGCCAACAACCCTTGAATTCCGTAACGATTCCAGCTGTAGATTGCTGACTACAAAATCATAACTGGCATCTTCAATGTATTGATAAGTCGCATCATTTTTTGCGTATTTAAGAGACAAGTCCGCTAGCTGCTGATAGCGATTTTCAATTAATTCACTCGCCATTTCACCTAAACTCGTGACCCTATTGTTCTCCCACGACTGCTGCTCTAGATGCACAAAAACAGCGGTACTCAGCAACATGACCAGTAGCAGCACCGAGCAACATGCACCGATAGTGATAAGCAAACGACGTTCTACAGATTTTTTCCAGCTCATGCTGCGACCCTCACCCTACCATCTGACGTTGATGCTCATTCATACCAACCAGGTGCTGACGGATGATAAAGATGCCTCCCTGGTCACCTGAACCATTCGGTGCTATCGGGTGTGCCTTCACTTCAACAGTTTGTTCGTCAGAATGTCCTAACACACGAATACGACAATATTGGTGCAGACTTTTTCCCGCCAAGACACTATTTACCCAAAAGGCCGTTGAACCATTGTCATCACAATTATTAAGCAAGAAGTCGAGGCGCTGACCACGAAGCTGTTCCATCGGCATGCTCAACCATTCACTGGCCGAGGGGTTAACGTAGACCACTTCACCCTTTTCATTGATGGTTAGAATTTCATCACCAATGGCATCCAGCAGTAACTCATTAAAACTGTTTTTTGCGTAAACCTGATCAAACAGTGACTTCACCCTGAATGCCAAACGACTGAACTCATCATTACGTCCAGCAGCAATCAGCTTCAACCTTTCGGCGTCAACCTTCGGACCAGATAGAGCGCGACAAATATTAACAATGGGACGCGTTACGTGGCTGCGCAATAGCAAAACAAGGATACCGCTCATACCAAAAAACAGCGTGACTAACGGCACCACGAGGTGCTTTAGCGAACTCATAAATCCCAGAGGCTGCTTTGCCCCAATATTCAAAACAATCGGTAGTTGGCTATTATCGAATACCAGATAATAGCTAGCACTTAACAAGTCAGACGCATCTTCGATACTGTGACGATATTTTGCGCTCAGCGTCCCCCGCATCAGGAATGCCAATGGAACCGATGGCCTAAACGATTGCTCAACTGAGATGGTGACACCTAGCGCCCGTCCAAACTGGTCCAGCTGTAAACTGTTTGGATGACGAAACATCACTAACCAACCATTGCTTTGACGAACACCGTCGGTATCTGTGACGGCATGGGCACTAAAGAAGAGAGTTGTATTACGGTAAGCGAGTACCCCAGACACCTGAGATCCGCCTGCCCTAGCTAGAGCGCCAGCAACCGCTACACTGATACCACTCGCGCCGTCGAGAAATCCTTCACTACTTGCGACAAGTTCACCATCCACCGAATACAACTGGGCACCAGCAAGTTTAGATAGTTCAAGCGTTCCCTGACTAAAATTATCAGTGAGATAGGCTTGATATGGCTGAACGAGGTACTGATAGGTATCGTCCCACTGGGCCCAATCCGCAACAACTGTAGACAGCTCTTCACTTTGAGCTGAGATATTGTAACCGGCTGCATTGGCAATTTTTTTGAGCACTTCCAACTCAAATTGATGGGTTTCTTTCTTTATGTAGTAGCTAGAGCCCACCGACAACAGAACACATACCACGGTGCTTGCGACTAGTAATATCGCACTCATCTGCGTCTCTATCGAACGATACCACCTCATTGCACTACCTCCAGGTCTTGCTCGGGACATGACGTGACGCCAACACCATTCAGCTCTTCAAACCACTCCACCACTTCATTTCGAAGTAAGCTCAGTCCGTCGCACAGCTGAGCTACAGACTCGATGACGGCAGCAGACTGTCTTTGCAGTGCAAGCCCCTCAATATGCTGGGCCAAGTCTCCCAATGGCACCGCCCCCAAATACCTAACACCGCCCTTTATGCGATGGGCAACGTCCTTTATTTGCGGGTAATTTTCGTCATCCAGCGCTTGTTGTATGTCTCTGAGATCTTCCATGTTGGTCTCTAAATAAACCCCCATGACATCCTTCGCCATCTCTATATCATCGCCACTAAGGGTCAACACATGGTCGCGATCTAGCAGGTTCTCAACATCGCTGATTTTCAGGGCGGCGACACTGATCATTTTTTGACCTTTGCTTGCAGTGGCGTTTTCACTCGGTTCCGCGTTCAAAGTGGTGTCTTCCAGTACTGAAATACTTTGTTGCGTACCGCCCTCTTCCGACAATGTTGCGGCAAAAACAGCTAGATCATCATCGAGCTCAACCAAGCTATCCTCTTCGTCGATAGCAGCCTCATCTATCCAGCCAAACTCCGACTGCGCCACCTCATCCACCGAAGTGGTTGGCAGTGATGGAAACTGCGCTGCATCTTCTTGCATCACAAAGGGTGACGGATCAGCAGGTGTCATCAGCTGCGCTGAGTCTTGCGCCATATGCCTAACTGCCTCAGCTAATTTCGCCTCCAACACTTCTGCCGGACAGGGTTTTGAGATGTAACTATCAAACCCCGCCGCGTAACACTTCTCTGCTGCACCACTTTGAGCATCTGCGGTGACAGCGATCAGATAAGGCACCTCGCCGTCACGCTCCTCGGATATCTTCGCAGCCAGAGCGAAGCCATCCATCTCAGGCATATGGCAATCCGACAACACCAAGTCATAGTGCTTTTGCTGATACATTTGATAAGCAATCAAGCCATTTTCTGCAGTGTCTGCATCAATACCCAGCCGTGCCAACTGCCCAGAGATCACCTTAAGGTTCACTTTGTTATCTTCCGCTACCAAAACCTTCAACACGGAAACATCAACGTCGTTAGGTGTGGCATCAAATAGAGACGCCAGCTCAACAGGCGAGCTATCCTCAATGCCCGCTTCCATCGCTTGCAGGGTTAGATCAATAGAGAACAAGCTACCTCGACCGACGATCGACGCTACTTGGATCTGTCCCCCCATCACCTCAATGATCTCTTTGCAGATACTTAAGCCCAGACCAGAGCCACCAAAACGGCGCGTGGTATCACCTTCTGCTTGTACAAACGGATTAAACAACGTGTCTAACTTGTCCTCCGGGATCCCAATACCACTGTCTCTTACGTCAATGCGAATAACGTGCTTAAGATGGTCTTTCTCATCGACAGCAATCAGCTGTGCTGATATTTCAACAAACCCTTGTGCTGTAAATTTGATTGAATTAGAGACCAGGTTATTTACCACCTGCATCAACCGTGTTGGATCACCTTGGTATTGACTGGCCAATCCCGGATCCAAGCGCAAACCTAGCCGCAAATCAGCTGAAATAGCCTTATGTCTAAAGTTGTCGATGGCACTTTGCAGGCAAGTATTGAGATTCAACGGAATACTTTCTAACTTCAGCTGTCCCGCATCCATTTTGGAAAAGTCGAGGACGTCGTTGAGAAGTGCCATCAGGTTGCGGGCCGAGCCATTCAGCGTGCTCAGTAAATCTTTTTGATCATCACTTAATCGGGTAAATGACAATGCTTCAGCCATGCCCAACACACCATTCATCGGGGTACGTATTTCGTGGCTCATGCGTGCTAAGAAGTCTGTCTTGGCTCGCGCAGACTGCGTCGCTTCTGACGTTGCCAACTCAGCTGTGGCTAACGCTTTTTCCAGGTGCAGCTGTGCTTGGCGACGGCGGGATAGCTGGCGACGCTGGTAGAAAAAAACGACAGCGACGAAGAGAGACAGCCCACTACCATAGATCAACAGGTCACGGATCATCTCGCGATTATCGGTACCCACTTCAAAGCGATTCCGTGTCCAACGTCTAGACAACTCAGCTTGCTCAACTTCAGAAAGCGAATTTAGTGAGAATTCAAGAAGGTCCGCAAGCTCAGGGCGCTGCTTACTGACGCCCATTCTTTCCATCAACTGCATATCAAAAGTACTGTCCTGACGCGCCTCTAAATTGGTTAGCCCCAACTTATTTATCGCATATACAGTGCTAAGATCTTTACCAAAATATGCATCTGCGTACCCTTCCGAGACCGCCACTAATGCTTCAGATATGCCCTTTATGTAAATAAATTCTGCTTTTTTTAACGTCTGCTCTAATAGATAGGTGTCATGAAACCCTTTGACTACGGCGATCCGATGCCCATCAAGCTCTGAGATTGATTCTAACGGGAAATTATCGCGGCTAAATACCGTTCCACTTGCAGCATCAATCGGAGACGTAAAGAGCAAGCTTTCACTCCGTTCCGCTGTTTGATACATGTGTGGGTATATGCTGTAGCTATTTTTTTTCAATTCACCTAGCGAATTCTCGAACGAACCATAGGTCTCTGACCTCACCTCAAAACCCACGCGGCGGCTAATGATCTTAATCAGTTCGATTGAGAAGCCCGACGCATAAAAATCGCCGACAATACTATAGGGCGGGTAGCCGTCATCGCCCAGGCCGATGGTTTCAACTGGATTATCAATCAAGTAGTTTTGCTGGGCATCAGACACCGGCGTGACAAACTGGCCAATTAATGGCGTAAAGGAGACCAATGTGTCGCCCATGTGTCGTTGCCACAACCTTTTTGCACTGTTGCGATCGATACTTCTTAACCCGCGATTAATAACCAGTGCCAACTCTCTATTGCGGCGCGAAACAGCTGCCCGGAAGCTAAACGAAGGCACATCTTCATGGACACGGATAAAGTCATCAGCCAACCCTAGTTGTTGCAACATCGGGCGAGCACAAAGCTCGGCGCACCAGGTATAGATCATATCAACGCTGTCGGGGTCAATTAGCAGCTCATTCAAGTCACGACTCGTCGACGTGCGTGAGGGGTCAACCAAAGAGAACTCTACTGGCAAAGACATGGGAGTATGGACAGCCAGGTTCACTTCACCTGCCACGTTGTGGCGACGAAAAACAGCGCCATCAGCCAATATGTAAGGAATACTAAAATACGCCGTCTGATTTAGCGCTTCCGAATACATGGTTGCTGCGATGACATCCACATCGCCTCGCTCTAATGCAACGCTTGCCTCTGACATAGTCAAAGGAATGAAAGTCAGTTCAAACCCTTCTCGCTGACCAATATAGCGCCATAGCGCCACCACATATTCTAAAACCCTGTCGTGCCCTCCTCCTTTTACCTCACCTTCCTGAGAGCCCATAGGAACCGCAACCGTAATATGCGGCAAGTCGTCGGCATAAGAGACACCCGACTTAGGCTGTGCCTGAACATAATTCTGAGTGGAGATTCCCAGTAATAGTGTGACGGTGAATACAGCTAAGTATCTCTGCCAACGGTTCGTCATAGCCAGCCTTTCTCTTCTTCTCTGCGAATAGTAAGGCGACATGGTATGCCTACTTTTTAACCACTTCTGTTCCTTTGGGAACAGATAAGCACGATCGACCGCTTCATAATACGTCCCATCATCACCCAAGCAGGACAAGCCATGAGCACACTAATGAACCTCTTCGATAGAACCAGGCCCGTTCTCATCGTGGACGATTGCCCTATGTACCGCACCGCGGCAAAAGGCATGCTGCAAAAATTGGGATTCCATAATGAACAACTACTTGTCGCAAAAGATGCGGCGAGCGCACTCACCGTTGCAAAAACAAAGCAATTACAGCTGGTGATGTGTGATTACAACCTAGGTAATAAGACCAACGGCCACCAATTACTTGATGAAATATTGCATGACGGTCATTTACCTGCTGACTGTGTTGTGGTGATTGTAACTGGCGATGCATCAGCACCGGTCGTAAGAAGCTTTGCCGAGTTAGAACCTGATGGATACCTGGTTAAACCGCTTAATTTTGTCACGCTAGGTGAGCGTTTACCCAAAATGGCTCGGCGTAAACGTAAGCTAGGCGGATTGCTCGAAAGTTACGCAAAAGGTGACTATGAGGCCGCAGTTCAACAGGCAGATGAGGAGATATTCAAAGCGAGCGAAATGGCTACCAGTGCCCAGCTGATAAAGGCTAAAGCACTGATAAAGAACAACAAGCTCGATGAAGCAAGAAACCAGTTGATCGCACTGAGAAATGGCTCGGAAAAAGGTCAGGTGGCCATGGCGTTGGCCACCATTGCGATGAAGCAAAAGCAGTACAAAACTTGTCTGGCACTACTTGAGCCGATTGAAAAAGATCCCATCCTCTGCGCGGCAGCAATGGATATGAGCGCTAACGTACTCATTCAACAGCACCAATTCAGTGCCGCGGCCGAAAAACTGGATGCTGCCATCAATCAGTCACCAAAACAGGTCAGCCGTTATCAATTAAGGGCGCAGGTAGCCATGGGCATGTTTACTCCCGTCATCGCCAGTCAGAATATCCAGCAAGCCTTGCTGAGATCTAAGCACTCTTTCAGAGAAACCCTTGAGATACATCAGCTGAATGCGTCGCTGACACTGGATAACGCACAGCTAAGCGAAGCAGCCGAAAGAACAAAACTGCTGTCACGCTTTACAGAGCAGTGTCGCGAATGGCGCAGTAACTTCCAACGCAATCAGTATAAACCGATGGAGTTACTGTTTTTGGCTCGCGCTAACGCTTTACGGGGTTATGTAGGTAAAGCGCGGAGCTGTCTCGCAGAGTATCAAGCAACAATCAAAGAGTTAGACAATTACCAGTCCGAACAACATGAGATGATCGAACTGGCTAAAGTGCAATTGCTGCTAAGTAATGCCAAAAGCTACAACGCGCTAATGACGTCAGTAAGCGAGGCCCTAGCGAAAGATAAACAAAACGTCGCCTATATCTGCTTTCTTCGCTACATATCTGGCTGGCGCGCAAGAGTTGAAGATATGGCGGAAAAGGCAACCCGACTGCGCGAATCAAGCTTAGTACAGATAAAAGACGGCAACTACGAACGCGCCGCCGGCTATTTAGCACAGGCGTTGGAACTAAATCGCGCCGATCCTGATATCCCCAAAACCTTGATGGTTTGTCTTACCAAAGCATGGCCAATGGGTTGGAGTAAGAACGCCGTGGGCGAGCTCGCGGTACGTTGCCGAGACCTACTGTTAGACACATCAGCTATCTATTCAGCTGAATTTCAACGAGCCAGCCAAATACTTGCGTCGCAATTACAGATCCGCGAATTGGAGTTTGCAAACAAATGTTAAGCCATCAAGTAGCAGTCCCGAATAATGAAGCCGGATCGTCAATACTGATTATTGAAGATGACCAGTTTCAGCGAAGCCTCTTGGTGAGGATGGCATCCAACCTGTTCAGCGGGCGAATCAGTGTTGCAGGGAACGGTAAGGAAGCATTGGCGATGCTTGACGCCATTGATGACCCATCCTTGATTTTGTGTGACCTGAATATGCCCGAAATGGATGGCGTTGAATTTTTACGTACGCTGGCTCAGCGCGAAGTCTCATCTCATATTGCACTTGTCAGCGCAGCGACGAAGGATGTCATAGAATCCGTCAAACAGATGGCGATGTCTTATGGTCTTCGTAATGTAACCCAGCTACGCAAGCCTGTTCATTTTCAACAGCTTGCCACCTTATTGACAGAGCTGACTCAGCGCTCAATTGAGCAGCCCGTTAATACATCACTGACGCTCAACGACAGCGAACTGTTATCGGCGATTGATAACGGCCAGATGCAGCCTTTTTTCCAACCCCACATTTGTGCCAAAACAGGACGAGTCATTGGCGCAGAAGCACTAATACGCTGGATAAAGCCGGACACAGGTATGCTGACCCCGGATAAATTTCTTAATCGGATCTTTCAGTTGGGACTAACCCACAAATTGACCCAACAAGTACTCACATCGAGTATTAAAGCCTGCGCAGAATGGCACTCACAAGGACTCGAATGTCATGTGTCTGTCAATGTCGCACCGTCGGATCTAGTAGAGCTCAGCTTTGCGGATATGGTTTTTAGTCTGCTGGAAGAACACAACTTACCAGCCAATAGACTCATACTTGAAGTCACTGAAACTGAGATCTGTCCACATTTGGCCCGCTCATTAGACACAATGAGTCGCTTACGGCTCAATGGTGTTGGCGTTTCATTGGACGATTTTGGTACCGGGCATTCCTCCATGATCCAATTATTGACCAGCCCATTTACCGAACTGAAAATAGACCAATTTTTCGTCCAACAGATGTTAGTCAGCGGTCGCCACCGTGCTGCGGTTGAGTCATCACTGTTACTAGCAAAAAACCTCAATCTCACCAGCGTCGCAGAAGGTGTGGAAACCTATGAACACGTAGAAATGCTACAAAAAATGGGGTGTGATGTGTTGCAAGGGTTTCACTACGCTAAAGCGATGCCGAAACAGGAGTTTGTCAGTTGGGCGAAAAAACATATCTAACGAATGAAAGCTATGTTCTCTTTCAAAGAGTCAAAACCAGTTAAACTGCAAATGCCGCCGTTAACAGATCAAAATCATGGCAGATCATGTCAGCGTGTTTTGCGTAATCAGGGATCGCTGCCGGTGCATATAAACACGATACCATCCCTGCCCGTTGCGCCGCTTGAATGTCATAGAGAAAGTCACCGACATACAGAATGTCACTGACCGCAATCTGCCATTCATTTGCTATCGCAATCAAGCCACTGGGATCGGGTTTAGGCGGTGCATCTTCTCGCGTTACAATGCGTTCAATGGGGATACGATTGCGTTCCACTTTCATCGCCGCAGCTTGCTGGAAGTTGCGCGTAACAATCGCCTGGGGAATAGTACGAAAACACAAATGTTCAACTAACTGTTTGGCACCAGGAAGCCATCGAGCCTGCGCTGCATCAGCCAATTCATGCTGCTGGATCTTGAGAGAGGCTTGCGTACGCTGCTGGTTACAGACGATAGCATCGACAAATTCCAGTAGATCATGACCCTCTGGGCAGCCAATATCCTGTCTTATCTGAGCAAAATTCAGTGAGGATTCAACTAGGGTACCATCCAGATCAAAAATGACCCCTTTGATATCTGCCAACAGTTGTCTAGGCGAACGCTTATCGCTACAGATCACTCTGTCCTCTCCATAAAATACACGCCCTGCATCAGAGAGCGGCATCTCTATGTTACTACACTCGGCCATCGACAAGCTCACTATTCGCTGCATGGTCAATCACCGACAACAACTTTACAAATGCATCAACATCTCCATGCTGACGGTAGTCCAAATCATATTTGTTATGAAAGAAGAGCGTCAGCGTGACGTCGTTAGAACTAAGAAATGCAGTATAACCATCAAAATCAGACGACGCGGTGAGCCCTTGGAAGTGGTGCCCACTCTCCGTTTTTACACCGTGGCGGCGTACCTTATCAAACACCCTTAAACATTGATGAATATCGAGTTCATTTCTCACCTTCACCTCCAACAAAAGCTGACTCAACCAAGCCTAAAGCTGTTCACCCCAAGTAAGTAACCAGAGCCAACTGTCGGCTATCAGTCTTTGAACGACAGTGAAAGAGATTAAGATCATAACCGCCACAGCAAACGGGTTAACGCCAGTGGCCAACCCACAATAAAGCAGCGGTTAGAAGAGTTAGAATGATAGAGGTGGCTGTCATTCCCCCTCTAAATCACGAGGTTCAGGATTTTGTCGCAGACTGAACCACATAAGGTGTACAAGTACCAGATGTGATCACTTCGATCGCTAACATATATCGATCACCGAGCGTCGGCTTACCATCAAATAAGCCATAATCAACGACATAAACAAAATCATCTTCTTCATGCATCATCAAAACATATTCGTCCTGCAATTTATCGACTACGGCAGCAACCTGTTCCGATCGATACTCACAAGGGCCGCCAACCATCTCCTGCTGCATACAACCGAAAGAGGCCAAAGCGAAGATGAGTGACAAGGTGACAAAGATAAGTTTAGAAGTAATCTGTTTAACGCGCTCTATGATCATGATTGATGCTTCCTTGATGAGTACTGTTGATTAGTATAGGAAACAACCTCACAGAGTTATGTTTTTATTGCATTATTTCTTCACGATAAAAGCTAACTACACAGACATATCTAAAACACAGGGATGACCGTAACCGCAGCATCCTATAAAATGCCACTAATTTGCAGCCCGAGTAGCACTCAGGCTACATTCTCTATTCAATTAAATGAGGTATTCCATGGCGCTGTCGCTTCAGGAACAACTACTCAAAGCCGGCTTGGCCGACAAGAAAAAAGCGCTGAAAATTAATAAGCAGAAACATCAGCAACGCAAAAGTAAAAAGGTAGAAACCGCCGAATCAAAGCAGTTAGCTGAACAAGCGAAGCAAGAGAAGTTAGCCAAAGACCGCGAGCTAAACCAACAACGCAAGCTCGAGGCGGAACAAAAAGCGATCACCGCGCAGATCCGACAAATTATAGAAACCAACACTGTGGCGACAGATAATGGTGACATTGCTTATAATTTCACCGACGGTACCAAGGTGAAACGCCTATACACTGACGCGGCCACCCACAAGCAAGTCACTTTGGGTCGTTTAACTATCGTCAAACTGGATGAAAGCTACAAGCTTATCCCGACGGCAGCCGCCGATAAGATCCGCCAGCGCGATGAAAGCTATGTCATCTATTGCGCAGACCAGAGCACAGCGCCTGAAACCGATGAAGAAGATCCTTATGCAGACTTCCAGATCCCAGACGATCTGATGTGGTAATGCTGTCCACCCAATAGAAGTCAGATCCCCGACCTTAGGCTCAGCAATAATTAAGATTGAGCTTTTTAGGTTGGGAACATCTGTTTTTTCCAACAATTAGCCGATCAGCGACAAGGCCAACCCTACCCCTGCACTTAGCACTACCAAAGCGAACACGGGCATCTTTACCTTATTCAACAGAAAGAAACCGACCACCACCCAGGCAAAATCCACCGCAGAGCCGACCGCACTACTAAATACCGGTTGATACAGTGCCGCTAACAGTAAGCCAACGACGGCGGCATTTATCCCCGCAATCACGCCAGCCAACAGCGGGCGTCTTGCCATTGCTTCCCAACTGTTATGCAGCGCCAGCATCAACAACAACCCCGGCATGAACACCCCCAAAGTGGCGACAATTGCGCCGACGACAGGAGCACTGGGTATCACCATGGCACCTAAGTAGGTAGCCAGGGTAAACATTGGTCCAGGAACGGCCTGCGCAGCAGCATAGCCGGTAAGAAACTGCGACTGACTCAAGCTATCGCCAACAGTCACCTGCAACAGCGGCAGCACAACATGCCCACCGCCGAACACCAAACTGCCCGCTTGGAAGAAGTCACTGAACAGAGCCAACCACAGATGATCTTGACTCAGCAGTGGCAATATTAAAAACAGGGCTGCAAACAGTAGTAAAGCCCACCAACGCGGTGGCACAGCTACAGTACGCGAGGCTGCTGCGCTGGTATCAACATCAGACTGGCGTAGTGCAATAGCACCAATAGTCGCCGCGATGACAAGTACCCCACACTGGGCCCATAACCCAGGCATCAGCAGTAACACCACCGAGGTAAAAACACACAAGCCAGCAGTCACTTTGCATTTGCAAAAGCTATTGAACATTTTCATCGTCGCATCGGCCACCACAATAACGGCAAGCAGTTTTAAGCCATGGATCGCCGCCAACAAATAACTATTTTGTTCAAATTGTGCCGCCAGCACAGCAAGTATTAATAAGACTAAAAATGAAGGTAAGGTAAAGGCGGTGAAGGCGATCAACCCACCAATAAGCCCCCCACGCTTTAAGCCAATAGCGAAACCCACTTGGCTGGAGCCGGGCCCAGGCAAAAACTGACTAAGTGCAACCAAACGTGCGTAGGCGGCATCATCAAGCCACCCAAGCTTTACAACAAATAGGCGATGAAAATAGCCTAAGTGAGCGGCGGGCCCGCCAAAACTGGTCAGCCCAAGCAAAAAGAAGTGTCGGAAAATATGCAACATAATGAACGTTCAGTCGAAAGAACCGCAAACAATTTATGACAACAAGATGACAGTGGCATGACAACGGCAAGGCCAGATAAATAAGCCCACCCGCTGAACATAAAAAACGCACCGAAGTGCGTTTTTTATTGTGCGATTGAGCGTTGTTAACGGCTACTGCTTGATCACCTTACCGCCTTTCATTACAAAATCGACATCCAATAACTCTTCTAGGTTGTCGAGTGGCGAAGCATCTACCGCGATGATATCTGCCTGTTTACCCACAGCAATCGTGCCCAAAGTGTCACTCATGTCGATCAGTGCCGCGGCATTAACAGTGGCCGTTTTAATCGCCTCCATCGGAGATATACCTGCCTTGTGCATCAACAAAAACTCTTGCGCATTGATGCCGTGCTTAGATACACCACTGTCAGTACCAAAGGCGATTTTGACCCCCGCTTTATACGCTTTGGCGAAGTTACCCTGCATATCAGCCCCAACTTTGAGAGCTTTGGCTTTTTGCGCTTCACTCAGCACATCGGTGTTATTTGCCATCTGTACCACGGTGTCGCCCGCCAACAATGTAGGCACGAGATAGGCCCCGGACTGTTTGAACAGTTGGATAGCACTATCACTGGTATAAGTACCGTGTTCAATACTGGCAACACCCGCCTGCAATGCAGCGATAATGCCATCTTCTTGGTGGGCATGACTGGTCACTTTACGCCCCATGCGCTTGGCGGCTAATACCACCTCTTGCAACTCATCCATCTCCATCTGCTGCCCAGTGCCGGTGGCACGGTCAGTCAGCACACCGCCAGTAGATGTTATCTTTATCCAGTCTGCCCCATACTTAATGGCATGACGAGTTGCCCGTCGGCAATCGTAAGGGCCATCGCAAATGGTATGATTCTGTTCATCCAGGAATTCCATAAACTCAGGTTTAATGCCGCTAATATCTGCATGCCCTCCCGTGATCCCCACAAACGCGGCAGCAATAATACGTGGACCATCGATCCAGCCCTTGTTGATGGCATCACGCATGGCGTACATCTCTTGGCCACTGGAGCCCACATCTCGCACCGTAGTAAAACCCGCATTGAGCGTGCGCATAGCGAACATATAAGAGCGCATCTGCATCAATGGATTAGACATTTTGAGCATTTCCGAATCATTTTTCGGCCCCAGCTCACCTTGGAGATGAACATGCATATCCATCAGGCCGGGCAAAACGAACTGTTGCTTGAGGTCAATATAAACAGCATCCGCATCAAACTTGGACGGCTCTATGTAACCCGATTGCATATCGGTGATCACGCCATCACTAATGACAATGGTTTGTTGCTTAAGCGGTGATTCACCAGGCACCGCCAACACTTCCCCCACATGCAGCACGGAGGTTTGAGCCACTACGTTTAACGTAACAAAACAGCTAGCAACAAAAACAAACAGCCGACGTAATCCCATGAGTTTTATTCCTATTATTATTTTCACGCTAACAGTATCCCCTCTTGCGTATTGATTGGCAAAAGTGATCACCACTGGCCAACCTAACAGCAATGAAACTATCAAAATGAATGACTTATACGCTATGCTTGTTCTGGTCAAACCAGAATATCATGAGCATATAGAAGGCGTTGTCATATGGATATCAGACCGCAGCTGCGACACTACTTCACAGTGGGAATATCTATCGTCGAGAAAATTTTACTACTGCTAATTGCATTGGCGACACTCATTGCCATAGGCATGGAAGTACAGCATGTAATTAAAGCGAAAGCCGTCTACCTCAGTGATATTTTGCTGCTGTTTATCTACCTGGAAGTGCTGGCGATGTCTCGCCTCTACGTCGAACTTGGACGCGTCCCCGTGCGTTACCCCATCTATATTGCGGTGATTGCCCTCGCCCGTTATTTAACCCTCGGGATGAAAGAGATGGACGCACTCAGTGTCTTCTGGATCGCCATGGCAATGCTGGTGATGGTATTGGCCACATTAGGATTAAGGCTTGGCCACGTGTACCTGCCCTACGAAGAATCGAAGAAAATCGATAGCACTAAACAAACCCCTTGATATCGTGCACTAACGCTTATGCCGCAGAAAATTGATATTGCACAACCGAATGCATAAATAACCAGCGACATCATTAAAATTGACTAGAGTTATGTTCTGAAATACCACCTTTAGACAGCTTAAAAATGTCATGACAAAGTAACTTTCAGAGCAAGGAACTTTAGCAATGAACATGTGTTGCAAAACAACAAAGAAGAGCCTGTTAAAGACCATATCTACAGCATTTATATTGTGTTTAATCAGCCTATCTACGGCAGCCTTCGCCGCCACAAAAGCAGAACCCGCCGATGTAGTTTATAAGAATGGCTACGTTTATACCGTTAACGTCCTGCGTCAGGTTGCCGAAGGTTTTGCCATGAAAGATGGCAAGTTTATCGCTGTAGGTAGCGATGAAGAGATGAAAGCATTTATCGGTAAGAAAACTAAAGTAGTGAATTTAAAAGGCAAGATGGTTATGCCGGGCTTAGTGGATAGCCATATCCATGCCCTGCGTGGTGCTTTAACTTCACTAGGACTGGCCTTCCCAGCGGAATCATCCGTTGATGAAATTAAAACGGCGTTGAAAAAATTTATTAAAGATAAAAAATTGAAAAAAGGCGATTGGATAGAAGGCGCCAAATGGAGCCTTGATTATCATACCCTGACCGCAGCCATGCTGGATGAAATTGCCCCAGACAACCCGGTGTTTTTACATGACTGGACCAATCATTTGGCTTGGGTTAATTCTGCCGCATTAGAAGCCGCCAATATCACCAAAGACACCCCTGACCCTGCCGCTGGCGTGATTGACAGAGACAGTAACGGAGTGCCAACAGGCACGCTGCACGATAAAGCATTAGGTTTGATAACCGCGGTCATGCCAGAACCGGCACCAAAGGTAGTTGAAGAACGTGCCCAATGGATATTTAGCAAACTGAACAAGTATGGCGTGACAGCCATTATCACGCCGCAACTCGATCCTATGCGAGTAAAAGCCTATCGCGACCTTGAAGCCAAAGGGAAACTCACCGTTCGCATTCAGGGTAGTTGGGACTTCAATACGCGATATGTCACCACAACGTTGGAAGAGCAAGCCAAAACCTTCATGACCCGTGATAAACGCGGCCCTAACTCGCCGCTTATCAACGTTGATGGTGTGAAGATATATATGGATGGTGTACCCAATGATGCGGAAGGCGGCTCACCAATGATCGATAGCTATGCCACTGCGCCAACCTTCGGCACCCCAAGCATTGATGAATCAACCTTTAGCACCTGGATGATGCGCTTTGACAAAGAGGGCATCAAAGTAATGGCACACGCCACAGGTAGTCTGTCTGTTCGCCACTTTCTCAATGCAATAGAGGCAACCCGTCGGGCCAACGGCAAAGGCCCCCGCCACCATATGGCACATTCAATGCTCATCTACCCAGACGAGGTGCCTCGCTTTAACTTCGAGAAGTATAACTTCGTCACTGAAGTTTCCCCTTATCAGGTGTGGACGCCTGATCCCTCAGTGCACCATTGGGCAGAGATCATTGGTGAACAACGTTTCAATCAAACAATGACACCACTAAAAAGTATCGTAGATGCAGGTGCTTTAGTTAGTTATGGCAGTGATTGGGACAACATTGCCAATCCAGACCCTTGGTTTGCCATGGAAGGAATGGTGACACGTCAGTACCCTGGTCAACCCAATTATGGCCAGCTGAATCCTGACGAGCGAATTGATATATCTACCGCTATCCAGATCTTCACCCGCAATGGCATCATGGCAATGGAAAAAGAGAATGAGTCAGGCTCAATTGAAGTTGGCAAATCAGCTGACTTTATTGTCATTGACCAAAATCTTTTGCAGATCCCAGTGCAAGATATTCATAAAACCAAGGTGTTAACTACGGTTCTTCAAGGAAAAACCGTGTATAAACGTAAATAGTGGATTAAGAGCCTCTATAGTAAAAAGGTGTCTAGTCAGGCACCTTTACTATGTTAGCGCACTATATCTATTACCAGCCCAAAGCTATTGAACAGGTTGTCACACGGAGAGTTCTCAGATGAAGTTAAAGTTTATTACTAGCTCAATTATAGCCACAGCACTATTCAGCATGATGGGCTGTTCGTCCGCACC
This sequence comes from Corallincola spongiicola, assembly GCF_004284785.1. Lineage (NCBI taxonomy): Bacteria > Pseudomonadati > Pseudomonadota > Gammaproteobacteria > Alteromonadales > Psychromonadaceae > Corallincola > Corallincola spongiicola. The sequence goes on from NZ_SHLY01000001.1 coordinate 826,487, forward strand.
AGATGTTGAAGATTCACACAGTGGTTTTTTAAGCAGCTACGATCAATTGAAACCAGTGAAAGATGATGAAAATTTTTTACGCTGGCGCGCAGACGGATTCAACCCTAATGAATACGGTACGGTAGAATTCGAGCCGACCCAAGTCATCTTATCTGACGAACTAAAGAAAGAGTCCTCCCTTAACATCGAAACCCAAAAAGAGCTCGCGGAGTACTTTTCACAAAAGATGGTGTCGGAGTTCGGTACAGAGCAGAAAGTCGGCGAATCAACGAAAGTCTTGCAATTAAAAACGGCGTTTACTGGCATCACCAACTCAAAAGAAGATTTGGCTGCATGGCAATACCTGCCAATCACCTTCATCACGACTGCCGGTTTCCGCGATGATATGCCGATGTTGTTTGTTGAGTTTGAAGCCATAGACCCAGAGACCAATGTTATCGTTTCGCAAGCGATGCAACGTATTGTTATGGAAACGGTAGATCCAGATAAGCTCAATGAAATGGGCGTTGATGCGATCAAACCAGAAATAGACAAAGCAGTGGCAAAACTGCGCAAGCAATTTGAACAATCTTTCGAAGAAGAGTAACCCGGCTAAACCACACGGTTAAGTCGGTACGGATATAGATCAGGGTTCGCTGATTTTGCCATCAGTGAGCCCTTCTTCAGTAAACTACACTCTCACCACACCGGTTATCTTCCTCCGAACAGTTCCGTTGCAAAGCCAACTATTTTTTGCCCTAAGCTTTCATTCAATTTGTCAGCAAATTACGGCACAATAGAGCAATGGCAAATGCTAGTTATCACTTCAAACGTGCCGCCCTAACCACAGCAGCAATGCTATGCGTGATATTAGGTGCTGCGGGAATATTTTTACCCGTAATCCCTACTACCCCATTCCTTATATTGGCCACCATCCTTAGCTTTAATGCCTCTCCACGGTTAAGAAACAAATTACTAAAACATCCAGTGTTTGGTTCCGCTATCCGCCGATATTTGCGTGAACGCGCGATCACTCGCAAAACACTTAAAACAGCTTTAATAACACTCTGGTTAAGCATCTGCGTGAGCATTCTTATTACCCAGCAGCTCGCACTAACGGCACTACTCCTTACCGTTGCACTGTTGGTCAGCATCTACCTTTTGAAGCTAAAGCGGATCGGCTAGCGGATATCGATGGCGTAAGCGTGAGATTTCGCTTTAGGTAGCGAACAGTTCAGCTTTTACGCCGTGAAGACAAAAAGTGATTAGGAAGGGGTATTTTTCGACGATGATGATGACCATCCATAGTCATCAAACCTCAGTTATCAAAGATTGTGTTAAAGCGTCACTGCCCAGGGTTTATGACGCCTCCATATTAAATATGCCATTCCTTATGCCCCTAAGCCGGTGTTTTTCAAACAACGCTAGCTGCCGTTCGTCGTACCGAACAGTCAGCCTGCTTTAACCGTTGAACCGCGTCAGTCACAGACAAGTTCTTCTTGAAATATTGCTCCTGAAACACTTTGGCTGGTTGCTCAGAAATGGTCTCTGGAGATACGCCTTCGGCTGCCGCCATATCAACAACCGCGTGACGCCAGCTAAAATAATTTCGATTACTCATTCATACTCCTGATAGATAGTGGCTATCGATTGATCCGAACCCGGATCGACTTCCAAAACATACTTATCATTGCATAGATATTCACACCAAGAGTTGTCCTATACGACCTTGAACGCATTTTGGCGTTTACATTTGACAAAAATTCTCAATTTATCGCATTTTTATTCAACAACCAAAGAAAACGTGAGCGCACCCACCTCTTTTAAAAAAACACCAATCCTAGGCCGTTCATGGGTTTAACCCGCTCCTGTGATTAATTACACTCACGCTAAATTAATTAAATGTATTCTGATGCTTAGCGCGCGTTCAGAGCAAACGACGCCGGTTAACAAACGACGTAGCAACACGCTCGTAACAGTTAACGAAACCGGCTTTGGGTGCTGCAGCGACATACCCAACGATAACGCTAGTGGCCATTTACCAAGGACAGTAAGATTAAACCAAGGACAGCCCGATGAAGTACAACCTGTTCCTATCCATCCTACTGATCATGCTGCCTCTCAATGCAGTAGCCACAGATGCGCCAGCACGCCCAACCGACATTCCATCACCTCTATTTATCTCAAAAGGTCAGTCAAGACAGGTTGATCTGGCTCTTTTGCAACCATCTGAAATGGTTAACTATCTTCGTGTTCGGTATGCCTACCAACCGATTGACATCACCATCGATGAGGACCGCATGACGATGAAATGGAAGCCAGTCGCGCCGACATATGTCATCGTCAATCGTCCAAAGGGACGTGCACTACATGACCGGAATTTTTGGAAGTCAGTATTAAAGAATTACCGGGATAGCAGCATCGGCGCGCCCGAATTCTCAATTGCTGACTATAAAGAGTTCTCAAACAGCAACTTTGAAGTGATTGCCGTCAATCAGTTTAATAACCGTCCACGCTTTACCGTCATCGGTCAGGTCACCATACCAACTCAAGCTCAGGTACTGGCAGACAATGGCCATTTCCCTTCGCCTATTGTTATCGACCCAGCACTGCAAGATACCTCAATGCTGACAGCAACACCGAGTAAATGTGTTGTCCAGAACAAGGGCGAGCCTTGTCGCACCCGCATCGCATTAAACTGGCAGCTGGACACGCCACAAGATGTTTGCCTTCATATTGGCCGACGTTACCGCCCCCTCGCCTGCTGGGAGAACCAATCCAGCAGCGTATTCCATTATGAATTTGACTCAACCCAAACGCTAAATTTCTGGCTGTCTCGTATGCCTGACAGGCGCCGCTTGGCAGAGAAACGGATCAGCGTGGTTTGGGTGTATGAGCATCAGAAAACACCGCGCCGATGGAGGCTGTTCTAAGATGACCAACACACACTCGGTCTTGCTGGTAGAAGACGATGCATCCCTGGCTGATTGGATCGCCGAGTTTTTAGCTGAGCATGATTTTTCAGTAGTCCATGTTGAACGCGGTGACCAGGTACTGCCTGTGTTCAATGACGGTCACTTCGATATCGTTCTACTAGACGTGATGCTCCCCGGCATGAATGGCATTGAAGCTTGCCGTCAGCTCCGACAGCAATCCGATATCCCGGTATTAATCATGAGTGCCCGCGGCGATGAGTACGACGAGGTAATGGGTTTGGAAGCCGGGGCAAACGATTATGTAATAAAGCCAGTACGTCCCCGCGCCCTGTTAGCAAGGATCAACGCCCTGCTCTCTGTTTCTAGGCGCCAAAATGACACTAGCCAATTAGATCTACTCACATTTGGTGCGCTAGAGCTTAACCGACACTGCGAACGCGTTCGCTGGTGTGGAGAAGAGATAGAGCTGTCTAGCGGACTATTTGAATTTTTATGGTTTTTAGCCACGCATTCAGGGCAAATAGTCTCCAGAGAAACCGTTTTCCAAAATTTACGAGGCTTCGAGTATGACGGCATTGATCGCCGTTTTGACGTCATGTTATCTAACCTCAGGCGAGCCTTTGGCGATGATCCACAACATCCGCAAAAGCTTAAAACGGTCTGGGGCAAAGGCTACCTGTTTGTGCCAGACGCATGGGCAGCACCAAGTTATGAACAAAGTGTCTAACCAATGAAGCGGCTTTATCTGAGCATTATCTGCTGCTCACTGGGCGCACTGTTTTTACTGGGATGGGGTTTTGATCAGATAGCCAGCGAAGCAGATCTTAATGCAGGCACATCACAAGACAGCCACTATGGTCAACTAGCCGACGGCCTAGCTAATCACCTAAGCCACACTCCGAGATTCAAGCATGACGAAGTGCTAGCCGCACTCAGCGCAGACTTCGGCATCACCGCCAGCACAGAAAGCCGCGAGCTTTATGCTCTGCCTGCCGCATTAGAAAGCCAGTTAACTGAACCTGGCGGTTTAGTATTGGCCTCCGAAAACGGGCCACTACTATACCGGGCAATCCCTGAATTCCCGGGACTATTACTGCAACTGCAACTCCCGCCACCCAACACACGAAGCCAGACCGTCGATCTGGCACTCAGCATCGCCTTTTATATCGGTTTGTGCGGCACGCTTGTTTTGTGGCTGTGGCCATTAACCCGTAGCCTTTTTCGGCTAAATCAGGCAGCAGACAAAATCGGGAAAGGCCAATTTCAGATACGGGTTGCATCGCCTCGCTTCTCTTATTTAGAAAAACTGGAAAGCAGTTTTAATCATATGGCTGCACAGATAGAAAAACTAATGACCGACAATCAGATCCTTGCGCGTAGCCTGTCGCACGACATTCGTACGCCCATGGCCTGTCTGCGCTTTGGGCTGGACGCAGCACAAGACACCACCGATCCTGAAAAATGCAGAGGCTACCTTTCACGGATGGATACCGAACTTAGTCGTATGGAAGCAATGACCACAGCGTTTCTTGACTATGCCTGTATGGAGCAACACAGCAAACGCATTCAACGAGACTATCAAAACCTCAGCGAACTGCTACAAGAGCTGGTCGCAGAAAATAGCGTAATAGCTGAACAGGAAGAGGTAACACTTACCCTATACCATCCCGAGCAATCAGTACTGCACAACTTTGACTATCACTGGTGTTATCGCGCCTTGCAAAACCTAGTCAGCAACGCAATCAACTACGCCCGCTCGGAGGTGCTGGTATCACTGCGCTTTGACAATACACATATTCATATCTCTGTAGAGGACGACGGCGACGGGATCCCAGCAGATCAATACAAAACCGTATTCACTCCATTCGTTAAGTTAGCTACAGATCGCTCCCGTAAAGAAGAGCATTACGGCTTGGGTTTAGCTATTGTCAGCCGTGTGGTTGAGTGGCATGGCGGCCACGTGCAGGCAAAAAATTCAACCAGCCTTAGCGGTGCCTGCTTTGAAATATCACTCCCAACCCACTAAATAATAAAGAAAATGTGACTTAACCCGCTCACTTACACATTCTTACGGGCTATTACATTCATCCCCTATTTTCCCCTACCCGTGATCAGCTAAAACATTGCCTAGCAGCAAAACAGTTAGCAAGTTCAGTTTTAGAAAGGGAATATGAAATGAATACGAAGTTTTCTTTAAGTGCTATCGCAGCAGCCATGCTACTCAGTGCCTGTGGTGGTTCCTCCAGTGGCAACCCTGACCCCACGCCAACTCCAAGTGACGGTACCGCAGAGGTCCTGATGGATATGAGCGTAGTCGCCGTGGATGACCAGCCGGCGATGCCTGCAGGTTGGCATGAGGGCGCTGTGTTTGCAGAAATATATGTACGCAGCTATATGGACTCTGACGGTGATGGTATCGGCGACTTTCAAGGTCTGACATCTAAATTGGACTACTTGCAGGAACTCGGTGTCGAAGGGATCTGGTTGCTGCCTATCAACGAAAGTTCAGACAACGACCACGGCTACGAAGTGGAAAACTACCGAACAATGGAAACCGACTACGGTACCAGAGAAGACTTCGATGAGTTCTTAGCACAAGCTCACGCTCGTGGGATCGGCGTGATCATGGACTATGTCATCAACCACAGCTCTGGCGCCAATCCCCTTTTCCTCGATTCAGACAATAGCGTTGGTGATAAGCGTGACTGGTACGTGTGGAGCGAAACCAACCCGGTTGAAGAAGAGGATGGATGGATCGGATATTGGGGTCCAGGCTGGCATCCGGGCCAGAATGGCGGCTTTTACTACGGCATATTTCAACACTACATGCCTGACTTTAACTTACACAATCAGGATGTTATCGACTTCCACCACAACAACTTACGCTATTGGTTAAATGCCGGGCTCGACGGCTTCCGCTTCGACGCCGTTGGTCAACTATTTGAAAATGGCCCAGGGCATGAAGGGCAAACCAACCAACCAGAAAACATGGATGTACTGTTTGGCTTGCAACAGCTGATCATGGAAGACTACAGCAACCGTTATATCGTCTGCGAAAACCCTGCCAATGTGGGTGATACCAACGGCCCGCAAGGTTGTGGTTCGGCGTTTGCCTTTGGTCTTAACTATCAAATCATGAGCACGGTAATAAACCGTTCAACCGACCAATACTTGGCTGGCTACCTCAGTTACGATCGTTTAAACGAAGCTGGGATTATTCTCGCCAACCATGATGAATTTGCCGGACATCGCGTATACGAACAGCTGAATGGCAACATCGACAAGTACAAATTGGCTGCAGCCACGCTGTTAACACTGCCAGGTCGCCCTTTCATCTACTACGGTGAGGAAATAGGAATGGGCCATACAGCCGGGGCAACCAATGACCACGCACTACGGGCACCAATGAGTTGGACCGCGGAAGGTGGATTTACCGAGGCTGCTGAGCCGTTTCGTAACCATGCGGGCAATGTCGCCGACTTCAACGTAGAAACCGCCGAGGCCGATCCTGACTCATTGCTGAACCATTACAAAACGCTGATACAACTTCGGAAAGACACTCCAGCCCTGCGCTACGGCAGCATCAGTGTGCTGAAGGATGATGAAGTGCTTGCCTACACCCGCGAACATCAAGGTAATAGCGTACTCGTCATACTTAACCTGAGCACTGCGGATGTAAACGTAAACTTGGATCTGGGTGGCCAAGAGACAGAACTCACGCCGCTGGCTGGTTTTGGCGAAAGTCCACTAACAACCAGTGAATACGGTGAGTTAACGACCAACCTGCAACCTAACTCTATAGGAATTTACAGCTACTAGTTTCTCCTTCGCCTGATTTGGGAGCACTAGAGTGCTCCCCTTTTTTTATCCAGTTAACACTCGCCTCTTAATGGCTTTTTTTCAGCAGAACACCCTATTTCTGCTGCATCTTCGATGATAAGACTTCTTCTAGCTCAAGCCCCGTCAGATCATGAATGGTACGCCATAGGTAGTAAAAGATAGCCATCAACATCACCATGGACGGCAATGCAATCATTGGATAGCTATAGAGCGTTAACTGGCCAAGCTCTTCGTTAAATGCCTGCGTTCCCGCAGGGCTAGTCACTATATACTTGGCGAGAACGTAATTCATCACAGCTGAAAAACCAAAAGAACCAGCCACAAAGTATGTGGCTTTCATCAAACGCCGTTCAAATGCAGTGGCACTATCATGCTCTTCTAGCCTTTGCTTGATTTTATTCACATCCATAACGTCAGGATTGAACAACAAAGCTTTGACTAACGGATAAGGGGTAAAGGTCGAAACCAACACCGCAATACCTATGATCGCAGGTATCGCCGCTTCTTTAATTGCTAACCATTGGGTATCAAGCTCAAATAGTCCAATACCGCCGGTGAGAGAAACACTCGCTAAGCCCAACAAAGCAATGAAGTTGTACTTTCTATATCTAACTAATTCAAACAGGCCCCAGCCCAGAGGAAATGCCAGAGCAGCGATCAAGCCACCCGCCGCACCTAACTCACTTTCACCACTAAACTTCATCAGTATAATTGAGGGCAAAATGACGCTGACCATAAGGTCAATCATCGGTCTAGGTTTGTGTGTCGGCGTGCTATTCATAAGCGTAACTTCATTGATCCATAGTAAGTGCGAAAGGTTATAGCCAATTATCGTGGCTTAAACAATCAAGATCTTGTAACAATCTCTCTTAGCGAACAGGCTTGTGAAAACATCAACCGCACATGAAACAACTCAAACTCCCCCAGTTTGAACACGCTTATAGCTGATTGAGCAGCATCAACTCGCTGGGGTGCGGCCGCATATAGTAAGATCCATCAATGTAATCATTCGGATGATGTAAGAAATGATGCCGCAGTAGCGTTAAAGGGACGATCAGTGGCAGCAAGCCGAGGCGATAATTATTAATCGTCTCAACCAGCTCTTGTTTATCCAAACCAGTCACATGCTTTTTAAGAAAGCCTTGAATGTGAGTCAGCGTGTTGGCATGGTTTTGACGAGTCGCTCTCACCTTGAGTAACGTCATCATCTTTGTCAGATAGGCTTGGCTTACTGCGGCCAGACTCTCCTTACCCTGTTCAGACAACCAACGTCCCAACTCGCTCGCCAAATTTTGATCATGGCTGACAAAAATGAACTTATGCCGTGCGTGAAACTGCATCAGTTTATCGAGCGTCAATGGCTCTAACATCATCTGTCGCCAACGATAGTAGACGAAAACCCGTTGGATAAAGTTCTCACGCAATACTGGATCGCCTAATCGCCCCTCCTCTTCGACCGGCAGATTGGGGAAGTTCTCCATCAGACGCTTGGCATAGAGACCAACACCGACACGATCAGGCGTATCCCCCTTATACAGTCGAACGCGTTCCATACCACAACTAGGAGAGTCTTTTTTGAGGATGTAACCACACAGCTCGTCATGCCAGTGTTTCTGATCTTCGGCAGATTGATACAGCTTCTCGGTGACATCCAACGCTGGATCTTTAGAGCCAATACAGCGCACTTCATCATCCTGTAACGACAGCCGTATCGTCTGTCGTGGGATCCCCAAACCTATGCTGACCTCAGGGCAAAACGGCACGAATTCAAAATAATCGTGCAAGACATTTGTCACATAGATATTTCGCTTGTGCCCGGAATCAAAACGCACCGGCTCACCAACTAAGCAGCTACTGATACCAACCTTGATTTTTGCCAAAGCGTCTTCCTCTCAAATCAACAAGTTAAAAACCATCTAATGCTGAAGTCTATCTGTTGCCGCGGCAATTGCGAATGCGTTGACGCTTATAGCCGTTTATAAAAAGGCAAGAATAAACCGACAAGGTGTTAAATCATATTTAGTTCACAATCATCAGCGGATGCTGATTAGCATATTGAACAAGGCTATTCAGGGGATTATGAGGATAGGAATAACTTTTGGCAGCAAGCCTTTGACCTGACTCACCAGGTAACGACTTGCTGCCATGACCTCTATCGCAGCGCCGAAGAACAATACTTCACGCCAACGATAAGCTGTTGTACTCGTCTCTCCATCGACTAGTAAAACGTGGAAGCACAGCGCTTCTGGTATTGAGCATTCCACAACGCTGTTTTGTTGATATCGGTTGATTGCTTCATTGCTAATACTTGCTGCCTAAACATCGACAGTCTTTGTTTGTTGTCTGGATCAGCAAGTAACTCTGTTTTACTTTGTAAATTTTGCATACCTGCTTCTGAATGCTCGACGTCTTGAGCAAACGGAGGAAATTGACGCTCGATATAGGTCGCAACGATACGGCAATCCTGCACTTGCTGCTCTTTCGTCCAAGCCGACATGGATACCAGCGTTAGTCCGAGCGCAGTTAAACCAATGTACAGCGCTTTAAAGGGTCTAATTGAACTCTTTATGCATTTCATCATTTGTCACTCCTACCCGCCGTTTAAGCGGGTATCTTTACTCGGAAAATCATCGAATAGAACAACGGGATCACCACTAACGTCAGCACCGTAGCGAACAGTAAACCAAACATGATGGTGACAGCCATGCTCTTAAAGAAAGGGTCTGCCAGCAGCGGTGCCACACCTAAGATGGTGGTGCAAGCGCCGAGGGCGACCGGGCGGGCTCGGCTAGTGGCGGCTTTTATCACAGCTAAGTAAGGCTCTATACCCGCTTGGATATCCTGATCAGCCTGATCCACCAGTACAATCGCGTTCTTTACCATCATGCCCACCAAGCTAAGGAAACCCAGAGTAGCCATAAACTCAAATGGCGTTTGGAACAGGATCAGGCCAACAGCAACACCGATAACCGCCAAGGGTACGGTAAGCCAGATAACCAGCGCCTGACGCACACCGTTAAACATCAGTACCACAATCAACACCATCGCAGCAAAGCCATAGGGCGCAGAGATGGCGATGGCTTCACCTGCTTCTTTCGCATCTTTGTACTCGCCAAACCAATCCAGTGAGTAGCCAGGGGGCAGTGGCATCGCTTCTATCTCATCACGAATGCTGGCAAACGCTTCGGCGGTCAATATACCGGGCGCAGGATCGGCCTGCGCCATAATGGTAGGCACACGTTCAAAACGCTTGAGTACATCATCTTGCCACACCACATCTACCGATTCGATCAATTGACTCACCTGGATAAAACGTCCGGTTTTGACGCTGAATACCTGAGTATTTTCAATTGCCTGCTGACGATCGCGTTCATGTTCCGGTGAGCGGGCAATGATAGGTATCAGATCATTACCTTCACGATATACCCCCACGTTACGGCCGGTCAGGGTTTGCGCAATGGCTTGGTTAACATCATGAGATGTCAGGCCAAAACGCTGTAACTGGTCTGGCGCATAAACAGGTTGCAATACGGGGACTTGCTGGCGCCAGTCATCCTGCACCGCGATTAAGTTCGGATTGGCGATCATTTTCGCTTTCGCCTGTTCAGCTAACTGCCGCAGCACCTGACTGTCTGGGCCTCTGAAACCCGCTTCGATTTTCTTACCGCCACCGGGGCCCAATACAAACTTCCATACCATCACGCTGGCGTCTTGATAGGAAGCGTTAAGCTCACCTTGCAGCTCTGCCAACAGTGGGCTGATACGATGGAAGTCATCAACATCCACCAATAACTGGCCATAACTTGGGTTAGCAGAAACCGGCGAATAAGTCAGCATAAAGCGCAGGCCACCCCCGCCAATAAAACCAGTCACATTGGTGACTCCAGCCTTAGCCAGAACGTCTTGCTCCATAGCGGCCATCACTTTTTCGGTGCGATGGATATCAGACCCTTGTGGCAAATAAACATCCACCACAAACTGCGGGCGTTGAGATTCAGGCATAAAACCAGGGGGGACAAAACGCAGCGCATAAACCGCAGTAAACAAGACACCGAGGATAACTGCCAAAGTGAGCTTGCGATGTTGCAGTACCCATTCAAGCAAGGCTTTGTAGCGGTTCATCAATGCACTTGGTTTATCTTCCACTGACTTAGATTCATCGCCTTGGCTTGATTTAGATTTATCATTCGCTTCTAAAAAATCATGGCACAGCATTGGAGTGATGGTGATCGCAAACAACCAACTCAATATCATGGAGTAAAGGATCACCCAGAACAGTGAGCCTGCGTATTCTCCCATATTTGAGGGTGACAGCCCGATGGCGCTGAACGCCAGTATTCCCACCAACGTGCCGCCAAGCAGTGGCCACTGTGTGGCACTGACAACCTCTTTTACGGCCTGTTTACGGTCGAGATTAGGGTTTTCGCGCAAGCGAACCTGGATGCCATCAGTAATCACAATAGCGTTATCCACCAGCATGCCCAGCGCAATAATCAATGCCCCTAACGAGATCCGCTGCATGGCGATGCCGTCGAACAGCATAATACATAGCGTACCCGCCACGGTAAGCAGCAACACAAAGCCGATAATAACGCCGGAGCGGGCCCCCATGAATATCAGCAGTACGCAAAAAACAATGACGACAGCCATCATCAGGTTAATGACAAAATCAGCGACAGAATCACGCACCGAGTCTGATTGTAACGAGACTTCGTGCAGCTCGATCCCCAGTGGACGTTGATCTTCCAGCTCTGCTAGGCGTGCTTTAACGGCGTCGCCCATGGTAACAACGTTGCCACCCGCCATGTTTGAGATCCCCAAACCTATCGCACGCTCGCCGTTATAACGCATCAGTTGGTTAAACGGCTCTTGATAGCCACGGGTTACATTTGCGATATCGCCCAGGCGAATAACCGTGTTGTCGGATCCTATGGTGAGGTGAAGGTTTTTCAGTTCATCGGTTGACTGAAAATTACTGGCAGGGATCACCGGAACACGCATATTCTCGGTGGTGATGGTTCCGGCAACCGTTACCCGATTTTGCTGGGCGAGCACGTCAAATATCTGTTCCATCGAGATGCCCGATTGGGCTAAACGCTCGCGAGCAAACTCGACAAAAATCGCCTCCTGTTTTTCGGCAAGGGTCGTTGTTCTGGCAACACCGGGGACCAGCGCCAGCTCTCTGCGAATATTGTCTACGTAATCCTGCAATTGTTTGTCGCTAAAACCTTCACCTGTGATGGCATAGAACTGGGCATAAACATCACCAAAGTCGTCATTAACGATAGAGGGGCCGGCACCTGGCGGCAGTTGGTTCTGCACGTCACTGACCTTACGGCGAAGCTTGTCCCAGATCTGTTGCAGGTCGGCGTCACTTTTTGCAAACGCCATATCCATCTCAACAGTGACCTGTGACACGCCCGGGCGAGAAACCGATTCAACCTCTTTCAGCTCCTGTAGAGATTGCACCGCACCTTCAATCAGATCGGTCACCTCATCAGCAACCTCTTGTGCAGTGGCACCGTCATAGTGAGTGACAATCACGGCTTGGCGAATAACAAATTCAGGGTCTTCAAATCGACCCAAATTTTGGTAGCTAAGATAGCCACCCAGCAGGGTCATCAGCATCAATACCCAAACGCTGGTGCGCTTAGTAATGGTGTATTGGGCGATGTTCATCTACTTCTTCTCCTGAGTACTTTCTTCTTGCGTCGGGCGAACTTCCATCTCTGCAACCAAGCTTGTTGTGCCCGCGATCGCTATGATTTCGCCTGGCATCAAGTGTTGGATAACAGCGATACGATCACCATAAAGTTCACCAGTTTCAACAAAGCGTTGTTCAACACGATTTTTGTCGTTAATCACCCACACATACTGTTGCCCCAGGTTGTCAGGAGAGACGGCAGAAAGTGGCACTAACACCTTGCTTTGGCCGTGTTGCTCTCCAGGTGCAGGCAATACCCGTGCTGTCATTCCAGGGAGTATGGCTTTTCCATCCAAGTCGTTAAAACTAAGAGTGACGGCATAGGTTTGCGTTGCAGGATCTGCGTGGGTGGCATAAGACTTCACGCTTAGATCGAACTGGTAATTGGGGAATACTGAAAGTTCAGCAACGGCACGTTGATTACCATGCTTGTCTGTCATGATGTGATCAGGTACTTGGATCACAACTTCCAGATTGTCCAAGTCATGCAGCATAAACAGCGTTTCATTCGCTTGCACCTGGACATGATTGTCGACCATGCGCTGAGCAATGATGCCATCAAAGGGCGCGTGCAAGTGGGTATAATCCAATTGCTGGGTTGCTTCACTGACACGATTTTCGGCAAGTTGGTAACGGGTGGATAATTTGTCCAAGTCACTTTTAGAGATCGCTTGGCTCTGATCAAATAACGCTTTGCCACGCTCGTATTCAGCTCGGGTATTGTTAAGTTCCAGTTGCGCCGCTTTAAGCGCCAATTCTGCGTCTTTGGCGTCCAGCGAGGCAATGAGTTGCCCCGCTTTCACGATATCCCCTTCATTAACCCGTATGTCGGTTAAGCGCCCATTAATACGAAACGCTAAATCGGCGCGTTGAGCCGCTTGTACCACGCCAGTAAACGCCAGACCGCTGCTTGTTCCTGGCTTTACAACCTCACTGAGCACGGGGCGAATGACCACGGCTTTTGTCTTTTCTGGTTCTGAGCCGCAACCAGTCAGTACCATGGCCGTCAGGGATAAGCCAAACCAAATAGAAACTGACAATTGCCACCGTTTACTCGTCATCACTTTCGCTGAATTCACCACGTTATCTCGCTCGTTTCCAAAACTTGGGATTGATAAGCTGTTTAGTAATGGTTCACTTTAGTAGTGACTAACACCGTCTTAGGCTAAGATACCAAAGGTAAAACCAACAGTTTACTTTCGACCTATTAAATCACTTTCCCCACCTAATGTAAACTGCTAAGTATACTTTGTTGCGTTGGACTGCTAATATCAGTGACGCTAGATCAATAACTCAATAGAGAACAACATGAAGCTGACAGAGTTGAAGCACCAGTCCATTATTACAGCCGCCAAGCAGGAATTTATTGAGAAAGGGTTTGCAGCGGCAAATATGAACAAGATTTGTGAATTGGCCGAAGTCTCCAAGCGCACGTTATACAAACACTTCGAGAGTAAAGAACTGCTGTTTGAAGCGGTGCTGACGCTGGAACAGGCAGAACACAATGCCCAGTCTGACTATCGCTATCTGCCTGAACAATCATTGCAGCAACAACTCACAGCCATTACTGAACAAGAGGTATCCAAACTTTACCGGCCTAATGGCATTGCCTTTGCGCGCACGGTGGTCATGGAGCTTTTCAGACAGCCTAAAACTGCCAGAGCGCTATCGGAACGCCTATATAAAACCCCCGCCATCAGTCAGTGGTTTGCCGAAGCGATAACGGCAGGCGCGATTAAGCCGATGGATGTTGCACTGATCACCAGCGTCTACGAATCGATATTTAATGGTATGTTTTTATGGTCACAGCTATTACATGTAGCTGAACCAGTATCAGGCAATGAACTGGCGATAAAGATCCAAGCCGTTGTTGAGCCGGTGCTGAAAACTTATGGACAGCGCGAATAAGCGCTTCCTTCTGATTTTTTCTGGCTTCAGCTTTGTGCCCCCTATTCCATCCTCTCGGTACAATCATTCAACGGCGAAATGAGTTTGCCAGACTAATTCGACACAGATATCACAATGCCCAAGCGTCTTCATATTGTCGCACAAGCTGATTGATACGCCTTTGCTAGCGTACTAACCAGCTATCTAACGTGAACAAAAATCAAATTATCAGTATACAAATCAACCAGTAGGCTCATCTCGGCCATTTAAATAACTAGCGCCAAAACAAATTTGTACACTCTAGAGTTTACATTGGTTTATTTTGCGATTACCATTAAAAATGTAAACTCAACAGTATACACAAGATGAATAAATGACCAGAAAGCCATTATTGAAAAATTCCGAGCGCATCTTATCCGACATTATTGCAGCGTCACGGCTGGAGTTCTTCGTACGAGGATTTGAGCACGCTAACATCAACCGAATTTGCCAACAGGCGTCAGTGTCGAAACGAACGCTGTACCGCTACTTTGAAAGCAAAAATGTGCTGTTTCATGTGATACTGGAGCAAGAGTTACAAAATGCTAGTCGCCTACCTGATTACGATTATGAACCATCGCAACCACTAAGAGATCAATTGGTGGCTGCGACTTACAATGAAGTGCAAGTGCTTGCGCAACCAAGCTGCCTGCCATTCCTTCGTATATTGATGATGGAGTTGCTGAGTCATCCCACCGAGCCAAACTTATTCTTAATTAAAACGCGTGCCTCACAGTCGTTAATACGTTGGGTTTCTGACGCAATAAGTGACCGTGCACTGAAGCCGGTGGAAACGAGTGTTGTGCTCAACTTTTACCAAGCGCTGTTCAATGGCATGTTTGTCTGGCCGAACCTTATCCAGCAATCAGTTGCCCCCTTGCAAGCGGATCTAACCGCAAAAGTGGATGCGGTTGTGGATGTTTTTCTCTGCCAATACGCCACCACAAAAAACTAATTTCGTACCGTCAACCATGACACTGCCAATCAAGCTAGTGCTGCGCGATAGCGCACCGATATCCCCCTATTTAACTATTGGAGAAACAATATGAAAGTTAACTTTGCTGCTATTGCCATCACTGCCGTTGTTGGTACTACACCAGCTTTCGCTGGAATTGAGACGATTTCGGATGGTATACCCGCAGCTAACTCTTCACTAAAAGTCGGTGTGGGTGTTGCGAACAGCTCAAATGCTTATCGAGGCTATGACGACAGGCAATCCGCGATACCGCTAATCCAATATGACAGCGAAAACTTCTACATGGACGGCTTAGAGATTGGTTACAAAGCATGGGAAGAGCAAAACCATCGCGTCAGTCTGTTTTTAGGGGCTGGCGGAGAAGAGTTTGATGCTTCTAAAAGCAACCATTTGAAAAGCTTTGATGATAGAGACATGAGCATCATGGCAGGCACGCGCTACCGCTATATGGATAGCTGGGGGATCTTGGATGCGAAAATAGCATTTGATGTGTCTGACAAGAGTGATGGCACAGTAGCCAGCATTGGCTATGGCTATCCTATCCAGGTATCAGACCGACTCACGATCATGCCACGCGGGTTTGCCAAATGGATGAATAACGATTACGCCAACTATTACTACGGTGTCAGTGACAACGAAGCTCAATCTATTGGCGCATCAGCTTACGCCCCTGGCAGTTCATATAAATATGGCGTAGAGCTGGCTGGTGCTTACAGGATCAATAACGCCTGGGAACTGAGTGCTGGCGCACGCTTGCAGATGCTGGACTCAAATATCAAAGACAGTCCCATGATAAGTGGAGACAATGAAACCGTTATATTTACTGGTGTGAGCTATAAATTTTGGTAGTGCCGACCGGCGGCACGTAGTGTTAATGGTTTGCGGATGCTGTGTGTCATCCAGGTATCAAGCAACAACTTATAAAAACACCTCACAGTGATTAATATGCCCTCCGCTGATCACAACCTAATTTCTTTTTAATTGGACTCTGGCCTTTCAACTAAAAGACCAGAGTCCATGAATGGCTGTGCTGCGCGACGAAACAGAGATATTCCCCTATTTAACTATTGGAGAGCCCCGATGAAAGTTAACTTTGCTTCTTTTGCTGTAACTGAGACGATTTCGGATGGAATACACAGGACTGCTCTACCGTCGTTGTAACTCATAACTGTGTGGCTCGATAATACAGAAACAATATCTGCACAATCATCGAACCACACTGTTTTAAGGCGCGTTAAAGCCAACCAAGCTTCACCGCTTCAGACAAAGCGACTTGCACGCCAAGGTAGATAGAGGGCGCGATGAACGCAAAATAGATGGAAACACCTATGATGCCTAAATCTTCATCTTCGTCGTCATCTTCTTTACTTTGGCTGGTTTCAGCGTCACCTATTGTGTCCAACGCTTTTTCCAGTTCATCTGGCGATGCATTAGCAGAAAACAACGTGGCAAATGATCTGCCGAACTCGGCGGGGTCGACGGGCGGGCGATAACCATCAAGGCTGACGACACCATCAGTTGCGATCGCAAGACGGTATGTGGATGAGATAGCAGACTCTACGGGAGTTACCTCTTCTATTGTGTCACTCTCTTCAGCGCTGGCGTCCTGCTTGATTGGCGCTAACTCTTCGTCGTCTTCGTTTTCATCCTCATCTTCGTCTTCATCAGCCCATTGGCATGGGTAAGGACAAGTACAGACTCCAAAAAAGAGCCAAAAACCACTTAACCCCAGCACGCAGCTGATCCCAAACAACAGGTAAGGTTGTTCCGGTAAGATGTCAAAGCCCAGCATTAAGCCAAACAGGCAAGGAAACGTAACCAATTGGGCAATCAATGGAATGAGGCCAAATGATATACCGTCATCCTGCACAAACGCTTTGATTAGATAGACGGTTAACAGCATGAAAACAATCGCGTATGGATACCAGATCCAACTAAGTTCAATCATAGTATCTCTCCCAGTACGAAATCTGTTTTAGCAGTAAGCTCTGAAGCCACATTATCGGGGATTAAGGTAGCCGACGCCCATTCATCTCCTAATTGCCAGTGGAGTAGCGTATTCGCTTTTTCTTTGAGCAACAGCGTGAGGTGAATAAGGAAATTTTCGGATGGTTGGCGGTCATAATGGGTGAAATCCCACACTTCTGTATGCTCATTCACATCCAGCTTTAGCTGGATTTTGTTAGTGGCTTCGTCATAGTCTGCTGCATGCACTTTGAACATGAGCGGTTCGGAACTGACTGCTTGCAAAACTTGTTGATAGAACAGAGCCTGTTCATCTTCGTCCAGCTCGTCGTCATCCCACTGAAAGCTTGCCGTGGGCAACATGTATTGAACAAACTCGTTAGTATCCAGGCCATATTCAGCAACATCATACTCTTCAAAAAACCTTTTCACCTTGCTGGCTAACTTAGCGTCTTTAGCTAGCATCTTGTTTCGTATAAAGATATTGAGTATGGTCTTGGCAGACTCTTTAGCTTGGGCTAAGAGTACTTCCGAGCTCGGTTCATGTTCATCTTCCGAGTCGGCGTTGTTATCAGAGGATGGATCTTGAGCTTCTATCTCTTCTAATGCCTCTTCCTCCTCTTTTGCTTCATCCATCAACAATTTAAGCGCTCGCTGTTTCTGCGCTTTGGATGCCTTTGGATTGAACATATTGGATACATCAGCAATCGGCTGCGCCACTTTCTGATCTTTGATATACCTGCGCGTTGCAAATATTGAGGTACACAAGAAAAACAGTAAAAACGCTTCACTGACAAACCAACGATCAGAGAAAAAGCCAAAAAATATGGCTAGCAGAGCCCCCAGCATAGCGGCCACGACTAGGTCTTTTATCCAAGTCAGCATTACCGCTTTGGTTAGTAAACTAAAGAAATTCAATATCACTTCCTCCTTAAAGCTACAGACACGTGTTCTTTAAATTCAGCATGATGAACTTAAAAAGCACAAAAATTTCGTATGCTTTTAACTACCAGTGTCGGGATGTATGCAGGAAGTTCGGTGAGTAGGATAGACAGCTACAACGCAATGCTTCCGTTCAGTGGCTGGCTGCCACAATCCTTTTAATGACTTAGTTAAGCAGATGTTTAAGTAGGATATATGGAAGGGATTGCTTAACGCAATCAGCATCAGCGCAGAATGTCGTGACGATCCGGTTTATTTATGAGATTGATGGGAAAAGAAGATTTGAGTCATAGGACGAATAATCTCCTAGCCCTCAGCTGTGAGCCTGTAGCGAGCGCACAGACACAGCAGCAGTCGAGGGAGGCAAAGCGAGAGCCGTTAACGCAATAAAATAAGAAAGAAAAAATGGCGCTACTCAATCCTTTGCATACCTATTCCTGAATAGCCTCGTGTAATGTCCGAGGGCGCCCACATATATCTTCTGCACCCTCGCACTTGTCCTGCTGTTTATTTTAACTTTTTAAAAATAGCTATCAGCTCATCGGCCTGCTCATGGCTACAACCATATAACTCGACAGATTCATCACAATGGAAGCTCAATACGGTTTTTTTTGCGTGCTTTCTTGTAAATTTTTCCATCTCGCTATGCAAGCTTGCAGGAAAGTCCCCTTCAAATTCAATACCACCGGCAACAATCTCCCTCTGTTCACTTCCTTTCTGCATGATGATTTTGACAGCTGCGTCTCCAGCAACATCTTCGGAACAAACAAATTCCCACTCTTTTCCCGCTAGAGTTAAATAGCTTTGCAGTAAGTCTTGGTAAAAACTTTCATCAAACGCTTCAACATCATAACTAAATGTAGATGTGTTCTTTTTAGCCATACCATACAGCACTTCCTCAACCTCATAACGAAAGTCAACATCTTCCAAATATTCTGTTACATCACTGGTAAAGGGTATATTGCACTTATTAAGCCAAGCTTCCACTTGTGGTCTTACATTCATAACTTACAACTCCTGCTCACTCTGAAATATATATTATTTTTCCTTCATGGCGATGAACCATATCGATCATCGCATTGAATTCTTCACCCAACTCTAATTCTTCCACTTTATCCTTAAGAAACGATTGATATTCAGGATCAAAAAATCCAAAGTACTTTTTCTCATTTAGATCATGCATATAGCCATAAAGGTTAGAGAAGAACAATCTAATGGAACCTTGATTTAGATAAGGATCATAATCGTATTCATCGCCGTAATATTTTTTCTCTATCAACTTTGTACTAAAAGGCAATGTATCAATGATAGGCAGCACAGACAACAAATAGCCGGTTAACTCTTTATACTTATAATGTGTTTTATGCCTCTGTTTATTAAATAGATAATCTCTAAACTTTGACAAAAGCCGTTGGATAATTTTATTTGGATTAAAAGACAAGGACAGCTTACCGATCACAGAGAATTCAGTGGGGTACTCCACCGGTTTTTCACTAATTGTCTCACCGTGCAAAATTTTAACCATGCCATAGGCGAAATCACCAATGAACTCATCATCTAATTTATTAACCAGATCGATCAAGTAGCTTTGAATCTCTTCCTTGGTGACATCTACATTAATATCACTACAGCTAACTTTATCAGCCAGATAATTTTCACAATAGTAATGAACAACAAAGTTAAATTCGGCCTGACTTCCAAATGGACCATACCTTACAACTTCAAACATAGATACAGGTAACTTTTTTCTGCTTACTTTCTTTAAAAGCAAGGCAATGTCACCGGTTAAATAGTAGTTTTTATAGGCTTGAGTTTGCGCTTTAGTCACCCCTTCCATTTTGAAATCGTATTCAAGGTGCTTGTTCCAAAATGCTTCTCGCCGTTTAATCCACTTTTTATCTTTGGTATGTAAAAATAAATTTTCCATTGTTCTAAAGCTCTTTCTATGGCGCAGGGGTATTCAACCCTCAATAGCACCAAATAATCACCCAGAAGCAAATCTGACACAACGCTCTTTCAGTTAGAAATATGACTTAGCACTTGTTGATACGAACATTACCGCTGTGAACGTCCATTCTGGACGCTTTCGACAAATAGCAAACGTTACCCACTTGGCAGTGGGTTTAATGTTCAGTGATTTTCGGTTGATGGGTGTAACGAAGTTCTCTCAACGATAGCGTGCCACCACAGCCAGGGGCGTGCCGCTTCCTTTGTCCTGCACTGCTGTAGAACGGAACAGCTGGCCGCCCCTTTCCATGCCGCGACCTTCTCAACACCCATGTGCCGACAGTCAGTAAGCGATCATCACCTCATTGCGGCGCAAGAAGGGTAATGTCCACGGCGGGTTGTATCGAGCAAGTTGAGGTGTCCCCCGCGGCGTGATCCCCTTAGTCTTCATCCACTCGAGTAGCTGTGTCGTCTGGCTAGCTACCTTCTCCTCTCCGGTAAAACCGGAAAATTGGATCACTGCATAATTTGTTGGCGGAATTTGCCGGATCTTAACCGCTGGGTTATTTGGTTTTGGCAGGGTTGCCATGGTGTATTCACTGGGCATCACAAAATGAACTCGCCACTTGCTGTCAACGCTTTGCATAGTTACCGGCGCGGTCATATTGATGTTTTCAGATCCTGCTGCCATGGCTACGGGGGCTGTCATACTGATCTCTTCTGCTTTGCCAGAGGGGGCCGTATTATTGCCAAAAATGTAATTGGCAATGGCCTTGAACCCGGCGCTGGATGCGTCATCCATCTGCCCGTCAACCAGCGTTTCAGCAATGATCATTGGAGCATAGGCACGCAGTTCAAACGTTTCTGATGTTTCCAAAACTGTGTATTTGGGCTCTTCAGTTGCCATGGCCACTCCAGTAAATATGGACAGCAGTAAACCGACTATTCGATACATTGATATATCACCACTTCAATAAATGAGTTGCGTGAGGATGTTTTTATCTCTACCAAAACTACGTCATGAAGAGGGTGTTGGATCGCTAATTTTATTGGCTCAGTCAGTGCTGCGAACTGCGCCCACGAGACAGATGGTAAATAGCATGCGTACATAGCATGAGTAGAAACATGAGTGAGTAGCTAAATTCAGCACTGATTGATCAACTCACCGTTTCATCGCGTAACTGATGGGAGATAAAAAGGTTGTTTCCAACGGACTGTCGGAGCGTAACGTATGAAGATCGCAGTGATTGGCGCGGGTTTATCCGGTTTAATAGCTGCTAGAGAGCTGCAAACTCTTGGGCACAATGTCGATATATTTGAAAAATCCCGTGGCCGTGGCGGCAGACTAGCAACCAAGCGATTGGATTGGGGCGCAGCAGACACCGGAGCCCAGTATTTTACGGCGCGGGATCCACGATTCATCCAAGAAGTTAAGCATTGGTGCAACACAGGCGTCGCAGCTTTGTGGCCATTTACCCCACACAAACTAATCGATGGACAACTTCAGCCATCACCAGACGACACTTTGCGGTTTGTTGGGACGCCGAACATGAACAGCATGGCGCACCATCTGGCTGACAGCCTAAGTGTTAACCTGAACATTCAGATAGAACAGATAGATAGGCGCGATAGCCATTGGTCGCTTGTAGACCAGAAGCAGCAGGCGTGGCAGGGTTACCACTGGGTGGTCTTAGCTATCCCCGCCGCGCAGGCTCAAAAATTAATGCCAAGCAACACACTGCCAATTGCATCTGCGGAATCTTTAATGAAGCCCTGCTGGGCATTGGTGCTGGGCACCGCCGGTGATGTAAACCCAGAGATCCAAGGCGTATTTGGCGATGATGTGATCTCCTGGGTATCACGACTGTCGGCAAAGCCGGGACGTACAGTTCCCGATGGTTGTGATGATCTGTGGACCCTTCACTTCTCCCCTGAGTGGTCTAAGTCTCATGGCAAAGACGCAAGAAAGCGGGTGGCAGCAATCGGCGCGGATTGGCTTAGTCATGTGCTTGGAACAGAGTTAGCTGTTGAACATGAGTATCTTCATTTTTGGCGCTACGCCCACCTAGATAAGGACGTTGAAAGTACAAGTCCAAAGGTTAACCCTGATACAAACATCGCGCTCATTGGGGATTGGTGTTCGGGTGGACGAGTTGAAGGAGCTTATTTGTCGGCAATGGATCTGATTGCACGGCATTTCAAATAGCGTCACTCGATACCATCAATAACAAAATCTTATGACGGCAGCTCTGCAAATAGGCCGCCAACGCCTATTTTTGTTTAGCTTGCGTCATATACAACCGACAGTAACGTCGCTTTGCCCATTTGGCGTAGCAGGTTTCGAAAAGCGGCCTGAGCCACCCTATTTTTAATGGGCTGACGATCCAACTAAATGGGGTGTGTGACCAAGCCAACAAGGTTGCATCAATCCCCATACGCCAACCACCATCGGCATCTTGCATGTGAAGCACTTCAAGCATGGCTTGTTTATCACTGCCGTCCGGCAACACGCCGGCATGGATATCGACAAAACAGATCTCGCTGTCTGCATGGCGTTTTAAGAAGGCGATCTCGCGACTACACATGGCGCAGCGACCATCGAAGTACAGCGTTTCTATCGCTGTCGCTTGAATGCTCATAACGCTATGACCCCTAAGTGCAAACCGACCACCATGATCGTCAGGTTTCTGCGTAATTGCACGTAACAAAAACGGCCCTGCGCTTCTCCATCAATGGCTTGGAGTTCGAGCGGCTTAGTCGCCGGCTCATTTTCTTTAAACAGATAAGTTTCTACCGCAATCAACAAGGCAAAACCAATGGCTAACACGATAATGGCGGCGTCGGCACGCCCCGCAAGCATCCCCGCCCATGCCCATAAGGCGAACAAATTGCTGACGATCAAAATAGCAGGCTTGATGGGCAAAACAGATGAGCGATCGATGACACGTCCCCACAGAGCGCCCGCCAAGAAACTGAGGATAATCGCACTGTAAGAGGTAAAGAGGAGCAAGCCCTCAACACCCCATATCGTTTGCTCCATCAAGATCAAAGCGATGGCGATAAAAAACGGTATTAATCCCGCATAGCCCAGGCTCACAGAAACAGTTTGAGAACGGCTCATATTTCTCGCTCAACAAATAATAAGTTAACACAAGGTACGTGTGCTGCCGCTGAGCGATCAGTTTATCCGTGACTAAGTATCAATTTCATTTTTATTAAACAAGCAGTGGCCACTTGGCAATAAAGCTTTAACGATGGCTTAAACAGGCTGTATATCTAAGCAAATCTGCCATTTTCAAGGTGAGTGATTGAACTGCGCGAGCATATGCTGGCTGCCACCTATCAGCAAACACCCATCAACAAGTACGCATTGATTGCAATGGCAAATACTGTCGTGAACAGCGTGATCTGCGTCTGTCACTTATCTTGTCTGAGATACCTGTTAGGTAAAAAAAGCGCCGAACACTGTTCGGCGCTTTTTAATTTGGCGCCATAAAGGAGAGCTAAGCCGGCACAGCGTCACGAACGACCAGATCACCCGCAATAGACTCAATCTCAGTAACCAGTTGCTCCTGGGTAATTTCGGGAGGTAAGTTCAACGTGATACCAGCAGTAAAAACATTCCCACCAAGCTCCACCACGCCCATCCTGTGACTTTCTAAATCGACCAACTCAACCCCCTGCCGGTCAAATAGTTGGGTGAGTTCATTGACAATCCCTGGGCGATCTTCAGCATCGACCGATAGCTTCAGTTGTGAGCGTTGTTGCCGTTTCTCTTCTTGAACCTCTGAAAATCGCACATTGATGCAACCACATCCCCTGAAAACAGACTCTAATTGCACTGATTTTTCTTCTGGCATCTCAACTCGGATCAGTGCTGCGATTTGTCCGCCAAGATAACTCACTTTACTATTTAACCATCTAGCACCTAACTGGTGACATTGTTCTGCTAGATCTTTAAGGAGTCCAGGGCGCGAACTACCAACAAAACTTACCAAAGTAACGACCGTCATACGTGTTATCCCTACTTATTAGAATTAGCCTTGGGGTAGGCTTTTTTAATTCGAGTAAAACCACTAGCTGCACGTCACAGCAGACACATTTGTGACTTACTACAACTGTTCACGAGTTTAATCTGGTCAGCTTTTAATCAGTTGATCAACATCAACCCAACATAGTTAATGCTTCCGCTACATTTCAGTACAAATAAACACCAATAAGAAAAGGCCCTACGATGAAAAACCGTTGGCTCATTGCCGCCGCCGCAGTTGGCATTCATGTGTCGATTGGCTCTGTTTATGCCTGGAGCGTTTTCAATCTTCCATTGGAACAAGCATTCGGCTGGTCAAAAAACGAAGTGGCTTGGACATTTAGCTTTGCCATCTTTTTCCTTGGCTTATCAGCTGCTATTGGCGGCCATTTTATCGAAAAGCGAGGCCCCAGAATCGCTGGCTTAGTTGCCGGCACGCTTTGGGGGTTGGGCATGCTAGGCGCAGGGGTTGCAACCTCGCTTGGTAGTCTGGAAATGCTTTGGCTTAGTTACGGTTTAATCGGGGGCATTGGTCTTGGCATCGGCTATATCACACCGGTATCAACTTTGGTCAAATGGTTTCCTGATAGGCGGGGCATGGCCACCGGGCTCGCCATCATGGGCTTTGGCTTTGGTGCCATGATTGGCGCACCCATCTTCAACGCCATTATGGACACCCTCAGTATTCCAATGACTTTCTTCATTATGGGCGGCGTGTATATGGTGTTGATGTATGCATCCGCACTTTACCTAGAACGTCCGCCAGAGGGGTGGATGCCAGAGCATATGAAAGAAGCCATTGAATCTGGTAAACAAAAAAAAGTAGAAGACCTGTCCCAGTTAACCGCAAATGAAGCAGCCAAAACAGGCCCTTTCTATGGGCTTTGGATAATGATGTTTATAAACATTAGCTGCGGCATCGCCGTGATCTACTCTGCTTCACCGCTGGCACAAGAAAGTATCGGCCTGTCCGCTGTAGAAGCTGCCGCCGTCGTCGGTCTGATGTCGCTATTTAATGGCCTGGGCAGAATAGCCTGGGCATCACTGTCAGATTACTTGGGGCGCCCCAGCACCTACATGGCATTCTTCATCATACAGATTGTCGCCTTCTATCTGCTTCCCAACATCACCAGCGTTATCCTGTTCCAAGTTGTCCTGTACATCATCCTCACCTGCTATGGTGGTGGCTTCGCTACCCTACCCGCCTATATCGGCGATCTATTTGGCACCAAAGAACTTGGTGCGGTTCATGGTTATGTCCTTACCGCTTGGGCAGCGGCAGGCTTAGCAGGCCCACAAATCGCAGCGTATGTGCGAACAGTAACGGGAAGTTATGAGATGACGCTCTACATCTTTGCTGCCGTGTTTATTCTTGCATTGATCGTATCCATACTGATGAAGCGTTACGTGAATAAAGCGCGAGCAGAACGTGAGATAACAGGAAATACAGCGCACGCATAAACCTGCATCTTTTAGCTAGGGAAAAGGAGCGCGATGCGCTCCTTTTTAATTAGTTATTCATTTATGATCCAAAGCTGGCAGCTCCCCAATTTCATCACTCTTGCCTTGAAGCGAAGATCACTGCACCAGCGACAAAAGGCGCACAACTCAAGAAAACCATTGCATATCTAATCATAGAAAATTGCAGCATCAATACTTACACGCTTCACTCACACTGAAAATCACGCGGATATCACTGTGAGGTATCGGTTTGCTGGATAGTAGGATCTGAACTAGCGTGATAAACACCAAAACGCCAAGGACCAAGCACCAAGGACAGCCATCTCTAGATGAAAGCAAATCATCACCTTCGAGTAAGATTGATTCAATAGCGCTAGCGCTAAAAAATGACTTGAGGCTTGTTAACGACCTCATTTCGGGATGATATCGACAACGACCAGCTTTTCCGTATCCTTGATGAGCGTTCCTGCTAGAGAGTGACCCACCATAATGGCAGCCCACGTTCAGATACTTCTCTGTCTACTAAATGACAATGATTGGAAATCACCGCATATGCACACAATTCGACAGTAAACACCGTGATAAGAAAGGGGAACGGTGGGTAAATCTAATCCCGAGCGGAAACACGTCATATAAGCATCCTTGCCTTTTGAAGAACTCAAGCAGGCTGATTTAGTTCAGCCAGCAATGAGGGGCTGTCACGCTACGCTGTAAACGCTGCTTTCTTCGAGGTCGTCACAACCCCATATCAAACTTGCTCTTGGCTACTTCATCGTTGATCAGCACAGATGCTACCTCGCTGACTTCGGACTGCAGGTACGGCCAATATTCTGGATTATCCAGCGTCCGTTCTTTTATCTGTTGCGGAACAAAGCGGCTCATTTCCATATTGAAATCGTTGCGCACTTCATCGTCATTCATCAATTTAGTCCGTTGAGTGGCAAGCGCTGATCGAAAGTCATCGGCTTGCTTGTTTCTGGCAACTAATTTCTGATCAACCAAGGCTTTTGACAACGCGATACCGCGCTGCTTTATCCAAACGATGTCCCAGATATCTCGGGGTTTTATCCTTCTTGCGCGATAGGCCAGCGCGATCATCTTGTCAGCCAGTATCTCTTGCAGCGATTGCACCGGAACTAAGAGGCCTTCTGTTGGCACGACTACATTGTAGTGATTCAGTAGAGGCTTTTTCTCTACATCAAAGGATGGGATAGCACACACATCAATATGCATTTTTTGCCTAGGCAGATCCGGCCGGTTAGCTTCTTTGACGATACTGATTTTCCAAGATGCGGTATCGCCCTGCCTGTCTTCTGTTGGTTTATTTACCCAGACATCGGTTTCGTATTTGTGCTGGATATATTGTTGGATCTCAGTTTCCAATCCATCAAAATCTGCCGGTCGAAAGTCGTGGCCACCATTAAAATCAAGATCTTCAGACAAACGGGCGCTGTTGTAGCACATACGCAATGAGGTACCACCAATGAAGGTAAGCTTTTGCATTGCGCCCTGTTTAATCAACACATCCATAATGTCGTGGTGCAGGATCTCTTTTTCTATCACAGGAGCAACAGCTGCATAATCAGGATTGGCTTGAACGATTTGGCGGATCTGCTCTTTCAGCATTTTAACTCTCCAGCATATGCAGGTTGCGCCGGCAGTGCTTTAGGTCTGCTACCGCTTGTTCGGTTGTCGCACGATACATTTGAATGTCGGGATCAAAATACAAATTGGGCGCAATCTGCTCGATTGGCTTTTTGGTGTGGGTAAATTCAATAACGCCGTAGGGTGTAGAAAAAACGCCACTTCGTCCTTTAGTCACCACAGTGACTCTGTCCATCACGACTTGTGAGATGTCACCGGTATAACTCAACTGACTTTCCAGACTGATGTAGTTAAGTACACCGCTGCGCATCTTTTTGATGATTTTATAGATCGCAGCATTGGGAGGTGGTGGCGTCAACGTGCTTTCATACAAGCCTTTCACGACACGCCTAAGCTGACCCTTTTTAACCCTATCCGACAGAAATTTGATAAAGACCGGATCGCAGGGCCTCTCCAACATCAATGCCAACTCAGCAGCAGTATGAATACCGCCGCCCGCTTTAACGGCATTGGCTAACACACTCAGCAACTCGTTGGCTTTGGTCATTTAGGTCTACACAAAATTACTTTATATGTAACTTAGTGTAGACCTAATACTTATAGAGAGCAATTAGTGGTCTACACAACCAAACTAAAATAGTTATATTTTGTTAATCGCCCCCTCCCAACTAAACAACCTGCGTTAGTGTACTTCGCTCGACTAGTTAAGAAAGAAATGAAAGCTAACATCCGGCTTAACAATGGCCTGTTTTGAGCCAGATGGTGCTCGACGTTATCAAATATGATGACTGAACGAGCGATATTATGATTGCCCAAGGAATGTTGCCGTATGAACTGTATCGCATCCCGAAACAGTTTCTCGACAGCATGGAAAACCACCAAATCTACTATGAGACGGCGAAGCTATTTCATCAGATATTGAGTCGAGTGGACCGGCTGTATACGCTGATACCGTATTGGTGTCCGGCAATCCAGTAACAACCGAACTCGATAAAGATTTTGCAGAGCAGCGGACTCCGTTGCTCACAATCTAAATTCATTTTGAATTGATCACGACACTGAACCATCTGCCATCCCGTTAAAAGGGGCACAAATAGATTGATGAACTAAGGGATATATTGATTAAGAATTGGTGCCCGGGGCCGGACTTGAACCGGCACGCTCTTTCAAGCGAGGGATTTTAAATCCCCATCATAATCGCCTTGAGCAAGCCGTCTAGACTATGATTTTCCGAATAAACATCAGCACACTTTTGGTTGTAAAAGGCTGATTTGGTTATAAGAACCAATGCTATTTTCGGAATGTATAATCCTTCGTAAAGAGTCTGCCTTGAGCGCTGGCTGTTTGAAAAAAACTTCCGTTTGTACCTTTTAATCCCTTCACCCCTGGCTTCACGCCAAAGCCCAGAATGCTCAGAAAGGTCCGCCCCATACGAACTTGTGCCATATGAGACTAAAATTCCGTTACCAGACTTCGTAGGTGTAGACGCTGCCCCTGATTGCAGACGGTACTGCAAAGCCTTGCAACTGAAGCCAGAAAGGTTTGCAGACGCTGCTGGTCAAAATGACGATAGCGGCGCTGCACCAACCTGACATAGCTGCTGTTTAGAAGTGATCAGTTCTGCTGTTTAATTTAGCCTACTACTAATCCAAGCCATTTAAATCAGTCAGCACTAATGCAAGAGATAAAACCAATCAGTTACTCATCATTTTAATTATCTCATCATTTTTCCGCCCAAAATCCCCGTAAATATCAACATCTGCATCATATTCACTCTGGTTTTCTGAAATATAATCCAGAAGAGGTTTTAGCTCAGAATATATTTCCTTAACATTTTCCGGGTAGGTTGCAGCTTTTTCATTAATCAATTCAAAGAAACAGCTTACAGCATCAGATTTATCATAAAAACCGAAGTCATTAGACTCTATATACTGCTTCAGACCAAAGATGTAATACATGAAAGGCTTTATTGGCATCCACCTCAAACCACTACAACTCTGAATTACATTTTTTTTAAACTCTACCTGCATCTCATCATTGCTTTTTTGATAAAACTTTTCATATGAATCAAATGCATCTGGGTCTGATAAATCACCCCAGTCTTGAGAACAAGGAATTTTACGTGTCATGTTCGAATCACCTTAATCACAATCTAATGGCTCATCTTTACACTCCCAAGAACGAGCGTATTGTCTCTTCAACTTTCTAATTCCTTTATCAAGATCTCGAATGTCAGGTTCATGTCTACCAGGAAAGTAACGGTCATCCCATTGCTGCCTCATGTCTCTACAAGTCTGCATCCACTCAATCTTAGCCCTCTTATCATGGCATCTGTTGCCTGTCTCAGGAGGGGGGTTGTTACAAAAATCCTTATACCTTAAACGCTCAGATGCTGCTGGGAACTGAAGTTGTTCTGGCCTATCGTCAATCATCATGACGATTCCAATACCAACTGCCAGAGCATCAATTACAAACTGAGCGACTGGAACGGCCAAAATAGCAATTTCCCCAGTAGGATCTACAAATCTAAGGGGGTTTCCACCAACATACCCATAAGTATTCAACCCACCGTTCAGGCCAATCGGATCAGACTGAATGTAGCGCCCGGTATTAGGGTCATAATCCCGGAAGTAGTTATAATGCAACCCACTTTCACCGTCATAGTATTGGCCCGGGAAGCGCAGGTTATTGGTGACCGTTTCCAGCTTAACATCAGCAAGACCAAAGGGCGTGTATACGGCATCCCAAACTAGGTTAGCGTCACTGTCAGTCAAACGTTGCGGTGTGCCCAGATGGTCATTCGCGAAGTAATACTCCCCGGTAGATTCGCGCCTTGCTCTGGCTCCCACCGTGTAAACTTCCCGAACATCGTAGTAACCGTCACTCACAGTGAGGGCAAAACTCATTAGCTCAGGCTGACCTAAGCTCGGTGATGTAAACTCAAGATCTATCCTGTCACTTGCAACCAACGATACCTCTGGGCCGCTAAGCTGCTCCCAGTGATAACTCAACGTATCACCGTCACCATCTATTACTTCAGGTGCAATCACTACTGCAGTATCAGCATCAACAACAAGCGTTGCCATTGACTGTATAGCGGGAGGTTGGTTGTAATCAGTCAAAGGTGCCAGGTTTATATTGACTATCTCCGTAGCCACAACGCCATTGCTGTCGGTTACTGTGAGCAATAGCGTGGCCAATTGAGCGGTGTCTAAATCTGGAGAAATAAACGTGGCTGAGCCATTGTCTCCTGCAATAAGCTCTAGCACGGGACCAGTTAACTGACGCCACTCATAACTGGCTACGTCTCCCATTGTTGCGATAGTATCACTACCGCTTAAGTTGACCGTCATCCCCGCATAGGTCGTTGCTGGAGCTTCAGCCGAAACCAGAATAGGTGCGGAACCAACAGTACGATATACACCAAAATCAACGATAGGAGCTCTGCTGTAATCATTGTGATGGTAAACGAGTGACTCGATACTCGCTTCATCCATTGTGCCCCACGCGTTTCCTCGCGCATTTAGCATCCTTAGCGAACCATCATAAAAACCGGAGCTGTAGTAGCCGTAACTGGTATTTCCAGTGATCTGAGTGCTGCTGACGACAGGAACCGGGTGGTCATTAAAATAGCTATTACCACCATAGACATAAACACCATAATGATTGTCTGATAGTGTTGACTGCGTGACGGTACCCTTGGTTCTTTTGCCATAAAAATTCAGCGCCTTGTCCGCATCTGAGATACGGGTATACCGCATCGCCACTTGGGCATTATCAGACTCGACAGTCACCCCAATCCAGTCGCTGGGGCTAGCATCGTTTTTGGCACTTCGAAGCACCACCTGCGACACACTCGCACCGTTGCTTATTAAGCTTGCATCTTTCCTTACAGTAATACCGGTTTGACTATGTGCTCGAATATCCGTGCCTGGCGCAAAAACGAGACTCGCACCCGGTTCAACGAACAATTTTGTTATTAGCTCATAGCTACCACTTAGCCTTGTTTCTCCGTGAATACTGCCCAAGAGTTGTTCGGTGGATGCAATATGTTCACCCGAAGCGTCAAGCCAGTACCCTCGAAAATCAACCCACGCGCCGCTATTGTTGTTTTTCTGATAGTCATACAGTTTATTGTTTATCTGATTGGGCTCCGCAGTACCCCACCAGTTGTTTGTAGCGTCTATAAGCGCTTTAGATGCGTCTTTGAAGGACGAGGCATATACGTTGTAGCTACTATTGCTTTCCAGTCGACTGTGATTAATCCTCACTCTGGGGTGGTTATCCAAAACACCATTAGCACCACTGATATAGACGCCATAACCGTTGTTTTGGATATTACTTCGCTGAATTGAGGCATCTACGCGCTGTCCGTATACATAAACGCCATAGGTACTGTCATGGAGTGCGCTGTCTTCAACTTGGGCTGCGGTGTCGTTTTGTGATAGATTTATTGCTTTTGATGCATAAGCAATTTCAGCATAACGCACCGTAACACTGTCAGGTGTGCGAACCCCGCGAATGGTTATCCCTGCCCAGTCGTTTTTGGCTGGCGTCGCTTTAATGGAAGTAAACACTACTGGCTGAGGAGCTGAGCCTAGAAGGTGCAAGTTCGCCCCCTGCTCTACGATAATTTCCGCATTTTTCACCGCTTCCGTATAGGCACCAGCTATGACAGATAAGGTCGCGCCATCACTTACTTTGATTTTTCGAAGCAAAACACCGTCCGGCGCATCCCAGATGGTATCTTCAAAAATGCCGACACCGTACTGAGTCCCGCCAGACGCCTGCCCACCTTCACTGAGCAAGTATTCAGTAAAGTCTAGCCAAGGCGCACTAGTCGTATCACTCTGATCATAGATTTTCTGGTCAATGGCTGATGGCTCTGCACTACCCCACCAGTTTTGACGTACATCGACAACGGATGAGCTTGCATTGCCGTAGTTTCGAACATAGAAGTTATAGCTTGTGTTATCTGAAATGCTGTTTCGACTAACGGTTAAAACTGGCTGTTGGTCAGGTGATGCGTTTCCTCCGTATACATAAAAGCCATAACTATTTTCAGTAATCTGGTTAGTTGTAAATTCGCCACCACTATTGGCGCCGTAAAGATATATCGCATACGTATTATCGTGCAGATAACTGTCCCGCAGTATCGCCTTGGCCCCAGCCTCAAGTTTTAACGCATAACTGGCAAACGCCAACTTAGCGTGTTCAACCACGATTGAATCTGCATCTCGCTGACCTTTAACAGTGATACCTTGCCAGCTTCCCTTGGAGGGCTGTTCACGATCTGAAGTGAGGAAAACTGGTTGCGCCTCAGTTCCCTGTATTCTAAGAGAGCTTCCCTCTTCAACCGTCAATCCCGCGCCATCACTGAACTTCAGTTGTGTGCCAGCGGCCAATGTCAGCGTGGCGCCGTTGGCCACTTTGACTGGCTTCAATACCCACCCGTCTGTCGCCGACCAGGTTGTATCTGTCACGATAGGTTTTAAGTACTGTGTACCAACTGACACCGTACCGTCTGGATCTAACCAAAACCCACTGAAATCAACCGTAGGCCGCTGGTTCGTGCTGTCCTGACTATCGTAGATTTTCCGATTAATATCACTTAGATCTTGGGAGCCCCACCAATTGTCTTTAGCATCGACCGTCGCCAATAGTTCATCTCTAAAGCCCAGCGTATAAAGGTGATAGTTGTTTTCTTCGAACCGGTTTTCCCTAAAGGTGGGTGTAGGATGGTCGGCAAGCACACTACTGCCACCATTTAAATAGATGGCATATTGATTATCGTGAAGGTAGTTAGCATAAACCTGCCCGCCTGTGCGGGCACCATTGAAGTAAATACCGTAGCTGTTGTAGCGAAATTCACTGTCTGCAATCAGTGCGTTCGTATCTGTCTGGCTTAGTGTTAAACCATAAGTTGCATACTCGATGATTGCGTGGCTGAACTGGATACTGTTCGCTTCTCTCTGCCCCTCCACCTTGATACCAAACCAATCGCCTTTCTTTGGAGATAATGAAGAAGATGTCAACGTTACGGGATTATCTGCTGACCCTGATAGATGAAGTTGCGCGCCCGTTTGAACCGTTAACCCCGCATTTTTTTCCGCCTCTATAACAGTGCCTTCGGCGATCGTCAGTGTAGCTCCATCAAGTACAGGCACGGTTCGTAGTAATCGCCCGTTGAGGCTGTGCCAAACCGTATTCTCTGTCACGGGCAACAAATACATATCACCAGCGACAGGCGTCCCCGAGGGACTGTCAAGATAACCACTAAAATCAACCCAGGGAGAGTAACTCAGAGAGTCTTGACCATCGTATATTTTGCTGGCGATCACATACGGGTCGTCACTGCCCCACCAGTTCCCTGTGGCATCGATGACATGATCGATGGCATCACCGAAATACCGCACCTCCAAATGGCGAGTGCTGTTATCTTCAAAATCGTTGCCATGAATGCTTATCGGTATACCATTCTGAGGACTTCCGTAGCTCCAGTTAAAATAGTAACCATAGCTATTATCGTGTACATAATTATCATGAAACTCTCCACCTGTTTCACTGCCATTACCGTACACGCCATAAGTGTTGCTATGTAACTCGGAGTTGGTCAGGCGAGCCTTTACATCAGCCCCACTTAGATTAATCCCATAAGTTGCATATTCAATTCGAACATGATCGAATTGAATAGTGTCAGCAGCACGACCACCATATACGTGAATGCCTCCCCAACTTCCCTTGGTGGGCGATAGTGCATTGCTGGTAAATACAACTGGACGATCTAATGTGCCGCTTGCTAGTAGCACTGCCCCCTGCTCAACTTTTAATTTTCTACTGCCACTAAATACTAATTTTGCACCGGGCTCGATAGTAAGGGTGACACCAGTAGGTACAACAAGATCTTCGCTGTAAGTATGCTCTCCGGAAGCCAACACTGTGTCAGCATCAAGCGTGAGTGCAAATAGTGGCGAATGGCATGCCCAGAGTAGTAATCCAATAACGGTATAAAACCTCATCGCGCCTTTCCTTAATGTATCCATTCTGATTTGCATTCCTTTACTCCACCGCCATCACGAGCGGCTGACCGCCCAGCGGGATATATTCCTTTACTACCAGACCTTCACTGTCCGCTTCCGCTATCAGTTGACCTGCGCCGTCATAAATAAACTCGACCTGCCCAAACAGATTGGCTTTGATGACCCGCTGTCCTAGACCGTTATAGCCATAGTCGGTACTCATGTGCCGCTGCCTGTCTATTAGCTCTATCATCCGGTTATGAGCGCCATAGCGATAAAGGTGGGCGGTGTCAGCAATGCGGTTACCTGCTTCATCATGGGCGTACGGGAGCGTCAGACGATTACTTTGCGCCTGGTACTGCCAGGTGTCAGTATCATTATCCTGGGTCAGTGCAGTACGGTTGCCCACCGGATCGTAGTTGTACGCATAGTCACCGTAATCCCCATAGGCCTCGGTCAACCGGTTTAGCGCGTCATAGCTGAACTGTTGCTGACGTGCGGGCATATGAGGCTGTTCCATCAGGCGGATATTGCCGTCAGCGTCATAACTCAGCTGACTGTGGTAGACACCCAGTAAGTGGATCTCTGTTAACCGCCCCGCCAGATCGAACTGGCGGCTCACCGTCTTGCCATTCCCCAGGGTGTAACGACTGAGTGGACCGAATGGCTGATAGATAATGTCGGTTACCAGTGCCTTGGTTTGCTCACGATGCTGCTGGCTGATCCCGCTTAACTGCCCGTGTGTGTTGTACTGGTAGGTGAGTACCCGTCCACTTGGGTAAGTCACCTCTGCCAGGGCTCCGCCGGGACGATAGCGGTAAGTCAGCGTATAACTGTGTTGACCTATGGTGGTCGTCTGCTCTGCGACCTGGCTCAGGGCGGTATAACGATAACGGGTGCTGCCACTGCCATCAGTGAGCGTGGTTAACCGCCCTTTGCCGTAAGCCCCTTCATCGTAAGTCAGCGTCACATCCAGACCATCATCCGTATAGTCGATGGCCGTCAGACGGTTCAGGGCATCGTAACGATAAGCGGTGGTGATCTTATTCGCATCTGTTTTAGTCAACAGGTTGCCGGCAGCGTCGTAGGTATAAGTTGTCACCCCGGTATCTGCACTGTGCTGTTTCACCAGATTTCCCAACCCGTCATATTCATAGCGGGTGATCGCACCATTCGGATCGGTCACTTGTGTAACCCGACCTGTTTTATCGTAGGCATAATGCGTTTTACCGCCCGCAGGATCGGTACTTTCAGTCTGTTGACCTAAGCCGTTGTAGTCATACTTCGTGACGTTGAGTAGCGGGCTGGTGCTTCGCAGCAGATTACCCAGCGGATCATATTCATAAGCGGTGGTATTGCCCAGTGCATCGGTGTAGGTGGCCAGCCGGCCAAGGCTGTCGTACGCCTGATTTTGAGTCTGCACCAGGTTGCCGCTGCTGTCCTTCACCTCGATGGCAGTGACGTTACCGGCCTGGTCGTGACTGTAGCTCAGGCTGTTGCCAGCACTGTCCCTGACTTCAGTCAGATAGCGGGCGCCGTTGTAGCTGTAGAACAGTTGCTCGCCACCCGGCAAGGTCAGCTGTGTCAGCTGACCGACCTTGTCGTAGCTGTACAGGGTGGTCTCACCGGCAGTGCTGCTTTCAGTCAGCCGGCCGCGGACGTCGTATTTAAAAGTGATGGCAACGCCGTTCGCATCAGCGATACTAAGAGGCTGACCGTTGGCGTCATGATCCTTAAGTGAGGTGACATGTCCCAACGCATTGGTGATAGTAGTTATATTTCCATAAGCATCGTAGCCGAAGGTAGTGTTATCAGAGACATCACTACGTGGGCCATCAATGCTTTTTAGTAAGCCATTTTCACCATAAACATAAGCATGCGCTCGATAAGCACCGGAACTGATATCTCTTTCCAGAACACTGGTCACACGACCTTCTGAGTCATATCCGTACTCTGTTCTGGTTACCCCGTTTTCAGTACTCTTTAAAGTACCTTCAGAGTAGTACTCGTAACTAGTAGATATCTCCTCAGGCTTGCCGTTTGCCACTGTAGCTTTTGACTTCAATCCATCCGAGTTGTATACGTAATCGGTATAGGTACCATTGGCGTCAGATTTTCTTAAGATTTTTCCATCGCTCGTATAGTGAAACGCGGAATGTCCAATACTGCAGCCTTCGGTCTCCACCCCTTGAATTTCAGATGTGACAATACGGCCATCAGTTATCTGAAACTTATACCGTACCTGGTTGCCAAGCGGGCTGGTAACAAGCAGCCCGTTTGATGTATCCCGTTCCAGCAGATAACTCTCTGCACTACCGTAATGATGCTCAGATACTACCTGCCCTTCTTCGTTGTATGCGTAAGTGCCATAAACAATACCGTTCTCGTCGATACGTTTAGTTAGCTTGAGGTTAACGTTTTGCCCCCATAGATAGAAACCGTAGTGATCGGCACGACTTTTGTTGAAAGCAAGCAAATGATTCTGAGTGGAGGGAACGCCTGTAATACTGTTCTCCCCTTTGTTGGCCGCCACAAGTAAACGGCTGGTGATTTCAGAGAGAGCGGCCTCCTCCTGCTCATCATACGGCAGAAGAGGATCAGCAAGCGCTTCATATTCATAGCGTTTCAATGAACCATCGTCGTACTGAACGGAGGTTAACGCATCGGCTCCATTAACCTTTGTATAACTGTATCGAACGGTGCTTCCATCCGGCATGAGCGCTTTAGTGATTAAGCCATTCGTCCACTGAAGCTCGATACGCTGCCCAAAAGCGCTCTGAATGTACTTAAGATTTTGCTCATAGGTCAGTGTCAGTTCAACGCCGCTGGACTGAACAATGCTCAGCAACCGGCCTTCCGGGCTAAAGACCTCGGCGCGATTATTGGCAATGTCCTTAATTCGGTAGTTACCGTTCTCAAGTGCATCGATCTGATAGGTTTTACCACCGTCGTGCTGAAAGGTGCTGTCACTGTTGAGCGTAAAGCTGATAAGCCTAGACGGAGAAGAACGATAGTGCAGCCTCTGACCGTCTGCATCCAGCAATACTGAACGCCCGAATCGATGAAGAAACCAGTTGTTTCCAAACTCCCCACGAGGCTTGTTGTATTGGCCGCTGGTATAGCTTCGAGAGAGTGTTAACTCAGGAGAGTGTGCGAAAGCGCTCTGGTAGTCGGTATCCAGCTCTGTTTTTTGCCCGCTTCCAAGCAGAAATGGGTTACCGAGGGGGCAAGTTCCATCATTGCTGATAATGCGCTTCTGGCACGTCTGGGGCTCACCTTTCTTATTGATATAACCCTTCGGGCAGAACCAGTAGGCACCAACCCAGCCTTGATGGAAAACAGGTTTCTTCTCATCAAAACCATGGTCGCCCGGGTAGTCCCATTGCACAGTCATCCAGCAGCCTAATCCGTAATCTGGGTGAGCATGGGCGTAAACAGGCTCATGAGTTGTGATTTCGGGATTCGTTCCGCGTGGCGGCGGCATAATGCTCTTGCAGGCTTCATCCGCATTTATAAAAAAGTCGGCACCAATTCTTGAAGGTTTAAACAACTGCTGTGCTGGAACTTCATCGAAATATGGCTCTATTGCTGCATGCAATGAGCCGCAGAACATCAACCACCCAATGAACATTTTTGAAAGAGCAATACCAGCACGCCTGGTTCTTTTATTTCCTGTCATTTTTCTTACTCCACCGCCATCACTAGCGGCTGACCGCCCAGCGGGATATATTCCTTTACTACCAAACCTTCACTGTCCGCTTCCGCTATCAGTTGACCTGCGCCGTCATAAATAAACTCGACCTGCCCAAACAGATTGGCTTTGATGACCCGCTGTCCTAGACCGTTATAGCCATAGTCGGTACTCATGTGCCGCTGCCTATCTATTAGCTCTATCATCCGGTTATGAGCGCCATAGCGATAAAGGTGGGCGGTGTCAGCAATGCGGTTACCTGCTTCATCATGGGCGTACGGGAGCGTCAGACGATTACTTTGCGCCTGGTACTGCCAGGTGTCAGTATCATTATCCTGGGTCAGTGCAGTACGGTTGCCCACCGGATCGTAGTTGTACGCATAGTCACCGTAAGCCCCATAGGCCTCGGTCAACCGGTTTAGCGCGTCATAGCTGAACTGTTGCTGACGTGCGGGCATATGAGGCTGTTCCATCAGGCGGATATTGCCGTCAGCGTCATAACTCAGCTGACTGTGGTAGACACCCAGTAAGTGGATCTCTGTTAACCGCCCCGCCAGATCGAACTGGCGGCTCACCGTCTTGCCATTCCCTAGGGTGTAACGACTGAGTGGACCGAATGGCTGATAGATAATGTCGGTTACCAGTGCCTTGGTTTGCTCACGATGCTGCTGGCTGATCCCGCTTAACTGCCCGTGTGTGTTGTACTGGTAGGTGAGTACCCGTCCACTTGGGTAAGTCACCTCTGCCAGGGCTCCGCCGGGACGATAGCGGTAAGTCAGCGTATAACTGTGTTGACCTATGGTGGTCGTCTGCTCTGCGACCTGCCCCAAGGCGGTATAACGATAACGGGTGCTGCCACTGCCATCAGTGAGCGTGGTTAACCGCCCTTTGCCGTAAGCCCCTTCATCGTAAGTCAGCGTCACATCCAGACCATCATCCGTATAGTCGATGGCCGTCAGACGGTTCAGGGCATCGTAACGATAAGCGGTGGTGATCTTATTCGCATCTGTTTTAGTCAACAGGTTGCCGGCAGCGTCGTAGGTATAAGTTGTCACCCCGGTATCTGCACTGTGCTGTTTCACCAGATTTCCCAACCCGTCATATTCATAGCGGGTGATCGCACCATTCGGATCGGTCACTTGTGTAACCCGACCTGTTTTATCGTAGGCATAATGCGTTTTACCGCCCGCAGGATCGGTACTTTCAGTCTGTTGACCTAAGCCGTTGTAGTCATACTTCGTGACGTTGAGTAGCGGGCTGGTGCTTCGCAGCAGATTACCCAGCGGATCATATTCATAAGCGGTGGTATTGCCCAG
>NZ_SHLY01000001.1:865922-1106921 GCF_004284785.1 Corallincola spongiicola
GATCGGTACTTTCAGTCTGTTGACCTAAGCCGTTGTAGTCATACTTCGTGACGTTGAGTAGCGGGCTGGTGCTTCGCAGCAGATTACCCAGCGGATCATATTCATAAGCGGTGGTATTGCCCAGCGCGTCCGTCATGCTGGCCAAGCGCCCCAGACTGTCATAGGCCTGTTGCTGTGTTTGTACTAACCTATCGGTGCTGTCTTTGACTTCCACAACGGTGACATTGCCTGCCAAATCGTACTGATAGTTCAGGGTGTTGCCTGCGCTATCACGCACCTGAGTCAGATAGCGCGCGCCGTTGTAGCGATAGTGCAGTGTTTCTCCGCCGGGCAGTGTCAGTTGGATCAATTGCCCGACCGGATCATAGTCGTACTCGGTGATCTCGCCTGCTGTTGTGCTACGAACAAAGCGACCGCGCACATCATACGCCAGCGTAGTTTCCACACCATTGGGATCAGTCACACTGAGTGGGCGGCCATTCAGATCCCGGCGGTTGATCGTACTGATGTGCCCCAGCGCATTACTGATAGTTTTTACATCATGCCCAGCATCATAGGTAAAGGTAGTGATATCACTGACATCAGTGCGAGGTCCATTGATACTGAGCAGCTGACCTTGGGTATTGTATTGATAGGTGGTCACACGCTCCGCTGGCGCCGCCGGGTTGGCAGATAAGCTCACTTCTTTTACCTGCGTTAACCTTCCCCGGTCACCATATTGATATTCTGTGCGTTTGTACGCTGTAACAACCTCGGTAGGCAGTGCGTAATCGCTGTGCCATTCGGTAGTAATAGTCACAGCATCCGCAGTACCATAGGCCGAGATTTTTGACGTCACTAATCCCCGACTGTTGTAGCTATAGCGAGTCACATGACCATTAAAATCCGTTTGTTGTGTCAGGCGACCGGCACCGTCATACACAGACTCGGCCACATCACTGCTACCACAACCACCACAATCACCGCCTTCGGCTTTGATCTGACGTCCATTTTTGTAGTGCAACCGACTGACGCGACCACCCGCTTCTGTGACAGTAGTGATCTGGGTTTGACTGGCTGCATCCCAGTCGTAAGCCAAGGTAACTCTTTCAAAGTCATCTTCTCGCCGACTCGACGTACCCCGTCCAAACTCATCAAATGTCCAGCGTGCATGGGCATCGCCATTTTCATCCCATTTTTCTGTCAACAAATAGGGGGAAACGATCCTTTCCTGCCAGCCATCCGGGGTCTGCTGCGATTCTCTGCCGTAGCGATAGACCTGGCGCGGGTTATCGTTGTTGGTCGCCGGTGTATCATCGGGGTAGCGTACTTCAGTTAGGTTGCCTAGTGCATCATAATCGTATGTGATGCGTTGACCATCCGGCGTTGTGAGCTCACTGAGCCAGCCCTGGCTGTTATAACTAAATGCGATCTGCCTGCCTGCAGGGTCAGTAACCGAGGTCAGCCGATCACCGATATAAGTCAGCTCCTGACGCAGTCCCTCGGCATTGTTTTTTTCAACCAGTAAACCACTGAGGTTGTAACGCTCAACTTGCCCATCGGCCAACTGGTAAAGGTAGCCAACAGGCTCGCCGTCGCCATCGGTCAGAGTCTCCAAACGACTGTTACCCAAGTTGTCGTGAAGGTAGTGACCACTGCTGTCGTCTTTACGGAACCACTGTTTAGAAAAGTCAGGACGTTGCATCACGATATATGCAGCTCCACTACGGGAGGTTTGGTAGAGCCGCGACTCGTAGTTATGACGCCATAGCTTATGGCCCTTAACTGGATAGGCGAGTCCTTCTGGCTCGGGAGATACCCACTCGGATGCAAGCGTATTCCAGCCAACGTTGTTTGTAGGCCCCTGATACCCCAATGGCTGAGTGTGGATAACCCATTCTTTGGGAGGTAAAGAGATATGTGCCCCTCCATTCTCATCAAAAGACTGGTGATGTAGAGAGTTAATTTCAAAGTCTTGATGGCTTTTGTAAAGTCTTGAAAAATAAAGAGGATAACGACCGTCACCAACAAAATCTGGTGACTCAGCTTGGATCTTCTCTCCTGTAGCAGCATGTATCGGGTTACCCTTCAGGTCAGGACAGCTGGTTGGGCAGCTTTCCTGATTGGGCCGTGGAACACAGGTTCCAGTAGAAAGGTCAAGATCTGGCTTACATTTTGGACAAGGCTTGATGCATTGGCCTCCACTTCGCTGAAATGGAAACTCACATTTTTTACACCACCAATCACCATTTTCACCGCTAGTTGGTCCCCTAAAATAATCAGGGTATTCTGGCGGGGGACACATTAGTGTATCTATGTATATCAAGATATAACTCATTCCGCCCTTACAACTTATATGACAGAATGCATCAGTTGCCCTTTCCTCTACGCTCACAAGCGAACATGCATTGTTCCATTTACCTCCTGTTTGACCAGTAACGCGAGAGCATAACTCTTCTGCTGATTCCCACTCCCCAGGCTGCCACTCGTGCTTCCATGTTTTCAGCGCTTTGACTTGCTGAGGGCTAGCGCTTGTGGTGGCGGGTATAAGCCCGATGCTAAACAGAATAACAAGGGAGAACAGCAGTTTTTCCAAAAGAAAAAATTTTATATTTAACACAAAAACACCTCACTCCACCGCCATCACAAGCGGCTGACCGCCCAGCGGGATATATTCCTTCACTATCTGGCCTTCACTGTCCGCTTCCGCTATCAGTTGACCTGCGCCGTCATAAATAAACTCGATTTACCCAAACAGGTTAGCTTTGATTACCCGCTGTCTTAAGTCGCTGCTTGCTTATCATGGGAGAGCCATATCTCATCACGAAA
The DNA here is from genome assembly GCF_004284785.1 of Corallincola spongiicola. NCBI lineage: Bacteria > Pseudomonadati > Pseudomonadota > Gammaproteobacteria > Alteromonadales > Psychromonadaceae > Corallincola > Corallincola spongiicola. Next base: position 868,731 of record NZ_SHLY01000001.1, read on the forward strand.
AGGGAAGATATCGCCAAAACATCGATAACAGGAACACTGCCGGCCAGGCACTTAAAAATCTGCAAAATTAAGGGAGAAGAAAGAAGAGCATTCCCTATTTTATATCTACGCATAAGTTCCTTTGATGCGTTGTTGGAATTTTCAATTTACCATAAGACGCTGTTTTATATCACGTAATCAAAAATTAACGCAAGTAAGTTCTGTGATGAAAATTGACCAAAGTCAACGGCGTTTCAGTCGCTGTCAATATACCCACCGGTAAGCAGGGCTTCTATCATTTTGACTACACCCTAACAGTAACACCAGCTTTCCCCCGAAACCTGTAACAGTTAGAGTCGATTGTTTGGAACTGTTACACCGTTACAGTGAGTTCTATAACTCAAACTGTAACAGTGGGTTCATATGAGAATTGGATACATCAGATCATCTATCCTGATAGACGTATCACGAATCAATTTGCTGTCCCATTTTGCTCTATACAGCACGTCGATAACGCGGGTTTTGGCGTGTTGAATTGGCATAGAGACGAGGACGTGTTAAAGCCACAAACAGGAGCGATTTTGACGGCATTAACTCTGTAATTGCATAGAGAAAACACCCTCTGATTGCTCTGCAATCAGAGACTCATTTCTCTAAATCAACATAAGTAACTCGCAGTCTTGTTTCTCCGTTGAACAACTCTGTGATTGCAGCTCTAATTGCACCTGTATCTACAACAACTTTTAAGGACAACAAACTGAAACAAATGCATCCGCAGCCAAGGCCTATTTACCGTGCCACGTAAGAAAAAATTTCAATCGCTTTTTATGGTATCAAAGCCAAAGGCATCAGCGATTTTGATGGGACTGTTGGCGAAAAGCAGAAGTTTTCTGGCCACAAAACTGAACGACAGGTCGCTACTTATAATCGAAAAGTCGAGGTAGTACCAACAATTGGCAGCAACGACAAAAATATTCGGAAAAAGTATTCGGAAAAGAATACCTGAGCTTGAGTTAAAGAGTAATCAGGAGCAAAAGCCAGCATAGAAATACGGCAATTTTTTGCGGATAAAATATTGATATATATGAATTAAGTTGGAAACTAAGGAATTGGTGCCCGGGGCCGGACTTGAACCGGCACGCTCTTTCAAGCGAGGGATTTTAAATCCCTTGTGTCTACCAATTTCACCACCCGGGCGACACTGAGTTCCACGATTAAACTTGTTGTTCAATCTCATCGTTGGCGCCGTTTAATCACGGAAAACAACCAGCGAAGGGATAAATAATGGAGGCGGGTCCCGGAGTCGAACCGAGGTCCACGGATTTGCAATCCGCTGCATAGCCACTCTGCCAACCCGCCAGGGTCTTGCTTGTGAATACCAATCACTCTAGAGAGAAATTGGAGCGGCACACGAGGTTCGAACTCGTGACCTCGACCTTGGCAAGGTCGCGCTCTACCAGCTGAGCTAGTGCCGCATCACTCTGTTTTCGGGTGTTAGCCCTCAAACGTGGGCTGCATTCTACCTAACAATGAAAGTGAGTCAACAGCTGTTTGGTTTGATTGCCTATTTCTCGATCAGCTTTTGGTTCAACTGCTCATTTTTTAACTGAATCGATAGCGACTATCTGCTTCCATGCCACCTTGAGGTAAATCACCATAGACCAAAGAGTCAACGCAGTAGCGATATAAAGCAACAGATAGGCAAGGTAGATAATAAAATCGTTAAAATGAGATATCAGGCCAATCAGCGCCAACATCTGTGCCGTTGTCTTCCACTTGCCGATATTGGCAACGGCCACTTCCGAACGCTTACCCGCTTCCGCCATCCATTCCCTTAATGCTGAGATCAGGATCTCACGGGAGATAATGATGATAGCAGGGATAGTGATCCAAAGTGTGTTGTAGAAATCCACCAGAATAATCAAAGCAGCGCAAACGGTCACCTTATCGGCGACGGGGTCTAGAAAAGCGCCAAAAGCAGTCTCCTGCCCAAGGCGACGAGCAAGATAGCCGTCAAAATAGTCTGTCACTGCCGCTAGCCAGAAAAACACAGCAGCGGTGAACATCGCGTGCTCCCAAGGGAGGTAGTAACACACCAGAAAGACGGGGATAAGCGCGATACGGAAAACGGTTAGAATATTAGGAACAGTCAACATGTAAGAAGAAATACCTCATTAACGACCTGTTAGTTATATCCGAAAATGTTACAAATCACCACGCAATCTTACTAATGAAACTGGTCATAGATGGTTTGCGCCATCTTTAAGCTGATCCCTGGCACTTTAGCTAATTCATCAACCGATGCATTTTTGACCTGTTGCATACCGCCAAGATAACTAATCAGTGCTTGGCGACGGGAACTGCCTACCCCTGGAATATCTTCCAATGTTGAGCGTTTAGCATTTTTACGCCGGCGCTCTCTATGGCCTGTAATGGCAAAACGGTGCGCTTCATCCCTAACCTGCTGAATCAGTAAAAGCGCAGGGGAATCGACCGGCAAATTAAACGTCTCGTGGCTTTCCCCGATGATCAGTGTCTCTAAACCTGGTTTACGAGACTCACCTTTCGCGACACCAATCAATAAAGGTTTTAGTGGCGCTTCACTCCAGTCGAGCTCAGCGAACACCTGCTCAGCAATACCTAGCTGACCTAAACCGCCGTCGATAAACAGCAGATCGGGGATCTTACTTTCAGCGCCCAACTGCTTAAAGCGCCGCTCTAGTGCTTGCTTCATTGCCGCATAATCGTCACCAGGGGTAATACCAGCGATGTTGTAACGGCGATATTCGCTCTTATTCGGCCCTTCCTGATTAAACACGACACAGGATGCAACAGTCTGCTGACCCGAGGTGTGACTGATGTCGAAGCACTCCATCCGCTTTGGCAAGCTGTCTAGTGCCAGCGTTTCTGTCAATTGATGTAGACGTTGCTGAATTGATTTCTTATGGGCCAAACGGCTCTGCAGTGCAGTATCGGCATTCACTTGCGCCAGCTTTTGGAACCGTGCACGATCACCTCGTGGACTCTCCACCAACTTAACTTTTCGCTCAGTCAGCAAATACAGGTCATTCGCTAATTCATCTTTCTCTGCCAGCTTAAACGGCAACACGATAGTCGCAGGTACCTGTCCGCCCCGCCCTTCAGCACCATAAAACTGCGTTAACAGCGCCACTAGGAGCTCTTCAGCCTCCGTCGCTGACGGCACTGTCGGGAACACGCTCTTGTTTCCGAGCAATTTGCCATCACGAATGAACTGCAGGTGGAGGCAACATTGGTTGCCGTTAATCGCCAGACCAATAACATCCATCGCATCTTTGCCAGCTTCGACACTATGCTGCACCTGGACCTGCCGCAAGGTGGTGATCCGATCCCGCAGCTGGGCAGCCAGTTCAAAGTCTAACGCCATCGCAGCTTGGTCCATCTCCGAGACCATCTGCGAAATCACTTTTTCACTTTGTCCCTTAAGAAACAGCCGTGTTTTAGCCACTTGGTCTGCATACACTTGCTCTGACACAAAACCATTCACACAAGGTGCGGTGCAGCGTCCCAACTGATGCTGTAAGCAAGGTCGCGACCGATTACGATAGGTGGAATCATCGCACTGACGAACCTGAAACAGCTTTTGCAGGAGATTCAATGACTCCCGCACGGCGCTACCACTTGGAAACGGACCAAAGTATTCACCCGCGGCCTTCTTCGCGCCACGGTGGTAAGCCAAACGAGGATGTTTATGACCGGAGATCAACAGGTAGGGATAACTCTTGTCATCACGAAGCAATACGTTATAACGCGGGCGAAACTTCTTAATAAGATTGTTTTCGAGGATCAGCGCTTCGGCTTCGGTGTGGGTAACCGTCACCGTCACATTGGCAATATTCGCAACCAATGCGCGGGTTTTTGTAGAATCTACATTAGTGCGGAAATAGCTTGAAAGGCGCTTCTTTAACGATTTCGCTTTGCCGACATAGATAACCTCATCTTTGTCGTTGAGCATCTGATATACGCCCGGTTGGTCTGTCACCGAGCGCAGAAACGCCTTCGCGTCAAAATCCATAATCAGAGTTTTTCGGCGTCCAACATTCCGTGGCGAATAGCCAGATGGGTAAGCTCAACATCACCATCGATCTCTAACTTCTTAAACAATCGATAACGATAGCTGTTCACTGTTTTGGGGCTGAGATTAAGCTGCTCTGATATATACCCGACTTTCTCACCACGGGTGATCATCAGCATGATCTGCAACTCTCGCTCAGACAGTTCCTGAAAAGGGTTTTCATTGGAATGACTAAACTGACTTAAGGCGATCTGCTGAGCGATCTCCGGAGAGATATAACGCTGGCCGCTATTAACCAAGCGTATCGCATTCACCACTTCCTCAGGGGCTGCGCCTTTTGACAGATAGCCAGAAGCGCCTGCCTGCATCACCTTACTAGGAAACGGATTTTCGGTATGAACAGTCAATACAATGATCTTGCTGTCTGGAGAATGTCGAAGGATCTTTTTCGTCGCTTCCAGTCCACCAATACCCGGCATGTTCATATCCATCAGGATCACATCGGGATGATTTTCACGAGACCACTTCACTGCGGCCTCACCACTGTCAGCTTCACCAATGACTTGCATACCGCGCACATCTTCTAAAAGGCGACGAATACCTGTACGTACAAGTTCATGGTCATCAACGAGATAAACTCGGATCACGGATGGCACTCCAAAAAAAGAAAACGAGAAAACTGCGCCTCTAATCCGTTGGCAACACGGATATCCATTAACAAATCCGTGGCAACATCATAGCGAAATGCGGTGATAGAAATAAAGCCATTCGACGCTGAAACTTGCGCTATCACCAACGTCTGCCAAAAGATCACAGAGGTTTATAGCAGTGTTGTGAAGCTGATCAACTATCGCATCATATTGGTTCAAGCAAAAATTTGCTGATTGCAGAAAGCAAAAAGGCCGTCTAAATAGACGGCCTTTTCGTTGTTTGGCGGAGGAGGTGGGATTTGAACCCACGGTAGGGTATAAGCCTACGCCGGTTTTCAAGACCGGTCCATTCAACCACTCTGGCACCCCTCCGGAACGCGGCGAATAATACGGCGGATAATTACGCTTGTAAAGCCCCTATTTTAACTAACAATATCGTTTGCTCAATATCTAGCCAAGCGTGGCTATAAGTGCATCAATTTTTCCGACAATCACTTAAATACTTCCAATTTTTCCTAGCCAGCCGATAATAGCAGCATGGCTAGTTTCTCTATCATCATCAATGCAAGCCCTGTGAGCCACCAAGCTCACCATAGTGCTTTCCAGTTCGCGACGGCGGCTAGGAAGCAAGGTCACGACATTAAACAGTTATTCTTCTTTCAGGATGGCGTTAACACGGGCTCTGCCCTGCTCTCTCCTGCTGGCGATGAAACTAACTGGGCTCAGCGCTGGGCAAGTTTTGCAGAACAACAGAAAGTGACAGGTAGCGGCGCACAGACGCAGTTAGTGCTCTGCGTCGCCTCTGCGCTGCGCCGGGGAATATTAAATAAAGATGAAGCGGCTCAGATAGACTCAGCTCAGTTTAATCTGCATCCAGCCTTTCGGCTTGGCGGATTAGGTGAGTTGGTGACTCACTCTTTAGATGTTGATCGCGTCATCCACTTTAAATGAGTACTGTCCTGCGATGAAAAAGATAGCGATTCTCCTGCGCCAATCCCCGTTTACAGGCAACCAGCTACAAGAAACCATTGATATAGGTTTAGCTTACGCTGCTTTTGACCAATCCGTATCGTTAATCTTTACTGAGCAAGCGGTATTAGCCTGTTGTGAATCCACTGAGCCTGTGCGAGCTGGGTTTACCGACTTTCTTAAACAATTTGGTGCTTTTGAGCTGTATGAAATAGCGGAAACAGTGGTGTGCGCTGATGCGTTAGCGCTGCAAGGGCTAGCAGAGCATCAACTTAGAACTGGGGTGGAAAGTCGTTCAGCGGCTGAGATAGCAGCCCTACTCCCGACATTCGACATCGTGATAAGTATCTAAATGAAGCCACTGATTATTCTATCCGAGCCCTTACCGGCAGCGACAGCAACAAGTTTGCCAAGTGACAGCACCCTGCTGCTAAGAGCGGAAGCTTGCCTGATGCTTCATCAGCCCGATCAATATGCTTGGTTAATGCAACATTCGGGCGAATGTTTGGTGTTAGCCGATGATGCGACGGCACGCGGCGTCAGATCAGGCTCACAAGATTTCCATTTGATCACCATGGATGAAATGGTTGATCTGACCTTAACCCATCAACCCGTGATCAGTTGGTAGACAAACCCATGTACGATTTTGATGGCAAACAGATTGCCACAGATAAACTCGGTTACCTTGAAAATGTTGATGATTGGAGCGAATCATTAGCCGCTCTGATCGCCAGCAATGAAAATATTGAATTGACGCCAAGCCATTGGCAAGTCGTGCATTTTGTGCGGGATTTCTATCTCGAATTCAACACCAGCCCGGCGATCCGTGTGCTGGTAAAAGCAATGGCTAAGAAATATGGCGAGGAGAAAGGAAACAGCCGCTATCTGTATAAGCTCTTCCCTAAAGGACCCGCAAAACAAGCCACCAAAATCGCTGGCTTACCAAAACCGGTAAAGTGTATCTAACACCAGCAGTAGGCAATAAAAAAGGAGCTAACTAGCTCCTTTTTTATCAGATTTCTAACTCATTCCTCAGCAAATGATGCTTACTCACCACGCTTAAGAATGTGGGTTTTACCACCCATATAGTCACGCAACACTTCTGGTATCTCAATTGAGCCATCTGCTTGCTGATAGTTCTCAAGCAGCGCCACCAACGTACGACCAACCGCTAACCCCGAACCATTGAGCGTGTGCAACAACTCCGGCTTCTTCGCACCTTTAGCACGGTAACGGGCTTGCATACGACGCGCCTGGAAATCGAACATATTACTGCAAGAAGAGATCTCACGATAAGTGCCCTGAGTTGGGATCCATACTTCAAGATCATAAGTCTTACAGGCACCAAAGCCCATATCGCCAGTACACAACAGCATTGTCCGGTAGGGTAAGTTCAACAGCTGCAATACTTTCTCGGCATGCAGCGTCAGTTCGTCAAGCGCGGCAAAAGAATCTTCCGGTTTCACCAAGTGTACGAGTTCAACTTTATCGAACTGATGCTGACGAATTAAACCGCGCACATCGCGGCCATAGGAGCCCGCTTCAGAACGAAAGCACGGTGTATGCGCAACCATGCGTACAGGCAGATCCGCTTCGTCTGTAATGGTATCACGAGCCAAATTTGTCAGTGGTACCTCAGCCGTCGGGATCAACGACATGCCAACACCCTCTTCCGTCGCCGGTTGCGTGTTGAATAGATCTTCACCAAATTTAGGTAGTTGGCCAGTGCCGCGCAGAGAATCGGCATTAACCAAGTAGGGAACATACATCTCTTGATAGCCATGCTGCTGCGTGTGCAGATCCAACATAAATTGCGCCAACGCTCGATGCAGGCGTGCCATCTCGCCACGCATCACCACAAAACGAGAGCCAGACAGCTTCACTGCGGCTTCAAAATCCATACTCTTGCCGAAGTCACCTAGATCCACATGATCTTTAGGTTCAAAATCGAATTGACGCGGCTCACCCCAGCGGCGTATTTCCTGGTTTTCCTCTTCATCCTTGCCTTCCGGCACTGACGTATCAGGCAGGTTAGGAATGCCTTGGCTCTGAACTTTAATCTCTTCGAGCAACTCGCTAAGCTCGGCTTTGGCTTTATCCAGCTCTTCACCTAACGAGCCAACTTCCGCTAGCAATGGGGCGATATCTTCGCCGCGCGCCTTAGCCTGACCAATGGATTTGGAACGAGTATTACGCTCGTTCTGTAGCTGCTCTGTTTTCACCTGCAACGACTTGCGCTGCTCTTCCAGTGCCTTAAAGCGTTCTACATCCAGCACATAACCACGGGTGGCTAATCGCGCTGCCGTCTCATCGATCTCGTTACGAAGAAATTTAGCGTCCAGCATGTTGCTTTTAAACTCGTTAGTTGAAATTCATTTCAAGCAGATCGTACCCAATGTACAACCTGCCAAATTAGTTGGCAGCCAAGTGTACCAGAGGCACAGGCGAAACCAAGCTTGCTAGCCAGACAGTTAACGCTTTTTATTGCTGGTGGCATCCAACTCGGCCAGATAAGCCAGTTTCTGTTGGATCTTCTTTTCCAGACCACGATCTGTCGGTTGATAGTAATGGCGCCCGTTTAATTCCGGCGGCAGATAGGATTCCCCCGCCGCATAGGCACCAGGTTCATCATGGGCATAGCGATATTCAGCACCGTGCCCCATCGATTTAGCCAGCTTGGTCGGTGCGTTGCGCAGATGCACAGGCACTTCGTATTGTGGCAACTCAGCCGCGTCTCGCAGCGCTTGCTTAAACGCGGTATAAACTGCATTGCTCTTAGGAGCAACGGCAAGGTAAACAATCGCCTGGGCTATAGCGCGCTCACCTTCGGCAGGGCCAACCCTTTGAAAGCAGTCCCACGCGTTCAGTGCAACTTCCATCGCCTTAGGATCAGCGTTGCCGACATCCTCAGAAGCGATAGCGAGCAAGCGTCTGGCAATATACAAAGGATCACAGCCCGCATTGAGCATACGTGCGTACCAATACAGGGCACCATCAGCCGAGGAACCTCGTATCGACTTATGTAACGCTGATATCTGGTCGTAGTAGTGATCACCCTGCTTATCAAACTGCGCGACCTGACTGCCTGAAACATCTGCAACCAATTGCTTAGTGATCAGACGATCATCGCCATCAACCAGGTCACTGGCCATCTCCAGCAGATTGAGCAAGCGCCTCGCGTCACCCGATGCTAAGGCTATCAACAGCTCTTCCGCTTCCTCAGCCAAGGTCAACTGCTGGCTCGCAAGGCCACGCTCGGCATCACTCATCGCTTGGTTGAGCAGAAGGCGTAACGATGCTTCATCCAGCGGTTTAATGACATAGACCCGCGCTCGGCTAAGCAATGCCGCATTTAGCTCAAATGATGGATTTTCTGTGGTGGCGCCAATAAAAGTAACAGTGCCAGCTTCAATGTGTGGCAAAAAGGCATCCTGTTGCGATTTGTTGAAACGATGTACCTCGTCAACAAACAGCAAGGTTCGACGGCCAAGATCCGTCGCATTTGATTGGGCACGCTCAATCGCTGCCCGAATATCTTTAACACCAGCTGTCACCGCAGAGATCCGCTCGATTTCGGCATTACAGTGGCTGGCAAATAGCTCCGCTAAGGTCGTCTTGCCCGTCCCCGGTGGTCCCCAAAGGATCATCGAATGAACCTGCCCCAGCTCTAAGGCGCGGCGTAGCGGCTTTCCTTCACCCAGCAAATGAGGTTGGCCAACATATTCATCAATACAAGCAGGCCGCATGCGTGCGGCCAAGGGCTGATGTTGTGAGGTGTCAGCGAAACTAAAAGAGAGATTATCCGGCATCAGGCTGGGTGCGTTGATCGTCGATATCGACGTCAGCAGGAATAGTAAAAAGAAACTCTTGCTCTGTCAGCTTGGCTGGGGCGGTGAAAGAGGTCAGTGTGAATTGGCTACGTTGGCCTTGGCTATCAATAATCAACAACTCAGTCAGTTTGTCACCTTGAAACTGCAACTCAAATCGTTCGATGTTGCCACCGGTGACTTGTGGCGTCACCTCATAGCGTTCACCTACCACGCGCACGCGGTACTGGGCCCACACTTCAGGATCGCTTTCCGCTAGCAGTAATATTGGGCTGTCCTGCATCACTTCGGACGCAGAATAGAGGCTAACCTGTTCCAATAGCGGATTGAATACCCAGACAGTGTTGCCGTCAGACTGCACTAAATGCTCATCCGGCAACACAGTTTGCCAAATGAAATGGTCCGGACTTAAGACTTTAATAACCCCCTGACCTTCCTGCACTAACTCACCATCGTAACTGTGTACCTGCTGAGTAAATTCAGCAATAAACGAACGGTGAGCCGTGAGGCGATCTCGCAACGTCTGCGGCGCCCCATAGGCTTGTGACGCCGTGCCCACGAGCAAGGTCAATAAAACGAAAAGAGCTGACTTAGAAGTCAGCTGTTTTAGCAAAACTTTTATCATTAATATCCGTCTCTTGGTGGCGGTGGTGCCAACACTTCACGATTACCATTATGGCCCTGTGAAGATACGACACCGTCCATTTCCATCTGTTCAATCAAACGCGCAGCGCGATTGTAACCAATCTTGAATTTGCGTTGCACACTGGAAATCGAGCCACGCCGTGATTCAGTTACAAACGCCACTGCTTCGTCATACAACACATCCAGCTCTTCTTCACCTTCTGGACGCTCTCCCGGCAAAACGGTTTCAGCGGTGATCTCACCACTGAGGATCTCAGGAATATAGTTAGGTTTGCCGCGACGTTTCCAATCTTCAACCACCGCATGTACTTCGTGGTCATCGACAAAAGCCCCATGAACACGCGTCGGCACACCTGTGCCTGGCGGCAGATATAACATATCGCCCTGCCCTAACAACTGCTCGGCTCCGGGCTGATCCAAGATGGTACGAGAGTCAATTTTACTCGATACCTGGAACGCCATACGGGTCGGGATATTAGCCTTGATTAAGCCTGTAATCACATCCACAGAGGGGCGTTGAGTCGCCAAAACTAAATGAATGCCAGCCGCTCGCGCCTTCTGCGCTAAGCGGGCTATTAGCTCTTCTACTTTTTTGCCAACAATCATCATCATGTCAGCAAATTCATCCACCACAACCACAATACTTGGTAAGGTTTCCAGTTCCGGCGCAGTGGTATCCATGCTATCAGCCGCGGTCCATAGTGGATCTTTTATCGGTGTACCTGCTTCAATCGCCTCAGAGATTTTGGTGTTGAACCCTTTCAGATTTCGCACGCCCATCGCACTCATCAGCTTATAACGGCGCTCCATTTCACCAACACACCAGCGCAACGCATTGGCGGCATCTTTCATGTCGGTGACCACTTCAGTAAGCAGATGAGGGATCCCCTCGTACACTGACAGTTCCAACATTTTCGGGTCGATCATGATGAAACGAACATCTTCAGGCTTCGATTTATAAAGCAAACTGACGATCATCACATTCACACCCACAGACTTACCAGAGCCTGTGGTACCTGCGACCAAGAGGTGCGGCATTTTTGCCAAATCGACAGCAACCGGCTTACCGCCGATGTCTTTACCCAACACCATGGTCAGGTTCGACTTATTGTTTTCGAAAGCTGGGCATTCAATCACTTCCGATAGACGCACTATTTCACGATGCGCATTCGGCAGCTCTAAACCGATAACAGACTTTCCAGGGATAACTTCTACAACCCGCACACTAATGGCACTCAATGCGCGCGCTAAATCTTTCGACAAATTAGAGATACGGGAAACTTTTACCCCTGGGGCAAGATCTAGTTCAAAACGGGTCACCACAGGCCCGGGGAATACGCCAACCACGGTTGCTTGAATACCGAAGTCCAACAGTTTCGCCTCAACCAAGCGACTGACTTGATCCATCTCTTCTTGAGTGACTGGATTAGTCTGCTTATCTGCACGATCCAATAATCCGATAGTCGGCATATCTGTGACTTCAGCTGATGCCGCGACAGCGGGGATCGCTGCAGGTTGATTACCATTCACCACCTGTTTAGGCGGTTGATATGCGTCAGCGACAGCTGGCGATGCAGCAGGTGCAGGTGCTGAAGAGTGAGATGAATAACTAGGTGCCGGCGGCTCAACGGCTAGCGGATCAAACTCATCCTCATAGTCGTATTCCTCTTCGGAGATATCTTCCGGCTCAAAAGGCGCTAACTCCTCCAAACGCAATGACGGCTCCACCGCTGATTGGTTCGGTGCTTCTTCTACCCGTAATGGTGATTCGTCAATATTGTCTTCATCACTCTCAAACTGCTCCTCGCGTTGCGACTGACGACGCTGACGATACCCTTGAATTGGACGGTAAATACCTTGAATAGCAATCCAAACAAGCGTAGCGCCAATAAAATCAGCAATCGTTACCCAGGACAGACCGGTTGCCAGAGTAAATCCGGCTAACACCAAGCCCATCAGTACGACAGTGGTACCGAGTAAGTTAAACGCTGGCAACATGCTGGCAGCGATCACATCGCCCAGCATGCCTCCGGCAGAAAAGAAGTAAAAGTCATCAAAATTAATACTGGCAAGGGCTGATATCCCTAGTAACAGCAGCAAGCCGCCTAACAGGCGTAACGAGAGTGCTGTGTAATCAATTTCAAACACATGGTAGTAACGGCGGAAACTGTACCAACCTAAAAATGCGACGAGAAAAGGCACCAAGTACGCTTGGTAACCCAGAATAAAGAAAAGTAGATCTGCGACTAACGCCCCAGCAGCGCCGGTCATATTTTTAACGTCAGCACCGAATGCGGTCTGAGACCAGCCCGGATCGGTAGGCGCATAGCTGTACAACGCCAGTAGTAAAAACACTGCGCTGACACTGCTGACGATTAATGCCGCTTCCAATAGGCGCTGTACGCCATTAAGGGTCGCTGGCTTAGTTATCCTGTTCACACACACTCCCTGCACTCAGATCCCTATAAGATCTCATTGAATGCTCAGGTAATCAATACAGCGGGGCGTTGTTTCACCTCTTCCATCACAACATAGGTGCGGCTATCGCTCACCCCGGGCAGTTTTAATAGGGTATCACTCATCAGTCGGCGATATTCCGACATGTCAGTTACCCTGGCTTTTAACAAGTAATCGAAGTCACCTGAGACCAGATGACACTCCTGCAGCACATCTAATGACATGACGGCACGATTAAATTTCTCAAACAGATCTGGCGCCTCGCGGTTAAGCGTAATCTCGACAAATACCAATAGCGTAGAGCCGAGCTTGAACGGATCCAGATCTGCTTGGTATCCACGAATATAGCCATCTCGCTCTAAACGTTTGACCCGCTCATGGCAAGGGGTAGCACTTAATCCAACACGACGCGCCAACTCCACATTGGAGACGCGGGCATCCTGCTGCAGCTCACGCAGGATATTTCGGTCAGTACGATCAAGTGTTTTAATCTGCTTTGATTGCATAAAACTAGTGAATTCCACTACTCATTGATTATTTTATAGCTGTTTTACACAAAATTAACAACTTATTTAAAGGAAAAACCCAACCGATAGCCCCTATAATTTGAAGTGTATCAACCCCAACTTGGATGAAGGTTTACAAGATGATTGTCGGCATACCAAAAGAGATTAAAAACAACGAGTTTCGAGTAGCCATGACGCCTGCAGGCGTGGCTGAATTAGTGAAAAATGGGCATCGCGTTGTAGTGGAAACCACAGCAGGCACAGGGAGCGGTTTTGCTGATGCCGACTATCAACATGCTGGCGCAGAGATCCTAGAGAACGCCGAAGCAGTGTTTTCCACTGCCAAGATGATCGTCAAAGTAAAAGAGCCGCAAGCAGTCGAACGCGCACGATTGACCAAAGAGCACACGCTTTTCACTTATCTGCATTTGGCGCCGGACCCGGAACAAACAGCAGATCTGGTTAACTCCCAAGCCACCTGTATCGCTTATGAAACCGTAACCGATGCGTTAGGTCGTCTGCCGCTACTGGCGCCAATGTCAGAGGTCGCAGGGCGTATGTCCATCCAAGCTGGAGCCTATGCATTAGAGAAATCTCGCGCTGGCCGCGGCATGTTGCTTGGCGGAGTGCCTGGCGTTAGCCCAGCAAAAGTGGTCATCATTGGTGGCGGCGTGGTTGGCCGAAACGCTGCCCAGATGGCTGTCGGCATGCGCGCTGATGTCACCATACTGGATCGCAGTATTGATGTGCTGCGCGCCATTGATGCCGAATTTGATGGTCGTGTTAAGACCATCTTTTCCACCTCGCTGGCGCTGGAGGAACAAGTACTGGCGGCGGATCTGGTGATCGGCAGCGTGCTGATCCCCGGTGCGGCAGCACCTAAACTGGTCAGTGCAGAAATGGTGAAAAAGATGAAGTCTGGCGCGGCCGTCGTTGACGTTGCCATCGACCAAGGAGGCTGCTTTGCGACTGCGAAGGCCACCACTCACGCAGAACCCACTTACATTGTTGATGATGTCGTGCACTACTGTGTGGCCAATATGCCGGGCGCTGTTGCGCGCACCAGCACCTATGCATTAAGTAACGCTACCCTGCCCTATATTATCAAACTGGCAAACCTGGGGGCGGAAGCCGCCTTGAAGCAAGATAACTACTTGTTAGAAGGGCTTAATGTCCGCCATGGAAAAGTGACCTGTGAATCTGTCGCCACAGAGCTGGGTTACGATTTTGTTCCAGCCCTTGAAACCCTGTGATCACGTCCACATATAAAGTCTCACGATAGGCTTTACCCTAGCAAAGGGGCCCGATATTATCGGCCCCTTTCGTTTTTATAGATTCGATTTTTGAGTAACTCGACTCGGAGAGCAGCATGAGTGACGTGAAACACGCCCGCCTCCTGATACTAGGCTCAGGCCCTGCAGGATATACAGCTGCCGTTTATGCAGCACGCGCTAACCTCAACCCGGTTCTGATCACCGGTATGCAGCAAGGTGGTCAATTAACCACCACGACTGAGGTTGAAAACTGGCCCGGTGATCCAAAGGATCTCACTGGCCCGGCACTGATGGAGCGTATGCGGGAGCATGCTGAAGCCTTCAATACCGAAATCATTTTCGATCATATTCACACCGCTGAACTGACCCAGCGCCCTTTCAAACTAACCGGGGATGCGGGTAGCTACACCTGTGACGCACTGATCATCTGTACCGGTGCATCCGCGATGTATCTGGGTCTACCATCAGAAGAGGCGTTCCAAGGACGTGGTGTTTCTGCCTGTGCGACCTGTGATGGATTCTTTTATCGCAATCAAAAAGTTGCCGTTGTAGGTGGTGGTAACACGGCGGTTGAAGAGGCCCTATACCTGTCAAATATCGCTGCAGAAGTGCACCTGATCCACCGTCGTGATCAGTTCCGTTCAGAGAAAATTCTGACTGACCGACTGATGCAAAAAGTTGCTGATGGCAATATCGTGCTGCACTTGGATCGGACGTTGGACGAAGTCCTAGGCGACGATATGGGCGTCACCGGTGTACGCATTAAAGACACCAAATCAGACGCTACCGAAGAACTGACTCTGCAAGGGGTATTTATCGCTATTGGTCATAAGCCAAACACCGACCTATTTGTTGGTCAGCTAGATATGAAAGATGGCTACCTGAAAGTAGAAAGCGGTACAGAAGGAAATGCAACACAAACCAGCATCGAAGGGATCTTTGCCGCTGGTGATGTGATGGATCATATTTACCGCCAGGCGATTACCTCTGCTGGAACGGGTTGTATGGCAGCCTTGGACGCAGAGCGTTTTCTCGACGCACAATAGATCACAACCAACGATTCCCCTTTAGTAAAGCCCGGCTCGCCCGGGCTTTTCTTTTTCGCCAGCTCAATTATGCTGATATTAGGCTCACAACAACCAACGTTATGACCCAATTTATTACCGAATTAGATCCAACTAACTACGCTTTTCCACCAACAGAACAGGCGTTACAGGATCCTAACGGACTGCTGGCTATTGGTGGTGATCTTTCTGCTGAACGCTTAAGACGCGCCTATCAATCAGGTATTTTTCCCTGGTTTTCGGAAGACGAGCCTTTACTGTGGTGGTCACCGGATCCCCGTTGCGTATTTGAAATAGAAACGTTCCGCACTCCTCGCAGCCTGCGTAAAAGCCTCCGCCGTAGTGGATTCACCATCTCGGTAAACCAAGCATTTGATCAGGTTATACAAGGCTGTGCAGCGCCAAGGGTAACGGAAAGCGGCACTTGGATCGTGCCAGAGATGGCGCTGGCGTATAATCAGCTACATCGACAGGGGGTCGCCCATTCAATCGAAATCTGGCACGAAAATGCTTTGGTGGGCGGTCTCTATGGTGTCTGCAGTGGCCGCCAGTTCTCCGGTGAGTCGATGTTTTTCCGTATGACCGATGCCAGTAAAGTCGCTTTAGTCGCACTTATTAGTATCATGCACGGTACCGGCGCGAAGTGGATAGACTGCCAAATTACCAACCCTCACCTGACCTCTTTAGGTGCTATAGAGGTCAGCAGAGCTGACTATATCGAACAGCTCAACATGGAGATCTGTTACAACACCGACAACACGCTATGGCAACCCCGCAATATCACCCATCAGGTATTCGATTATGTCGGACTCAGTTAGTATTCGTTTAGGCATCACCCAAGTGGTTCCCTGCCAGTATTTAGAGGGAGAGTTTGAGCGACTAGTCATTATGGATCCTGAAGAGGAACATGATGATTTCAGATATCGCCATCTACTTTCACACGGCTTTCGGCGCTGTGGCGACAGTCTATATGCCCCGCACTGTCCAGAATGTAATGCATGCCAGCCGATACGATTACCGGTCACGAGTTTTGTCGCAAGTCGAAGTCAGCGACGCACGGAAAAGCTTGGCAAGCAACACCTGACTACGGTTGTCAGCAGAGAAATTGACCGACAAGAAGTGTTCCCTCTCTACTGCCGTTATGTCGAAACCCGGCATGCAGAAGGCAGCATGAATCCTGTCAGTTACGAACAATATGAGAATTTTCTTTTTAGCCGCTGGCACTCCCCTCTTTTCGTGCAGTTTTATGATCAAGAAGAATTAGTGGCTGTGGCGGTTACTGACACCCTTGAAGACAGTCTTTCTGCTGTTTACACTTTTTATGACCCAGACTATTCCAAGCTATCTCTGGGAACCTATGCCATACTGCGGCAACTGGAATTAGCCAAGTCACAACAAAAGCCTTTTCTCTATCTGGGTTTCCAGATTGATGACTGTCCCGCAATGAGCTACAAAATACGCTATAAACCGTATCAAATATTGCAAAATGGGCAGTGGCATCAACATGAATGAGGGTTGTGCTTTACACAAAGCCTAAATTTGGGCAAAATTCCGCGGTCTAAAATTTGGGCGGTAACAGGAATATCAACTAGAGATGGCGAAAGAAGACAATATTGAAATGCAGGGCACTGTGCTGGATACACTTCCAAACACCATGTTCCGTGTAGAATTGGAAAACGGGCATGTAGTGACTGCACACATCAGCGGTAAAATGCGCAAAAACTACATCCGTATTTTAACGGGTGACAAAGTAACTGTGCAGCTGACCCCATACGACTTATCAAAAGGCCGTATCGTCTTCCGCGCCCGTTAAGCGCCTAGCTACAAAATTAAAAAAGCCCGGATCATGTCCGGGCTTTTACTATTCTGTTGCCTGTATTATGCCAAGCAGGTTTCGTCTTGACAGTGATAGTCGATGTTTAACTCATCATCTTCAACAGTAACTTTCACGCTACCACCATCAGCAAGCTCGCCAAATAACAGCTGCGAAGCCAGCGGCTTTTTCAACTGTTCCTGGATCAAACGTGCCATCGGACGTGCGCCCATCGCCTTGTCATAGCCTTTTTTAGCCAACCATAACCGCGCTTCTTCGCTCACCTCCAACGACACCCGTTTGTCATCCAGCTGTGCTTGCAGTTCGACAATAAACTTATCGACCACCTGCTGGATCACCAGCTCATCTAAATGATTAAACCAAACCACACTGTCCAAACGGTTCCTAAATTCAGGTGTGAAAATGCGTTTAATCTCTGACAGCGCATCAAAGCTACGATCCTGCTCTTTAAAGCCCATCGACTTGCGTTCAGTTTCACGAACGCCGGCGTTGGTAGTCATCACCAATATCACGTTGCGAAAATCCGCCTTGCGACCGTTATTGTCGGTGAGCGTGCCATTGTCCATCACCTGCAATAGCAAGTTGTAAACGTCTTGATGGGCTTTTTCGATCTCATCCAGCAAAACCACACAATGGGGGTGCTTCAGAACGGCATCAGTCAGCAAGCCACCTTGGTCATAACCAACATAGCCAGGAGGCGCACCAATCAAACGGCTGACGGCATGACGCTCCATGTACTCAGACATATCAAAGCGCACAAGCTCGACACCCATGGCTTTACTGAGCTGCTGCGTGACTTCCGTCTTACCCACCCCTGTTGGCCCGGCAAATAAGAAGCTACCCACAGGTTTCTGCTCATTACCTAATCCAGCACGGGCAAGTTTGATCGACTCAGACAGCACATCGATCGCTTCATCCTGACCAAACACCACCATCTTCAGGTTCTTATCCAAATTCTTCAGCAGATCTTTGTCTGAACGGTTAATGGTTTTTTGGGGGATACGGGCAATACGTGCCACCACATCTTCGATGTCATGCACACTGATGGTTTTCTTCCGCTTGCCTTGCGGAGCTAAACGTAAACGCGCACCGGCCTCATCAATGACATCAATGGCTTTGTCCGGCAAATGGCGCTCATTAATATACTTGGCAGATAGCTCTGCCGCCGCCTTCAACGAGCTGACCGTATACCGAACGCCATGGTGTTCTTCATAACGAGACTTAAGTCCCTTGAGGATCTTGGTGGTTTCGGCAACGCTAGGTTCCAGCACATCAATTTTTTGGAAACGACGTACTAAAGCGCGGTCTTTTTCAAATACCCCACGAAACTCTTGATAGGTTGTAGAGCCAATACAACGAAGGCTACCACCAGACAGCAGGGGTTTTATCAGGTTAGAGGCGTCCATCATGCCGCCTGAGGCAGCTCCTGCACCGATGATGGTATGTATCTCATCGATGAACAGGATCGCACCAGGGTCCTTACGCAGCTCTTTCAGCACATTCTTAAAACGCTTCTCAAAGTCACCACGGTATTTGGTGCCAGCTAACAAGGCACCCATATCCAGCGAATAGATAGTACTTTTTTCGATAACTTCCGGTACGCTGCCTTCGACGATGCGGAATGCAAGCCCTTCAGCAATGGCAGTCTTACCTACGCCCGCCTCGCCCACCAGCAATGGATTATTCTTGCGGCGACGGCACAGCACTTGGATCGTCCGCTCTAACTCTTGGTCGCGCCCGATCAATGGATCTATGCTGCCATCTTCAGCCAGCTTATTCAGGTTAGTGCAGAAGCTTTCCAAGCGATTATCTTCGCTGGCGTTCTCGCCCTCACCTTCTCTCTCTTGATCTAATTGCGGTTGCTCAGGGCCGCTGTGCTGGTCGACCTTGCTAATACCGTGAGAGATGAAATTAACCACATCAAGGCGACTGACATCTTCTTTTTTCAACAGGTAAACCGCCTGGGATTCCTGTTCTGAGAAAATAGCGACCAATACATTGGCACCGCTGACCTCGCTGGCACCAGAGCTCTGAACATGAAATACCGCACGCTGCAGTACACGCTGAAAACCCAAGGTAGGCTGAGTTTCCCGTTCGTTGTCATGTTCAGGGATCAGTGGCGTTGTCTCAGCAATAAAGCGGGTCAGCTCAGTGCGGAGCTTATCTAAACCTACGCCACAAGCAGACAGGGCCTCGGAGGCTGCTGGGTTATCGAGCAACGCCAACAGCAAATGTTCAACGGTCATAAATTCATGGCGATTTTCACGCGCTTCGCGGAAGGCACCGTTCAGGGATATCTCGAGGTCTTTATTCAACATCGGCGTACCTCACAATTGTTCACCATACCAGCTGCTACTGCAGCAAACTAAGCCTTCTCCATAGAGCATAGCAACGGGTGCTCATGCTGTCTGGCATAACTATTCACTTGTGCCACTTTGGTCTCTGCTATCTCAGCAGTAAACACCCCACAAACCCCTTTACCTTTATAATGTACCGACAGCATCACTTCCGTGGCCTGCTCGGCAGTTAAATTAAAAAACGTTTGTAAAACCTCTACAACGAAATCCATCGGGGTGTAGTCATCGTTGTTCAGTATCACTTTGTACATCGGCGGCGGCTGTACTTTCGGTTTTGCCGGTGCCACCTCTAAACCGTGATGCTGCTCTAGCTCGTCTTGCTTAGCCATAATTCAATAGTAGTACGTCTTAGATACGCCGCGAACTCTGATCTGGCTCAGATATATTTTTCGCCACGAACGTTAAAAAAACCCAGTAAAAACCTTGACTGTCATACCAGATCGACTATTTTTTGACACTGGTGCGTGATATTACTTTCTCATATATATGGGCAGAGTCAAAACATCACAACCGTGAGTTCAAGGAGTTCAAGTCTTAAGGAACTGAGGTAAGGAAGTAGAATTTATGGCAACGGGTACAGTTAAGTGGTTCAACAACGCTAAGGGCTTTGGTTTTATCGTTCCTGATGAAGGGGGTGAAGATATTTTCGCTCACTATTCAACGATTGAAATGGAAGGCTACCGCACGCTTAAAGCCGGGCAACCGGTAGAGTTTGAACTTCACGAAGGTCCGAAAGGCATGCATGCCCACGACATAAAAGTACCGGATGCCTCTAAGTAGGTTTCCTGTGACGGAGTGGGAGAATAAAGAGCAGGCATAAGCCTGCTTTTTTATTTGCAGATAAAACATGCAAAATAAAAAAGACACCCTTAGGTGTCTTTTTTTTGACGTTCTTCGCCATTTTATCATCAGCTAATTTGCTGATGATAAAAATGATTACATGTTGGTAATCATCGCATCGCCGAACTCAGAACATTTCAGCAAGGTTGCGCCTTCCATCAAACGTTCAAAGTCATAGGTCACAGTCTTAGCGGCAATCGCACCTTCCATGCCCTTAACGATCAGGTCAGCAGCTTCAGTCCAACCCATGTGGCGTAACATCATCTCACCAGAAAGGATCAGTGAACCAGGGTTTACCTTGTCCTGACCTGCGTACTTAGGTGCTGTACCGTGTGTTGCTTCAAACAAAGCAATACCGTCACCAATGTTGGCACCAGGTGCAATACCAATACCACCAACTTGCGCAGCCAATGCATCAGAAACGTAATCACCGTTCAGGTTCAAAGTAGCGATCACATCGTACTCTGCTGGACGTAACAAGATCTGCTGCAGGAATGCATCAGCAATCACATCCTTGATGATGATCTCTTTACCGTTGTTAGGGTTCTTGATCTTAACCCAAGGACCGCCATCGAGCAGTTCACCGGCATACTCATTGAGAGCCAACTCGTAGCCCCAATCTTTGAATGAACCTTCAGTGAACTTCATGATGTTGCCTTTGTGAACCAAAGTCACAGAAGGACGATCATTCTGGATAGCGTAATCAATCGCTGCTTTAACCAGACGCTCAGTACCTGCTTTTGACACCGGCTTGACACCGATACCGCAGTTTTCAGAGAAACGGATTTTAGTCACGCCCATTTCATTCTGCAGGAATGAGATAACTTTTTTCGCTTCGTCTGTACCCGCTTTAAACTCAATACCCGCATAGATATCTTCTGAGTTTTCACGGAAGATCACCATGTCAGTCAGTTCCGGCTGTTTCAGTGGGCTAGGTGTGCCCTCATAGTAGCGAACTGGGCGCAAGCAAGTGTAAAGGTCAAGCATCTGACGCAGAGCAACGTTCAAAGAACGAATACCGCCGCCAACAGGCGTAGTCAAAGGACCTTTGATTGAAACAACGTAATCTTTAACTGCTGTCAGAGTCTCTTCCGGCAACCATACGTCTTCGCCGTATACTTGGGTAGATTTCTCACCACAGTACACTTCCATCCAAGAGATCTTCTTCTCGCCGCCGTAGGCTTTCTCTACCGCTGCATCAAGTACTTTCATCATCGGAGGAGTAACATCAACACCGATGCCATCACCTTCAATGAAAGGAATAATTGGGTTATTAGGAACATTCAGGCTGCCATCGGCATTCACTGTGATTTTCTGGCCGTCTGCAGGCACAACAATCTTGCTTTCCATTTAGCTTCTCTCCTGGCCCCTTTCTAAGGGTTGGCGTTTTTAAAGTTGCGCCATCATAATAGATCGTCTGACAGATTCAAAGCGCCTAACATGCCCCAGCCCTCTCGTAAACAACCACATCACCGTCGTTTAAAAAAACAATCCCCCAAACGGGATAAACCTGCTGCACCAAGAAAGGTCGTTTTACTTAACAAACCTTTTGATGTGTTGTGCCAATTCACTGACGACCAAGGCCGCGCAACACTCGCAGATTATGTTTCAGAAACCGGTGTTTATGCCGCTGGACGCTTAGACCGAGATAGCGAAGGACTTTTGGTTCTGACCAATGATGGGGCACTACAGGCGAAATTGACTCAGCCAGGACGTAAGACCAGTAAAACTTATTGGGTTCAAGTTGAGAATATTCCTTCCGATGAAGCCCTTGAGCAACTTCGCCAAGGTATAGAGCTCAAAGATGGGATGACCTTACCCGCCACTGTTGAGCGCATGCCTGCCCCCGACATCTGGCCTCGCACTCCGCCGGTAAGAGAGCGCAAATCGATTGCCGACTGCTGGCTATCAATTACGCTTACCGAAGGACGAAACCGTCAAGTGAGACGAATGACGGCCGCCATTGGCTGCCCAACGCTGCGCCTAATTCGCTACCGCATTGGTAACTGGACCATTGATGGACTCGCTAATGGCGAAGCAAAGCTGATCGAGTAGCCGACGATCACAACCACTTTTAGTGACGACTGCCGACTTAGCAACCATGGCAGTGCAGCCAATAGTCTGCAGGAGAGATTGTATGTACAAACCTGAAGTGACCCTCGCCTGCGTGATCGAATACGATGGCAAATTTTTGTTGGTTGAGGAGCAAAAGCAGGGGCAGATGCTGCTCAATAACCCGGCAGGCCATCTAGAGCCAGGGGAGTCTTTAATTCAGGGCGCGCAGCGGGAAGTGCTGGAAGAAACTGGCCTCGATATTTCACCCCAAGGCCTAGTCGGTGTGTACCTAGCTCCGACTGCGGAAGCAGGCCGCAGTTATCTTCGATTTTGTTTCTATTACAAATATGACTCACTCCCACCAGCCAGTAAGCCACTGGATCCAGAGATATCTTGCACCCATTGGATGACAAAAGCGGAGTTAGTCGCCGCCTCATCTCGTCATCGCAGTGGCCTTGTTTTAAAGGGAATTGAAGACTATTTGTCCGGCCAAAGAGCGCCACTCACACTGCTTCACTACTGCCCTGATCAACAAATTGACCGGTCAAGTTGAATCTTCTGAAAGTTTGATCTTAAACAGACCCCTACCACTGTGGTAAAATCCCGCGCCTTAAAACGTATTCACTTAGATCCTTGGCGGTTTTTTCCTATATGACAGACAACAGTCAAACCAAAGTTATCGTCGGCATGTCCGGCGGCGTAGACAGTTCCGTATCGGCATACCTACTGCTCCAGCAGGGGTATCAGGTCGAAGGGTTGTTTATGAAAAACTGGGAAGAGGATGACAACGACGAGTACTGCGCTGCCGCCGAAGATCTAGAAGATGCGCAGGCGGTTTGCGATAAATTGGGCATTGAACTGCATACGGTCAATTTCGCCGCCGAATACTGGGATAATGTATTCGAGTATTTCCTCGCTGAATACAAAGCGGGGCGCACGCCCAATCCCGACATCATGTGCAACCGCGAAATCAAATTTAAAGCCTTTCTTGAGTTTGCCGCTGAGGCACTCGGTGCTGATTACATCGCTACCGGTCACTACGTCAGACGCGGGCAAGTGAACGGCAAATGGCAGATGTTGCGTGGACTAGATAACAACAAAGATCAAAGCTACTTTCTTTATACGTTGGCTGAGCAACATATCGCACAAACCCTGTTTCCGGTCGGTGAGTTAGAAAAACCTGAAGTACGCAGGATCGCCGAACAGCAGGATTTAGTCACCGCAAAGAAAAAAGACAGCACTGGCATCTGTTTTATCGGTGAACGTAAGTTTCGTGATTTTCTGGCGCGTTACTTACCGGCACAGCCCGGCAAGATAGAAACAGTCGACGGTGACATTATTGGCGAACACCAAGGGTTGATGTATCACACCTTAGGCCAACGCAAAGGCTTGGGAATTGGTGGTTTAAAGAATAGCAATGACAACCCTTGGTATGTGGTTGATAAAGACCTAGAAAGAAATGTATTGCTAGTTGCCCAAGGGCATGATCACCCTCGCCTGTTTAGCAACGGATTGATCGCCGACCAGTTGCATTGGGTGGATCGTCAAGGCCCACAAGATACATTACGCTGTACGGTAAAAACCCGTTATCGCCAAACCGATGTGCCTTGTACGCTAAAACGGTTGAGCGAAGATACAATCGAAGTACGGTTCGACGAGCCGCAAGCAGCCGTCACCCCTGGACAGTCAGTCGTGGTGTATCAAGGCGATGTTTGCCTTGGCGGCGCCATCATCGACTCACCTATCAGGGATTAATAGGAGTAGACCTTGAGCACACCGTTGATTGACCAAGTGATTAGTTTTTCTGGCATCTGTCAGGCAACCGCTTTAGTACAACAGATCGCTAAAACAGGTCAGGCCGACAACGAGGCCCTGCAGACCACGCTCAGCAGTATCTTAGTCACCGATCCAAAATCGACGGAAGATGTCTTCGGCGGTTCAGCCAATCTCAAATTGGGAATTAATACGTTGGTCAACCAACTCAACCCCAGTGGTGATTCGAAAGACGCCGAGCTAACCCGATACGTTGTCAATCTACTTAGCCTTGAACGTAAGGTGTCGCAACAACGTGGCCTTTTAGCCATGTTGGGCGAACGGATCTCTCAAGTAAAACGACAGGTAGATCACAACGCGGAGATCGACGCACAAGTGGTGCGTAATATGGCAGCTATCTACAGTGACTTGATCAGCCCCTTGGGGCCGCGGATCCAGGTCGCAGGTTCACCCACCTATCTGAAGCAGGATCTGTGTCAGAACCAGATCCGTGCGTCGCTGCTGGCAGGCCTACGTGCAGCCGTACTGTGGCGACAAGTTGGCGGTAAACGTCGACAGTTACTATTAAGTCGTAAAAAAATATTGGACACAGCCCGTTACCTCCAAACCCAGGTAATCTAACTCTCTAGCAGGAGCAAACATGCAATTATCCAGTTTAACCGCCATTTCACCGGTTGACGGTCGCTACGGCAACAAGGTCGATGCACTGCGCAGCATCTTCAGCGAATTCGGCTTGGTTAAATACCGCGTCACAGTTGAAGTGCGTTGGTTGCAAAAACTCGCCGCCACTGCGGAAATAGCGGAAGTACCAGCATTTTCAGCACAAGCCAATGCCCTGCTTGATGCCATCGTCACTGACTTTTGTGAAGCTGACGCGCTGCGTGTCAAAGAGATTGAACGTACCACCAACCACGACGTAAAAGCGGTTGAGTACTTCCTGAAAGAAAAAACCGAAAGCCTGGCTGAATTAGCTGCGGTATCAGAGTTTATCCACTTCGCCTGTACCTCAGAAGATATCAACAACCTGTCTCACGGCCTGATGCTTAGCGAAGCCCGCGACCAGGTATTGGTACCTATGCTCAACGAAGTTAGCGATGCCGTTAAAGCACTCGCTTTCGAATACAAGAGCATTCCGCTGATGTCACGTACCCATGGACAGCCAGCATCGCCTTCAACGCTCGGCAAAGAGATGGCCAACGTCTATATCCGTATGCAGCGCCAGATCGCCCAGATCAATGCCGTTGAGCTGTTAGGCAAAATCAATGGTGCGGTCGGTAATTACAACGCCCACATCTCTGCTTATCCGGAACTGGATTGGCACAAGTTTTCTGAAGAGTTCGTGACTAGCTTAGGCCTCACTTGGAACCCATACACCACCCAGATTGAGCCTCATGACTATATCGCGGAAATCTTCGATGCCATTGCTCGTTTCAACACCGTACTGATCGACTTCGATCGTGATGTTTGGGGCTATATCGCTTTAGGTCACTTCAAACAGAAAACTATTGCGGGTGAAATCGGTTCATCCACCATGCCGCATAAAGTTAACCCTATCGATTTTGAAAACTCGGAAGGTAACTTAGGCATCGCCAATGCACTGTTCGGCCACTTGGCGACCAAACTGCCAATCAGCCGCTGGCAGCGCGATCTGACTGACTCTACCGTCCTGCGTAACTTGGGCGTTGGTGTAGCCCATGCAGTGATCGCATATCAAGCTACCCTGAAAGGGATCAGCAAGCTGCAGGTGAATGAAGTCAACCTGCTGGCTGAGTTAGACCAGAACTGGGAAGTATTGGCCGAGCCAATTCAAACAGTCATGCGTCGCTACGGCATCGAAAAGCCATACGAAAAGCTGAAAGAGTTAACTCGCGGCAAGCGTGTTGACCAGCAAGCAATGGCTGAGTTCATCGATAATCTGGAGCTACCAGCGCCAGTTAAAGTCGATCTGAAAGCGATGACACCAGCGAACTATATCGGTCGTGCCATCGCCTTTGTTGACGACCTGAAATAGACGTTTATCTGGGCAAAAAAACCACCTGAGTTCAGGTGGTTTTTTTATGCCTACGAGCCAGAAAAGAAGCACAACTGGCGCGATTCCAATTAGTTAGATAACCTCAGTAAACAAGCACCCATGAGGCGCGCACGACACTCGCCTCAAACCTCTTCAACCTGCCACCAACAAGGCTTACTACCATGAGCAGCTCTGCCCGCTATCAACTGACCCTCGACTTAGAACAATTCCTTGCTGAATATTGGCAGAAAAAGCCCCTGCTGATCCGACAGGGCTTCGCTCAGTTTGTCGATCCCATCGACGCAGATGATTTAGCCGGTTTAGCCCAGGAGGAAGAGGTAGACAGCCGTATTGTCAGCCACACTGACAAAAACAATTGGCAAGTTCGCCATGGTCCATTCGATGATTTTTCCCAGCTGACAGAAACCGATTGGAGCTTGCTAGTGCAAGCGGTCGACCACTGGATCCCCGATTCGGCAACGCTGCTGAACGCATTTCGTTTTATCCCCAGCTGGCGTATCGATGACCTAATGGTCAGTTTCTCTATGCCGGGAGGGGGTGTTGGACCACACCTCGACCAGTACGATGTCTTTATTATTCAGGGTCAAGGTAAACGCCATTGGCGCGTCGGTGAGCACCAGCCGACCCAAGCTCACTGCCCTCATCCAGATCTGCTTCAGGTCAAGCCGTTCAAAGCGATTATCGATGCAGAGCTGCTGCCCGGGGATATTCTCTATATTCCTCCTGGCTGCCCCCATGAAGGCTACGCCATTGAGCCGTCACTGAACTATTCAGTTGGCTTTCGCGCTCCCAGTCAGCGCGATCTATTTAATGGCCTGGCTGACTACATGGTCGACAATGAGCTGGGTGAACAGCGTTTTAGCGATGCTGGACGCCAAGCGCTGTTTAGCCACCACGGCGAATTATCCGCAGCAGATATGCAAACATTGAAAGCCAGCATGCGCGCTTTGTTAGACGATGATGCCCTACTCTATCCCTTTTTACTGGCACAGCTATCAACGCCTAATCGCACTGTTGCCATAGACACTCCCGAGCCAGCGCTAGCCAGTGAAGATGTTGCAAGCCTATTAGCGGAAGGTCACTCACTCACTTGGCACAGTGGCGTAAAAGCGCTCTATTGCAACAAGCCGGCGCTGTTTCAACCGGGTGAGCTTTATATCAACGGCGAACGCTTTGACTCAAAACTATCAGTTAATGATAAACAGATCCTGGCCGACAACTTGCAGTTCGACGCAGAACGCTTAGCGTTAACCGACAATAGTTCACTATTCACCGAAGTACTGACTACACTTGTTAATCAGGGTTTACTGTTTGAAGAATAAATGAGTCACTACGAAGTCCGGCAAGTCCACTGGCTTGCTGCCAAAGATGCACTTTTTCAGGTTCGTCACCGAGTATTTTGCTGCGAGTGGCGTATCCCTGAATCTATCGAGTTTGACGATCTGGATATAAACGCCTTTCATATCCTCGCCGTTGATGAAGCGCAAAACCCAATCGCTTCAGGGCGTTTGTTACCTAACGGTCATATTGGTCGTATCGCCGTCATCATACCGGCACGGGGCAAAGGGGTTGCCAAAGCTGTAGTGAACGCGCTGCTAGATATCGCGCGTAAGGAACAGATGGACGCCGTATTTATTAACAGCGCACTGGAAGCCACTGACAACTTTAAGCGGCAGGGGTTTAAGGCGATCGCCCCAGTATTTATGGAAGCGGGGATCCCAAGACAGCGGATGAAGTGCAAGCTCGGCAAAATCACCGAGCTTGACCAGTCAGATCAGCATCACTAAAGCAGCAGGTAACTACGCCTGGCCTTCATTAACCCACAGCGCATCATTTTCATGCAGCTGTGCCAACCCTTCCGCTCGGCTCACCAGCAAATTAGCGAAATCTACCTTGGTTTTATCTTTGTTTGGCACTTGAAACAACTGCTCGGCCTGAAGCTGCCAGCGTAAACCAAAATAGCGCAATGCATCACGCGCTGTGGCGGCAGCACCCACTTCAACATGGTCAGTTGGCAGGTCGCCACTGATCACCCAAACTGTTTGTGCCGGCTTATCAGCAGTCACAATCTTCCAGATAGAAACCAAAGGCGGTAAATAGCGGCTCTCTTTCTCTAATACTTGAGCGGGCACGATGCCTTTCGACGCTAAATGTTTTTGCGCCTTCTGAAACTGCTCTCGCACCCAACCCTGCAGTGCGTCCCGTTTTTCTTCTGCTTCCGACATCAAACATCCTCCCAATCAATCGCCAGCAACCTTATGACACAGTAGCGCTGACTTCAAGCGCGAATGACCTTTTTGTAAAGCCTGAATGACAGCCGCAGAAAAAATGCCAAGCACCTGTAGTAGATGCTTTCCACCGACAGTGATATGGTTCACATATTCGGCGTAAATAAGGGTAACTACGTGTCTTTTTTCGATCTAAATGCATTCGATAACCATGAAGAAGTCGCTTATTTCAGTGACGCTGCTACAGGCTTAAAGGCCATTATTGCAGTACACAGCACCAAACTCGGCCCGGCTGTCGGTGGTTGCCGACTGTGGCGCTATGCTGACGATAAGGAAGCGTTGACAGACGCACTCCGACTAAGCCGCGGCATGACCTATAAAAACGCCGTTGCTGGTGTTGGCTTTGGCGGCGGCAAAGCGGTCATTATCGCCGACCGCAACATGAAAACCCCGGAGATGATGCAGGCTTTTGGTCGCGCGGTCGCTCGCATTGGTGGTCGCTACTACACCGCCGAAGATGTAGGAATCACACCGGCAGATATTGCCGAAGTAGCAAAAGAGACTAACTTTGTTGCTGGTCTCGAACATACCAGCGGTGATCCTTCACCTTTTACTGCCACAGGTACCTTCGTCGGCATTCAAGCCTCAGTAAAACACCTGACCGGCAGTGATAGTTTGGAGGGTAAATCGGTTGCTGTGCAGGGGGTCGGCCACGTCGGTTATTACCTCTGCAAACACTTAGCCAATGCTGGCGCGAAGTTGATCGTTACCGATGTGAATCAAGCCAATCTGAACCGGGTTGTAAATGACTTCGACGCCAGCGTCGTTGAGCCAGCCGAGATTTACGATCAAGAGGTCGATATCTACGCCCCATGTGCACTGGGCGCTACTTTGAATAGTCAGACGTTACCACGACTGAAAGCGAAGATCGTCGCAGGCTGTGCCAATAACCAGTTAGCCACGCCGGACATTGATCAGGCGCTCACCGATGCTGGGATCCTGTATGCGCCGGATTACGTCATTAACGCCGGAGGTATTATCAATATCTCATTTGAGCGCAGCGGCTACTGTGCAAATAAAGCCAATACAAAAGTAGAAAAGATATACGATACGCTGAGCACTCTCTATCAACGTGCCAGCCAAGAAAATCGACCCACTGGCGAATTAGCCGATCAACTTGCGCAAGAAATACTGGCCGCGAAATAAAATTGCTATAGTAATCAAGTTGGGTAAATAGCCCCGCTTGGTTACTATCTCAATGATATTTGAGATGAATCATAGTGATTTTTCGTTGAAGTGGGCATCTTGCCCCGCCCATTCAAATCAAGAGAATTCTAAATTGAGTCAATTGGTAGGCACAGAGTCTTCCCCCAGCCGCGGTTATTTATGGCTCTGGTTTGTTTCCATCATCCTGGCGGTGATTGCTGTTGCTCTGCATTTTTATACCAAGCAACTAGAGCAAGATCGCCACCTGACTCAAGAACGCAAAGTTCTGCAGCTGCTTACCACCAATTTAGAAGAGGATCTCAACCGCGCCATCTCAGACGTTCGTTTCCTACAAAGCCGACTGTCGCTGATAGCAAAATCGAAAGGACTCAGTGAGTCAGAAAAAACCAATGAAGCACAGAGCCTGCTGCTGCAGTTTGCCAAGCATCACCCACGCTACCATCAAGTCAGACAGATCAACGCTGTCGGCAAAGAGGTCGTCAGAGTAGAAGTCAAAGGCAACCTCAGCAAACTCACCACAGGTCAACGCCTGCAGAGTAAATCAGGTCAGCGCTATTTTCAGCGTTTGGCTAAGGTAAGTCCGCAGACTGTGCATATTTCCCGTTTTGACTTCAATCGTGAGCACGGCAAAATTGAGCGCCCGTTTCGACCGGTGATCCGCTTTTCGATGCCACTTTATGACAACGACAACAGATTTGTTGGTGGGGTCGTAATCAATCTCAACGGCGAGCACCTGCGCCAGCACCTCGTTTCTTTGGACAACTCCGTTGATGGCCACCTCAGTTTCGTCAACGGCGAAGGGTTGTGGTTATTTGGTGAAACAGACGGTGAAACAAGTGATACTCGAAGTGATCAACTGGGCACTATCTGGCCGATGCCCGTTAGAAACTCTCGCGGCGTAGCCCAAGGCAAAGACCGCCTCTACCTCCACGATGTGATTAGCTATCAGCGGTTAGCGAAAGATCAGAGCATTGCGTCGTTGGATCTAGAAGAGAGTTTTTTCAAAGTCGTCTCCACTATGCCGTTAAGCAACCTCACCCCTTACGCAAACCAGCGGGCAAAGCTTGGTGGACCGATACTCTTAGGTCTCCTTCTAATCGCAATTATTGCTGCCTACCGTTGGCATATTGTCAGTCAACGCCAACGCCGCACGGTTGCGAAGATGGCGCGGCTTGCCCAGATCATCGAAGAGAGTCAGGAGATCATCTGTCTCACTGATGAGCGCGGCTATATCAGTTATGTAAACCCAGCATTTGAACAAGTCACCGGTTACAGCCAAAAAGAGTGCCTCGGCAGATCAGTCAATATGCTGAAGTCTGGCTACCATGATGACTCTTTCTACAAACAGCTTTGGAAAAAAATAGAATCAGGGCAAACGTTCCAATCTATCTTCGTTAACCGACGCAAAGATGGTTCGGTTTACTACGAAGAGAAAGTGATCACACCTTTTAAGAGTTTGAATGATGGCCATCGAACCTACTACTTCTCATCAGGGCATGATGTCACCGAACTAAAACACCTGAAGAGTCGCACCAAGCAACTGACCTATTTGGCTTTCCACGACAGCCTTACCGGGCTTGCCAATCGCGCCCTGCTACAAGAACGGCTAGAACACACGCTCGCCACGCGAAGAACACAATACGCCGCGCTGTTGATGCTGGATCTCGACGGCTTCAAAGCCATTAACGATGCCCACGGCCACCCTGCAGGTGACAAATTACTAGTCCAGGTCGGTAAGCGGATCCGAGCAGTGGTACGCGAAGGTGATACTGTCGCACGATTGGGCGGAGATGAGTTCGCACTGCTGCTAGAGCAACTGGCAACGCCGGACGATGTGCATCATTTGGCGGAACAACTACTGCAACGGATCTCAGCTCCTTTGCAACTGGAAGAGTTCGCCACCGCCATTACCGTCAGTATTGGCGTCACCATCATTCCGCCAGGTTCTTTCGTGGCCGACGACATGGTGAAATCTGCAGACCAAGCGCTGTATGTGGCAAAAGAGCAAGGCAAGAATCGGTTTATTGTGGCTCCAAGTGATGCCAAACAAACCGACTAGCCCTCTACCTCAGTAAAGATAGACAGCTTCCAGTTGCATTAACGGCGAACCGTTTTGCAGTAAGGTCAGTTTTTGCCCTTCGATCTTAAAGCTGTCAATCACCCCAAGAGCGGCTAAGAACGCTTTCTCTGCT
The DNA here is from genome assembly GCF_004284785.1 of Corallincola spongiicola. NCBI lineage: Bacteria > Pseudomonadati > Pseudomonadota > Gammaproteobacteria > Alteromonadales > Psychromonadaceae > Corallincola > Corallincola spongiicola. Next base: position 900,694 of record NZ_SHLY01000001.1, read on the forward strand.
GCCATATCATCGGGACATGCCATCTTAGTACCACCGATAGCATCAATCTGAAGTTGCTCGCCAGACAACTCATATTGGGCAAAAAATCGATTACAACCAGCAAAACCATGCGCTCTGCCATCAGCACCCAACACAAGATGTATCTCCCTACGGTTTTCTGGTGTCAGAATCTGCTGACCATCGATAGATAGCAGTTTCCAATAAGTGTGGCTAACCCCAGGCTCTGCCAACTTTGCCTCACAGGAGTTCAAGGCACTAATCGCTTCAAACGATTCGACAAGCCAACGTTCATCGCCACCTTCCTCTCCTGGCGTAGCAACAATGGACGCTTGTAACGCCACCACCAAAGGTTGTCCAGGTGTCTCTACAGCCGCCAAATAGGCTTGCTCAAGCGCCAGGCTGTCTCCCTGCTGTAGTACAGGCAAACGCAATGCAGAGCCACACTCCAGCATCATCGCAGCGTCTGCCATATATCGATACACAGCAAATATCGGTAGTGGCTTTGAGTGCAGGTGCTCGTTGCTCTGCGCCAAAACGCTATGATTTTGCGGATCATCAGAGGTTAAGCTAGCGGGCGCAATCAGGTGCAATTGATGGGACGATGAAACGGCAAATTGATAAGGGGTAGCAAGCAGCTTGATGGTCTGGCGACCACTCTCCATCATTTGTTGCCAGTAACCCAGTTGAAGTGCAGTTTCAACCGATGGATCTGCCGATTCCACTTTGAGCAGATAACGATAATCGGGTCGCAACGTGACCGTCATCGTTTTCTCTATACAAACATCACAATGGATCTCACCATAAAAGCTGACATAGCGATCAACCACCAAAGGTTGCATCATGGCGACAGGATCGGTGACAACAGCCTTATCCTGCGGCACCATCAAACTGCTGGCACTCTCTGGTGTGACCTTGTTCGCTGGCTCACAAGCGATCAGCACTGTGCCAGACAAGATAACGCCACACCACGTCCAAAACCTGTTTAACTGCATTGCTGCTCCGATGGGGGTCAAGCGTGATAGACGCTATATTGTTTTAATAGAAATAGATTCATGCGAAAGCTCAAACCAAGCCACAGAAGCATTTAGCTTACTTGGCTGATAACACCCAGCGAGCAACCGCCTGTTCAACGGCAGGAAAAGCAAAGCGGACACTGGCAGCTTGTTGCCGCGTCAGCCATTGAAACGCAGAGATATCATCTTTAGCCACCAGATTGGGTTTGTCGGCCAAGGTGAGGGAGAAGATCGCATCGACGGTACAGTATTCAACCTCGGCATAGAGGTAGCGGTTGTGCATAGACCCCAAGTAGGTCAACGCATCGGGCTTTAACGCTAACCCTAGCTCCTCATGGAGCTCTCGGCACAAGCCCTGCTCTAATGACTCATCAGCATCAACAAAACCACCGGGAAGGTCGAGCATACCTAGCGAAGGTTGCTTCGCCCGTTCAGCAAATAGAAACTGATCGCCGCAACGTATCAAAACCCCTGCAGCAGCCGCCACATTATGAAAATAGAGAAAGCCACAATCACCGCATTGTAACGCCTTGCCCTCAGTCACACTGATACTTTGGCTGGCACACTGTGGGCAATAGCGCCACAGTGTGGAACTCACCTGCCCTTTGTCATTCAGACTGTCATTCGACACTACTCAGCCCCCAATCAGTCACTTCGTGAACAATCGGTTCATGTAGTTCATCGTCGCCGGGCAAATAACCGACATAAGTGTCCATGATCAATCCATAGCGACCATCAACATCAACAATCGCCAATGAGAAATCAGTGCTGGCATGCAGCGCTTCTCGCACTTCTTGTAACAGCGGCATGACCATAGAGACGGGGCAACGTAACAGTGGACTCTCCTGACATAACCACACCCAGCACTCACCCGCCTGAGGCCAATCGGTGGCCGCAAGCCAGCTTAAAAACTGTTCATCATTGTCAGTATTTCTATAACGAAAATGGGGACTATCATCAGATGTCTGTTCAGCATCGGGTTCAGGCCAAGGCCAGCTCGCCACTAAAGTCGCCATATCCTGCCCAGAAAGCTTTGGTGATGACATCAGATGCTGAACAATAGGAAAAGCCCTTAACGGCTTTAACCATGAAGGAAAATAATCGGGCACTTCCAATGCAGAGAGTTCTACAGCGTTAGTGACATGGTCCATTACGCGCCCTCCACATGATGATCAATAAAACTAGGGTCAGTTAATTTAGTAACAAACACAAGTATACCTTCCCCTAATCTTATCTATTCCGTGAGGAGTAACCGCATATCATGATTATACAGTTCGGTTTGGTAACCGCCATGACGACGAAAACCGAACTTCTCATAGAAGCGCACAGCACGCTCATTCGTGGCCTGTGTCCCGCCCATTAACACCAACGATTTGGCGCCCATACTGCGGGCATAACCAATCAGTGCAGGCATTGCCGCAGAGGCAACACCACTGTTCTGATATGCATCCGCCACTGAGGGTGCAAAACTGATGTCCTGACCAGCGGCCAAAACAATGCCTTGCTCTGCATAACGTTGCATCTCATGGGGAAAGGCTTGCCGCTCAAAAATGAAATAAGCCGCGATCTTGCCATCATCGGAGGTCATCACAAAGCGGTCAGCGCTGTCATCACCCTTCTGTACCAATTCGTCAGCAAATGCTTCCGTCAAGGGATGAGGGCCAAAGCGGCGGCGCGTATCCTCCCCCATTTGAGCAAAGTAGCGAGCCAGCGCCGCGCCATCATCACGATGCAACAAGCGGAGGGAAAATTGCTGATCGCCACAGGTGATAGAGATAGGATCCATCGCTTTCCTCTTTAACTCCAAGGCGTTAACGCCGCCTGATTATTGATGCCTGACTAATATGGACAAGGACGCGCTTCAAGTCGGTCATCACATAACATGACGTCAGAGAAATAATCCAACCACGCATTCTTTGATGATTGCTTAGGCATATCAGGCCAGCGACGAGAAAGTACGAAGAAAGAGTCATGACCGGAGATAGACAGATGATAGCTAAATAATGATCTTTCCGTTTCCAGCTCTACACACTGAGTCTGCCATAACATCTCCTGATAGCCGTTCCTGACCACCGTATCTAACAACTCAGACTCAAAGCTGGCACATTTGGCCGCATCCGCTTTGTCCTGGCGCATCCGATAAGCAGCGAGATCGCCTAACTCTTCACCAAAAAACTCGACGACTTCCAGCACATCCTTTTTACCGACCAAACCCCAGTTAATCCTCTTTGCATCAGGGTAGGTATAGATAAATCGCTCCCAGGTTCCACCAGGCAAAGGCATGGGTTGGATGAGCTGCTCTCCTTTAAATACCTGCTCTGGCACCTCATCATCTGTACTACTGCAAGCAACGACTGACACAAGTGTCAGCATAACCAGTAATTCTCGCTTCATTCCGTGCGACACCTTTTGCCTAAAATACAACTGCAAAGCAGTATATGGTTTCAAACCGACAGAATCTATTGATGCCCCCATATCAGCGCCACAATCTGTTTCGTATTACAGCTAAACTAGACGCCAATCGCTTGACTAAATCACAGCACCAGAGCGGTACAGCAAAGGCCATTCTGCCAATGTAGGCCCTCTCACCAAGCTTGAACTTACGCACCACAGTGCGAATAAATTTTGCCCGCCGAGAGAATCTTCACAATTCAAACGACCAAATTTTGACGCTGAGCAAGTCAAAAACTAGCCTAATGTTACCGCTCCCACGAGCGGAAGGTCTGTAAAAAATAAACATAAGAAACAGGATTAATGGAATGAACAACAAACTCCCATCAGCGGCAGCAGCCCTGATACTGGGCGCTGCCAGTATGGTAAGCAATGTCCAGGCGGCGCCAAGGACAGCTTTTGTACACTTATTTGAATGGAGCTGGAATGAAATCGGTATCGAGTGCGAACAGCACTTGGGCCCGAAAGGTTTCAGTGCGGTGCAGATATCACCGCCACAGGAACATGTCGGCGGATCACCATGGTGGACGCGCTATCAGCCGGTGAGCTACAACATCGAAAGCCGTAGCGGCAGCCGCTCCGAATTTATGAACATGGTGGCGCGCTGTAATAGTGTTGGGGTTGATATCTACGCCGACATGGTGATCAACCACATGGCAGCCCACGACCGCTACTTTCCCTCCGTCCCCTACTACAACGAGCATTTTCATAGCTGCACCACGCCTATCGATTACAGCAACCGTTGGCAGGTACAAAATTGCGATCTGGTCGGCCTGAACGATCTGGCAACAGAAAACGAGTATGTTCGCCAAAAGATCGCCGACTACTTTAACGACCTGATCTTTATGGGCGTCAAAGGGTTCCGAATTGATGCCGCCAAACATATACCGGTGCAAGATATCGAAGCGATCCTGAATAAAGTTCAAGGTAATCCATATATCTTCCAGGAAGTGATTGGCGCGGCCGATGAGCCGATCCAGCCCTCTGAATATACGCATCTGGGCGATGTCACTGAATTCAACTTTGAACGCACCATGGGCCACTATTTTAAAGGTCGAGGTCCCATCGCAGATCTGAAAAACATCGACACCCATTGGGGTGGCTGGCTGCCATCAGACAACGCGGTGATATTTACTGACAATCACGATGATCAGCGGCAAAAAACCAACGACACCCTGACTTACAAAGATGGTGACGCCTATCATCTGGGAAATGTTTTCATGCTGGCCTACCCCTATGGTTATCCCAAGGTGATGTCTAGCTACTACTTTGACGACCATGACCAAGGTCCACCATCCAGCGGTGCCTACAGTGGCAATGGCTGCTTTGACGGTGACTGGGTATGTGAACATCGTTGGCGCGGCATCGCCAATATGGTGAGCTTCAGAAACCATACCGCAGAACAGTTTGTGGCCTCGCGCTGGTGGGACAACGGCAATCATCAGATCGCCTTTAGCCGCGGCGGCTTAGGCTTTGTCGCGATTAACAGGGAAGGTAATCAAACCTTAGATCGAACCTTTGCGACCGACATGCCGCAAGGAGACTACTGTGACATCATCAATGGCGATTTCAACAGCAACAAATTCACCTGTACAGGTCCCATCATTACGGTTGATGGGGCGGGTAATGCACACTTCTCGGTGCCGGCTATGTCAGCATCGGCTATCCATGTCGGCGCAATGATCCAAGATCCCTGTGATGTCTATGGTCTCGATTGCAGCTGCGACGGCGGTGTCTGCCCACCAGAAGTGCCGGTGAACTTTAGTTGTGCTGACGCTGAAACCGACTGGGGCCAAAGCGTTTATGTCACCGGCAACACCCCTGCCCTTGGCAACAATGACCCAGCGCAGGCAATTAAACTGGATCCAACCGCCTACCCTACGTGGACAGGTACTATTGATGTACCCGCCAATATGGATATCAGCTGGGCCTGCCTGAAACGCGACGAGCAAGATCCCAATGCGCGGCAGGCATCCTCGCAATCTCAGCTCTTCCATAGCGGCAGTGCTGGCACCAGTACTGCCATTAGCTTTAAAGGCACACAAACAACCACGGTCGATATCAACTTTACCTGTCACAACGGGGATACCTACATGGGACAAAGTGTTTATGTGGTAGGCAACCATGACAAACTCGGCAACTGGGACCCCGCCCAAGCAGTGAAGTTAGATCCCACCAGCTACCCCAGTTGGAGTGGCAGCATTAATCTGCCCAATAACACTGACTTTGAATGGAAATGCTTAAAGCGGGAAGAGAACAATGCTATTGCAGGCCTTAGTTGGCAAAACGGCAGTAACAATGGCTTTAATTCCGGTCAAACTCAGAGCGCCGACGGCGCCTTCTGATCTTAACTAGCCACAGCACGATGATAAAATGAGCCCGCATCTGCGGGCTCATTTGAATAGCCCCATACTTACCCAACCGCCCTGAAACGATCACAAAATATTCCGCTGACCGTGCATCTGATTTTTTCCTGTGCAACAACCCGCCACACAAGCAACTGCAAATATCAGCAATTCAGATTAGATTTGTCTCCCAGACAGCAGTGTCGTTATAGTAGCGCAACCAGCGCAAGTCACGGACAGGCCAATAGTTACGCCAACGGAGCAACAGGCAACGTACTCACGCGTTTAGATTAAGGAAGATAGATCGTTTATGAGTTACCAATACCAGCAACGCCAGGTTACCCCTCGTACCGAGAAAATGTTTGTGGTCGGGCAAGGCCGTATCAGTGGCTACCTATCAATGTTTCTCGGCGGATTAAGCCTATTGGCGGTGCTTGCCTACCTATACCCTTCGTATCTCACCACGCCTGAATTACGCGCAGCCTACAATGCAGAATCGTTACAACACCTGCTGAAATACGCCATGTACTTCTCACTATTTTTTGGCGTAATGACCTTTGCCCTCAACAAACGTAAACGCATGGGGGCAACAGGGATCAGCCTAACCCTGATCAGCTTTGCTTTAGGTGGCTATATGATCCCGGTGGGCCCGGTTGATCCTGCGCCACTTTCTTTGGGTGTCGACTGGCTGATCTTGGCGTTTCTCGGCTCCACTATCGTGTTTACCACGCTAGAAAAACTGTTCCCCAAATACAAAGAGCAAGTGATCCTGCGGGAAGAGTGGGGATTGGATTTTTTCTATTTCTGTTTTAATCATCTACTGATTTCAGTGATCTTGCTGGTCGCGAACTTCTTTGTTAGCCACTTCAATTGGGCCGTCAGTACAGATCTACAAAGCTTTATCCAATCCATCCCCTTGTGGGGACAGGTGGTTCTGATCATTATTTGTGCTGATTTCGTCCTGTACTGGGAACACAGGATCTTCCATGAGCTCCCAAAACTGTGGCGAATTCACGCCGTACATCATTCAGTAGAGTGCATGGATTGGCTGGCAGGCTCTCGCGGCCACGTCGTGCAGGTGTTTATCGAACGCTCATTGGTGATGATCCCGCTGTATCTGTTAGCGCCAAGCAAAGAAGCACTGGATCTCTACGTCACCTTTGCCGCCCTGCAGGCGATCATCATCCATAGTAACCTCGGCATTCCATTTGGTCCTATCAAGTATTTGCTGGTCACACCGCAATACCACCATTGGCATCATAGTTCGGAAAAACCGGCGTTAGATACCAACTACAGCGCCCATACCCCGCTGTTTGACCGCCTATTTGGCACCTACCACATGCCAACCCAACATTGGCCTGCGCACTACGGCACCACATCACGGTTGCCGCGCACGTTCATTGGCCAGTTGCTCTATCCGTTTAAAGGGAAGTAAACCAGATGCTAGGAAAACTATTTGGCATTATCTGTTTAGGCTTGGGATTAATACTTGGCGGGTGGATTGGATACAATCTATTTATCGAAGTACAACCGGAAGCAGAAGGAAGAAATCCTTTGCTCCCGATAGTACTGACTATTGGCCTGCTCTACGTAGGCATTAGCCGACTTAAAGGGGACTCATAAGTCAGCTAGCCATATAAAACTCAGAAGCGTAAATCTCGGGAGATTACAGCCCCTTGTGATACTGCGTATTGGTCGACTCAATCACCATATCGTTGATGGTCGCTTGCGCAGTCTCATATACTGCGGATGAGCCTTGCTCATTGAGTAGGTGTTCAAACTGTTTAATCAGAGTGGCTTTGTCTGGCATCTCTTTGCCACCAGAGCCGATATTGGTCAGGTCGATCATGAAACCATCAAACAGATCTGACAGCTCGCTAATGATCGCCATATTCAAAAACTGATCGCTGTTGTAAATACTGGGGTAGCCCGCTTTTTGCTTATCAATAGCAAAGGACGCTCCCTTCACGTTGGTAATGCTGGTCGACTTATCACAAGACAACATACAACCATTATCTATACGTGGCTTCTCACACCCCACACTCTGCTGAAAGAAGCACTGCCTGCTGGTCATCAGCAAAATCGGATGGTAAATGCTGTAGAACAGTTTGAAGTTTTCAGGTCGCGCAATCGACTTCATTTGCTGCTGGCTTATCTCATTGGAAATAAACGCACCTGCACAATCAAAGTATTCTTTCATCGCCAGCAAGCTGTATGAATTGGTTGTATTTAAGAACGGACCGGCGATCCATTTAATGCCGAGCTCAAATGCCCGGTTGGCGATCCCGGTGTTGTTTGTCACGATCAGCGGCGGCTTCACCTGCTCCAGAATATTAAGTGCCACATCAAAATCTTTGCCAATCAATACGGCGGGAAACCACGGGATCAAATTGGGGTTTTCATTGAAGAAATCAACATACTTGGTGCAGCCCCGCTTATAGGCATCAGGCAACTTGAAGTAGATGTCGGCATCAGTGACATTCGACAGATCCAAGTCGGTATCGTCACAAATCAAAATGGATAGCTTGGCTGGGTTAGCTGCCAACTCACTGGCACCTGAGCCCGCGCTAACGTCTTCATTTTTACGATGACGTGCCAGCTTGGGCAGAGTCACTTCAGCATACACAGGGGTGTTATTCGTCAAAACCGCATGCAGCTCTCTTTTCAACCGTGATAACTCTTTAAAAGGAATGCTAACGCCCTCCTCTACCCCATCTGACTCTAGTGCTATCAAATCAAAGCTTGCGTTGTTAAAGCTATTAAATCGTTTTTCAATGGCGCTTTGATCAATGCAGTTCTCTTTCGCTGCCACCAACACGCCCTGAGATTGCAGCGTGACCGTTTTCTCCTCTTGCGAGAGGCTGCCGGGAACATACGCTTGGGTGACGCAAGTGATCGATAAAGGGCGACCGACGGTGCCGGAAAATTTGATACGCAGGGATATCTTCTCTATCGATAAATGCTTTATTTTCTCGGATACATCGACATTGATTTGCTCTTTCTCATCCCCCAACGTCTGCTCAACTTCTTGGATCTCAACAACAGAGATAGCATTGCTTTGCTCAATGGCGTAAGACTTAGAGTTGTCGCGCGGGTTCTCAATAAACATCGATTGGTTTAGATCACCACGCAAGAAGGCGTTGGAAAAATCACGGTTAAAGACTTTATACAGTCGCTCACCGTCCTCGAGCAATTCGCCCGTAGCAACAAAACCATCAATTTGTTTGCGGAAGCTATCGATCACCGTATGAACATAGCCAGCGCCTTTAATCCGTCCCTCCACTTTGAAAGAGTGCACCCCCGCATCGATAAGCTTAGGTAGGTCGAAGAAGGCTGAATTATCTTTAATATTTAGCGGAAAGTTATTACCCGATGGCGTCGTTTCATACTCTTCTCGACACGCTTGGCTGCAACGGCCACGGTTACCTGAATTCCCAGCGCTGGCGGATGTGGAATAACAGAGGCCAGAAAAGGCGATACACAATGACCCGTGAACAAACACCTCTGTCAGCACATCGTGTTCACGCCCAGCGCTCGCCATGGCAGTGATTTCACGTAGGTTTAATTCTCTCGACAGATTCACACGCGACACGCCGAACCGTTTAAGGAAAGGTATTTGACCAACATTGTGTGTAGTTAACTGGGTAGAGGCATGGATATCCAATGACGGAAAGTACTCATTAAGCACATAAAGCAAGCCTAAGTCTTGCACAATTACACCGTCGAGAGTGGTATTCGCCAACCGACTCAGTAACTTAACTAACGGCTTAAACTCGCGCTCCAATATAACGATATTAAGCGTCAAAAAGATTTTGCAGTCATAGTGATGCGCTAACCGAATGACACCGACCAACTCATCAAATGAAATGTTAGCGGCACGATTTCGTGCATTAAAGGTATCCAAACCACAATAAACGGCATCCGCACCCGCTATGATTGCGGCTTTAATGGCATCAATGTCGCCACCGGGCGCTAACAGTTCGATTTTAGGAGTCATGTGGCAAGGGGATCCAGCAAGTCAGTCGGCTTAGTATTAAGGGCGCAATATTACTCATGTATTTCTCTGATTAATACCTTAAAGTGGGTTGCTATGCGGGTCACTCCCAGATCAAAACAAATCGAAAACAATGAACGCAGACAACAGCCAAGCTAGCGCGCTACCCGTGCTTTATTCACTCAGAAACTGTCCCTACGCGATGCGTGCTCGTATGGCGATTTTTAAGGCCAAACAGCCCGTCGCCCTGCGAAATGTCGTGTTAAGCGATAAGCCCAAAGAGATGATCGAAGCATCACCTAAAGCCACCGTGCCAGTTGTAGTGCTTAGCGATGGCAGCGTCATCGACGAAAGCTTAGACGTGATGCTTTGGGCGCTACACCAATCAGACCCAAATAATCTCTTACAAAAAGAGATTCCGCATGCCCTAACTGAGATGCTAGGTCTAATTCATATATTCGACAGTGAGTTTAAAACCTGCTTAGAAAAATATAGATGCGCCAAGCGCTATCATGAAGACAACATGATTGAGTGCAGAATAGATTGTGAGAAATATATAAAACAGCTCGAAAACCGCTTAATCAACAACGCCTTTTTATTCAATAACCAAGAGGGTCTGGCCGACATCGCCCTGCTGCCCTTTATCCGCCAATTCGCCCAAGTAGAGCGTCAATGGTACCTACAGTCTGCCTACCCTAACCTAAGACGATGGCTGAACAGCTACTTGCAGAGCCCCTTTTTCACCAAAGTCATGGCAAAGCACCCACTGTGGCTGGATAACCGTGAGGAGATTGTTTTTGGAGGATAAAGGACACCTTAGAGAGGTATTAACAAAACACGGCTTCATCAACCTTCTCGCATCCTATAGGTGCCGCCCCTCATTCATTGAGCTTAAGTCACCGCTTATACTTGACTGCTGACCAACCGAGAACTGACTATGTACCAATTAAAACCTCCGCACGGTTTCTCTACTTAGCTAAACCATCATCTTATCGAGTCGCGGCATGGTAACTGTCATACGAATAAACAGAACAACGCTCTAAACGTATCACCCGCCAAAACAAGCGTTTACAAAATAACTTGGGCAACTAACATACAGCTTGGTTGGCACTTACTAAACAGTTAGTATTGAACGTCATAGTTTTAACTAAAACCTCAATGAGATTGGAGCACTTTCTCACTTGGTGCACGGATTACTCAAGAATAATCTAATATCCAAAGATGTATGTCTAAAGCTGATTTAGAATCACCTAAATATAGACATTTGAAATAATAGGATACTGAAACAATTAAATATAATCACAAGGAAGAGATTAATGATCGAAACCAATGTCGATTATAAAACCATGGCTGGTGATGCAAGACTTGTATTGATTGGAGAATCAATGCACAACGTTCCTGGCTATAAGCTCGAAGCAATAAAGGCCATTAAACAATTAAAACTTGCTGGTTTCACTCATTTTGCCATTGAGATGTTACCCAAAAATATGCAAGAAAAAATTGCCTTTTACCAAAGAACAGGTCAAAGCAGCCAGAGATGTAGGTCTAAAAATAGTTGCGCTAGATATGAGCGTTGAGCAAATGGCTGTCTTTGACAAAAGATGCAGCTATGACCAAGCCAAAGCTAAAATGTGTATAAATACACACACAAAACGAAATATTGACTGGTCAGAGAACATTACCAGTATTCTTAAAGAGTCAGCAACTCATCGCGTAGTGGCATTTATGCATCGTTTCCATGCTGTATCTTCTGCACAATTTCAGCCTGGAGTAGACAGCTTAATGCAGAAACAAAACATTAGAAAAATAAGATTCATAGATTTTACTGGCGGTTTTTTTTGTAGAAATGAAAATAACTGTATGGATTTTTCTGATGAAACAGAAGCCCTTAAAAATAAATATTTTTACCGTGTTCACCGAAAAATAAATATTGAACCCACAGTCAAATCTTTCCAAGTACACCTTCCAACCAAGCGTGTCAATGCCGACGGGAGTCTGCAATGATAACGAAGATAGGTGTCGTACTATTGTTAACAGGCACAAGTTTAAGTTCTGCTTACGCAAGCGGACTATGGCCGGATCATGATATCAACGATCCTAACCTCACCCTCAACACCGTCGCAAGTCAATGCCAAAAAAGCCTGATGTTTGCCCCTGATCAAGTAGAAGCTTGGTGCGAAAAAGCTTATGAAATGGGTAGCTGGGAATCATTGTCAGTTATAGGTTTACACACAGGCGATGGTTCGCGCTATGTCGCTGAAGCCAAAAAGCACGTAAAAGCCGGTGAAGCAAATGCCCTTATAGATTTAGCATGGATATATAGTCACACAGGCTTCGTTGAGCGGGATTATCCCTTGGCAATCAACCTATTAAACCGCTATTTGGGCCATGCCGACAGTAAAAACTTTAACCAAAATCAGCTAATATTTGCCCATCAGGAGTTGTATGAACTTTACAGTAGAATTAAAAACAAGGAAAAAGCGTCAGAGCATCTGCAGTTTCTAATAGACAACGTAACAGATGAAGATCATAAAACAGTCTTAATTCGAAAAATGGAAGAATTAAAACAATCCATATGATTTTTTATTAGCAATCAAAATAAAACAAGGGCTGAATCCTAAATATATTCAGCTCTAATAAGTAACACTTGAAGCCACACATCGCCATCAGGTCCGTAGCAAAAAACAGTCATTTTACCATCGTTATCAATGCGGCAACCTAGCCCAATAATTACCAAAGACCAATTGATTGACCCTTTGATCGTTTGGAGGGATAGTAACAGAATCAAAACGCAGCCTAAGCTGCGCTTTGACTCTAACCAACGCCTGCTATTTAGCGACGGGTTTGAATACGCGGATCCAATCCACCTTCATAGTATTTTTAGCCGGGTCGGCTAAATCAGAATCAGAAGGACTGTTGTCTTCAACCAACCAAGATTGCGATTCGATGTTGATAATGATGTCCATAGGTTTAGTAAATCCAAGCCCTCCCTGAAACCCAAGAGGATCAATCGCCGATACATTGTTTGTGTCACTCGCCGTCTGCAAAGCCGTCATGGAGAACGCTTGGTCACTGCCATGTAGCTTAACGGCCTGATAACCACCATTAAACGCAACGTTACCGTTGCCATCCAAATAAGGTTGGGTATAGCTCCAGGTGCCATCTTTCAGCTTAGTGGCAAATGCATTGTGGTAGACAACACGCACTAACTCACCGTCGATGTAGTATTCAAAGTGTTTGGGAGACACCCAGTTCACACCCACTTGCACATATTTACGATTGCCGTTATCCCAAGTGTAATCCCCCCAGCTAGTGACATCATTACGACCAAACCAACTGTTATGGTCACGAGGTTGATAATCAGTAAATGGACTGCGGATAAATGAGTGATGGCTTAAGTGAATAAACTGCTCGAAGTAGTTCACTCCGCCATAAGCCTCAATAATGTCGATTTCTTGCGTATCGTCGGGGCTCAACAACCAGACGTCTGACGCGAGCGATATATTGGCCAAACTGACGCTGGTTTCAACAAACACAGGATAGACAACACGGCTGTTCGACGTGATACAACCGGCGTTAACACCTGCTGCATTCATCTTGCTGAAGCTTGGGTTACGAGAAGCACGGATCTCGAGCTCTCGGCCATTGACCGAAACATGATCATACTGCCAATAAGTCGCGCCTGGACCACCCCACTGATTGTGATAGAAGTTATACCACTTATTTCCCGGACCAAAATTGGCGAGGGTATTTTTTGCTTCGAATACATAGTTGAAGTTATCCGATTGGGCTGTTTGCTCAACCCACTTTTGATTTTCAGCAATGCGAGCAGGCACAGGCAAGCTGGCTACAGCATAAGTATCTAAGTTGTGTGCGGCATAACCTGATTTTGCAATCTCATTCACATCAACTGGAGTGTCAGGATCAACGGGGTCCACAGGACCTGTCACCACATCACTTTTCCAGGTGAAGGTAAATGACTCAAGGTTCCACTGCCATGCATTGCTACCCAGCGCGTGAATTCGCACTTTTTGTTTACCTGCAGGTAGCTTAACCTTGGCGGCAGCGGTTAGCTCAGCGAAGTTATCCCAACCCGATTTGGGTACCGCCACTTGCGCATACGACACCCACCGACTATTTTCATTCACCAAGAGCTCAATGGCTGAATTTGCCGCAACATTGGTCGCCGCATTGAAAACCACTTCGTACATGCCGGCGCGGCTAACATCAACAACGTAATCAACAAAGTCCTGGCTATTAATGTAATTAATAGCCCCTTGCCCCGCAACGCTATAGGTACTCACTGGCGCCGCTTGTTTATCGTCAAACGTGCCGCCGTAATCAACAAAATTCTCCGCTTCCACCTTAATAAGGTCATTACCCGGCGCTTCAGGCTGAACACTTCCGCCCGCATTGCCTGTATCGTAGATAAACCGAAACTCCTGATTTGGATGCTCAGCTAAACACTCCCATTGGTGGAACTTAGTACCTCTGCTCATCAAAGCACCGTAAACATCCACACACTTGTTCGTCACTAGGTTTTTTAGCTTAAACCAGGCCTCGCTCGAATCTTCAAGCTGAAACTGCTGGGCTAACCTATTCGCGTCACAAGGCCATTGCTGGATCTCGGCACCATTGTGTGTATCAGCATTTTTCACTTCCAAACATTTACCGCTTTGTTTGATTTTAAGGCTGTAAAAGCCATTACCACGGTCAATAAACCCAATACGTTGATTGATGTTCTCTTTACTGCATGTCCATTGATGAAACGGAGCCTTATTTGCCGTATTCCCCCCGGCCAAATCAACACACATACCACTATGGCGTAACTCTAAATTGCGCCAGTTAGCATCGCTCACAGCCGCAGCCAAAACAGAAAAAGAGGCGGTCATGGAAATCGCCATAGCGACACCTAACGAGAGCTTCGTTCTTAACGTCATAAAAATAATCCATTTTTGTTAAATTGTTCACCACTAAAACAGGTGTAAAAACACCTATTGCAAGCACTGTAACGACTTCTACTACTGCCACTTCAACAACTGCAATCAATGCCGCCAAAGACGCCTAAGGCAATCAAGTATCTCATTGATAACTAAGTTAAATATTACTAACTTAATAATTCATCCATACAGCTGTAGCAGCCTATAACCAACAAATAGTTAACACAAGTTACGTGGCGCGAAAGCTTCAAATGTTTAATGTTGACGGTAATAGGAATTCTAAGGTGAGCGCTTCAACAACTTGTGCTTTTGAATGACTGTGATAGAGGTTTCCGCGTCTTAACCGAAGCGTTGCAGAATAGATTGTGAGAAATATATAGAACAACTTGAAAGCCGCTTAATCAACAACGCCTTTTTATTCAATAACCAAGAGGGTCTGGCCAACATCGCCCTGCTGCCTTTTATCCGTCAGTTTGCCCAAGTAGAGCGTCAGTGGTACTTACAGTCCGCCTACCCTAACCTAAGACGATGGCTGAACAGCTACTTGCAGAGCCCCTTTTTCACCAAAGTCATGGCAAAGCACCCACTGTGGCTGGATAACCGTAAGGAGATTGTTTTTGGGGGATAAAGTTCAGGGAACAGACAATACCTCAAACTGCCACATAACTCTGCCAGACAGGCATTTATAAAGCGCTCCACTAGCATAGTCATCAACGGCAAACGTAGCTTACAGCGTTTTGTGCTGACGTAAGTGGTAAATACAAAACGAACCTAGAAAGATGCCTAAGCCACTCAGTGGCTGTGCTACATGCCTAACTTAGGGCGTTATCTCCAAGCCACTTTGAGCCCACCTTGCTTGATACCTTGCACCATGACCACCGGTCTCTAAATAGATTAAGATGACAGCATGACAGGAGCCACATTTATATACGCTACTACAGTTATAGGGGTAATAAGATAGGCTAAGCGGCGCAGTCTCCGAAAAAGGGTTTGAACCTTGTTCTTTATATTCGTCGTACCCCCTACTATCTTCGGGTTCAACGTCACCAACCTTAGTGAGTTCGTTTTCTAGACCATCTGAGTTAGTCCAGTGCTTCTTGCTCTCTTTCCTACACACTGAACAACTTAAACCTTGGTCATGTTCTAACATTCTGCAGAGTTGATCTTTATTCATAATAAAACCATAACACTTTCATACACAGATGGTTGGTAGCGCACTGGAAAAACAGCTAAACAACATGCGATTGTTAAGAGACATCGGCACGTGCCGCCTCCTCCAATTTCTTTAAGGCAAAATCCCCCCTTTCAGATACAGAGTGCGAGCTATCTGAGGCAAAACGCTCAGCAAGCGCTCTGGCTTTTGAATCTAGATTGCCTAACTCCCGTATCAATATCTCTGCTGAAACGCGTCTAACGATAGATGAGCGATCTTCAGATGACAGTTCCAGTAAGTCTAATAGTGGAGTTTCAACTTCCAACGCTCATTCACCAACGATAGGTTTTAGTCTGCCTTCACAGTACCGTATATCCGTCCACTCCCACTTTCGACCTTCAAATAAGCTGCGGTATGCCTTAGCTCGCACCGAAGGCTGAATAGCGGACTTAGCTATTTTTTCAATTCTCCCATCAAGTATCGGTGTGCGCCCAAGCTGAGATAAAAGTGATGGCATAGGTCCAGAAGCAGATGAAACTAACTTAGACCGAAGGGACTCTGCTATTTCCTTTTTACAGATAATTTTCAAAAGCACCTCTTTATCTGCTTCTTCTATTCTGCCCCGTGAGTTCCAATTCGAAAGCGTGACGCATAAAGCCTCAACTACATATTTAGGATCAGCCGAACTTGCTATTTCAGGAAGTTTTTCCCTTGCGACTCTGCGGACTTGAGGCACCCAATCGTTGAGTCGACGAACCGCAAGAGAAAAAAAGAAAGTGTTCGGGGCAGTCCCAGACAAGGCTCGCAGCGCTTTCTCGCGTTTGTAACCATCCCAGCTAATAAGATCAATCCAAGTTACTAATTCCTTGGGTTTTGACCATACTTTCCACTTCGAGGGAGTAGACTCCCTAATAGCTGAATGAAATTCTGAACGAATAAAACGTTCCCAGTAATCAAAACTCGAAAGAGGCAACTGAGATGTCACTTCAATTAGTTCAGACATATCAGCTACGACTTTGCCACTCGGGTTTATAGAGCTAGCAAACGTTCTCACTGCTGAAATAATTTTGTCTTCTACTATTTGTGATTTTTTCACCTACTATTCTTACCCCTTAACAGCGTCGGCCAATCAACCACCTCACCAATATACGCTCCCGACTTTGTAACTATCAAGCAGTTAGAAGGAAGAGGAGACTGCCTGCATCCATCTGTGCCGGTGAAAACGAGAATGCGGCGTTATGAGGTTCGTTTATGCACGCAAGAAAGATGCAACGACGCTCACGCTATTGAAACCAGCTCCACCTTATTCCGTTCACGCTTCGCTTGATAGAGCGCTTGGTCGGCTTTTTCATACAGCAGTTCGAATGGATGACCTTTGCCGACGACCACACCAAAACTGGCGGTAACACGTAGGCCATTGGAAAACTGCGCTTGTTCACAGCTCGCTCGCAACGCTTCGGCGCGTTGCATTGCATTATGTTGATCACAAGGAAGCGCCAACAGAAACTCCTCACCGCCTAAACGAGCAACGATATCTTTGCCGCGACAATGGTCACGAAGGATCTGCGCAAACTGCTGTAACACCTGATCCCCTACTTGGTGCCCATGTTGGTCATTAACTTTCTTAAAAAAGTCGATATCAATAAGCACAACGCTTAGTTCTTTATCGGGGTGTTGGCTTAACCACGTTTGCGTGCGTTCCAAGCCCACTCGACGATTATTTAGTCCGGTCAGAGCGTCGGTGTTGGCAAGCAGGGCCAAACGCCGCTTCTCGTAAACCAGGCGAGCAAAGAAAGCGATCATGAATACAACAAGAATTACCGTCAGCAGATCAATGATGTTCTGCATACGCAAGCGTTCTGCTGCAACCGCCAATTTTGTTTGATACTCGTGGTTGCTATCAAGCAGACGGCGGTTACGACTGTTCAATTGCGTCACATCCAATTCAATCAATAGGCTTTCGATACCACTAGTACCGACTTTTCGTTGCGCCTGTTGTTCAAGCGCCTCATATTTTTGGGCGTAGTGCCAAGCCTGTTGAAAGCGCTCCTTGCCCGCGGCCAGCATTGCAGACAATTGCCACACTTCAATTCCGCTGTGGGTCTCCTGCTTTGATTGGGGAAGTTGGTTGTAGTGCTGGAAAGCACGATTTAGCGCGGCTTCTGCCGTCCACAGGTCGTTTTGCGCCAGCGCGATTTTGCTGCGCATCTTAAAGAAATCAAATTGATCAGTCAGAGAAATGCTAAGGGCTAATGCTTTCAGAGCATATTCGCGTGCTTGTAGCCACTCTCCTTGCGCCAAACGTATCCTGGCCAATGCGTACGCAGAATCGCGGTGCTGAGCGGCAAGATCCGATTCGCTGGCCAGCCGTTCCGCCAGCAATATATGCGCTTCTGCTTGTTGGTAATCTGACGTTAGAAAGTAGCTTTGACCAATCGCAATATGGCTATCAATATAGCGTCGAAACGGTCCGTGCAACTTGAAGTAATCAAGCGCTAGATTCAACTCTGATATTGAACGTTTTAAAATGAGCGTGGAACCATAAAACTTACCATAAGCAAGGGCGAGTTCCGCTTCCATCCGCGCAGAGCCTAAACCGGACTCAATGGCGGACGCACGCTGAAGCAGCTCAAAACCAAGCAAATTGAATCCATATTCATTCGTTAACTCGGCGGCAAACAACAGCGCTTCTATCGCAAGCTCTGGACGTTTGTGGCTTACCGCTAACTCTACGACCTGGTCAATTTGGCTCATGACCGAATCCAGTTCACGATCTGTCGCATTCAGGCGCAGTTGTAATAGCCATACATCCGCATATAGCGGCGAGCCGATCCGTAAAGAGAGTTCCCCTTGGGCCAAACCGATCACAGCCCGGATCTCTCGAACTTCAGTGGGGTTCAGGGCAAACATCAACTCTGCCTCAGTCAGATAGTACTCAGCCATCCAGATGGCGTAATCATCTTCTGGGCGCTCTACCCCCTGAAACCGCAATTTGGCATGACCAATATCGCCCTCTTTGATCAACTGTCTTATCGAGTTTATCTCAACCAAGGTCGCAGCATCATCTGCCGCAGCATCTACCGCAAAGGTCAACATGGATAGCAATAACAGAACGGCTGATAGCCAAGTGATTATCGGTTTTCTTCGGGTCAACAAATAGGGTCTCGATAAATAGAGTTGCGAATCAACAGTGAAATAGATAACTGCCGATGAATGCTGAAACTATAAGGGAAATCCCATCTGGCAACGAATGCGGCAATTCACACTATTAGAGATATCCCGGTGCGGCAGGACCGGTTCAATGACAAAGGTGTGATCTATCTAATGAAATTTTAGTCATCGTCAGGATGTTGATGCCGCAAATCGGTTCCGCCAAGTAAATAGCTTCGTCCTAATGCACACCAGAGCAAAGCCCCTAGACCAACAGTTTTCGTGCGAGCCTTGTGCTTGCCAAAAGGCACATCGATGGCATCACTAACGCAAGCGGACAGTGAAAATTTCGCCAAGTAATGGAACAAGCGCCCGAGAGAAACTGGAAGATATCTACAGGCATCAGGATGATGTGAAAGCTATACGTCGCCTAAATGAGGGTAAAAAAGGCCCTAAATATTACTTTAAAGGACTCATTTGACGCTTTTTTGATATTTTGGCTGCTGAAGGGCATCGCATTAAGGTTAAAAACCTTAGCCATTACAACGCAGGCAACACTAAAGATGTTATCGCAGGCCTTAAATAAGAGCCGCTCAAAATATAAGATACCTGCCAATGCAATAAAAAGCGCACTGGGGCAGGCCGGCGATCCAAATAATATTCTTGGCGCTACTTTGACCTTTTTGGGCGAAACAACGCCTTACTAATCTGGAGCAAACAGATGGCAAAAGCAGCGAAACCCAGTGTACTGAAATTGGCGCATTTAAAAGGTCGGGGAGATTGGCGACGTCCATTGCTGCACGGTGATACCTGGGTGGTTATCAAAGGCGCAGAAGTCTACGGTTACTCTATTTCAACCACGGAGTTGCTTTGGCACTATACTGCGGAAGAACGCCTGCGTTGGGGTTCTTGTCATGATGTGTTTAAGCACTGTGTGGTATTGACACTTTCTACTGACACTGTGTTGCTGGATATTCGCACCGGCACCGAAGCGGTTCGCTTCTCTGACACCTTTTCCATCACCAATGCCTTAGCAGTAGCAAGAAGCGAAGAATATATCGTTATTAAAAGAAAAAAGCCTGCTAACACCCTGTACTGCTATGACTACGATTCGCTGACGCTTAAATGGGAGGCCGTGCTGCCTGATGAGATGAAATGGAAACGCTTTAAACTCGTGGGCGAGCTGCTGATTGTGGTGACTGAGACAGAGTATCTTTGTTACCGGCTATCTGATGGCGAGATTTTATGGCGCAATTCTGAGCTTATCGAGGAATTTCCGAAAAACTCTTATTTCTATGAATACTCCTACCAAGACCTGCTGCTCATCGACAGCGCAAAGAAGACGGTTGGTTTTGATATCGCCAATAATCAAATACGTTGGCGAAGCAGTACTGATGGGCTAGAAGAGCGAAATTTGTGTTTACTTTGTGGTGCGTCGAAGCTGTATTTTTCTGAGTTGCTTGAAAAGACCGGTCATAGCTATGGTCTTATTTACGAACTTGACCCTGTCAGCGGTGAAAAGCAAGGGGCATTTGAAATAGAAAGGCCTTTTGCACTTTCAGAAAATCAATATTACAGCTACCAGGGGCGACTGTATTTGTTCGACGGCTGTTGTATTAGCATTTACGACACCGAACAGCACAAAATATTGTATCGCCAGATAGTACGTGACGGCATTAACTTTGATTTTATCGATTTCTTTGAAGATCGTTTTGTGGTGTTAGATATTGAGGGGCGGCGTTTGGGGTGGTATCAATTACCAGACTTTACGCTCAGCACTCCCGCCGCGAAGACGGCGCTGGCATTACGCCGCCGACTTACCGACAGACAATGGCAATTATTGCGCGAGCTGCCGTTTTTAGTTGCGCTGTGGGTAAACCGTGCCCGGGATCCTTATTTAGAGGGATTTCCATCGATGGCTCGTATACACAAAGAAAACATGATGACGGCGTGGTTAAAAACGCTTAAGCCCGCCATGCGGGAAGCGAAAAAACTGGGTAGCCTGCTACTCAAAGAGACGTTAGACGATCTATTGCCAGAACTCCCCGCGCTGCAAAACAAATATGTCTGGCGTCGACCCGATGACAGCGCACAGATCTCCGAGACGTTGACATATCTGGCATTGCTTGATGATGAGACGATGGCGAATGGCTACCGCGAGGCGCTGTTGGCCTTTGCCGCGCAAGTACCGCCATTGATCGATGATCGTATTCCAGCGCCGACAGCGCAATTTAATGAACCGGCTTTATCAGAGCTAAAACAAATCATCAGTGGAACTGTTGCAGGCTGAACTATTCGCGCGCCTGTCATTTAAAAAAAAGGAAGTTAATCATGGGGCTGGCTTTTAGTAATTATTGTGAAACGTGTAATGCCGAAGGGCCAGAAGTAGGTGACGCAGGCTTGGTGGGGGACAACGTAAATATAGCGCCAAATCGTATTGAGCATGATGATGGTGTTTTTTGCAGCTTTGGTTGGATTTACGATGCATTGCAGGCGATCAGTCTTGTACCTAAAGACATTGCAGATCTCAAAGCGTTTTTAGAACAACACCACGGGCACGATCTGGTCACCCATTGCGATCATGATGAGCAAGAACCCAATATTGACTGGGATAACCTACGTAAATACAAACGTCAGTTCAGTAAAGATAAAGATGTTGTCGGTTGTTATAGCATTCGTAATGTTGAAACCGATGAGGTGTTTGAGTCCCAAACAGACGCTTTTCGTCGATTTGATAAGCGTATTTTAACGGCTAACGAGATAGCCAAATTTCTCCAGGACTTAGCCGATGACAGCGAGGTTTTGGACGGCTTCTACCGATGCTCCCCGACGATAGATCCCTACGAAGATTTAGAGCAAATCGCTGAGTTTATAAGGGATAACAGCGATGATCCTTTAGAAGTTTTTATTGATGAATCTTAACCCGAACATTTACTGCGCCTCGTTATGGTGTGGTGTTTTGTTCGTTTGATGTGGTATTTGATCTTTTTTACTGAACCCCTAGTAACTGGAACAAACAGATGGCAAAAGCAATGAAACCCAGCGTACTGAAATTGGCGCATTTAAAAGGTCGGGGAGATTACCGACGTCCGCTTCAGTACGGTGATATCTGGGTCGTCTCCAAAGGCAGAGAAATCTACGCTTACTCTATCTCAACCACCGAGTTGCTATGGCACTACACGACCGAGGAATCAATGTGGTGGGGCTGTCTTGATGTGTATAGGCACTGTACGTCAATCCTCTTTGAAAAAGAGGCCATACTTCTAGATATTCGCACCGGCGAAGAAACTTTTCGATCATCTAATGATTTGTCCATCTCAAATATCGTCGCCCTCAAAAGAAATGAAGAGTATCTCGTACTCGAAAGAAAAAAACCTGCTAACACCCTGTACTGCTATGACAACGATTCGCTGACGCTTAAATGGGAAGCCGTGTTGCCTGATGAGATGCAATCGAAACGCTTTAAACTGGTGGGCGAGCGGCTGATTGTGGTGACCGAGACCGAGTATCTTTGTTACCGGCTATCTGATGGCGAGATTTTATGGCGCAATTCTGAGCTTATCGAGGAATTTCCGAAAAACTCTTATTTCTATGAATACTCCTACCAAGACCTGCTGCTCATCGACAGCGCAAAGAAGACGGTTGGTTTTGATATCGCCAATAATCAAATACGTTGGCGAAGCAGTACTGATGGGCTAGAAGAGCGAAATTTGTGTTTACTTTGTGGTGCGTCGAAGCTGTATTTTTCTGAGTTGCTTGAAAAGACCGGTCATAGCTATGGTCTTATTTACGAACTTGACCCTGTCAGCGGTGAAAAGCAAGGGGCATTTGAAATAGAAAGGCCTTTTGCACTTTCAGATAATCACTATTACAGCTACCAAGGGCGACTGTATTTGTTCGACGGCTGTTGTATTAGCATTTACGACACCGAACAGCACAAAATTTTGTATCGTCAGATAGTACGTGACGGTATTAACTTTGACTTTATCGATTTCTTCGAAGATCGCTTTATGGTGTTAGATGGTCAAGGGCGGCGTTTGGGATGGTACCAATTACCAGACTTTACGCTCAGCACTCCTGCCGCGAAGAAGGCGCTGGCATTACGCCGCCGATTTAGCGACAGGCAATGGCAATTATTGCGCGAGCTGCCGTTTTTAGTCGCGCTGTGGGTAAACCGTGCCCGGGATCCTTACTTAGAGGGATCTCCATCGATGGCTCGTATACACAAAGAAAACATGATGACGGCGTGGTTAAAAACGCTTAAGCCCGCCATGCGGGAAGCGAAAAAACAGGGCAGCCTGCTACTCAAAGAGACGTTAGACGATCTGTTGCCAGAACTCCCTGCGCTGCAAAACAAATATGTCTGGCGTCGACCCGATGACAGCGCACAGATCTCCGAGACGTTGACATATCTGGCATTGCTTGATGATGAGACGATGGCGAATGGCTACCGCGAGGCGCTGTTGGCCTTTGCCGCGCAAGTACCGCCATTGATCGATGATCGTATTCCAGCGCCGACAGCGCAATTTAATGAACCGGCTTTATCAGAGCTAAAACAAATCATCAGTGGAACTGTTGCAGGCTAACTATCCGAAAACCGTGCCCCCTATACGGCAAACCTGAATAAACACAAGAACAGTATAAAAATACCAAGCTGATTCAAATTGAATGCAGAAGAGCCCAACAGATTAGATGGCAACGCCACTTTCAGGCGAACACCATCAGAAAACGAGCTGTATTGTCGATTGTTCGTTTAGGCAAAGAAGTTCGAAGGCGATCAGATTTTGTTATCTCAGAGCATCGAAGCGACCGCTATCTAAGCGCTTTGTTAGGCATATACTTTCTGAAAAGCGCATTGGCATTTTACTGGATAGGATCCTGCTGTTTCCTGACAATCTCTACAACGCGCCTATGAGTTTTCTTGTATTGCTCGGGATCTATTCCGCTGCCAATACAATGGAGTTCCTTCCAACCTTTTGCAGTTGTGGGGGCTTCGTTTATCATTTCCCAGAACTTGAGGTTTGCTCCACCTTCAGCTCTGGCCAAAAGTTTCAAAATCTCAGTTACATTGCCTTCGTTAATGCTAGCGAAGGCAAGATCCGCGACCCAATCTGGCAAGTACTCAGTCGTCACGGAGTTGAGTTTTAAAGTATCGAAGAACGACTCTAAATCTCTATTCATACGAAATATGCCTAACGTTCCTAAACATTGGCGCAATGAAGCGCAGCGAAATAGCGTCCAATGCCGCGTTGCTGTTTATGGCTGGCATGAACAGTTTTGGCCTGCTAAGTGTTTGACTCGTGGTGCTCTTTTATACTGCGATAGCACTCTTCACAAATTACAGAAAAATTACAAAATTTGCGAAAGCGTTCTGTCTTATCTTCTTCCTGCGAGAACATATGTTCACAGGCGTAGCACCAACCTTGGAAGTCGCCGGGCTCAGAACTATTTTCGATAAAGCCTAATGGAGCGCCATTATTCTTAACCAAGTGACAGCAAACTGTGACAGCTATACCTTTACCGTGTTTCTCGCAATCTATATCGAAATCTTCAAATCCATTTCTTGACAATTAAGGCCGCAAGCATCGGCAACGAACAGCGGCTCGTCGCCGTTGTCCCCGAGGAGCAAAGCGACGAGTCAATAACTTGCATTGTTATACCTCGCGCTAAGCGAAGAAGTCTGATTTACGAAAAACCAGCGGGCTCAGCTCTGTGGAAGCGACAGGCCCAGATAATTGCGCGATAACCAACACTTGATCATTTAGTTCAGAAGAACTTATTACTTCACAAAGAAATACCCCACTACACTCGCCCACAGCCGGCGTGCCCCAGTCAGTTGAAAACAAAAAAGTCTGATCTTTCTCCACTACAACTTTCTGCTTGCTGCCACCAAATTGGCGTGCAATTTCGGTTTGAGTTTCAGCTAAAAGACTAAGCGTGAACCGGCCTTCTTCGAGTAGTTTTTCAGTACCTAGTGCGCCTTTAGGTACTGAGATCAGAACATGATCCTTTTCAACCTTCGTAAGCCACGCGATAGACATACCGACATAGTCTTCTGCACTTCCACAAAGGACTACACCAACTCCATTTACAAACATAAATCCTCCGTGAGGTATAACGCCGCAAGCACGGGCAAAGGCCAGCGGCTCCGCCGCGTCGTAACACTTGTCACCGCGAGGAGTGAAGCGACGAGTGCTTTGGTTAATTTGATTGTTATATGCCTGAACTGAACCACTGTAGGTTTTGTAGCAGCCATTACCGCTTGGCTCTCAACTCGTTCGCCCGATAGGTAATCATCTTTATGACACGATCACCTGTTTCGATAAGTTCGTCTTTCAACCCAGAATTCCGCTCCAAAATTTCGAGCAAATCCAGAGCGTACTTATCCTTGTATACCAACTTCCAGTTTCCGTCTGCGTGATAGTAGAAAACATGACAAGCTTCGTTGAGAATGAAGTTCACCCTTTCATTATCGGAATTGCTCAGTTCGAATCGGTATTCGACGTTTTCCCACCCAGTATTCTTAGGATATGTTTTATTAGCCACTCCATGCCCCATACGTATAGACAATATGACTCCCACAAAAGGTGCTGACCTCCGCCTTCGTGGGTTAGCTAAAAGCCAGAGCCATAATGTATGTGTCAACAATACAAGCTGGAGGTCAGCATGAATTACAGTAGCATACTTTTTATCGCCTTAGACACGCACAAAACCTTCTCTGAAGTCGCTTATTGTGAAGATCGTCAACGCGCTGAAATTAAACACTTTGGCCGAGTAAACAGCACCAAGGCTGCGCTCTCCAAATTGGCCCGACAATTTACGTCTAAATATCCCAACCACACGCTTCATTTTGTTTACGAAGCCGGCCCTTGCGGTTACTGGATCTACCGCCTCTTAACCAGCCTTGGGCACTCTTGTTACGTCGTTGCCCCTTCCCTTATCCCCAAGAAGCCTGGTGACCGGGTTAAAACCGATCGCAGGGATGCAATTAAGCTCGCCAGTTGTATTCGTAATGGCGATCTCACCCCCATCTACGTACCTGAGCCTGAAGACGAAGCAATACGGGATCTGTCCCGTGCCAGAGAAGCCTGCATGAAGGACCTTAAAGCCGCCAAATATCAGCTCAAGGCGCTGTTATTGCGTAATCACATTCAGTGCACTGTAAAAGATAACTGGTCACCGAAACATCTCCGCTGGCTGACCGAACTAGTGCTTCCCCATCCTGCACAGCAGATCGTGTTACAGGAGTATATTCAAACCGTCTCTGAGCGCATGCGACGACTGGAGCGGTTGGATAATGAACTACTTCACCATGTGAAACGCTGGCGTTACTACCCTGTCGTCAAAGCAATACAGGCGATGCGCGGGGTGCGTCTATTGGTTGCCGTGGGTGTGATCGCAGAGCTGGGCGACTTAACCAGATTTGACCACCCCAGGAAGTTAATGAGTTATCTCGGGTTAGTCCCCAGTGAGCACACCAGCAGTGATAAACGAAAACTGGGGGCAATAACTAAATCCGGTAATCATCGGGCCCGCAGGCTATTGGTTGAAGGGGCACATTCTTATCGCTATGCCGCCAATATCTCCACCGAGATGCAAAAACGACAAGAATCATTAGGTCAGGAGATCATTGATATCGCCTGGCAGGCTCAGCTGCGGCTATGCCGTCGTTATCAGCGGCTAATGAAGCGCGGTAAGCATTACAACGTGGCGATCGCCGCGATCGCCAGAGAGATGATCGCTTATATCTGGGCCATTGCTCGAGAAGTGGTACTCAGTCACGTGGTTCCAGCAAATCGTCTGGCGCGGGTGCCAGCATGACAACAGGTAGTGAGCTGATGCATTGGATCAAGCCACGGGTGTGGCACAACCACCGACGGCGTTAGGATGGCAACCGCGCAAACGGTTGATCCACGAACATAGACTGAAGACAGGTGCCACGGCGGAACAAGTAAGGTAGGCGCTGCTCATGAAAATGAGTAATCCACGGATACCAGCATAGCAACCGACGAAAGTACCGGCTTCATCTGATGTATCAGCTCTTTTTTAGAAGAAAACGATGGCTAGTTTTTTAGCACGGATCAGTGCGTCAAACTTGACAGTGGGAGTCATACCAACGCCGCAAACAGGGGCGAGCGCAGCGAGTCCAGCAGCCGAAAGCTGCTTTACTGCTTTGCATTGTTATGTGTTGATTACTCACGACTTTTTCTCACGGAGAACCCTGTGGCGCCGTAAGTCGTAAAAAAGATTACTGCCATAAAGAGATAGTATTTCGCAGAATTATCCCACAAAGACAAGTTGACCTTGATTATTCCAATATCCCTCGTTGAGCAATTTTCCTGTTGCTCAACAAAACACTTTTCTACTGTATTCGAGATCTTCTCAGCGTAACTTATCTGAAAGCCAACCATAGACAGACACCAAACAGCAGCACCAATAGAAATCGTAGAGATGAATGTTCTATACCTTTTGAGCAATTTCATTGATTACTTTCCAAGAATTCTACGGACACATAACAGTGTATTAGACGGAATTCTCACTAAGCCACAGCGTCCGCCAATCAATTATTTCACCAATATACGCCCTCAACTCTAAAGCTATCAAGCAGTTAGCTCCATGTTTGGGCTGTTTATACACTCATCTGTGCCGGTGAAAGCAGGAATGCGGCGTTATAGGGTTCCTATATGCACGCTAGAGAAAGCTAAATAAGCAATAAAAACAACAAGCTAGTTAGCCATACTTTGGAGATAAGAAGAATGCTGTTCCACATAAAAACAGTTAACAGAAGTATCCATCTCTTATCTAGCCATTAAACATGATCTACACATCACGCATGCTGAGGATTCTCTACATTGCCTGCGCCCGTTGGCTAAAGCCTACAGAGGGCGGGCGTCCGATTTTCCTCTTATCTTTTAAATAAAGCCGTTCAAATCGATACAGATTTAAACCCAAACGCTTCGAGGTAACGTATATCTTTGCGATAACAAACAATTTTGTTTGTCGCCGCAAAGGTAAAACGACTTGCTCGCAACCGACTCACAAAAATATCGGCTAGGCCTGTTTTGGTTCAGTAACGATCTAAGGCTCAAAGATCATCCACTGCTGGTGCGTGCTGCGCAGCAATGCCAACACCTGCTATTCATTTTCATTCAAAGCCCACAGCAGATCCGTGGTAACCGATTTGTTGTCAGCCGCATGAGTGCAGAGAGGCGTCGCTTTCAGTGGCAGACATTGCAGTCACTAAACACCAAGCTGAAAAATTTAGATCAAACCCTGCATTACGCAGAGGGCGAACCAACAGCCATCCTTGACGGCCTGATTGAACAACTTCAACCCGATGCTATCTATCGCGCTCGCCAGGTAGCCAGTGAGGAGCAGCATCCTTGGCAACAACTGCAAAGTCGATTTCCAAACACAACATTTATCAGCGCCGCCGTGCAAAGCATCTACCAACCTGACGAGTTACCAATGAGTGTTGAAGCCCTGCCGGACACCTTCTCCCAGTTTCGCAGGCTGATAGAACAGGCCGCGCCAAGTTATGATGATGCGCAGGTGCTGGCCGCCCCGCCATCACTGCCCCCGCCACCAACAGAAATAGATCAGCAAGGAAGTCAGCCTGCACTTTTACCCGTCGACAAATGGCAGGCCAGGTTAGGCTATTCAAGCACCACAGACGCGTCAGAGGAACCTCAGTTAACCTCCCTGCCCATTAAAGGCGGCGAAGATGCAGCAGCAGACTTTCTGCGTGCCTACTTCCAAACATCAGCAGCCAGTCACTACAAGGAAACCCGCAACGCCCTTGATGGTGAGTTCACCAGCACTCGGTTTTCTCCTTGGTTGGCTAACGGCACGCTTTCTCCGACCCAAGTTTTAGCGGCGCTGGGAAAGTACCAACGTTTGCACGGCAGAAACGAAAGCACCTACTGGATCTGCTTTGAGTTGCTTTGGCGCGAATACTTTCAGCTTTACGCGATCAAGCATGGCAACAAGCTGTTTCAACTTCGCGGGATCACCAATAAACCAGTGACGGGCTGCCTTTATGGCGAAAGGCTTGCCCGCTGGATCAACGGCACCACACCCTACCCTTTAGTGAACGCCAGCATGAATCAACTTAGAGCAACAGGCCTGCTATCAAATCGTGGCAGGCAGATAGTCGCCAGTTGTCTCATTCACGAACTGCAACTCGATTGGCGTGCTGGCGCCTACTACTTCGAGCAACAGCTTTTGGATTATGACGTAGCATCCAACTGGGGCAACTGGCAGTACATCGCTGGCGTGGGTGCAGATCCCCGTCAGGGTCGCCATTTTAATCTCAAAAAACAGCAACAGATGTTCGACCCAGAGGGTGACTACATTGCCAAGTGGCATGGTGATGAGGGTGCCTGCGGTGCAGTTATCGACTCCGTCGATGCAGCAGATTGGCCGGTCTCTGTTCCAGTGAATAAGTGAAGCCGAAGAAGGGTCGCCAATGCACAAGAAAACTCAACTTCCATCTAAGCGCTGCCCGATCTGCGAGCGGCCATTTGACTGGCGTAAAAAATGGGAAAAAGTATGGGATGACGTCAAATACTGCTCTGAACGATGTCGCCGTCAATCAAAACGAAAACCGGCTAACACCAATCCGAGAATAAGTACATGATAGATAAAGCACTGCAGTCAGCCTTAGAACGCGCCCAGACTTACCTTTCCAAGAGAGGCGAACTCGCTGACCAAACTCAGCCGTCTGGCCCTCTGCTACCTACTGAGCGGATCAGACTGATATTGGGTGATCAGCTCAACCCGTCTCATAGCTGGTATCGCTCTGTCGATCCCGGCACGCTCTACCTGATCGCTGAACTGAAACAGGAAACCGGTTACGTCAAACATCATATCCAAAAGATATGTGCCTTTTTCTGTGCCATGGCGGGCTTTGCCAACGCACTAAAAACCGCAGGTCACCAGGTACTTCACCTGACGCTAGACGACACTCACGCCTATGAGAGCCTGCCACCACTGATAAACGACATACTGACGTTCACGGGCGCCAACGGTTTTGAGTTTCAGCGGCCAGATGAGTATCGATTAAAACAGCAACTAGAGACCATGCAGCTACCTGATGGTGTGAGCCGCACCATATGGGACAGTGAACATTTTTTACTCCCGTTCGATGAACTTAACCACTATTTCAAAGTAGATACAGCACACCGCATGGAAACCTTCTATCGGAAAATGCGCCGCCGATATGAGTTGCTGATGAACGGCGATGAACCCGAAGGTGGCCAATGGAATTACGATGCCAACAACAGAGAGAAGCTAAGCCAACAGGAGATCGAAGCGCTGCCTGAGCCACTCTGCTTCGCCAATGATGTCACAGATATCAAGGCACGACTCGACAAACACAAGGTCGAATATTTCGGCAGTTATCATAGCGCCCTGTTGTGGCCAGTTACCCGCCAACAGGGGCTACAATTGCTCGACTATTTTTGTCAGCAGCTACTGCCTAAATTCGGCCGATTTCAGGATGCAATGACCTGCCAGAGCGAAACCAAATGGAGCCTCTATCACTGCCGACTTTCCTTCGCCATGAATGCCAAGCTGTTGCATCCAAAACAGGTGATCGATGCAGCCATTACAGCATACCGGCAAGCAGTCGGCGCCATCACCATTGCCCAGGTGGAGGGTTTCGTGCGTCAAATCCTGGGGTGGCGAGAATATGTTCGCGGCATTTACTGGCTAAACATGCCGCAATACGCAGAAAAAAATGCACTAAATGGCCATAGAACACTGCCAAAGTACTTCTGGGATGGCGAAACTCAGATGCGTTGTATGCGGGAGTCCTTGGGCCAAAGTCTCGAATATGCCTACGGCCACCATATTCAACGCTTGATGGTGATCGGTAACTTTGCACTCATCACAGGTATGGATCCTGACTTAGTAGACGCCTGGTATCTCGGCGTCTATATCGATGCGATTGAATGGGTGGAAATGCCCAACACCCGGGGGATGAGCCAGTTTGCAGACGGAGGCTTACTTGCCAGCAAACCCTACGCTGCTAGCGGAAACTATATCAATAAGATGAGTGATTACTGCGCCAACTGTCATTATCAAGTGAAGCAAAAAACCGGATCGAAAGCCTGCCCGTTTAACGCCCTCTATTGGCACTTTATGAATGAACATCGTGACCGCATCGCCCGCAACCCACGCATCGGTATGGTGTATCGCAACTGGGACAAGATGAGTGATGAAAACCGCACCGCAGTTTTAAGCCAAGCCGGCACCTATCTGGCAGATCTGGATTCGCTTTAACGCAGTTGGCCAGTCTCTTTTAACACCAAAGCGCGAACAAGCATCGTGGTTCAGATGAGGTGATTTTGCTGACCCGCTTTGCTAACCTGGCCAACAAATAAGCATAGCCAAAAATCCCGTGGCGGAGAGGGTGAACCAACAGCCATTTAGCCATCCGTTCGGGTGGGTATCCTGCGAGCATCAGGGAGAGGCTGCCCCCTTCATCTTCTAAACATGCGTTGCTCAAATTCTGCAGGGGCAGAGTAAACAGCAAAAAACTGGAGTCCGTTAGCGACCTAGTCGGGTGGATGATGTCCTCCGCCTTGTTTGACTTTGGTGTCTACTGAATCGGGTCAACTACATTTCCCGCTTGAACAGCTTGTTATGTGTACTTACGTCACTGTAATGATTAAGAATATTGAAAATAATGACACAAAGAAATTTATAACAAAACAGTTTTTCCTGATTAAACCCCAAATAGAAAATAATAATGAAGCAATAGCAAAAACTTTGTAGCTGTATAATAAAGAAAGTAGATCAAATAATACTGGATTTAAGTTGTCATCGAGTTTAGCCGTATTTTGAAAAAGTACATCCCAATGTAGAACAGAATAAAAATAGCAAAGTAAAAGGCTAAAGCCAAAAAACATGACTGCATTATAAGTGGGGAAAAACCTATTCCTTATTAACTCTAAAATGCTCAATTTAGCTCCGAACCTTCGGTACACATAACGCCTCATTCTAGCGAATCCCCTCATAATCCCTAGGAAATTCATAAAAGTAGACGCGCACCCCGTGGTTTGATCTAATTAATTTCGCCAAAAACAAATCCTATCTCACCCTGCACGGAGGCAGTCGGGATTCGCGAAGTTCAAATCCTACACCAAATGCTTGCACAACAGTGTCCGCAAATTCACAAAAAACGCCTGAGTTCCCTGATAGTTGCCACACAATCGTTGCTTGATGGCGACAGCTTGTCATTGACTGAATTAGGCCGGAACATTGAGGGGCGTGTGGCGCCCAAGCACAACATTAAACGGATGGACCGGTTTTTGGGCAATCATCATCTGAATAACGAACGATTGGCGGTATATCAGTGGCACGCGCGGCAGCTATGTGGTGCCAATCCCATGCCGGTTGTTTTGGTGGATTGGGCTGATGTGCGGGAGCAGTTACGAATGATGACATTGCGGGCTTCTGTCTCGGTGAAAGGACGCTCGATAACGCTCGCGATTTAAAAAGCCCGCAATACGGCTTTGGCTTGCGTCATAGTCGCTCGCGCTGTCCGCGCCGTTACGATGTACTGCTGCTAATCGCCATGCTCGCAGAAATCATGCTTTGGTGGTTAGGCTTGGTGGCGCAACAGATTGGATGGCAACGCCACTTTCAGGCGAATACCATCAGAAAGCGAGCTGGGTTGTCGATTGTTCGTTTAGGCAAAGAAGTTCGAAGGCGATCAGATTTTGTTATCTCAGAGCAGCGAATGCGCTGGGCTATCAATGAATTGGTAAGGCTGGTTCACACCGCTGGATTGGAGGATTTATGAGGGGATCCTCCAGCGATCGCATAATAGGCGGTGTAAATTGGACTGCTTCTTGCGGTTCTTCTTTGTAATAAAGCGGCTGGCTTACATCATCCTTTTAATGCATTTGTTATGCTTTTGATTTTGCACTGCGATATTTATTTATCAACTTGCTCCCCCCCAAAACCACACCAATGTAAGTGAATAATATCGTAGGGCTTACTCCACCAAAAAAGCTTACAGCCATTTGTGAAGAAGGTACCTGTGATATAAATGCCAATGGTCTTGGTAGCATATTTAAAAAACCAATATCAAAAGAGTTATATGGGATCCAGATAAACGGAATGCTTCCCAACATAGCAAGCAAAGGGTATAAGATCCCACCAGAGCCCCCTGAGGAAAACAAATATGGGGTATAACCAAGATAGAATGGTGTGAATAGTAATAGCGGAGAAACAGCAAGCCTTACAGAAATTTTACTGTTATATTTCCCGAATACGCCCCCATGAAAACTAAACAACCACCACAGAGGTAAAAAAATTGCTTCAAAAACAATTGAAACCCAATATCTATTACTTCGCTCCCATTGAAGATCAAAACTATCGAGAGCACTAGCTGTATTTTCTTGATTTTTACTTTGGTTACTAATTGCGTCTATAAACTCTTCTTTATTTGAATCTACGGTTTCTTTAGCCTTTAGACAGCTTAACCTTCGAGTATTTTTTCCACTGAGGCTATCATTTCTCCCCATAGATTGAACTGAACTTTCAATTTTAACGTCAAGAAGCTTAAAAACATCCTCAGTTTGTTTAAGTAGAGACTGCTTACTCACTTTATAAACATGACGCCCATGATGTTCTTGGTAATAGTAGAAGTACCAATCTCCCTTATTGGGAAAAATTCCTGTCCAGTGCGCATAAGGGAAATACCCATCAAATGCTTCAAGCTCTACTCCACAAGCAAACTCCCAATAATCTTCCGCATCACCAGTGGGAATAGGAATTCGCTTTTGAGAAAAGAATGCTAATAGCCCCAATATAAGAACTACAAAAAAAACTGGAAAAACACGTTTAATGCGGAGACTCCTTAGAAAGCTTAAGCTTCACGAATGGGCTGGCTAAGCCAGTCCCACGGAGGCCGCGCTTTTCAGCGGCCGGAGTGCAATTGCGTGACTTGTTAAAAGGCATTACGCCCTTATCCGACTGAGTAGCCCTGACAAAGCTTTGTTACCAATAACAAGCACCAAACCTAAAGTCAGCTCGGCAATAGTGGCTATAAAAGCGGCCTGGTCATGCGGTGTAAACGATGCCCCGTAACCCAACTGAGAGGAAAGCTCATGGTTCAGACTTACGTAGTACACACAATCGGCAGCAGAGAAACAAAGTATGTAGACACCGATCGCGGATATGCATGCTGAGTTGAGATTTTGAAAATACTCAGGACTCTCTTCGCCTTTAGCCGAGTCAGGAACTACAACGCCAATAATTGATCTTGGGAACAACCATAAAGCCACTGCCAACAAGAGCTTAATCGCGTTTGGTATGACGTAAGAGGTCCAAAACAGAGTTTGCATGGTCTCGCTTTCCATAGCACCCATTCCCGCATACTGGAGTGGAAAGCTCTCAAGGACATTCAGCGCTAAAACTATAGCAGTGACCCGTAGCACGATAATCAAAATACTAAGATGTGTCATGACTTCCTTTTGCCTTTTAACGCCTTAAACAGGGAGCAAGTTAACGGCAAAGCCGCGCTGTTTAAATTGTCCCAATGGTTTTTCTTGTTAGCTGTCATCGCAATCAGACGGGCTAATCACAACCACAGCAGCCAACTTTCCGCAACAGTCAGTGTATTCGTACTTTAGCAGCACACCGCTTTCATAGAACTGTTTCGTTTCCTCTGCTTCACAGTATGCGGATGCCAAATCCTCTTGAATTAGAGAAGCAAAGTTGGATGAGGTCAATTCATCTGCATTGTATTTAGTAACGGTGTACCGATATACAAAAGTATTCTCTTCGACAAGCGTTTCATCTAGGCGAGTATCAGGGTCAACCATCAGGGGTAAGCTCTGATTTGTATGCTCTGAGATAGAGAGTAAATCACTTTGAGAAAGTTCGCCGTCTATACTCATCAATGACTTAACGGCCGCATTCTGGCCAAACATCACTAGAACGGCTATCAAGGTTAGTCCTACGATGTACGGATTGAACTTCATATTATCCTGACAACTAACGCCCAAAACAAAGGCTAGTGGGGCGAGTCCAGCCCGCTTGCGGGCGATTTTGGTTTTGCTTGTTAGGCTTCATCACTCATCTGCTTCCGGCTCATGATACAAATCCCACCACACTTCGACGCCGGCTTCAGCCAGGCCGAGCATTTGTTGCGGGGAAATCGTTGGGCCTCCCTGCGTATAGCCATACATAACAGCTACATCCGTCTCGCAACCACTTTCGCGAAGCTGCCCCAACGAAGAACTGTCTTTTAGTGGACCGGCCAATAAGACTTCTAGGTGACGGCGACAATCGCGCGAGTGGCTGAGCTCTTTGGTGGAGTAAAACCAGCCACTCCATGCATGGGTTTTACTCTTTGCTGAGGGATGTTGCGTTCGCACCTCACCCTTCTTGAAACTGCGCGTTGGCTCAAAACCAATGAGCGTAGAGATCTGCTCGGGATCCAGCACCTTCGAGGTAATCCTCAAAGTGGCATATGTACCGGTGCAGGTGGCGTACTCATCGTCAATCTCGTGCAATCGTATACCCTTGAAGCCTAACGTTTGTGGCACGAGTGAGGAACGAATCCCGTGCCCGCACTTGTTACATTGTGAATGTCACTCATCGCGGAGTCTATTTCGAGCAGCCTCAATTATCTGAATCCAATTCTTATCGAAGGGCTCTGCAAGCTGTTTCTCAAAGACACAAGTTAGATTCCAAAGTGCTCTTTCCTCAGCTTGATCCTGAATGGAGAGTTTATCCTCATTTGAAAATCTCGAAAGGAAATCAAATAAGACGAGAGCTTCATCTTTTGTCACTTTAAGTGTTACTTCGTCCATAGTTCCTTCATGCAATGTAACGCCTCACTCAGGCGCTCATTTTGAGTAGTGTTTTTGTGCAATAATTTGGAGCTTGCGACACCTGCACAAAAACGGCGTAGCAAAATGTGTCGCTTGAAGTGACTTGTTATGTGTTTAATTTAACTCGAACTTCTTTACTGTGCTTGATTTTCCAACGAGCTTTCAATTTACTGAAGTCGTGAGAATGATCTCTGATAAATATGAAATACTCGTCACAATATGCTCGCTTAGAAAAAACTTCATGCAAGTGATTAACAAAAGCATCCGCTAGCTCTCTAGAATCAAGGTAAATACGTTTATGGGTCAATCGAGCAGAAGTGCTAACCCCTAAAGTTATCATCGTATCTTCGTTACATTCCCAATGACTATCCTGTAGATTCTTAGGTGCAGATCGATTTGGAATCTTCACTTCAATAGTAAAACATCTCATTTTTTCAGGATCATAGTTCATATTACTGACTCAACTCTGAGTGACACATAACAGTGTTTTAGACGGAATTCTCACTAAGCCACAGCGTCCGCCAATCAATTATCTCACCAATATACGCTCTCAACTTTATATCTATCAAGCAGTTAGCTCAATGTTTGGGCTGTTTATACACTATCCTGTGCCGGTGAAAGCGAGAATGCGGCGTTATAGAGTTCCTATATGCACGCTAGAGAAAGCTAAATAATAAATAAAAACAGCAAGCTAGTTAGCCATACCTTGTAGATAAGAAGAATGCCGTTCCGTATAAAAACAGTTAGCAGGGCTATCCATCTCTTAGCTAGCCATTAAACATAACCTACACATCACACATGCTGCGGATTCGTGGCATAGCCTGAGCCCTTCGGGGCTTGCGCCTGTTGAGTGAAGCCACTCGGGGTTTCCTGTAATGCCTCAATCGCCTGATCAAATGAGACAAACACCTCCTCTAACGCTTGCGTGGCAATGTCAAAATACGCGTTAGCGCTGACGGTAGGACGATCGGTAATCACCTCTTGCGCTAACACCTGCAATAAGTTGCTCAACGCAGTTTTATTCATTGCCCGTTCAACGGCGACAAAATCAGCAATCGCTTTTTGCAAGTAAGCCAGACGGATCCGATCCACGCTATCGCACTGACCAGACGCCGCTACCCCGGTACCAATCGCACGTGCTTGGCCGATATGTTCAGCGGTTACCAGTAATGACTGCCACAAATAACGGATAGAGCGCCCCTGCTGATCTTTAAGCTCGTATAAGCGGTGGGCTTCACCACAGTCATCAACCAGATAAAGCAGGTTGGTGATCAACTTGTTGTGTTGTTCTAAATTATTGGCGGAGGTTTGATTGTTGAAACCAGTAGACAGGCGCTGCCAGTGGCGTTCAATGCCTTGCCACTCAGGGTTGTCTGCCAACCAGCTATCGCTAAGCTGCAGCTGCCGGATCAGCCGTGTGGTTTTACCCTGCAACGGCAGTATGCGTTTGTTCAGGCCACTGTCACCACACAGGTAACCGTTGGTTAAACCACGATGTTGCTGAATGAGAGTCAACAGCTGGCGGAAGCTCTTAAGCCATGCCAGGCCATCGCTCACCCGTTCCGTCATCACTTGCTTATTACGCAGGTGCACCCAACTGATCACCAGAACGAGGAACAACAAGGCAGTAACCAAGGTAACGACAATTGAGATATCAATGTGAGTATTCAGCATGTTCAAGCCTCCATGCGGGTGATGTTTTGCAAATGATCTGCAACGCTGGCGTTTTGCTTCGCCATAAATGCGTTACGCTCGGCGGTAACCGCCACCTGCTCCATGTTCTGGGATATCTCCCGTGTGGCAATCGCCTGTTGTTCGGACGCCGTAGCAATACCACCGATTTGGTCAGAGACCTGTTCTGTTGCTAATACAATGGCCTCTAATGACGCGTAAGCTGCATCAACGCTGTGCTGACACTGTTCAGTTGATCCCAACGCCTGCAGCATCTGCTGGCCGACCTCAGACATGCTGCTGGTGACTTCGGTTACCTGCTTGGTAATTGCATTGGCGGATTCATGGCTGCGCTGTGCCAGCCCCCTCACCTCATCAGCAACCACACTGAAGCCTCGACCATGTTCACCGGCACGCGCGGCTTCAATCGCTGCATTCAAGGCTAATAAGTTAGTTTGCTCGGCGATCTCACGAATGAAGCGCGACATAGAGACAATCGCCCCCAGTTTTTCATCCAGTGCCTTCAAGCTTTCTCCAGTACAAATTACGCTTTGGTTGACGCTGACAACTTGTTCTCTGGTTTTGGTCAGTTCGGCGCGCCCCTGATGGCATAACTGACTGCTGTTTTCGACTGCATCCCGAGTCACTTCGATACGGTGGGACACATCGTCGATACTCTGGCTGATCTCGGTGGCGGCAGAGGCGGATGACGTGGTGGCGTCAGACTGCTGCTGACAATGGCTTGCCACCTCAATGGCGTTGCTGGCTAGCTCTTTGGCTGAGAATCCCATTTCGGCACTGACAGATTTAATGGCTGACAACTCACGTTGAGCGTGGCGTACCAGATCATCAATTAACGGATAGAGGGCTTGCAGCGGCCCGGAGTTTACCGAGTCAATATCCTTGGTCTTACCCGCTTTGACGTCAAGCAAGATTGATTCAAAGCTATTTTGGTCACGCTCAATAGCGGCAAAAACACGCCATGAGAACAGTGCTGAGAGGATAAACACACACAACGCATATTGACCAAGATTCATTACGATAAGTAACAGGCCAATGGCGATTGCCGTTACTTGTATACGTGATGCCCCACGAACTCCTAAAGATTGCAGATACCTATCCATCTGACGCTCCCTCGTTTAAAGGCGGTTGTTGCTTTCCCCTAACCAGAGCAAGAGCTATTCCAGCCTTGATAAAAAGCACCTAAAAACATTCTAACCAACTGACTTAATTAGCATTAAATAGAAGAGAAGAACAACCAATGGAATTTCATGAACAGCAGCTAACCCTAAATGAATAGTGTCAGGTTATTTTACAATCACTAGAAGTAGGCGAGCGCACCAGAACGGTGCCAGTAAAAATTGCAGCAGGTAAAGAACCATTAATAGGCAAACATAAACGCAACTGGCGTACTTGTTTTCGCCTCATTCAAAAACATACAGATGCATCACCTAAGCTATTTACGAAACACTTTACCCAACTTCTCCAGTTCTAAGGCGATGCCATCCAACAAACTCTCTTGCTGGAGTTCTTTGTGCTTGCGAGCAAGGGACTTAATGCAGGCGTACTGCACGGCATTAACGATGGCGCCTCCCGCCAACTCATAACGCGCCAGTGATTTGGGTAAATTGTCCCCCTGCTGCCAAGGCAGCGCCTCTGGTAGGTTATTGCGCCAGATCGCTTCTCGCTCCTGCTCCGTTGGGAAGGGAAAATGCACCACGCTATTAAAACGTCGTAAGAAGGCATCATCCATATTGGTCTTGAAGTTGGATGCAAGAATAATCAAGCCATCAAACTCTTCTATTTTTTGCAGCAAAAATGACACTTCCTGATTGGCGTAGCGGTCATGGGCATCATTGACTGCCGTGCGCTTACCAAAGAGCGCATCCGCCTCATCGAAAAACAGGATCCAACCCTGACCATCGGCAGTATCGAACAGCTTAGCCAGGTTCTTTTCAGTTTCACCAATGTACTTGGAAACAACCGTAGACAGGTCAACCCGGTATACCGACCGGTTAGTTGCTTCGCCCAGCAGCGTTGCTGTTAATGTTTTTCCGGTACCCGATGGCCCATAAAACAGCGCCCGATGCCCCGGTTTTAATTTCCGTGCCATCTGCCAGTCAGCCATCATGGTGGCGTTGTAACTGATCCAATCTTTAATATCTTCGATACGGTTCATCACCGCGTCTGGCAACACCAGCTCGTCCCACGCCAGGTGGGTAGTGATCTTTTGCGCCGGAAATGCCGAACTAAAATCAGGCTCAGGGCTGTGCCCCACCGTAAACTGTTCGACCTTGTCAGCATCCATGGTCAGCCGTCCACTCAAATAAGACTGCCCCGTATCGGGGGCTTCCAATCGCACAATGTTTTGCTGTGCCAACCAGTGCTGGCTTGCCAACAGCTGTTGTACTTGAAATCGCCTGTCCAGATCCCCGCCCGCCAACAGATAAAGCGCTGTTTCTCCGGTCGGTTGAAACAGCCGGTGTTCATTCTGACGGCTACCACCAAATTCCGCTGGCGCACCATGCTCAAAATGCGCTTCGAATATTTGGTCGAAAAAACAGCCTTGCACATGGGGCACCAAGGCCAGTAGGAGGATCACGTACTCTTCAAAGCTGGGTTGGTGCGCTTCGATAAACAACGAAAAGCTGGAGCCATCTTGATAGAACGCCAACGGCGGTAACTCAACCTCATCGGCAATCGCCGCTTGATCCCTATCCTCACCTGACACTTGTTGCTGCTCATGCAACTTTATCCGTGCCAAAAACACCTGCTTCAAATATGCAAAGCCGTGTTCAAGGTTGGCGGCGTTGGTAACGAGTAAGGAGCCCGGGGGCACTTGTTCCATCATCAGCTTTGCACTCCTCTTAAACATCAAAAATACCAGCGTTTTAACGCAGGCGAATATAGTTAATCTTTCGCCAGTCATTTAGTTGATTGAGGCTTACAGGTGACCCAAATTGTTTTGTAGCTGTTGACAGTTTGTCATAAGAGCTAAACGATTTTGACTTCGAAGCGGGGTCATTCAACTTAGCGTTAACGGCGCTCCAAATCGCTGTGGCTTGAGTTGAAGTAATCACCTGCCCAGGTTGGTTGGTCAACTGCTTAACCGTAAATGGCTGATTTAATCTTACTGGAATAACCTTTGGCGTATTCGCCAAAGCATAGCGTTCGACTGATCGCTCAATTGGATTTAAAACATTCCATGATTTACTGCTCAACTCAATGTAGCCCTTATTTTTAGGCTTTAGTGTCGCCGCTTTAATCTCCAGTGATACAGGGACGTGAGCCTCAGCATCAACGATCTTGTCAAAGGTGGCAGCTTGCGCAGGATAAGCTTTTCGCAATGCAGCTTTTAGTGGCACCTTTCCTGTTTGTCCCGTGTACTTAGGCACCACGCTATAACGCATGATCGCCCCGGCCTTGAATCCTCTTTTAACGTAACGTTCGGCCTGAACTTCATGCTGGTGGTTGCCTGAACGCGACAGTGGCGTCAGGTTCTTCCAATCAGTACCCGTTCCACCAAGATTGTCATTAAGCAGGTGCCCCCGAATATAAAAGCTGGATTTGGCAGGGTTCTTAGGGTGTCGGCGCAGATTAATAACGGCATAGGCAGCCGTTGGAGAGAGATTAGGTGCCGAACCGGTTGGCGCATCTTGATTTGTGAGCGGCTCGATGTACATCGACTTACCAAACCCACCGGCACTAAAACCACCATATTTGGGCTTGCCACATTTCGGAATGCCGCCAAATAGTGACGCTGTTCTAACACCTAACTGCTCAAGCAAGCTATCAATCTCACGACTTTTGGCTTTCTTAACGGCATCACTTTTTTCGCGACTTAGCTCTTTGCGTGTACGATCGATATTTGCTGCGATCAGTTTTGCTTTGTTCAGGTCAGTGACTTGCTCCGGTTGTAGCGATGTCGGTGACAACGAATTCAAAAAGCTACTGTAGGTATGCTCTTCACTGCGCATCACCAGCACTGCGCTATTACCCTGCCCTTTAAACAACAGCGTATGAGTTTCGCCGTTATTGGCTTTAAACGACTTTTTCGCCTTCCACCACGCCACCAACTTGCCGACTACTTTTTTGGCGACTTTCTTCCCTCCTTTCAGCAAGCGCTTACCCACGGCTACCGCTTTATCCACCAGAAAATCAAACAGGCGCGTCACCGGTTTAGCGGCGGTTTTAATGATCCCTTGGATCATCCCCGCTAGCCCGCCGAGATTCAGCAGCGATGCCAAAAACGATATCGCAATTGGGATAATGCGAGCCAACGAGCCCTCAACCGCTTTCGCTGCTTTGGTCAACACACCAGCGGCTATCGACGTAATGGCACCGTAGATAGACAAGATAAAGGCTTTAATACGCTGAAAGTTGCGCACGAAAAACATCACCAGATCGAACAATAGCTTGAGCACCTTGTAGAGTGCTCCGATTGGGTTCAGCATCCCCAGCAGCCAGGAGATCCCCGCTTCAATTAAACGGAAAATGACAAACTTGCGTATCTCCGACATCACCATCTGTTTCAGGTTGGCCAGTTTCTCTTTCACCATCTCCCAAAGCACGCCGGGCCCTTTGGTCACCAACTGGTGAATGATCGTTACGCCTTTGGCGATCCCCTCCATCACCCCGGCTGCGGCCGGAAACCGTTTAATGATGCGCGCTTTAAGATTTTCCCAGGTGAGTCCCATGATCTGCCGGACAAGGCTAAATACACCCTTGGCATCAAATTTTTTCGGCAAAGTAATGGGAACAGACGACATGGCACCGGTGAGCCAACTCACTAAACCGGATACCAGATGAACACGGATATGTTTTACAAAATTGCGCAACCCCATCCCCACGGCTTTGCAAAGGTTTTTGATGAACTTATCTGGGTTAACCAGAATAGGTACAACCTTGCTAGCCGCACGATTAATGAAATCGAAAATAGGCTTAGGGCTGATACCGGCAATGTCACAGGCGGCACGGATCGCGATTTTCAGCGCTTCGGTAAAATCGCCCGTGAGCACGGCACCAACGATCTGCACCGCCGCTTTTAATGCGGTTTGGAACACCGCAAGGATCTTATCCAACGCCTTGCCGATAAACCCGGCAACGGCTTTCACACCGGCAATCGCTTTGTCGGCGATCGCGTTAACCGCCTTCACCGCTTTATCGACTACCTTGTCGATCAGCTTATTGATCGCCTTGGCAAGCTTAGGAAATAGTTTGCCGATGTAACGGGTGACCTGTTTTTTCGCCCAGTCACGAAACTTGTTTAGCTTGTCCACCACCCATTTGCGAGCCTTGTTTATCAGGCCAATGGCCGCATTCTTCGCCTTATCGATAATGAACTTGACCGCTTGGCGCATTTTGGTAAAAACAACGTCTATCGCCTTGCTGATCGCTTTCACCGCAGATTTAATTGCCCCTTTAACCTTTTGCCACCAACTCTTTTTCTTCTGCGCCTTTTTCAATTGCTTTTTCTTTACCGCGGCGTCAGCCTCTCCTTGCTGTTTACGTTTATCCGCATCCTGTTCCGCTTTCTTAAGGGTGTCTGCAGCGCCTTTCTCAGCACCTTTGACTTTCGCCTTAACCGCACTGTCCACCGAGCTTTGCTCTTTACTCGCTTCCTGATCGAACTGCTTCAGCTGCTTGTTTGTTTCTGCAATGCCAGCACGCTGTTCTGCGGCTACCTGCTTGCGATTGTCTAAGACCTGCTGGCGTTGCCTAGCTTCTGCCTGCTGGTTAATGGCGGCCGTTTTTGTTTTCGCCTGCTGTAACGCTTTACCCTTATCACCATCCCGCTTGCTGACCGCTTGCTTGGTCTGTAAACGCGCTTTGTCCAAACGCGCATTCATCTTCTGTTTCAGGGTCTGGTCGGCTTTCTCTCTTACCTCTGCGGGGATCACCGCACTGGCGTAGTCAGTGAGATGCGAGTTAGATGCTGTCACCAAAGGTGTAGGCGCAGGAGTCACCATGACCACGCTACAATCCTGCTGCACCGTTTTTGGCTGGATCTTCTCCTGCCCTGGGTTGGCTTGAATGCTGCTCACCAGTGCTTGCTGTTTGGTGGAGACTTGACTCCGAGCGTCACTGCGCTGGCGAACCACACGATCAGGATCAGCCTCCCCTTTTAACGCCACTTTCTTCGCACTGCCTGCTTTGGTGTTCACCCCGGGATCTGTGGTTTTAATATTGGCGGTCAAGCTAAGCACTTTCGCTTTTAACCACTCCCAGAAGTTCATTCCTTTGCGGTTTGGTTCAGCATCCAGCTGCTTAAGGGATGCACTGTTGTTCGGTGCGGGGGCTTTATCCTTATGAGGGGTGGGCACTGCAGGTGTCGGATTCGGCGCGGTTATCCCGGAGGCAATATCCTGGGGCGTTGTTTGCTCTGTTCCTGCTTTTTGTTTAACTGGCTGTTTGCCTTTCAAGTCCACTTTCAGCACGGGGACGTTTTTAACTTCTTTCTGGTGTTCGCTGATCAATGAAGCACTGACATTGGTTCCCAGTTTGGCAGCGTTCACCGCCATCTGCGACGGCGAAGCAGAACTAAACTGTTGTACGACATTATCGGAAGCGCCACTAAGGGCGAGCGGCGCTATCTTTGCCGCAACCGCTGGCGGCGCAGAAACTTCGGCGGGGAGCTTTACT
Source organism: Corallincola spongiicola (assembly GCF_004284785.1). Lineage (NCBI taxonomy): Bacteria > Pseudomonadati > Pseudomonadota > Gammaproteobacteria > Alteromonadales > Psychromonadaceae > Corallincola > Corallincola spongiicola. The sequence goes on from NZ_SHLY01000001.1 coordinate 944,906, forward strand.
GTCACCTGCGCAGGCTGCTCAGCCCCTGCTTCCTTGGCACCTGGTTTTGCTGTTTCACTTTGCTGCTCGTCTTTTGCTGCTAGTTGGTGAGCAGAAGCAGGCACGTTAGCCGCACCGCTGTGCGGCTTGATCACCTTGACATCATTAACTTTCGCCAGCGCCGCGGCTTGTTCTGATGTTGGCTGTTCACGGTGAGTTTCACCCTGCGGCTGTAATACCGCTTGCGGCCCGTTGGTGGCTGGAGCTGCATTGGCGGGTACAGCGTTTTGCGGCGCCGTATTCTGGGGAGCAGTATTTTGATGAACAGTATTTTGGTGAGCAATATTTTGTATTGCTGTGCTTCGTGGGGCTGTGTTTTGGTGATCTGTACTTAGTACGGCGCTGTTCTGCCGCGACTGCGTTTGCCTGCTATTTTGTGCGGCACCCGCTTGTTCGGTTTGTCCCACTTCATTTGCCGATATAGGAGTGGCATCCGTGGCAGGCTCCGCTTCTGCTATCTCTGCACCGTCTGTACGCTGCTGTTGGCTAGCGGCTTCTCCCTGCAGCGAGCTATTCTCGGTAACCACCTCTGCCACGGGGGCTGTTGGCGACTCTCTGTGCGGCATCTCTCGCGGCTGCCCATCAGACGCTGGATCTTGTCCTACAACCTGTGGTTGCGACGTCGTGATGACACGCCCCACCCTGCTGACTTGCCCCTCTGAATGAGCTGGCTGGCGGCCTTGTCTTGCACTGGCAAGGGTTAGGCTGGGGTGAGTATCGCGCTGCGTAGTTGCCGATAGCACGCGACTGCGCTGGCGACTGCTTTCCGGGGCGATGGCAAGCGTTTTCACTGGCATGGTCAGTGCCACTCAACAAACAGCGGCTTAGTTAGCCACGGCAACACAATCAACTGATAGGCCCAAGGCAACTGCTGCAGCAACAGATCGACAGAACGGAGTTCCACCTTTAAGCGGTAGCCTTCATCCAAAGGCATTAAACACCCTGAGCGTTGCAGGAAGGTTTCACGTAAGCCCGCCAACGATGTGTTCTTTAGAACCGACCAGTGGGAGATAACGTCACAAAGCAGTCTATCTAACTCGCTGTATACCGCTGGCTGCAACGCCAGAGCGTGCGGCACCGGCTCACTAAACTCCATCCCGAGTAAAAACTTGGCAAAAACAAGTTCCCCCTCCTCTGCCTGCTGCTGACCGGTCGCGAGATAGTGCAGCGCAAATAACGCCTGTAGTTGGTGGGCATCTGCAAGACGCTCAGGGCTGTCACTGCTCAGCCATCCCAACCGCTGAAATAACGTTGGTAAAAATGGATGCAACAGCAGCACACCGCAGTGGCAAACCAACCAAGAACTCGCCTCGACTGGAGGGTCATGGGCTTGCTTTGAAGTTGGGGGTAAATCATCAGAAGATGCCGTTGACGACGAGTGTTGCTGCAACAGTGCGTTTGCTTGCGGCTCGCCATGGCAGCGTTTGCTCCACATCGCTAGCGTCGCGAGTAGCTGCGCCTGACTGACCCCGCTAAAAGCGTTATCAGGAGAAACAGCGGTACTCTCTGCGCCTGTGATATCACCAGCCACAGTGGTTGCCGCCAAAAGTGCCGTTAACTCACGCCAATTAACCGCAGACAGCTGGCTGTTTGGTGGTTCGCGTACACCGATCCAAACGGCAAATAACCGGCACATTAGCTGCGTTGCTTCCGTTGTGCTTTGACTTTCCAATTCAGCAAGGTAGCGCTGTCGTGCGGGAGACACAGTGGCCATCAGCCAATGAATAAAACGCGCAGAATGTTGCAGGGCCATCCGACAAATCTGATTGTCGTCAATGCCATGTTGACGTAACCGCTGCAACAGATCCCCAGAGTCACCGGCACTGGCCATTAATCTGGTTTCCAGCTCACTGATAGCGCCGAAGTCGGCACCGTTATGGAAAAATCCGTTTTGCAAATAGCTCAGGTAACCGTTGATTAACCACTCTGCGTTGGTATGGGTATAGAGCTGCGTGTCTTTCCCTGGCTGCAGTTGATCGTAAATCTGACGTTCAATCTCCCGCGTCATCCCGGCTAATGCTTGCTCTGCGGTGTCCTCTGGCGGCAAATCACCCAACCGCAGGGTTAGCCGTGGAATATGGATAACGGCAGCGTCATCACTGCCATCGCTTTGCTCGTTAAGCCGTTTTAACTGAGCTAGCAGCGCTTGCTGAATACAGGGTGCATAAACACGCTGAAATCGACTCGCCCAGTGCTGATGCCAGCGCGCACCAGGCTCCGGCTGTTCAGCCGTTGATATGTGTAGTCTGGTTCGCCGGATCTTTACCCTGTCATCCATACCAGTACCCGTTCAAAAAGTGGCTTAGCCACGGGTTTTACTGGGTTGCAGTTGCACAATGACCTCTTCGCGCGGCGAGGTCATCAGTTCTGTCTCCCGCTGTTGTGTAACAAACCCCTTGGCAGACACGGTCACTTGATAAACACCGGGTGCCGCAGTGAAAACAAAGTGCCCTTTCGCCATCTTCACCTTCACCGCTTGTTCTTCACGATCAACCACCGTCAGCACGGCATGAGGGATCACTTCCTGTTTGCGGCGGGCAACAATAGACTTCGCCGGTTTACTTGCAACACTCCGTGCGACCACAACGCGGCCAGACACTTTGATTTTCTTAGGTACAGGTTTTGGCTTAGGTACGTAATCGAGATCGGTGCAATCACTGTCACAACAGCTGGTTGGCAAACAGAAATCCGCCACTACCACCCACTCGTTTATCGGGTCATCTGGCGCCACGGCTCTGACGGCATCTAACTTCTCCAAGCGATCCATCACCACCGCCTCGCTTAGCAACGACACTTCATCCCGTGGCGCAGCCATCGCCACGGCCGCTTCATGATTAGACTCATTCGCTACAGAGGCGACGTGCACACTTCGCGCCATTGCTGGCATCGCATCAGTGGTTGCGTCAGTGGCCACTTCTGGCGCGGAACGATTGGCCGCTGGCTGCATAGCCATCATCCGCTCCTCATTGCCATGACGACGCATTACCTCAGAGATCTCCCTGATCATCGCTCGTTCGCTGTCATCACTGTCGCTAACACGGTGGGCAAGAGACGCTACAAACTCGGTAGAAAGCATCGCATTCGGCAGCATTTCAGCCACATTAAAAGCAGGCTCGTCGGTCTCTTTTACTGTTTGCAGTTTCTTGTTGAGCGCATCCAACATAGAGCGGTGGGTATATACGAGTACTAAGGTGCCTCCCTTTGGCACACCGCACTTGTGAGCCAACCCCGGATGCTTATTCAAGTACCCTTGCAGTGAAAACTCGACAAAAATCTGTTTCACCCGTTTTTGCATCTCCCCTGCCAGGTTTTTCAACAACGCGCTGGAGGTTAGCGTATTCAACATGCTGACCTGATTACTAATACTGGCACGAAGCTTGGCACCGTCACCCTCTGCCGGACGCGCCTGAAATGCCTGAAACGCTTCGCTGAGCCCCTTCATTTCGGTATCAAAATCATCGAAATCGAAATCTGCACCGCTGCTCACCGACGCCTTAGCCATCAAGGCTTCGGTATGGGCGATCATTCTGACGGTTTCATATGTCTCTTCGACCTCGTCATTGGACGCCTCTGCGCCCATTTTCTGCCGCATCCGGTCATACAAGCTGCTGCTGTTTTCGGCGGCTCTGACTGACTTATACAGGGTACTGATTTCACTCTGCTTATCTTCGTCATCATCCAGCATGTCGAGAATATACTGCACCTCCATATCGCCCTGCTTCACCTCATCCAGCACCATCTCTGCGATATCGTTGGATTGCATAGACTGCGCAGCTATTGCCGTGATCGCCCGACTTCTTTCATCATCCATGCGCTTGGCTTCAACGGTATTAAAGGTTCTGTGGCCGCGTTCTAGACGCATCAGAGGGACGCTATCTGCAGGTTGGTCTGATGCGGTCTCTCTGTTGGATTCGGGTTGTTCTGTTGTACTCTCCTCCTCTGCTGCCATCACATTCATCACCAGCATCTGCGGCGAATATGACACCCTAGCTAAGGCATATAACAAGGCAAGCAACAGCTGAAATATCAGTGACAGCACCAGTAACAGCAGCATATCCAGATCGCCGGTTTTGCATTTAAACAGACGCATTAAGGTCTGATCTTTCTGCAGCAACTGAAAAGCCTGAAGCTTCGCTTCCGGTGTTGTCATCGATTCAACCGAAGCGAACACCGGCTCAATACTGAATGGCAAGCCGTATTGCATCTTTTGTAGTTTTAACGCTGCAATGGCTTGCCCCAAACCTTTGCCTAACAGTCCTTCAACACGATAGAAATCGTGGTCGTCTAATTCATGTGTCAGAGGATGAGGCGAACTGCCGGTAAAAGCGTAGCCAAACACCTGCTGCAAACGCTGATTTGAAGTCGCTTCCCCATGCCAGTTCCGATGCAGATCATCCAATGGCCGTAACTGGTAATAGTAGGGTATTGCCTGTTGTGACAATGACGCACTCAATCGACTGGGCGTGATCCGCAACGACTGATTTTCCAACGCATCAAGGTAGAAACGCTTCATCAACAACCACGTGCGGTAATAGCGTTGCTTCAGCAGGCTCGCGATCTGTTGCTGATTGTTCAGTTGCGGGCTGGAGTAAAAGCCGTGGCGCAGAGGAATCGGTTCCATATTGCCCCCCAGCGCAAAATCTATATCTGCTGGTTGCGCCTTGGTTTGATTATCGGCATGGGCTTTAGTTTGTGGTGCACCAAGCAGCAAATGAAATGGGAATCGCGTCGGCTGCGGACAGCATATCCCCTGATGTTGCAGTGCCAGTTCGAGAAATTCATTGTATGAACTCACGATATCTTTCAGCCGGTCGAGCTGATGAATATCGGTAAACAGCTGCGGCAAATTGCTTATGTTAGTTTCCGGTACCGGAGCCAAACCAAACCAAGGGCCATTGGGGAATTCGGTGGCTGGAAAAACCTCGTGGAGTAGATACTGGTAAACCTCAAAACTAAGCTGCAACTGCTGCGATAGCTGTTGCCACAATGCTTGTGCTTTCTGCGCTGCTAACTGACGTAGCTGCAATAAACTGTGGCTATTGGTCGCCGCCATATTGAGTTTGGGAGCAAACAGGGGCGCTAACGCTTCGCGCTTACCTTGCCAATCCAGATCTCTGGGGGTCAGAAATTCTCGTTCAGCGGTTTCTTGCGCCCACAAGGTACGGGCATCTTGCTTCGAGATAAGTAAACGCCGAACCGGATGCAGCTCACGCGCCCCCTTGTCAGAGCAATCATTAAGGTCACAACGTTTCAGCGACTCGACATTGACCTCCAGCAACAGCAACACCACCTTGTCTTGCAAGAACTGGGGGGTTAGCGCCGTCGCAACGGGTTTGTTAGGCTCTTCTATGTACTCATCAGTGACCAATTCCCACAGGTCAAAGTTGTTGTCGCCTAGCAGGCCGCCAGCTTGTGCGACTCGATCGTTGAAGCCGTCATCATCCACCATCACCGCGGTCGGCAGCTGATAGTTGCGACTATGGCTATAGGTCTCGGTATCAGGCAGCAACATCAGCAGCCCATTTGAGGTGACGCCACATCCACGACCAATTGAAATAGCATTGCCACTGCCGCGCGTTACCTCTAAACCACATACCCGGCCTATGCCTAACATTAAGCGCCGCGTCGATGTGTCCTGATCATTTAACCAGGTAGAAAGCTGATTGAGGTGCGACGACGTCAATACCTGGCCACTTTCAAAAACGGGATAGAATGTTTGCATAATGCTACCCAGCGTAAGCTGTTCCTTGTCTAGTCAACGCCCAAATTAGTGCTGCCAAGGCGAACGGGTGTAGTCGTATCATCATCTCGGCAGTCATGAAGTACTGCCGCAGGATAGACACTCTTTAATTGTGCTAACTGTGTGATCAATTGGTTCTGTGCCTGCGTCAAACTGGCACTGTCGAATAGTTGTGTCGCCATCTGCTGACACCACTGCTGATAAACCTGCTCTAACTGCTCCATCTGATGATGATCTATCCAGCAGATCTTTAAATGGATATGGGCCGGGGCCTGCTCGCGAATGGTGTGTTCAAAGAAACGGCGGAAGCCAGCTTGCTGAAAGCGAGTTGGCCAATAGGGCAAAATCACCGAGGCACGGAACGAATAGGGATCTTCGTCACCGCAGCCGCTACTGCTATCGATACACGCGGTGAGTAAACGGGCTTGGTCGGTGCGAGGTCTGAGCAGCAGATGCTCAATTAAATAAAACCCTTCACTGGCACAATGAATACCGCCGAGGATCTCGCGATAACGATCAATCACATCTCTGGCGACTTGATCAGCATCGGCCACGGTATCGAAGCCCTGCTCATGCACCAACAAATCATCACCAACCCGCAGAGATAACTCGATCGCTCCGGGTCCGCCACTGCTATCAATATGGAAATTCTTCCGTTCACGCACGCCGACAAACAAGCGAGCAGCGAGGCTCATCGCCTCCTCTCTGCTGGCAAACAGCGCCACCGACTTAAAAAGAATAAACTGTTGGCGATCTTTGATCTCAAGACGATAATCATTGCCGGTCTGACGGGTATCAAACAGCACGCTGGCAGGGTCTTCCTCTGTTGCCTCGGCGCTAACCGCCGTATAGCGCTGGCGGATCGCTGTGGCTAGTGCCGCGGCATCTGCAACGCTCAGTTCGGCATCATGGGTCAGGCGAACGGCGTCCACTTCTATCGTCAGCGTCTGGTGACCGTCGCTGTCAGGCTCACTCAAGACAATGGCGTTATCTGCATCCAGACCGCCATAAAGCAGAACCGCCTGCGCCATCGCTTCGTCTCTGCTAACAAACAGCTCCACCGACTTAAATAGCAAATGTTGCGATGGATCTTTTATCTCGACGCGGAACTCATTGCCATGCTTACGCGTGTCGAAAAGCGTTGTAAGCAACCTGTCGCAACTGAGATCCCGCCGCGCGAAATTGTCCATACCGGTTAACAACGCGACCCTTTTTTCCAGCCCTGAGACATTGTCACTGTTCCAGATGGCTGCAAGAGCTGTGGGACGATAGTTAAAGCCGCGATTGCGCTCACGACTAATCACAGGCAACGACTGCAGGAACTGGGTTTTGTCTGTGATCAGCGTTTGGTTGCTCTTCAATGTGTCGCCATTTTGCTGATAGAGCATCAGCACATAGTCATTGAACTGCTCACCAAAGCGCGCCAACAGATGATCCAACAAGCGGTTTTTCCGCGCCTGATAACTCGCTTCATCCTCCCACAATGCGCTCCGTTGCAGCTCATCCTGCAACTTGCCTTTGTCGATATAGAACTCATCTTCAAAGGTGCCTAATGTGGCCTGAATATTGGATAGGTATTGGCTGTAATAGGAGTGTTCAGCGCCGCTGTCGAGAGAAAACAGGTGGGGAAGATTGGCCAGTTGTGCCAGGTAGTCAGCCAGTACCTGTTCAAAAAACAGTAAATACCCCTTCATTTGCCGAGCTTGCTCAATTCGCTGAGGCTCAGCACCGGCTTTCAGTCCCGCTTCGCCAATTTGATAGGTTTGCGGGAAATCATGTTGAACCGGATAATGATCCTTGGTGTTTCGGTACTCACCCACCGGGGCGATCAACGCCTCCTCTGAGCCGCTATAGCTGGCTTTAGCCGCCGCAGCCCGTAGATAACGCAAAGTAGACTGAAACTCGCTGCTCTGGCCTAAATAGGGGATGGAACGCTTGAAAAACAGCACCTTGGAATGAGCAATTGTCAGCACGGGTTGATGGCCGGGGCTGATAGACAAACACCAGCGTTCGCTATCGCCGCTAGGATGCCCCGCCGCACTGTACTTACGTAAACTCAATGACTTTACCGCCACGACGTCATCCAGCGCCATAATAGCGGCAATAATGTCAGAGCTGTGGATGGCGGTGCGTAATTCACTGTTGGCAAGTTCATCGGCTTTGTTAAAGCCAGGTTTGGTAAACACCGGCTGCGCTTCAATCCCTAACGCAGTGTCGGAAACCTGCAACTCACGATTGATATAGGGGCCGGTATAGACCTCATCGGCAGGGATCCCCGCCGCCAACATCTCACTCAAACTGTAATAGTGCACTGGCGGATTAAGATACTGTTCCACCGCAAAATAGACATGCGCCTGTACCAGCTCGAGATCAGCAGCGGGCGCAACTTCAATATCACTACAGATAGCAATATAATCGGCAGCCACCGTGGTCACAGCACGATAGTCTTCACACAGGTTACGGCTGTCGTGTAGCGCTGCGGAAGCATAGGTCAACACCTTCAAGATCTGCGCCTGCTTGCGGGCGAAACGCAGCAATAGATCGTCTCCGGCGGGCGATAGAAGCATCAACCAATCATCGTCAACAGCAGGATCAGGTGCCGGTTGCTGCAGTTGCAAGGTTAACGGCGCTAGATCACCTGTACTGAGCGAGACCCGCACATTGATCCGCCATAAACTCACAGGCTCAAGGGTGACAGTTGGCACCTCTTGTGTCAGCCATTCGGCAGCTGCAGCCCACTGTTGCAAAGCATCAGAGGTCAACAGCAACGCCGTTGCTTGCAGATAATCCAGCGCCCCATCACGCCCTTTAAACAAGGTACTACGCAAAACAAATGTCAGCTCTGATTCGTTCAATGTACCCAGCTCAGGATCCGGCTCTAACTCCAGCAACACCTGATATAAGCCGGACAGATGCAGCGACTCATTATCCTGACCTGAGGAATTTTTCGGATCTAGGCTTAAACGCTCGGCCAAATGATCGAGATAAATGGGCACTTCACTCGCTGGCGCTTGCGGATCGGTCAGGGGCTGTAGCCAGGCATTTCTAATCCCCTCAATTTTCAGCAGTAATTGACGATAATCGAGTTGAGTTAACGTGGTGTTGGGGAGAATATCCTGCGCAGGGAAAAACCCTGAGATCTGGCTGTCACTGATGTAACCAGATTCTGGCACCAACAGATCTTTAGTGCTAAACGAGGCGCGGTACGAAAGATCGGTCAAAGCATAGCTAAGCAGTTCCAGGGTGGTGATCCCTGGATCATGCAGATTATGGTCACTCCAGGTTTCAGCGCAAAACTGCTGGATATACTCCATCCCCAAGGCACGCAATTGCCCGTAGTCCTGGCCGGTTTCCAGTTTAGTGTCAGTTGTGAGGGTTAAGGATTCCATCACGCACACCCTGCAATTGAGAAGTTATGGTTAAGGTGGGAAACCAATACTGACCGCGCCGACGACGCAGTTATCAGATCGAGGTCTCGGCTTAACCAGCTGGGATCACTGTCATTGATATCAACACGGTGGAACATCAACACATCGGTCACGTAATCGACGTAAGCCTGCTGTTCGATAAAATTGATCAACATCGATTTATGCCAGCTACCTGCGAAGTCCAGCTGCGCGCCGTCACCGTATGCCCACGGCATCAGGTGGCGATCAACCTCCTGCTTTAACTGCTCGATATAAAAGTCGGTATCTAGGATCTCTGGCTTAAATGCGACATTCAGCTGCAGTTTGATCTCTTCGACCTGCGGATTTTCAACACGCAACTGCACAAAGGGACTGATCCTAGAACGCAGATATTCAGCAATTTTTGCCAAGGTTTGACGCGTGTTATAAGGACGATTAGGCGCCTGAAAATGTCCGTCGATCATCTGCGGAATCGGCACAATCAGGACTGAACCGGGTTTTCGGCCATTCACAATCGGTTGCGATGCGCCTTCACACAAGGCGCTATGGTTCAGGCAACGCACCCGAAACACCTCAGGGAACTGTGCCAACACCAACTGCTCGTAATCCCAGGGTGATACCGCCCGTTGCTTATGTCGCAGCCGTTCGCTGATCCGAAGCGCGTATCCGCTATCAGGCTCTGCTGCGCTGCCACCATATGAAGCCAGCGGCTGGTTCACCGCTTTTATTCCGCTGTCACTCAACAGCAGCTTACTGATCGTTCCAGCAGGCAGGGTGGCCACCTCGTTCAACGCGCTGCTCTGATACGCTGTTGTGGCTTGCGGTAGCACCTCGATCAAACGACAAAGCGCATCGACATCTTCAGTCACCGATAACCGCAACCAATGTAAGCCTGAGGGCAGAATAGCGTGCTGTGTATCCGCAGCTTCCGGGATCACCAGCGTGATAATGCCGGAGCCTGAAAGCGAGTAGCTGCCATCAATCGGTTTGGGGTTATCAAATGGCTGCCATTGATCGCCGACTAAATAATCCCATTGCAGGGTCGCCAGCTCTTTCAGCGGATTAGCGCTGCCTTCTTGGGCATGAAATAGCAGTGACAAGGATTGCGGCGGCTGCAGATCGGCGATCCCGAGATAGAGCTCGCCCGCCTGTTTATGTTCTGGAAACAAGCGATGTTCGACGGTAGATGTAGCAGTAAGATCAATTTGTCTGACCCCAAACAGGTCATGGTGATAAAACTCCGTTTGCGTCGCCGCCACACTTAAATAATCCACCAGTAGCTCGGTCATCACTGGTGTGTATGGCGGTTTCGGAATAGCGCTGTCGTAGCTGTAATAGCTCTTCTGAGTGAACGCTGGTGATGTCACAGTTTTGCCGATCAGCGCCAAGCTATTTTCAGCAGCGAACTGATGATGACCAAAATTAGAGCCCAGGGTGAACTTAACAAAACCGCTAATGCTGCTGGTTTGATAGCTGTCACCATCACTATTGAGATCAGCCACCGTGTCCAAATTATCGAGCCAGATCCCTTTTAGATACGGAGCGAAAGCAAGACGGGTCAAATAGTCCAGTTGCGATAACAGCGCAAAGCTACTCTCATCTTCGCTGGCGTGACCAGAGCTATTTACCAACTGCAGATAGGCATGAATGTCAAACTGGTCTGCAGCGTTAACGAAAAATGGCACTTCCGCCGCGACGGGAATGGGTTGCCAACCCCCCTGCGCTAACGTACTGACGTGACAGTGAGCATTCAGCGCGGTGATATGCGCTTTAAAGTGGCTCTGATAACCGAATGACTCCTGCCACGAGGCACGGAGCACGAGTAACTGCAATGGCTTACCAAACAGCTCTTTGCCACCGAGTATTAACTGACTTCCGGGCTTGGGTTGCGGCCCAAACGGCATAAACGGTTTACTGGGATCCAGCACGCCGTGATCGCCACTAAGTGAATAGTGACGACTACCAATCACTGCCACATCAAGCAGCAAATGGCTAAATTTGAGGTCGATAAGGTTGGCGAACTGGCCTGAGTCTGGATCGATCCAGATCCGCAGTGCGGGTGTTCCTTGCTTGTAACCGGCGCCATGTACTTTGGGGTTGTAACAAGTTATCGCAGGAACGCTACCTTCTAAACGAATGACAAACTCCAGATCATCGCCGATCCGCTGTACAGACAGTTGCGTTGAGTCCAGATCCAACCACGCTTTTTCGGTGGTGATCGCAGCTTTAAATGCCAGCGCCCAGCTTGCTGACGCTGGTGCAGACAGTTGTGCTATCAAGCGGATAAAGCGTTGTCCATCGGACAGCAGCAGCTGACGATCAGCCACTGCAAAGCCCAATTCAGCCTGATTGCTGTCATTGGCAGGTCCGAAAGCTGGCCAGCTGGGATCCGATTTTGGCAGGGCCTGGCCTTGACCATCAGCACTATTAGCGACTGATGAGGTATAAGGGATCTCGCCATTATCGGTGACAACACGGCGAAAGCCCCGTAGCTCTTTGACCGTGGCACGATTAACCACAAAGTCACTTTGCAAAGCAAACTGCAGCGGCTGCCCGCTGGGAGACTTACCGGCGTCGAGCAAGCTGCCTTTGGCCAGCAGGTGACTTTTAACCTGCTTGGCTGGGGTCAATACCACAGCTACTTTTGCTGGTACCGCAGGCTGTGGTGGGATCTGCAAAATGTCGCGGTAATAGTAATCAAGGTGCCGACCAGTGAAGCGATTAAGTATTTTTTGCGGTTCTTGGTAAAGTTTTACAAAGGCTAACCAGAGACCATAGTGGGGCGCGTGATCCCCTTGCAACAAAGACTGCGACAACGCAGCGTTCGCTTGCTCAACGATCACCGCCATCGCCGTGATAATCGATTCGACCGAGTTAACCAACAGGTTGTAATTCAACGCATCCTGGATCTGCTCAAAGGTGCCACTTGCTTGCAGGTAAGGGTTGGTCACCGCCGCAATCGAGGCATAATCAATAGCAGCCAAATCAGCTAGATCGGCACAGCGCTGCTGCCATAGCGATGGCCAGGTTAACGGAGTTAAACGGGAAGCCACAGAGCCAGGTAGCAATAGGTACGGCGATAAAGGATCGGAACCAAGATTAAGTAAATTCGTATCTAAGGGCTGGTCGCTAAACCCCTGCAAGGGAGCAGCCAGTGCACCTTTGTAATATCCCATCAAGCTGGTCAGTGGCGAACTTAGATGGCGTTTCACCCACGCATCAGACTGGAACACTAGTGGATGATCCTGTGGCAATAGCTTCAAGCTGTCGTTCACCTCTGCGAGGAGCAGAAGGGGCAGATGTATTTGCAGCAAGAAATACTGATTAAGCACACTGCTATCAGCATTAGGATCACTGGCGAGAAAGGTTTTAAGCGCCTGCGAAAAAGTAAGGTACTGGCGATAAGGTAACTGGCTTAACCCTGCCAAGACAACGCTGACATCTTGTTGGAAAAACGGCTTCCAGTCGCTGCTTGCATTCGCGCCGGGACCATAAAAACGGATCTGTTCACTGTAGCGTCTGGCAAACAGTAAAAAGTCAGCCAGAGTTCGCTCATCGACTTTAAAATGATCGGGTGACAGCGCAGCAAGCTGTCGACTCTGCTGATCAGAGCCTCTACGATGCAGCGGATTGTCTCGTTTACATGAGTCAGTCACTATGCTTCGCCCTCATTGATGTAAAAGGGATAAACAAAGTTGAAACGGGAGTTAGAGCCGCGCACCAAATATGAGATCGCAATATCTAATACCCCCAGCTCGGCGTTAAAGCTCACCCCCACCTCCTCCGCATCAATACGCGGTTCGTGATAGAGGATCGCGGTCTCAATCAGGTATTTGATATAGCCAAGGTTGCCGCTATTCATCGGCTCTTGCACCATGCTTTGCAAACTGCAACCGAAGATGGGTTGCATCAGCCGCTCGCCCAGCGAGGTGGAAAAGATTATCTGCAGACTGGCATGGATATCATCGATACCCGTGGTCATAGCCACCTCCCCTCGCCCACGATCAAAACTTGGAGGGAAGCTCCAGCCGCGTCCAATGATCTGCTCCGAATCAGCCATGATTAGCCTCCTATCAACACGGTCGGATCACCAGCAACAATGACACCACCATGGGCCGTACTGTCACCCAGTCGTGCCGCCGGAGCACCGCCAATCAATACCGTGGATGAGCCCGATGCAATGGTATCGGGTGGGCCAACACAGATAGCCATATCACCAACCCGAGCAGCAGGCATGCCACCAATCAACACGCTGACGGCACCGGGAGGCGAGATGATGCCGCCAACATGCGGCACCGGCCCGGGACTTATCATCGGACACGTATGAAAGTCATTCACTCGCGCTGCTGGCTTCATCGAAAATCCCTCTTATATATGCCACTCACTAATTAATCTGAACCAAGGAGCCTTTGACCACGGTATTGGCACTGCTTTCTACTTTCGTGCCAGCTTGCCCGCTGAGATTAGCTTCACCGTTGGCAGCGATATCGATACCTGTTGCTTCCAGTTTGATATCTCCGCTGGCACTCAGCGTCAGGTCTTTAGCGGAAGACAAGCTGATCCCCGCCTGCTCCATGGTGATCTTATTGCCATGTTGGTCTTCGACCACGATCGTGCTTTGGTCATCATTGATGGTGAGGCTATTGCCTGCGGGGGTTGCCACCATCACGCTGGCTTTCTCATCATCAATGGTGAAAGCGATCCCGGAGCGGGTCGTCCACCCTTTTTCATGGTTATCATCACTTGCTGCAATCGGAGGTGCCTTACCACTGCTATGTAGGCTGCCAAGTACTACTGTGGAATGGGGATCGTTATCAAATAGCCCGACAACCACTTCATCACCAATCTCTGGACGACAAACAACGCCCCGCTGATCACCAGCGTCCAGTGTCGCTAATCGGCACCAGATGCCGTCATGGTTAGCATCAATACTGGGTAGCTTTACCAAGATCCGCTCTTCGCCCATCGGATCATCTTGTAATTGTGTTACCACTCCTATCTGCAATCCCGACACCAAACTGGCTGCCGAAGCAGTAGCAAACGGCGATTTAGTCGTTGGCGGCATCAAGCAATGTTCAGTTTGCGGCTGCGGGCTCATCCCCACTTGTAGCGTGGTTAACCAATTTCCACGACTAACCACATGCCGGAGCCCCCCCACCCAAGCGGTGCCATTAAAACGTTCACCAAATCCCTGCAATTCAACCCAGCTACCGATTTGGAACGCTGCCACGCCCTGTACCGTGACGGTTCCCTGGACCTTAGCCAGCTGTTGCCGGGCAACCAGAGCATTACTGGCCGATTGCAGTTGCTCGATAGCAAAGCTGCCGCTGGTTGTTTGACTCATTGGTTGGTTCCCAGCGGCTTGCGCCAATGCCTGCGGCGGGATATTTCCAGGTGCACTGAAATTAGCCGGTGTACCGGTCGCCGATGTCATCTGCTGATCTGCCGGTAACCATGCATGACAGGTCACCTCACTAAACTGATTACGCGCATCCAGCTGGAAATCACATTCGATCACATCAATGCCATATCTCACGGCGATTGGGTTCACTTCATCAGCGACTTCACTGATCCGCACGGTGCCATCCTCAGTGGCAATATAGAGGCCATTGAGCTCCACACGTTGCAACATCAGCTCCCAATCACTTTGCCGAAATTGCACAATTTCTGGATGAGTAAACAGGGTGTTTACCGCAGTTAAGGTCAGACCTGAGTAGTCGGAGAGTAAACGGTCAAACAAGCCTGAATCAGACAACTGCTGAAAGTAGCGGGACTTAGCAGCCTGCGCCATAACGAACGCGCCATCTCGGCACTCCACTTTCAACCGACTGGTTCCGTTTTCAGTCACCTTCAATTGTTGACGCAGCAAAATCCCTTTAAACAAGGATGTCTCGCGACTGTTGTAACCCACCAGGATCTCAATCTCTGCACCCGGCACCAACGTTGCAGCACTGCTATGGGCAAACGTCGCACGGGCAGGATCTCCGTCTATCAGCACGAGGGTCGCGGATGCGATTTTGTTGGCATGACGGCGGATATCAAGCATCTCGACTTCATAGTCAGCGGATAGCGCAACACCGTCTGACTTTAGGGTGAAAGTAATGAGGTCGCCTGTATTAGGTAGGGTTCTTGGCATCAGCGCTTCCCTTCTACTGGTGGGAAGAGCAGCTCGTCGGCGGCGCGGATCTGCCGCAAATTATTTAACTGATTAGCGGCAGCCACCCGATAGTAGAGCGTCGGATCGCGGTAATATTGGTGGCATAAAGTCGCTAGGTGTTCATCGCCCTGAACCCGATGGGTATGGGTCACATCAGGGGACTTGAGGTTGTTTTCAAGGTTCTGCTGCTGCTTCGGTTTATGCTCAACAAACACCGCCGACAAATTGGCTCGCAATGGCGTACCGTTGGGACGAAACAGCGTGTACTTGATAGTGAATGACTTCAGTACGCAACTGACGACAAACTGCCCCCACTGCAATACCAAAAAGTGGTTCCTATGGGTTTGTCCGGTGAATCCGGTGGTCTTCTCAAACAGCTTTATTTGCACCGTCACATCAGGGCTTGGGCCACTGGCACCTGTGCCATCAAGCAGGAAGTCAAAATTGAATTCACGGGGCGGGATAGATACCTGCTTCGCTTCTTTCGCTGTTGCTCCGGTGGCAACCTGACCACTATTGAGTTTGACATCGTTTTTGACAGAAAAGCTCTCTGGATTAAATTGAACAAGAAACGGCGCACCACCAGGTAAGGAGGACTGAACACCTTCGCCCTGTAAAAAGGGGGTAATTTTGAGCTTTTCGAGGTAACCATCAACCACAATAGATTCTCCGCTCTATCTGTCTGCCACTATCGTTCTGACTGACGCTCTAATACCGCCAACACTTCATCCACACACTCGCGGATCAACTGCTCACGATCGAGATCAGACAAAGCCTGCTCCGTCGTTGTTTCTGCACCCGAAGGTGACGTCACTTCAGCTGTCACGATCAATTCATCAATGACAATGGGCATCGCAACCTCCTGTGGGAATATGAGTAAACAATGTCCACATCAATTCACGGTAAAATACTGGTAAGCCAGCTCTAGGGTTTCGATAACGACCGCGCTACTTTCGGCGTTCAGATCCGACAGCTGCCAACGCTTCGGCCAAGCGTTAATAAAGGTGTAGGTTTGCAAGGGTTCATGTTGTTCATTCAGCAGAATGACCCAGACCGTGACCGGCTGAATATCCATTTCCTGGATCGCGGCTCGGCACCACTCTCTTAACTCTGAGTCCTGCAGCATGCCCCGCTTCAATACCAGGTCTGGATATTTGGCTCGCTTGGGTAGGCGCTGAATAAAACGGTTTTCTCCCCCCTCGGTGACACTCTCCTCATCTAATTCCATCGATAAGCCAGAGACATCACGAAACTGCATATCATAGGAGGCCGAAGAGAGAGCGAACTCCACTCGGAAATGAAACCCCACCATGGGATAACCAACGCCAGACTGCACCATCGTTCAAGCACCCTCGCTAATCGTTTTGGATCACCAAACCTTCGTGCACCAACTCGATACTTTCTATCGCGACTTCGTTACCTTCCGCTTTCAAATCGGTCGATTGGATCTTAGTTGGCCACGCGTTCTTGATTTTCCAAACCATCACGGGCTCATGCTCTTCATTCAGCAGACTGATAATGACGTCTCGGCGCTCAATGGTGTTCATTTTGACGCTGTTGTACCAAGCGAAATACTCGTTATCAGACTTAAACACACCACGTTTCATGGTGACGTTGCTGAACTTCTGCATACCGGGCATCTTGATTTTGCTGTATTCGGGATGCGCGCCACTGCGGTATTCAATCACTTCGGTTTCAACATCCAGCCCACTCACTTCTGAAAAAGCGATGGACTGTCCGCCCCACTCCACGGAAAAGTGAAACTTGGGTAAGGGGTAGTTATTAGCCATGATCATTCCTCACATTCAAAGTTGGGTAACCGCTCATGATTCCTGCATCTTGTGGGAGAACTTCAGCACAATGAACTCCGCAGGACGCACTACCGCCATACCTATCTCGACATTCATGTAACCATTCAAAATGTCGTCGGCTGTCATCGTTTGATTGAGGCCTATATGGACGTAGAAAGCATCTTCTGGTTTTGCGCCAGCAAGCGCGCCATCACGCCACTGCAGTACCAGGAAGTTTTCGATCATGGTTCTGACCTTGACCCAGGTATTAGCGTCATTTGGTTCAAACACGAACGCCGAGGTGGCTTTCTTAATCGACTCTTCAACAAAGTTAAAAAAGCGCCTGACTGGCACATAGCGCCACTCATTATCGTTACCGGCCAGGGTGCGAGCGCCCCACACCAACACACCTTTACCGGCAAACGCACGGATCGCATTGACCGACTTACCCGACCCCGGATCGACGTTGAGCCCGTCGTTAATATCGTTGGTGATAGTAACCGCAGGCTTATCGACGAGGGCTAAGCCGACATTTGCAGGCGCTTTCCATACGCCTCGGCTGGCATCAACGCGGGCATACACACCGGCCACTGCAGCGCTTGGCGGCAGAGTCACTTTGCCGTTGTTTCGAAGAAAGGCTTTGACCGCGTTGTAAACCGTGGTTTGGCTCTGCACCACTGACGCGTCGCTGAGCAGGGTATCCGCAGCGATCGGGCCTGGAGCGGAGGTTTCTGTGCCATCATCAGCCACGCTGATCACTGTGTGGGTATTGATAGTGATCGCGCCATCGCCGGTGAGGAAATCGATCGAAGTATCAAGGTAAGGAAAATAGGCGGCGCCATACTTGATGATATCTTTGTCAGACAGCACCTGCCCTCGCAGATGGGTGGTGACTTCTGCATTCGTATCTGTGCCGCCAGTCACTGCATTACGGACATCGGCAATGGTAAACCTATCCTGCAGTTTGGCGCAGCTAGTCAAAGCCGCATCAATAATATCCCCCACCCCGCTGTCCGTGCCTTCATTGCTGGCGCGGTGAGAACAGGCATCAGGAAAGAGATAAAGCGTCGGCTCATCGTACTCTTCCAGTTTGGTGATCGCTGCCGTAAACAACCCCGTGCTGTACGCCGTGCTGGATGTGTCACCAATAGAGACCACATAACAAGGGCCGCCACCATTGGCAAAGTACAGCAGCATGCTGTAATAGAGCATATAAGGGGGAAACCTTGGCTTAGTGCCATCAAAGCTCACCGTGGTTGAAAGCAGTTTATTGCCAGTGCTCAACACCTTCTGTGAGACATCGACACTAAAAGCTTGCAATGGCGCCCGCCCAAATCGCGCCTCATATTCCACCATGGAGGTAATTCGAGTGGGGGTATTGGGGATCGGGTTGCCATTTTCATCCTCCGCCTTTTCGGTAAATCCAATAAAGGCAGGAATGGCAGTCTCCACAGCGGCAACGGAGGGAGGGAACTTGGTGATCTCTTCAATATAGACCCCGGGGGTATTATACGAAGCCATAATCAGTCCTCTTACTGCGGCTTTCATTAGCCACAGGGTTAACGGTTGTTAAATACCATCAACAGACTTCGGACAAGGTCCCTTGCTAACGGGGTTCTACACGAGCCACAAAACGATAACCTTGGGCAGGCGCGAGCGCTTGAGATTGATTGATAAATACCGCCACCAATCCATGCCCCCCATCGCCTACCAGATTATCGTCAAAATAAACTGTCAGCCTTTGTGCCGGCGCATTGTTAGGCGCCAAGGTGTATCGGCCAAACGGCAAGCCGGAAAAATCGACAGAAACAGGGGTATCGCTACCTACCTGTGTTACCGCAATAGATTTCACAATGGTTTCCGAAAATTGTGCCCTGATATCTATCGCTGAAGCGCCAATAGGCAAGTTCATACGCGCTTGGTAGTGCTGGGAAACAATGAGTGCACCATCCTGATCACCCAGCAGCGCTGTTTGACTGAGAGAAGCCACTGCCGTTTGGCGAAGGCTGCCATCGGCAGCCCGGTTCTGCAGGTGCATATGTCGCAAGCCAAGGCCCGCGAAATCAGCTTGATAGCGTTGATAAAAGCCGTCAGGTAAACGGATAGAAAAATCAAACTGGGTTAGCGCGCTGATAGCGCCAATAACGGGGGACTCCGCCCACGGATTACGACTGTAATACACCTCAGCCATATTGTTGCGTTTCCTAAATAGCAAACCGTGATTGGCCATTCGCTTACTACAACGCCCAGTCGGAGAGAATCTAGCAGCAATAGGCAAGCCGCTGTCATTGTCGACTAATTCGATACTAAACAGAGGCAGATAATCACGGCGAAAACTCATGGCTTAATCAACCTCGTATTCACTTGCATTGAGGTAATTTCTGGGCCTGACACTGATTCTTGCGCTTGGATTTTCACTAGTCGCACTTTGTATAAAATCGACGGGTAGTAGCTGCCCCCCAAGACCCCCCATAACTGGTTTAACTGCTCGAATCCGACGTTATGCAGATCGAATACAAGTCGCTCCAGCCCGTCGGGCCAAAGGTTGGGATCAGAGGCATTGTTATGATCAAAATAGCGCTGGGATTGAAACCGCTCAACCGTCTGCGACAAACGCAAAAGGCTGGTTTCATATTGGCTAAAATCAAATGAGATCAATAGAAACAAATTGAGTAATACAGGGGGCTGTTGATATTCGAATGAGTTGAGCGTTCTTACCGTGTGACTTTGATTTCTAAGGGCTGATTCTTCAGCCAGACTCACCAGAGTAAGCCGGACACCCGCACTACCAATATCTTTTAGTTCATGGGCATGTCCCAGCGTCACCTCAGTATCGGCAAGGCTGAGATACTCTCTGACCTCTCTGCGTATATACTCCAGTGCATCTGCAATCATGTCGCCACATCCCTGTTACGTCGATTGGGAACTACCCTATACAGAACCTAGACAACAAAGCAGTAGATGGCGAACCTGAGAGCAGCGAAAACAGCTATTGCGTTGAAAAGTGTAAAAATATTATTTAGAAATAAATAATAGCCGCACGAACTATAAGGGGTAACTGAATAACCAATGACTAACCTAACGAGAATGACCAATGACGCCAGCGATTAACCTTGCCAAGCAGCAGGCGATAGAACACCGGATCCATCAGTACAAACACGATCCCGCAACTGACTCCTATGGCCTGGAAGCAGCCGAGAAACTCGGCGTTGACGCTGAGAAGGTATTCAAAACATTGGTTGTACAGCTAGAGACTAAGGAGCTTGTCGTTGCCGTGATCCCTGTGTGTCATAAACTCAGTATGAAATCGTTAGCGAAAAGCTGTAACGCCAAGAAAGCAGTCATGGCACCGCAGCAAGCGGTAGAAAGAGCGACCGGATATATCCTCGGTGGCGTCAGCCCCTTAGGGCAAAAGAAACGCCTCCGCACGCTAATTGATGAGTCAGCAAACGCCTTCAATACCATCTATGTCAGCGCCGGAAAACGGGGATTAGAGATCGAGCTGGCTGCAACTGATTTACGACGTCTGATCAATGGCAAATTTGCTGTGCTGACTGGCTCCTAAGTCACGCACAGCCAGCACACCAAGCAAGGATTTCAATACAAAAATTCCACATTAGCCAGAGCTAACCGCAAAATATAGTACAGAAACATGCTTACATTAACCGATAGTATTGACGCTTGATTTCTCCGTGAGGCCATCAGCAGCGATTGGACGTTTCTCGATAAAGGTCGCTCGCACTCTTTTTGACACCAACATGTAAGGGATCCAGATAAGCGCCACAATCGCTGTCTGAGATAACTCTTTCACAGTTGCCGGGTCAAATATCGGTTCATCTGGAAATAGGAATGAGGTAAGCCATGCGTCCAAAGGCAACACACCCAATGAAACAACTGAAACCAGAATGAACAGCAACGGAAAACGGTAGTGCTTAGTAAAAAACAGATACAGCAGCGCAACAGAAGCAATCAGCATCCCGATGTTGAACGTCACCTCACCAATAATTAATGGTGCCCACATTGGATGGTAATACTCAGAGCCGGCCGTGGTTAGCTGCTGCCACGTATCGTCGATAAAAATAGGAACAAAGATAGGTAAGGTTTTCACAAGTAAAACTATGGGCTTCAGCACCACACCGATAGCCACTAAGATCAGCCACCCTCCGATTCCCTGATATTTTTTGTCATCATCCATTTGACGGTCTTCCATCAGCTTCCCTTATATCTAAGATAACAGCGCCCACTGGCACACATAATTTGTCATGTAAGCGACAACACTATTCACCGCGTTTAACCGGATCATGCACTGATATAAACACGCCCACAACTAGATCCATTTAAAAACAGCCAATCAATTTCTTATCGCCCTAACCCGCTATTCGATAAACTGACACCATAATAAAAGCCACTTGGTTTGACCCAAGTGGCTTTTTATTAACACAACATGCGATGCGTGCCGCTAGGGCCTATTGATAAAGCGCCAACAACGCTTGCACTGGATGCTTAGGTTTAAAGCCGTCAAAACGCTTCACCTGACTACGGCATGAGTAACCGGTAGCAAGTACAGCCTCAGTAGGATTATCCTTGATCGGATCTTGCCAACTAAGTTCGTAGATCCCTTTCGAATTGTCATAGTTTGGCGCTTCATGACCATAGGTACCCGCCATGCCACAACACCCTACCGGCTGATTCGCCAGCGGAATCCCAAACAGTTCGAAGATCTTCTGCCAATCGCTGTCACTGGTAGGTAACGCGGTTTTTTCTGTGCAGTGACCAAACAGTTTGTAGGCTGGTTGCTTACTCAGTTCCACTGTCGGTTTCGGCGGCTCCGGCTGGGTTTTCAGGAACCACTCCTGGAACAGCATCACCTCGAAATCACCACGAGCTTCTCCCAGCGCATGAACATATTCATCGCGATAGGTCATCACCAGCGATGGGTCAACACCGACCATCGGCATACCGAGTTCGCTCACTTGCTGCAAAAACTCAGCACTGTCTTTAGCCGTTTTGGCAAATGCAGTCAAAAAGCCTTTCACATGCTGTGGTTTACCATTGGGTTTGAATGGCAGTAGCACTGGCTTATAACCCAGTTTTTCGATCAGCAATAGCAGATCACGGACGACATCAGCATCGTAATAGGTGGTGAACGGATCCTGTACCACCAGCAGATACTCACCGCGTTGCACTTCAGGGATCGCCTGCAGATCAGACAGTTCATAGCCTAAGGCAGCATGGCCGTGCATTGACTGCTTTAACGTCGGTGTACTGATCAACGGCGCATCCACAAATCCTACGGTTTTCTTGGTCAAGAACTTAATCCATGCTTGCTTAAGGAAGAAGTTAATAAACCCTGGGAATTTGGCCATCAACGGCAGTGCTTTTTCGATATTCGCAACCAAATAATCACGCGCGGGACGCAAGTATCGCGTGTGATACAGGTTCATAAAGCGGGCACGGAATGTCGGTACATCGACTTTGATAGGACACTGGCTGGTACAGGCTTTACACGCCAAGCAACCTTTCATCGCTTCCATCACTTCGTGGGCGTAATCATATTCGCCCTGCGACTTGCGCCATGTGTTACCCACTTTATCTACCAGATGCTTAATGCTTAATCCGCCACGCTGCGTTTGCTGTTCGAGAGCGAGTACATCCACCCCTTCGTTTTCAGCTAAACGCAACCATTCGCGCACTAAACCGGCACGCCCTTTCGGCGAATGACGACGATCTTTGGTGATCTTCATCGATGGGCACATTGGGCTAGTCAGATCGTAGTTAAAGCACAGGCCATTACCATTGCAATCAACGGTTTGGGTGAAGCTATCACGCACCTTAACTGGGATCTGGCGATCGTAAAAACCACGCTTAGTTGCATCCACCGACACCAGCTGAGCGTCAGATTCAAACGGCGTACAGATCTTGCCAGGATTTAAGCGGTTAAATGGGTCAAATGCGGATTTAATCTTGCGTAACTCACCCCATAGTTCGTCACCGAAAAACGCTGGCGAATATTCGCTACGATAGCCTTTGCCATGCTCACCCCACATCAATCCGCCATACTTGGCAGTCAATGCCACCACTTGATCGGAGATCTTACGCAGCAACACTTCCTGTTCGGGATCACACATGTCCAGCGCCGGACGCACATGCAACACACCCGCATCCACATGTCCAAACATACCGTAGTTAAGCTGATGATCATCCAGTAGCTGGCGAAACTCCATGATGAAGTCTGCCAAGTTTTCTGGGGGCACACAGGTATCTTCAGCAAAAGCGATCGGCTTTTTACGCCCTTTGGCAGCGCCGAGCAGGCCCACAGCTTTCTTGCGCATACCATAAATGCGGTTAATGGAAGCCAGATCTTCTGTGACCTGATAACCAATCACGCCGCCTTGCTCATCGGCGATCAGTTTGTCCAACTGCACACGTAAAGCCTGCAATTTGGCTTGCTGATCATCAGCACTGTGATCGGCAAACTCAACAATATTAATACCAAGCAACTCTTTACCCGGAACGTCGGTGATCAACTCTTTCACCGAGTGCCAAACGATATCTTCTTTGGCTAAATTCAGTACCCTTGAGTCGATCGTCTCAACCGACAATGCATCCGCTTTCACCATCACAGGTGCATTACGTAAGGCCGATTCAAAACTGTCGTACTTCACGTTAACCAGAGCACGATGCTTAGGTATCACCGTTGTATTAAGCTTGGCTTCTGTGATTATTGCTAAAGAGCCTTCCGAGCCCGCCAACAAGCGACTTGCATCCACTTCAGTCTGATCATCATTTAACGCATGCTTGAGATCATAGCCAGTCAAAAAGCGGTTCAATGGGGGGAACTTATCCAAGACAGCCTGACGCTTATCACGACAACTGGCCAGAATTTGACGATAAAGTTTGGCGACCGTGCCCTCACCTGCTGCTAAGGTTTCTGCCTCGGCTAGGGGGATCGGCTGGGTGTCAATTTCGGTGCCGTCGACCAGTACAGATCGCAATCCAAGAATATGGTCACTGGTTTTGCCATAAACCAGTGACCCCTGTCCTGAGGCATCGGTATTGATCATGCCGCCAACGGTGGCACGGTTTGACGTGGAGAGATCCGGTGAGAAAAACAAACCATGGGGGCGGAGCGCATCATTGAGTTGGTCTTTAACCACACCGGTTTCGACCCGAACCCAGCCCTCTTCAGCGTTGACTTCCAGCACGCGATTCATGTGTCGCGACAGATCCACGACTAAGCCAGGTGTTAAGGATTGTCCATTGGTGCCGGTACCGCCGCCACGAGCGCTAAAAGTAATAGTCTGAAAACGTTTTTCATTGGCTAATACAGTCATCAGCTGCACATCTTGATGATGCTTAGGGAACAAAACCCCTTGGGGAAGCTGCTGATAAACACTGTTGTCGGTAGCAACAGCTAACCGACTGCCATATTGTTTTTCAATATCGCCTTCAAAACCGGCTTGCTCTAAGGCTTGTAGGTATGCCAGACACTCAGGCGCCAGCAGGTGTTGATGACCTATCTTGGGTATCATGAAATGCCAATCTCTCGCCGCTTAAACATAAAAGGGGGCGCATTATATCACGGCATATCGCCGCTTTGTTCTCACAAATAGAGAGCGCTTACCAGTTATTCACCGGGAGCTAGGCATTTGGATCATTGTTATCTAATGTTTCGGCGCTACTTCAAACGGGACAGCTTATGCTAAGGGCAGATGCGCAACCGGATCATCTAGCCGTTTCAGCGTCAATAAAGCACGCTGACCAATCGCAACGCCAGCATTAGGAAACACTATCGCTTCCCCCTCATGCTCGGCGACATAACTAACATCACCGTCATGACACAAGCGCTCTCCCTTGGCAAAACCAGTGAAATTATCAATATCGTCAGCAAAACTCAGGTGAAACTCGTCAGAGAGTTTATGAATAGAGCGACACACCTGGAAGAAGCTCACGGTAGATGGCAAGCCAGCAGATGACGGCGAGAATCGCTCAGCGATTAGTTCCTGCAAAACATGCTCAGTAGCGAGATAATCTTGCAGTCGGTTTTCACCAAACAGTTTTACTTTTCCAAGCTCAACGGTAGCTGCTTGAGCAGCATATTGCCGCGAACTGAAATAGCTAAATGTCCCGGTTGGCTCGTGGGACAACAGGATGGCCGAGCACTCAAGTGCAGCCAGCAGCTGGATAAAATCGGCACAATAAGGTTGACCATGAAGGAAAGGATGTACAGCAAATTTCTCATGCTTAGAACCACGAATTGCCGTGTGTAGATCCAGATGAATACGACGCCGGCCAGCACCTGCGGCAGTATAAAACTGATCTAATACCGTCATCAGCTCAGTGGCCCGACACTGCTCCTGATTGGCATCACCCGTTAACTGTTCGGGTTTGAATAACCTATTTAAATTCTCATCAACAAAACGGGTGCCCTGCTTCATCGCTGGAATATTGCCAACAATCACCAGTAGCCTAACGCCCAACGTCAATGTGCCATTCACGATCGCATTAACCAGTCGGTTGCAGATCTCAATTGGCGCCGTTTCATTCCCATGGATCCCACAGGACAACACTAAATCTGTCTGCGCAGCCTTAGCTAATGGCTCCAACAAGAGTATGCCCTCGCCGAGCCAAGCATATTGAACGCCACGATGTTGCCAGTTCAGTTGCGCAGAATCGTTCCCTGCTGCAGAAAGAAGCTCGGTTAGAAAATCACTATTATCGAGTAGGTGCTGAGCGTTCAAGCTTTTATCCTTTTTCACAGCTAAGTGCCAACAGACCTTTACTATAACGGCGTTACAACACGCGGCAAGGGCTGTCTTAAAAGCTGCAAAATGCGTATACTTCGGCGCTGTAACGTCTGTATGACAGGTGTAGGTTTTTATCCAGTATTCTCACCTACACTCTTCACTTTATCATCACGGGATCACCAGATAGATGGTCGACACCTTAATCCGTCCCGACCGGGATCAAATTCAGCATTGGCTCGACTCTTTCAGCGTAGAAACCTATCTCTGCGACAACTGCCAAGCTATTCACTTAACCGCTTTGCAGCGCTGCGAAGGGGTAATGGAAGCACGCCTATTCACCGATCCTGAATGGGTATTGCTTTCCTGTGAGGCAGAATTAAAACCCACGGGCTTACTGCCGCTGCTGGGAGAAATGGGGAATCTCAATGCAACTTACCCCACCACGAAGATCTTTGTCGATATTCAGGATTCGACTTTACCCCGCCTTGTCGTCAGTCAATCCCTGTATGTGGGCGCAGGGGTCACGCTCAAACAGTTTGAACATTTCTTTACCCAGACCAGTGAAATAATCGAGCAGGTCGTTGGTGAGTGTAATGATAATGGTGTACTGATGCCGAATGATGAAGAAGCTCCAGTCGAGGCCTCTTCTACTAACACGGTGCATTAATCTCCTTGATAGTCTCTATCTCGGCGACCAGTAAAGTTTATTTAGGAAAAATATGTTTAAAGATAACCCTCTTCTGCAACAGCTGAAAAGCGAGATCAAAGCGGCTGCACCTAAGGTCGAAGGCACTATTCGTGGCACAGACAAGAGTTACGGTTTTTTAGAGACCGACAAAGGCAAACGCTACTTTGTCCCGCCTCCGGCAATGAAAACCGTTCTGCATGGAGACCGGGTTGTCGCTGTACTGCGTAAAGATGGCGAGAAAGAGAGTGTTGAGCCAGACAGTTTGCTCGAAGCAGGGCTAGACAGATTTATCGCCCGCATTAAATATCGTAAAGACCGCCGTCCTGCGCTTGTTGCTGACCATCCGCAAATCAAAACCCAGATCAACGCTCGAAATGACGCGGGTCAAGACGTTACTTTCGAAGAGGGAGATTGGGTGGTTGCTCGCCTGCAACGCCATCCGCTTAAAGGTGATAACACGTTTTTTGCCAGTATCGAACGAAAGATCACCAGTGCAAATGATAAACTGGCGGCATGGAAGGTAGTTCCAGCCACGCACGAGTTACCGGATCAACCGCCGGCAGAACAAGCCTACGAACAACTTCAGGATGAAAGCGAACGTCTGGACCTGACCGAGCAACCTTTCTTTACCATCGATAGTGCATCGACCAAGGATATGGACGACGCCTTGATGATCCGCGAAACGGGCAATGGTTGGGAACTGACCATCGCTATCGCCGATCCAACCGCTTACATTGCAGATGGCTCTGCACTGGACGAAGAAGCTAAGCAACGGGCATTTACCCTCTACCTTCCCGGACACAATGTGTCTATGCTACCGCCGAAATTGAGCGAAGAGTTATGCTCATTGGTGGCAGGAGAGAAACGCCCAGCATTATGTTGTCGTGTCACCATAAATGAGGATGGTGCCCTAAGCGGAAATAGCGAATTCTTCCTCGCCTGGATTAAATCGCAACACAAACTCAGTTACAGTAACGTCGCCGCTTTCTTAGATGACAACACAGCGCAAAGCTCAGACAACGATACCCTCAACTGGCAACCCGATGATGCTTTGTCGGCACAACTTAAAGCGCTGCACCAATTTACCCTGGCGCGTAGCAATTGGCGTCACGAACATGCGTTAATATTCCCTGAACGTCCCGATTACCGCTTTGAAGTGAATGCTCAGGGAGAGGTTGAAGCGATCCATGTTGAGCATAGAAACATTGCCCATCGCATGGTTGAAGAATCTATGTTGGTGGCCAATGTAAGCGCTGCAAACTGGCTGAAAGCAGAACTAAACAGTGGCATCTTCAATGTTCACAACGGGCTTGATCCAGAGAAGGTTGATGACGTTATTGCGATAGTGAATGAACAGGGCGGCAATTTTAATCGCGAAACCCTGCTGACGTTAGATGGCTTCTGCGATCTTCGGCGTTGGCTTGATGCACAGGAGACCGGCTACCTTGATGCGCGGATCCGCTCCAAACAGAGTTATAGCCTGATCCACTATGAGCCGGGCCCACACTATGGCTTGGGTTTTGAAAGCTATGCGACGTGGACATCGCCAATCAGAAAATACGGCGATATGATCAATCATCGGTTATTAAAAGCGGTTCTGGCGAACAAAACCGAGGTTGTGTTGAAACCCACTGCAGAACTCGTCGACCACCTTACCCTTCAGCGCAAGCGTAACCGCCAAGCCGAGCGCTCTATGTCGGATTGGTTGTATGTGAATTTTCTCGAAAAAGCGGTAAAAGAGAAAACTGAATTTGGTGCAGAAATTATCGATCTTAATCGTGGCGGCGCGCGCGTAAGGTTGCTTGATAATGGCGCGATGGCATTTGTACCGGCCTCTCTTATTCACAGTAAAAAAGAAGAGCTAGAGATCGACCGTGATGCCGGAACCCTCAAAATAAAACAGGAAGTGGCATTGAAGCTTGCCGACCAGATAACTGTGGTATTAACAGAAGCACGCAGCGCCACTCGCTCCTTAGTCGCCCGTCTCGCCGAGACACTAAGCTAAAATGCGCCAGTTTCATTGAATCGTTAAGAACGGGGATGGCAATCAGTCGTCCCCTTCCCGTTCAACTAGCAACAGGTCACTCCGCCAACATATGTAAGCCCCCTCACATTTCCTATCTATATCAGCGATAGTTACTACTAATTAGACAAATAGGTAGTACGCTTAACCTATTGGTACGGCGGACTATTTATCAAACGGATGCTGAGCTCAGGCCTGTCGAAGAAAATATCTATTCCACTGCATTTGGTGATGCTGGTGCCCATCGTTGGCTACGGCTTATACCACTTGTTCAAAGAAAACGTCATTGTCGGCACTCTGCTGATGCTCATCGCACTGCCACTCATTCTTTCAACGGTCAGATTAGCCCAAAGTAAAAACAACGTTCTCTACAGCCGCATTTTTATCTTACTGGCCAGCGGAGGTATGCTTGCTATCTGCTATCTCCTCGGTATTAGAGGGCTAATTTTCTGTTTTGGTTTAACATCCATGCTGTTCTTTGTCTTTGGCTTCCGCCTCGGCTTAATACTCAGTATCTGTTTTACCAGTTTTGCCCTGCTCGCAGCACTCAATAGTGCGCCCGCGATCATGGTGTTGAAATTTGCCATCGGTTTAGCCCTATCACTGATTTTTACGGCCTTCTTCGCTTATCAGGTAGAAGATAAAAACGACGCATTAGAACAACAGGCAAATCGGGATCCCCTCACCGGCGCGCTGAACCGCCGAGCAATGAAGCCCGCGCTGCAGGAAGCGATCCGTCTGAAACTCAGATACCACAGGCATTACACGCTTATCTGTGTTGACCTTGATCACTTCAAACGAGTAAACGACGAACATGGTCATACTGTCGGCGATGATGTGCTTAAGTTATCGACTCAGTGCTTAAAGAAAGAGCTACGAAAAACCGATCATCTGTACCGCTTTGGCGGTGAAGAGTTTGCCATCTTATTGCCTGAGACCGAGCAGATGGATGCCATGGCTGTGGCAGAAAAGCTACGTAATGCAATAACAAACATTGCATTACCCAACGATATAAAACTAACGGCAAGCTTTGGTGTTGCCGAGTTAGTTCTGAACGAAACCACTGACAGTTGGCTAAAACGTGCTGACGCGAGACTTTATCAAGCCAAAGATTCCGGTAGGAACCAAGTCGTCGCTGAATAGTATTCGATTTAGTAAGCCACCGTTCAGTGCTCCACCAAACCATTTCCCTGCTTGCAACACCGACCAACCATAAATGGAGAATCAGTTGCCGCTGATAGGGCAATAAAAAAGCCACCCGAAGGTGGCTTTTTCAACGTTCTTTATTATCTAAAGAATTATTTTACTGGACACTTGGTCAGCTTCCAGATGTCACGTACGTAATCTTCCATAGAGCGGTCTGAGTTAAATTTACCCATAGTCGCTGTATTGATGATCATTGCACGTGCCCAGCCAGCTTTGTCGCTATAACGGCTGTCAGCATCTTTCTGAGCATCTGAGTAAGACTGGAAGTCAGCCAGAGCCATGTACGGGTCACCACCGTCAAGCAAGCTGCGCTTGATGCTAGACAGTTCACCAGGCTTACCAGGTGTGAAGTAGTCAGTATCTAACCAATCCAGAACAGCTTTCAGCTCTGGGTTGCTGTAGTAGTAGTCCCAAGGGTTGTAACCCTGAGCCTGCAACGCCTGAACTTCATCAACGTTCATACCGAAGATACATACGTTCTCTTCACCGGCTTCTTCAGCGATCTCGATGTTAGCACCGTCAAGTGTACCAACAGTCAAGGCACCGTTCAGAGCCAGCTTCATGTTACCAGTACCTGAAGCTTCGTAACCGGCCAGAGAGATCTGCTGTGACAAGTCAGCTGCAGGGATCAATTTCTCAGCGATAGTTACACGGTAGTTAGGCAGGAATACAACCTTCAACTTACCTTTGATGCGTGCATCACTGTTCACTTTCTCTGCAATGCAGTTCAGTGCGTAGATGATGTCTTTCGCCAGCTTGTAGCCAGGTGCTGCTTTAGAACCGAAGATAACAACACGAGGATTCATGTCGTAGTCTGGGTTTTCCAACAGACGACGGTACAGAGCCAAGATGTGCAACAGGTTCATCTGCTGACGCTTGTACTCGTGAAGACGCTTGATCTGAATATCGAAGATAGCCGTTGGGTCAACTTCAACGCCGGTCAGTTCAAGGATAGTCGCAGCCATGTCAACTTTGTTGGCAAGTTTGATATCCATGTATTCTTTTTGGAATGCAGGATCATCAGCGTACTTAGCGATATCACGAAGCAACTCAAGGTCACGCGGCCAGTTTTCACCAACTTTTTCAGTCAGCAATGCAGACAGGCGTGGGTTACAAGCCTTCAACCAACGACGCGGTGTAATACCGTTAGTCACGTTAGTGAATTTGCCTGGGAACAGTGCGTCGTACTCTGGGAACAAGTCTTTCTTAACCAGTTCAGAGTGAATTTGAGCAACACCGTTAACCTTGAATGAACCAACAACAGACAGGTGGCCCATGCGAACTTTACGAGAGTCGCCTTCTTCGATGATAGAAAGCTTAGCTTTGATTTCATCGTTGCCAGGCCACTTAACTTCAACTTCGTCTTCCAGGAAGCGACGGTTGATTTCGTAAATGATCTCAAGGTGGCGAGGAAGAACACGCTCGAACAAAGATACGTCCCACTTCTCCAATGCTTCTGGCAGCAGAGTGTGGTTAGTGTATGCGAATGACTCACGACAGATAGTCCAAGCGTCATCCCAGTTCAGGTCATGCTCGTCAACCAACAGACGCATCAACTCAGGGATAGCTACCGCTGGGTGAGTATCGTTCAGCTGCATCACGTTCTGAGTAGAGAACTTGCTCCAATCGTTACCGTGTGCACGGCTATAACGACGGATGATATCTTTCAGTGAACATGCACAGAAGAAGTACTGCTGAATAAGACGTAACTGCTTACCAGCTTCAGTTTCATCGTTCGGGTAAAGAACTTTAGAAACTGCTTCAGCTTCTGCGTTCTCTGCTTGTGAATCGATGTAACCGCCAGCGTTGAATACATCCCAGTTGAAGAAATCAGAAGCACGTGATTCCCACAGACGCAGAATGTTTACAGTTTCTGCACCGTAACCAACAATTGGAACATCCCAAGGAATACCCTTGATCACGCGGCCAGGGTGCCACTTCTTCTTCATGTTACCAGTTTCGTCGAATACAGTTTCAACGTAACCGAACAGAGGAACCTGCTGTACAGACTCAGGACGGCAGATTTCGAACGGGCTGCCGTACTCACGCCACTCATCTGGGCGCTCAATCTGACGGTTATCACGGAATTCCTGACGGAATAAACCGTGCTCGTAGTGGATACCGTAACCGATAGCTGGGTAGTTCAGGGTTGCAAGCGAGTCAATGAAACATGCTGCAAGGCGGCCTAAACCACCGTTACCCAATGCCATGTCTGGCTCTTCATCAAGAATTACAGAGATGTCTTGACCAAGATCTTTAAGCGCATCTGCGGCTGCATCAAATACACCCAGGTTATGGAGGTTGTTTGAAAGCAGACGACCCATAAGGAATTCAGCAGACAGATAGTGCACTGCACGGGTATCTGCTTCGAAGTGAGCTTTCTGTGTTTGACGCAGACGCTCGTATACGAAATCGTTTGCAGCTGCAGCAGTTGCTTCAGCCCATGCACGATTGCTTGCCTTGTTTTCATCTGTACCCAAAGTTGAGTGCAGATGCTTCAGGATGCTTTCCTTAAAATCTGTTGTGTTCAAAGAGAATGACGCTGCAGGAGCCGCCTTCTTTTTTGCACTAGCAGTAGTTTTCTTGGTTGCCATGGTATTACTGTCCTTCGTTAAGTTGTTACGGGACATACTGTTGCTTACCGATTAAAAATCGAGCAAACATTCTGTTGTAAAATTTCAAAGGTGCCAAATCGTAACGGGTGACACACTATATTTTTTTGATCCAAGTCTGATTTTTCGCGGCTTTACTGTAATGAGTTTTCATCATTTTTCAATAAAACCGCGAAAACAGTACAAAAAAGCAGCATTAACAGCCTGATTTTGCAAAAGCAGCCGCAACAATCTGCTGCGCTTCCTCTTGGATCTGCTTCAAATGATCTCGACCAATGAAGCTTTCTGTATAAATTTTGTAGATTTCTTCCGTTCCTGACGGACGTGCTGCAAACCAGCCATTTTCCGTAACCACTTTTAGGCCACCAATAGCTGCACCATTTCCTTGAGCATGTGTCAGCTTAGCAACAATTGGCTCACCTGCCAGTGTTGCAGCTTCTACCATCTCAGGAGTGAGGTTAGAGAGCACTTTTTTCTGTTCGTGGTTGGCTGGCGCGTCTAGGCGTTCATAGACGGGACTGCCAAACTTAGCTTCAAGCTGCTGGTACAACTGCCCTGGGTCTTTCCCCGTGACAGCGGTGATCTCTGCCGCGAGTAGCGCCAGAATGATGCCGTCCTTATCGGTACTCCATACAGTGCCATCAAAACGCTGGAATGAGGCACCAGCGCTCTCTTCACCACCAAAGCCAAAGCTGCCATCAAACAAGCCGTCAACAAACCATTTAAAGCCAACAGGGACTTCACATAGCTTACGACCTAAACTCTCGGCCACGCGGTCGATCATCGAGCTAGAGACAAGCGTCTTACCAATCGCCATATCTGCGCCCCAATCTTTACGATGGGTAAACAGGTATTCGATGGCAACGGCGAGATAATGATTTGGATTCATCAAGCCAACGCTTTTTGTCACAATGCCATGACGATCATTATCAGGATCGTTACTGACTGCCACATCAAACTTATCTTTTAGCTCGATTAGGCTTGCCATTGCATAAGGACTGGAGCAATCCATGCGGATCTTGCCATCCTTATCAACGGTCATAAAGGCAAACGCTGGGTCAACACGGTCGTTAACGACTTCGATATCGATACCATACTTGGCTTTAATCGCGGGCCAGAAAGCGATACCAGAGCCACCGAGAGGATCTACACCTAACTTAACACCCGCCTTTTTGATCGCTTCCATGTCGATAACTTTGCCTAAATCATCAACATAAGGCGTGACGTAGTCATAAGCGACAGCAAGCGGAGAGGCCATCGCCTCTTCCGTGGTGACGATGTTAACGCCATCCAAGTGGGCAGCCAACAGCTGGTTAGCTCTCGCCTGAACGATGGCCGTTGCCGTGCCATCTGCTGGTCCACCGTTGGTGGGGTTATATTTAAAACCGCCATCTTCAGGTGGATTGTGAGAAGGCGTGATCACGACACCATCAGCGAGACCTTCACTACGATCTTGGTTGTAGCTTAAAATCGCATGGGAGATCACTGGCGTAGGAGTGTATCCCAACCCTTCTTGGTAACGCACCTCAATACCATTTGCTATAAGCACTTGCAGTGCTGAACCAAACGCAGCTTCAGACAATGCGTGGGTATCAAAACCTACGAACATAGGTCCAGTCGTGCCTTGTTCTGCACGATATTCCACTAAAGCTTGAGTGATAGCGAGAATGTGCGCTTCGTTAAACGAACGCTTTAATGAAGAGCCTCGATGCCCAGAGGTACCAAAACTCACCAATTGTGATGCTTCACTGACGTCAGGCTGATACTGATAGTACGCAGCCATTAGCCGTGGAATATTACACAACTGCTCTGCACCAGCGGGTTTGCCGGCTTGTGGATGTAATGCCATAGGTATTACCTACCCTACTCTATTATGAAACTATCTCTTGGATTTCTTGCCGGCGACCACAGGCAAGCTTTTTAATAACAGCTCGGTCTGTGTTTCATTCAACGCCAACATGCCCGCAACACGCTTAAGCATGGCGCGTTTCTTTCCGGTATTTGTATTCGTAATAACCCAATAGGGGGAATCTGGGATTTGACGAGGCGCAGTGCTGCTCCCCGCCGCCATCAACTCAGATTGGCTGGTGGCAAAATAGATGCGGTTACGCCCCTTGATTTCTAGTACCGACGAGAATTGCTTAGGCGCATACTTATGAAGCAAAGATAAAAGGTAAACGAACCGCCCAACCGCCCCTTTTTGACTGGCTAGTTGGCGACTATCAATGGAAAAATCTGAAGTGGTAGGCACCACCTCTTTTGGCGCACCAACGGACGTTTCTTCAACCGGCTTGGCCGCTTCTTCGTCCATTGCCACTAAGCGGCGGAGGATATCCGAAGCACTCTCACCGATGCGCTCCGTCTTACTCGCTATAAACTGGTATAGGTCTTCATCTACTTCGATGGTTTTCATTCTTCTTGTCACCGCTTCCGTTTGCGCTGGCACAAAATGGGCAACATTATACATACCCGCACTGAAATTCCCACTTCGCTAATTCAGCCAATGCAATGATTACTTGCCCAGCCCCGATTCCAAAGGCAAACTTCGCCACGCTAAAAGAAACGAGAACAGAGCATGCAATTACATTTTCAGCGCCAAGGTCAAGGACCTACCGTTATCCTTATTCACGGCCTATTCGGCAGCCTGGAAAACTTAGGCACCCTGAGCCGACATCTACAAACTCATTTTGATGTCGTCAGTGTTGATCTGATCAACCATGGTCGCTCTGGTCATAAGGATGCCACCAACTACATCGATATGGCGGGCGACATAATAGAGACTATGGACGCGCTAAACATTGAGCGAGCGCATTGTGTTGGTCACTCTATGGGCGGCAAAGTCGCCATGGAGTTAGCCATGCTAGCCCCCCACCGCTTTAAACGAATAGTCGTCGCAGATATCGCCCCAGTTAAATATCCCAGCCATCATGTTCAGGTGCTAAAAGGGCTGGCCGCTCTCAACCAGCAGTTACCCGTGGCAAACCGCCAGCAAGCCGATCAGATTTTGCAGGAATTTTTACCCGATGTCGGCGTACGCCTGTTTCTGTTGCGAAATGTCACGCGCTCAGATGTCGGCTTGATATGGCAATTCAATTACCGCGGTACCTTAGCCAGTTACGACGCTATCCGAGAGCCGACCTCAGAGCAGCCTGCATTTATTGGACCTACCCTGTTTATTAAAGGTGAGCAGTCCGATTATATCTTGCCGGAACATCGTCCAGCCATCATGACGAGATTCCCTAATGCAACAGCGAAAATCATCCAGGGAACAGGGCATTGGCTGCATGCCGAAAAACCAGGCTTGTTTAATCGCTTAGTAGAACAGTTTTTGCTGCCAGATGAGGATTAACCCAACTTTATCCCTGTGATATAGTGCGCGCCTCTTTGCCATCAGGAGCCTGATATGCTCGCAGAGCATTTTGAACAGATAGAGGCGATTGGCCTTAACCTGTTCTTTGCAGCCATCTTCTTACTTATCGGACTTGCCATTCAAGATGTGTTGAAAAAAGGCGATGTGCCCAAATTTGGGCGCGCAGTAGTTTGGTTGGTGCTGTTTTTTGGTTGTGCAGGGTTCATTGCAAAGGGAGTTATTCAGTTCATTATGGAAAGTGGTAGTGGAGTCAATGGCTGAACATGGCTAAAGAAAATACCGACCGAACAACCATAGATCTATTTGAGCAACAAAGACGTCCAGGACGCCCTAAAACCAGTCCTTTGTCCCGTGATGCCCAACTAAAGATCAATAAACGTAACCAACTTAAACGCGACAAAGCCAATGGGCTGAAACGCGTAGAAGTTAAACTGCATCAAACGCTGATTGATCAGCTAGATGCACAATGCGAACAACACGCACTGAATCGAAGTGCCATGATCGCGTTAATATTGCAAAATGCATTATCGGAATGAACGACTTTGCCTAAGCAAGGTCCTCTACTAAAGTAACTAAAAATCAAAGCGTACAGGAAATATTCATGTCGATTGTAGGTATCTTTTTCGGAAGCGATACTGGTAACACGGAAGCCGTGGCCAAGATGATCCAAAAGAATTTGGGTAAAGGGATCGCTGACATACATGACATTGCTAAAGTCAGCCGCGATGACATCGATAAGTACAATTTCCTCCTACTAGGCATTCCGACTTGGTATTACGGCGAAAGCCAATGCGACTGGGACGACTTCTTTCCCGAGCTTGAGCAGGTAGATTTCAGTGATAAAATCGTCGGCATCTTCGGCTGTGGCGATCAAGAAGACTACGCAGAGTACTTCCTCGACGCCATGGGAACTATCCGTGATATCGTCGAAGCGAAAGGCGCCACCATCGTCGGCCATTGGAGCACCGAAGGTTACGACTATGAAGCGTCCAAAGCGATGGCGGACGAAGACCATTTCGTAGGTTTAGGGATCGATGAAGATCGTCAGCCTGAGCTCACCCAGGAACGTGTTGAAAAATGGTGCAAACAGATCAGTGAAGAGATGTCTTTGGACTCTTTTGCTTAACTTAAAAGCAAGTCTGTAGCAAACTGTCTCTAGGCCGCAAACGCGGCCTTTTTTGTGTCCATCCCTAGCTAAAACTACTTGGGCTTTTTATGACGCACATAAAGGGTGCGCCGCAGTTTGGCAACGAGATCACCCTGTTCGTCAATCACGTTAATCACAAACTCAGGCAGATGTTTGGCACCAGCAGCAGTGGCTTCGCGGATCTCATCGATACGTTGCTGTGTCAGCTCAAAATCGGCATAAACGCGGCCTCTACCGGGCTTAATGAAATTGATATCAGCTGATTGATCACAAATCAGATAGCGGTCACCCAATAGCCCCATTAACATCAGTGCATAAATAGGATCTGACATCGAAAACAGACTGCCGCCAAAATGGGTACCGTTAGCATTCCGATTCCAACGACTGAGCCTCAAGCCAACACGGCACTTTAGGTAATCATCGCTCAGTGATTCAATCCGAATGCCACAAAAAAGAAAAGGTGGCCAAAGGTTTAATAACGTTTTCAGTAACTGCGGTCGTTTAAATACTGCTCTCATTTTTCACTCGCACTGGTCTGACCACAATCAAGATATTATAGACGTACCCCATAATTCAAGAGAAACAGAATAAGTTACCGGATTTGTGGTTTATTTTAGGGCGGATAAACATATAATCAGACAGATAAATGCACAGCGATTGTGCTTCATAAGAATATGGGATTTGGGATGACCGACGAAAACCAAGCACTCAAGAAAGCCGGACTTAAGGTAACCTTGCCCCGGGTTAAAATACTTGAGCTGTTGCAGCACCCTGACAATCAACACGTAAGCGCTGAAGATCTTTACAAAAAGTTGATTGATCACGGTGAAGAGATCGGTTTGGCGACCGTTTATCGTGTACTTAACCAGTTTGACGACGCAGGTATTGTTGCTCGCCACCATTTTGAAGGCGGTAAGTCTGTTTTTGAATTATCCACCAGCCATCATCATGATCATCTAGTCTGCCTAGATTGCGGCGAAGTTGTAGAGTTTGTCGATGAAACCATCGAACAACGCCAACGGGAGATATCAAAGTCCCACAACATTGATCTCACTAATCACAGCCTCTACCTCTACGGCCATTGCACTAAAGAAGATTGCTGTAACAAGAACAAATAGTGACGCCCATCTAGCCGAAAACTCGCCCTATTGAGCGGTTTCGGCTAAACTCAGGTTTTGTAAGCTAACCATCTATTTTTATAGGGAAATATAGCTTGGCAAAGCCTCCTCTTCCAAAACAACTGCAGCAACGCTTGGTGCGTACCTACGCGAAGATAGACAATACGCACTATCAACGACCGAGAAGGTTGGCGTTTTATCGACATATCGCTATCACCAGCATCATTCTCATTGCACTCGGCTTGTTCTTGCGTTTTCACCTTATCGAAGCCGCCGAAGATCTTTTTGAATCAAAAATTAAGCAACAACTGGATTCGCAAAGCGCAGCACTGAAATTTTGGCTGAAAACAGAGACCAATCTCGCCACGCGGATCGCGTCACGTCACCGAGTATTGAAGCTTCTACAACAGATAGAATCTGCCTCGGTGACAAAAAAAGCTGAATTACAAAAGTCGTTAAGTGAAATCGTTGACCAAGAATTGTCATTTTCTGATTCTGCAGGTTTTCTGATTATCAACAAAGACGGCTATGTCGTTGCATCCACAAATCGAGGCCATATAAACCAGCAGTTGCCAAGGGCATCGGTCAGGCTCATCGAAGTTGTCAGTGAAAGCACATTCAGACTGAGTGAAGTGATGCATTCAGACGACTTTTTGCCAGACCAAAATCTTCCCCCAATCTTGCTGATAGCGACGCGTATAGAGCAGATGGAAAACCGAGGGTATTACTATCTGGTGGAATTGCTGGACGCATCCATTGAGTTTAATGCCATCACTTCACTGTATCGCAGTGACGAACAGATCGAGATGTACTATTTCAATAGCGACGGTTTGATGATCTCTGAAAGCCCGCTTTTGGCAGAGATAAAACAGCGAGGATTGCTGCTCAACGACCAGATCAATTCAACGATCCTCAATGTTAAGTTGGTCGATCCGGTGAGCAAGAGTCAACTGCCAATATTTCCTGTTCAACATGCTTTATCGATCGGCAACGCGACAAAATTCGAGCATTACCGCAGCTACCGCGATGAAGATGTGCTTGGCGTTTGGATTTGGGTGGATGAGCTCAATATCGGTCTAGTTGTAGAGGTAAATAAAGAGGAGATGCTGCAGCTGCTTTCACCACTCTTATTCACCGAATTAATGATGTTTGCTCTACTGACGCTCAGTGCCATCGCCATGGTGATTTACCAAATGCGTTTGCGGCGTCTGGATGATCAGGTAAACGCTTTTGAAAAATTGGGACAGTACAAGTTAGAAAAGAAAATTGGAGAAGGTGGTATTGGCAGCGTCTATTTAGCGCAGCACGCCCTATTGCGCCGACCGACAGCGCTTAAAGTTCTGAAACGTAGTTTACTTTCTGAAGAGGTCATTGACCGATTCGAATTAGAGGTACAACAAACGGCACTACTTGGTCACCCAAATACAATACAAGTCTATGACTATGGCCTAAGCCCTGACGGGACTTTCTACTACGCCATGGAGTATGTTCGCGGCTTTACCCTCGCCGATTACATCAGTGAATTTGGTGCGATGCCGCAGGAGCGAGTGATCGCGATTTTGTTACAAGTGTGCGGTTCACTTGCTGAAGCGCATAGCCGCGGTCTCATTCATCGAGATATCAAGCCGCCCAATATCATGCTGTCAGAGCAAGGCGGAATTTTTGACCATGTCAAAGTGCTCGACTTTGGCTTAGTCAAAGACATCTCAGATCCGGAAGCAACTCAGCTTACACAAACACAATCAATTGCTGGTACGCCCTCTTACATTGCGCCAGAACGACTACAAGATCCTAAAATCTGCGATCCCAGAACCGATATCTATGCGTTAGGTGCTGTGGCCTACAATATGCTTTCGGGAAAAGATCTGTTTACTGGCACCAACGCGCTGCAAATCGCCTTAGCCGCATTAAAAGAGAAACCAGTACCGATCACTGAGGTAGTCCCCAGTCCGATTGAAGCCAAGTTAGCAGCGTTGGTGATGCAATGTGTCAGCCAAGAACCAGCACAGCGCCCCAGAGATATCTTTGAGATCATTGAAATACTGGAACCACTGCAGCGCATACACCCTTGGTCTCAACAGAACGCAAAAAACTGGTGGCAAAAGTATTCTTCGCCACTATTAAGTAAGCAAGAGACCAGTAAAGAACCCATATCAGAGGCACTGAATAGCCTATGAATCTTTTCCTGTATCCAGTTTATATTATACTCGCACTCATGGTGACGCCCATGGCTCTCGCTAATACTGATATAGAGAATCAAGCCCTAAAGGCAGAGCTTGAACAATGGCTAACCCATAGACAACCCGCACAATTTATCGGTGCCCAAGAGCAGCCGCTAAATTACTTTCAGCATATTTCAGCAACAGATAGCGACACTGCGCTTATCTA
Source organism: Corallincola spongiicola (assembly GCF_004284785.1). Classification (NCBI taxonomy): domain Bacteria; kingdom Pseudomonadati; phylum Pseudomonadota; class Gammaproteobacteria; order Alteromonadales; family Psychromonadaceae; genus Corallincola; species Corallincola spongiicola. The sequence goes on from NZ_SHLY01000001.1 coordinate 985,338, forward strand.
TCTACATGGCATAGAAAGTCACGCTGGTTGGTTTCATTTGGTGGGTGCCAGATTAGCCGGTATGGGCTATGACGTTATCATGCCAGACCGTCGAGGTAGTGGTACCAATCGACAAGATATGGGGCTAAGTCCAGGCTACGCAGCATCGGAACAGCAACTAATTGAAGATTTGCAGCATTTAGTTGAACAGCGCACCAGCGGTTATAAGAAACGTTATCTGATTGGCCTGTCATGGGGAGGGAAGCTGGCACTGCGTTACGCTATGAGCTATCCAGACGATATCGACGGCTTGATACTGATTACTCCCGGCTTAGTCGCCAAAGTGGATTATTCAGTATGGCAAAAAATGCAAATTGGTTTTTGTGCTTGGCTCTGCGACAAGCGGTTATTTCCAGGACTAATTAGTCCTTCAATGTTCACTGACGATCCCGTATTCATCGAATATATCAGCAATGACCCGCTCAGAAATAGCCGTGTCAGTGCCAGCTTCCTGTGGGCGACGCGAACCATCGATAACTATATCGCCGCGGAAATAGACAGCTTCTCATTACCTATTCAACTTCACCTCGCAGAAAACGACGATATTGTCGACAACCAGGGGATCGTTGAACTTTTAAACAGAAGTCGCTCATCAATTGAGCAAACAGACTATAAAGACCAGATCCATTCACTTCAATTTGAAACCCCAGACCAACTTAGCCGTCTAATCGCCCAATGGTTAAGCCAACAAGGAGTTGAGAATGCAAATTAAACAGGCGGAAATATCAATTCTCGCCATTCCAATGAAGTTCGAAGTACAGCACGCGTTAGCTTCTCGCTCACTGGCACGTAATGTCATCGTTTGTCTGACCGACGAGAACGGTATAAAAGCCTATGGAGAGTGCTGCCCTCGCGAGTATGTTAGTGGCGAATCCATCGACAGTGTGGTCTCTGCGTTGAATGAACGTTGGTTTCCTAAAGTTCAGGGGCTTAAGTTCACTAATTTTAGCGAATTGCAGACTTGGATTGCATCCGCTCTGACCACACTACCGCGCAACGAACACGCAGCATTTTGCGCATTAGAACTGGCGCTGCTAGATCTCTATGCTCGCGGTACAGAGCAATCGGTATTACAGCTATTCAGTGCCCAACCGCAACAACCGCAACGTTACAGCGCGGTAATTGCTAGTGAAAAAATAGAGAATGTTGCAGCCAATGCGGCAATGATTAAGCAGTTCGGCGTCAAGGCATGCAAGGTCAAACTGGTCTCAGACCTGCAGCATAACCACAAAATTCTTACCACCGTCAGAGCAGCGCTTGGTGATTCAATGTCACTCAGAGGCGACGCTAACGCTGCTTGGCAATCAGCAGACGAAGCAGAACGGCAGCTTTCTGCACTGTCAAAATACCAAATGGAATCCATTGAACAGCCCTTGCCTGCTCAAGATATCAACGGACTGGCGCAACTTACTTCTGCCAACATCACCCCCGTGATGGTCGATGAATCGATCTGCAGTCGCGCAGACGCGCAAACGCTTATCGATGAAAAGGCGTGCCACCTGTTCAATTTACGCATTTCAAAATGTGGCGGCATCAGCAATTCACTGGCGCTTGCCAAGAAAGCGGCCGACAACGGTATTGATTGTCAATTAGGCGCCCAAGTGGGTGAAACCAGCATACTGTCATCTGCGGGTTTAGTGCTCGCCAACCTCGTTCCTACCTTAAAGTGGCGTGAAGGCTGCTTCGGGCAACTATTGCTGGAAGATGACCCTATGCAACCCATTGTTCAGTTAGGTGCCGGCGGGATGGCTAATTTACAAGCAGGCACAGGCTTTGGCATTCAACCGGAAGTAGTACGCTGGAAGAGATATCTCGAAACAGCATAAATAACGGCACAAATTAAAGGAGTGACAAGCACTATGATCGGTTACATCATTCATTTCTTGGCAAAAATATCTGCCAGCCGTTTTCGTAAATCTGCTGAAGGAGGCTTAGATACGCAAAAAGCCTTACTCAACAGGATCATCAAGCAAAATGCCGAAACCGAATACGGTAAACGTTACGGCTTTTCGAAAATTAACACCATCGCCGAATACCAAGCGGCATTACCTCTCGTTTCATATGAAGATATCCGCCCAGAAATCGAACGAATGACGGCTGGTGAAAGCAATATTCTTACTGCCGAATCGCCAGTGATGTTCGCTCAAACCAGTGGCACCACAGGTAAGGCTAAATTCATTCCTGTGACCCCAAGCTGTCAGCGCGCCGCATCATCTGACATGATGCGAGCATGGATGTATCACGCTAAACGGGCACACCCTGATCTTTATGCTGGAAAAATTGTTTCTTTAGTCTCCCCTGCCATTGAGGGCTATACCGAATCAGGATTGAGCTTCGGCTCTACCTCCGGCCACATTTACCGGCAGATGCCAGGGATCGTGCAAAAGATATATGCCATCCCCTATGAAGTGTTTGAAATTGAGGATTACGAGTCAAAATACTACGCATTAATGCGTTTTGCGCTCAGTGAAAAGGTTTCACTACTGGCAACCGCTAACCCCTCCTCCATCCTGAAGATGTGCGAAAAGGCTGACGAATATGGTCAGCTGCTAATAGATGATATCCGCCAAGGTACGCTCAACAATAAATTCAAAATGGCGGCAGAATTACGCCAGGCATTAGAAGCCAAGATTGAACCCAACCCAAACCGTGCTGCATTTTTACAGCAACAGCATGACAAGCGAGATGGACGATTACTTCCTGGTGATTACTGGCCTGAGTTGGCTCTGATCGGTTGTTGGAAAGGCGGTACCGTTGGTCACTATTTGGATAAATTTCCCAGCTGGTTCGATCCGGACGGCAACACACCAAAGCAAATTCGCGATTGGGGTTTCTTATCCAGTGAAGCTCGTTGCTCAGTACCGCTGTCAGACAGGGGCTGTGCAGGGCCATTGGCATTAGATGTTAATTTCTATGAATTTGTACAAGCAGACGACGTACTCAACGCACCGAATGATCCAAGCCAATGGAACTTCATCACCATCGATGGCCTTAAAACTGGCGGTGAATACTATATTTTCCTAACCACCACGGGTGGACTCTACCGCTATGATATCAATGACGTAATAACGGTTGAGGGCTTCTATAAAAACGCGCCTAAGATACGTTTCCTTAGAAAGGGACGCGGTATGACCAATATCACCGGCGAAAAGCTGAGTGTCAATCAGGTGATAGACGCGGTGCAAAAAGCCAGTATCAGCAGCGGTGTATTGGCGGAGCATTTCAAAGCTGAGGCCTATACAGAAGAGAGTCGCTACCTGCTCCGCTTAGAGCTGGTGGGGCATCATGAAGATGAACAACTCGCTGCATTTGTTAGAGCATTTGATGACGCATTACGAGAAATAAACGTCGAATATGAGGCGAAACGCAAGTCTCAGCGCTTACATATGCCGTTGCTGCACGTTATGCGAGATGGTTGGTATGAACGCGCCAGAAAAGCACAGGTTGCTGAAGGCAAACGGATGTTCCAAGCAAAAACCGAACTGCTCAGCCCAATAAAAGCAGAAACCACGCTGATTAAGCCTGAACTGGTGAAAGAGCTCGATATCAACATTCAATAATCGCTGATTGACGATGGCAGATAGGATCTGCCATCGTCGTTTTACAAACTTCTAACCACTATTCGGCACCATTACCCTATTTTTATTGAGTTAAAGCCCACAATCATGGATCATAGACCGGTTAAACTGTCACTTTGAGCATTAGAGGTCTTTTCCATGTCAGAGGCGGATGCCGTCACGACCAAACCGAGTAACTTTATTCGTCAGATCATCGACAAAGATCTGGCGTCAGGTAAACACAATTCGGTACACACTCGATTTCCTCCCGAACCCAATGGTTACTTGCATATTGGGCACGCTAAATCGATCTGTCTGAACTTCGGTATTGCGCAAGATTATCAAGGGCAATGTAACCTGCGATTTGATGATACCAATCCAGAGAAAGAGGAAATCGATTACGTTCATTCAATCATGGACGACGTTAATTGGTTAGGCTTCCAATGGAATGGCGAGATTTGCTATTCATCAAACTACTTTGATCAACTTTATCAGTATGCCGTCGAGCTAATTGAAAAGGGCTTGGCGTACGTTGATAAGTTATCACCTGATGAGATCCGTGAATATCGCGGCACGCTAACGGCGCCGGGTAAGAACAGTCCATACCGTGACACTTCACCGGAAGAAAACCTTACCCAGTTTGAAAAGATGCGTGCAGGTGAATTTGCAGAAGGTAGTTGCTGCCTTAGAGCCAAGATCAATATGGCATCACCGGTCATGTGTATGCGTGATCCAGTGCTTTACCGAGTTAAGTTTGCCCATCATCACCAGACTGGCGACAAATGGTGTATCTATCCTATGTACGATTTCACCCACTGCATCTCTGATGCGTTGGAGGGGATCACCCATTCTCTGTGTACATTAGAATTTCAGGATAACCGCCAGCTTTATGACTGGGTACTCGACAACATCACCATCGACTGCCACCCGCGTCAGTATGAGTTCTCTCGTCTGAATCTAGAATACACAGTAATGTCTAAACGCAAGCTTAACTCGCTGGTGACAGAGAAGCTGGTATCCGGTTGGAATGACCCACGTATGCCGACTATTGCAGGCTTACGTCGTCGCGGTTACACACCTGGGTCGATTCAAGAGTTCAGCAAGCGCATCGGTATCACCAAGCAAGAAAACATGATTGAAATCGGCATGTTAGAAGCTTGTATCCGTGAAGATCTTGAGCACAGCGCCCCACGGGCTATGGCAGTGATTGACCCAGTAAAACTGGTTATCAGTAACTTAGCTCCAGAGCATAACGAAATGCTCAGTGCGCCGGTGCACCCCAAAGATGAAAGCATGGGTGTCCGCCAACTGCCGTTTACTAAAGAGATCTTTATTGACCGTGCAGATTTCCGGGAAGAAGCCAACAAGAAATATAAACGTCTGGTACTCGGAAAAGAGGTTCGTCTGCGTAATGCCTATGTGGTGCGTGCAGATGAGGTTATCAAAGACGACAAGGGCGAAATCCAAGAGATCCATTGTACCTACGATCCAGAGACCTTGGGTGTTAATCCAGCGGATGGTCGTAAAGTTAAAGGGGTTATCCACTGGGTATCTGCAACACAGTCCGTGCCTGCAGAGTTTCGCATTTACGACCGTTTGTTCTCGGTAGCTAATCCTGCTGCAGCCGACGACTTCCATGAAGTATTAAACCCGGAGTCCTTGGTAATTAAGCAAGGATTTGCTGAACAGTCGCTTAAAATGGCCAAAGTTGAACAAGCTTACCAGTTTGAGCGTGAAGGCTACTTCTGTGCCGACAACCAAGACTCAAGCGAAGATGGACTGGTGTTTAACCTCACTGTCGCGCTAAGAGATACCTGGGGCGGCTAAACAGTCATTCAACGTTAATAAAAAGCCGAGCAAAACATGCTCGGCTTTTTTACATCTGCGGTAGTTAACGGCTACTCTTGGCTGTTCAGTACATCTTCACATTTACGGATGTCTTCCAATGTATCCACTTCTGGCGAATCAGAGGCAGCCACGGCGACTTTGATTTTTTCACCAAACTCTAGTGCCCTTAGCTGCTCCAATTTCTCCAAGTGCTCCAGTTCACTAACCGGCCATTTGCCAAAAGCCTTAACAAAACGACGGGTATAGCCATAAACACCTAGATGCTTATAAACCGGATAATCCTCATCGCCATCGCGGTTGAACGGAATACATGAACGCGAGAAATAGAGGGCATTAAAACGCTTATCAAATACCATCTTAACGTGCATGGGATCATCTCGTTCTGCGAGATTGGTAATGCGATAGGCCAAGGTAGCCATCTCAAAATCAGCAGCCCCATCGTTGAACAGCGCAACGACCTGATCTATTGATGCGGGATCAATTAGCGGTTGATCACCTTGTACATTGATAATCAAATCGTCATCAACCAAGCCTAAACGAGTTGCCGCATCATCAATACGATCGGTACCCGATGCAGCTTCGGCACTGGTCATGACAACCTTGCCGCCAAACCCTTCTACGGTATTTTTAATCAAGTCATCATCAGTAGCGACATACACTTCATCAACTAACTTGGCTTGCAAAGCACGCTCATAAACGTGTTGTATCATTGGTTTATGATGGATCATTGCCAACGGCTTGCCAGGAAACCGGCTAGAGCCATAACGCGCAGGGATTAATACGGTTACACTCATTTTCATCTACCTGATAGAAAGAGAGCCACGACACTTTTCATGCCGTGGCTCAAATAAGAATAATACCGCTCACTAAATGCGACGATACAGATCGGTTAGCAACTGGTCAGTCACCTTCTCTTCCCAGCCATCACCATAAACGTTGTGCCACAATGGCCCCAGGCTCTTGGCAACTTTAACCATTTTTGCGATGGTTTCGTCAGGCAGATCTTTGCAGATCCCTTTCGGCAGTGTGATGTTATGCTTTTCCATCATCTGCCGGAACTCTTTCACCCCTTCAGGGTAAAACTCATCAAGTACATCAAAGGCAATACAGTTGCCTATCCCATGGTGATAACCAAGCACATACGACAAACCATAAGACAGCGCATGACATGCGCCAACCTGACTATAAGCGATGCTCATGCCGCCCATAAACGACGCCATCATCAACTTATCATCACTTTCAGGATGATCATCCAAATAGACCTGACGACAAAGTGCTAATGACTTCTCACCGTAAGCTTTGGAAAACTCATTCAGGTAAGTACCTTCCAGCGACTCGATACAGTGGATATAGCAATCCATACCGGTATAAAACCACTGATCTGTCGGCGCATCTTTAATTAACTCGGGATCCATGATGATCTGATCGAATACAGTGTAATCAGAGTTCATGCCGAGCTTACGTTCAGGTCCGCACAGTACCGTGGTGCGCGATGCTTCAGCACCGGTACCAGATAGCGTAGGAATACCGATATGATGTACAGCAGGGTTTTCAATCAGATCCCACCCTTGATACTTAGCAGAGCCACCTTCATTGGTTAACATCAGCGCCACGGCCTTAGCTAAATCCATGGCAGAGCCACCACCGATGCCAACCACGCTGACAGCAAGAGAATCGCTATGCGCCTGCACTTCCAGTGTTAACTCATCCACTTGTTTGGTGGATGGTTCATCATCGACATTAACCCAAATAAGCTTATCTTGTGGCTTTACCGGCACACGGTCAGCTAGCGGCTTATCTTTATGCACGTCATCAACAAGAAACACAACGAAGTCATTGGCTTGCTTACGCTCTTCAGCCAAAACCTCATCCAGCTGAGCAAATGACCCGCGGCCAAAAATCATTTTTGGTACAACTTTAAAATTCTTAAAACTCATGGTGTAGGCTCCGTCACCGTTTTAGGCAAAAGCTTTCTTAATGTTCTCTATACGTTGCGCGATCTCTTCTTCACTCCAAGACAGCTTAATCAACATCGAAATCGTGCGACTCATGATAGCGTCAGACTTAGGCGTGGAGACTTGAGTATAGTCAGGACGCTCTGGTAAAAGTTCTATCGCCAATTTGGCGGGTGACTTTAGATTTTGAATATGCGACCAGTTTTTCAAGTAATGCCAGTTGTTCACATACCAATAGAAACAACCATCTACGCCGTTTTCAGCTAATTTTTGGTTAATCTCTACCGCACGCGCTTCTGTAGGAAGCATAAAACTCAAGAAGCCCGCTGAATCACCAGACTCGTCAGGGATCTCTCTAAAACTGATATCAGCAATATCCGCCATCGCACTTTTGATCAGCTTCTTATTGCGGCGCTGGATCTCAACAATCTTGTCCAGCTTACGTAACTGCGCCACACCAACGGCCGCATTCATCTCTGAGATGCGGAAGTTCAAGCCCATGATGGGATGACTTTCAGCGCCACGATCACTACCCACATGATCGTGACCATGGTCGGTAAACATGTGGCTATGATTATAGATAGCCTCATTGTTGGTGATAACCGCGCCACCTTCACCGCACGTAATGGTCTTCACCGAATCAAAAGAGAAACAACCTACATCACCGATACTGCCTAGCATCTGACCTTTGTAGCTACCACCAATGGCTTGACAAGCGTCTTCCATCAGAACCAGATCATGTTCCTTACAGATGGCTTTAATTTCGTCCATCTTCGCCATGGAGCCACACATATGCACTAAATTAACCGCGCGAGTACGTGGCGTAATGGCGGCCTTAATCCCTTCGGGAGATAAGCATAGAGTTTCATCAATTTCTGCGAAGACGGGAACAGCACCGGCCATAATGACAGCTTCGACGGAAGCAACAAAAGTGAACGGCGGTACAATCACCTCATCACCGGCACCAATGCCCGATGCAGCTAAAGCGGTCTGTAACGCAGCGGTACCACTGGATAGTAGGTGCGCGTGTTTAACACCCATCTTTTCCTGGAGCATCTGCTCCATATCGCGTGCCTTCCAATGACCGTTTCGCATGGCATCAAAGTTGTAACGGAAGGTGAACCCCTGCTCCATTACGTCTTTAACTTCTTTCTGCTCTTCGGGACCGAATAACTCAAAACCAGGCATGCAGCTTATCTCCTCGATAGGACTAAACGTGAAAAAGCTATTTTGAACAAGCTTAGATTAGGGATAACAAAAAGCTCGCGTCCTTCGCAGAAGAACACGACTTTTTTCATTTAAAGACCCAAAGGGTCTACTATTTGTCTTATAAGCCAATGATATCACCAATCAATATAGAATTAGCGATAGCGGGTGACAAATCCCTATTGTTTGGGTCAATAATTGTTCGTTGTTGAAACATAATTGACCTTAGTTAACAGAATAGGTTCCTAAGTAAGGAAAACATTAACAATTACTTAGAGTTGATATGCCATAATGTTGCGGCGTATTCAGCTCGGAGTCGCCATGTATTTTCGTCAGTTTTTAGTCATCGCTTGCGTAATGCTACTTTCTTCCTGTGAGGACTTAGGGAGTGTAAGGGGCATATGCAAAAAATTCCCAGAACTATGTGACGACCTCAATAAGGACGGCTGGTGTAGATATGAGCGCGCCGATCTCATTAAGCAGCGCTATCAAGTCCAAGTCTCTCCCTCAGGTGACAATAAATACCAACTATTGATGCATCTAGAAGATTATCGAGACTGTATCGAGCGCGCCTCACAGATCCAGCACAGTAATAACAAAGAGCAGACGACACAGCGGGTCAATGGTTATCTCGCGGCACTGGCACAGATAGAGAAAGTTAGTGCAGAAACCGAAGGGGATACAACTTCCGATCTACTCTATTACCACTGGAGCAGACACGGTGATAAGAAAGCGCATCAACTTTTGTTAGAGCAAGATGCAAAAGGCTTGCTAGAGCGCACTGACATGCAAATGCGCCTCGCAAGCGCATATAGCAAGAGCGAGCCACAAGTCGCAGTTAACAAGCTATACAAGGCGCTTTACCTGAGCCAAGGGGAATCAAAATACCAAGCCAGCATCATCACTATGTTAGCGACCATTTTTACCCAGCAACGGAAAAATGAACTCGCCTACCTATGGATGAAGATAGGCGAACTGGCTGAGGTTGAATCTATAGATATCGAAGCAAACAGTAGATATTTAAGGGTCAACACAGAGCAACGCAGAGCACTAGATCAAAGAGCAGAAGAGATTTACGACACCCTAAAAGAGGGGAAATTTAGCCTGCCGGAACCCAAAATTTAACCTTTACCCCTTCGCAAAATCCAAAGACAGCGAGTTAACACAATAACGCTGACCGGTAGGCTGGGGACCATCATCAAACACATGACCCAGATGGGATCCACATTGACTGCATAATATCTCGGTACGGATCATCGCGTGGGTCTTATCACGTTCATATCGTACCGCTCCCTCTAACGCCTTATCGAAACTTGGCCAACCGCAACCCGCGTCGAACTTAGATGTTGAGTCAAATAGCGCACTATTGCAGCAAACACAGTGGTAAATCCCCGTTTCGGAGTTATGCAGCAATGCACCGCTAAATGGGCGCTCTGTGCCTTTTTCCCAACAAACTGCAAACTGTTCTGGCGTTAACTGCTCCCGCCATTTTTCACCATCACTCACTAATTCACCCTCACTGCACATGCTAGTTCTGTCAGTGCTGTTGCTTGCCAAAGTTCTGGCCATTGATACTGAGCCGACAAATATTGTATACCGCGAAGCAATCGATCGGGACGTCCAAAGCTGGAACGATAGTCAAATGCTTCAGAAGCCGCTAAACAAGGCTCCCACATACCCATGACGACTTTGTCCCAATGATGTTGATGACACGGGCGTCGCAATGTCTCCACCAATAGATCAGCTAATTCATCAAAGGCAATAGCTTTACTCTCAACCTGGGACTGTAACTCTTTAAATAACGGTAAATCGCGAGCCATCACCGAGTAAGCATGTTGCTCCCATAACTGTACGGAAGACATTGGCAAAGGGATCCGCCCCGCAACACCTTTATCTGCCAACTCCGCATATTGCGTAGCAGCAGTCCAATCCCCCTCTAATGCCGGCCACTCACAGGCAGTGGACGGCACGGCGATAGGCGTTTTATGCTCGATATCGCGCATTTTCATCTCTTCAACCACGATAGCGTGACGAAGGGCGACCGCCGCCGGATGGTAAGCCCAACGCAACACCGCTGAGTTCATTTTTCCAACACCATCGAGTTGCGACTCAATCACTTGCGCAAGAGAGTGCAGCTCAGTGTGTTCTGTTAACAACTGCTGACGACCTAAATAGCCCGGATTAATATCCCAAATCTTCATTATCACTACCTGTAGAGACTCTTCGAAATGGTAGCGTTATTCATATGATGCGCAAAGAAAAAGGGCTAACTTTTAAAGTTAGCCCTCCTTTTTTCAATTATCTAGCCGCTAAACTTGCGTCAGATCCCGTGCAGGGCTGGACCAGTTAAGGTGGAATTTTTCTCCACTCGGTTTATCCGTCCGCTCAAATGTATGCGCACCGAAAAAGTCACGCTGCCCCTGTAGTAAGTTCGCTGGCAGTACCGCGGTACGATAAGAATCAAAATAGCTAATAGCAGAACTAAACGCCGGACAAGGTATGCCCATCAACGTCGCCTTAGCAACGGTTCGACGCCAATTCATCTGCTTTTGCTCAACCTGTTGTTGAAAGAAAGGATCTAACAGCAAGTTAGCTAGCTTAGGTTTGGCCTGATACGCTTGCGTGATTGACTGCAAGAATACTGCCCGAATAATGCACCCCGCCCGCCAGATCTTAGCGATTGCAGCAAAATCCAGGCCCCAATCGTGTTCGTCAGACGCTGACGCCATCAATGCAAATCCCTGCGCATAAGCACAGATCTTTGAGCAATATAGGGCGTCATGGAGTGACTCAATAAAAGCCTGCTTTTCCGCTTCAGATACCGGTTCACTCTTCGGTCCTTGCAACACCTCTGCTGCTGCGACACGTTCAGACTTCAACGTACTCAAAGCTCGAGCAAATACAGCCTGAGTGATGGTGGGGGCTGGCGTACCTTGCTCTAAGCTACTGACAGCGGTCCACAACCCTGTGCCCTTTTGACCCGCTTTATCCAGGATCATTTCAACCAAAGGCGCACCCGTCTCCGGATCGTCCTGCAGCAATACCTCTGCACTGATCTCCATCAGATAGCTATTTAGGACACCTTTGTCCCAAGTCTGAAAAATCTCACCAATCTCTTTAGCAGTCATGCCCAGAGCATCACGGAGCAGGTGGTAAGCTTCACAAATTAACTGCATATCCGCATATTCAATACCATTGTGCACCATCTTCACATAATGGCCCGCGCCTGCAGGTCCAATGTAGGTTGCACAAGGCTCACCTTCAGTGATCACTTGACCCGGCTGGGTGCGCTCCAGCGGTAATCCGCTATTGGCGTCCACTTTGGCAGAGATCGCTTCTAGTACCGGTTCAATCATCGCCCAAGCTTTCTTATCACCACTAGGCATCAACGACGGACCAAAACGAGCCCCGACTTCGCCACCAGACACTGCGGTACTGAAAAACACAAATTGACCGCGATAGCTAGCTTCGCGCCGAACCGTATCAGTCCATAAGCTGTTGCCAGTATCGATGATGACATCTTCGGCACCAACACCTGCAGCGAGCAGCGCACTACAAACACGATCGACAGCTTCTCCGGCTGGCACCGACAGAATGAATAGATGGGGCTTTTTCACCCTCGTCACCAGCTCGTTCATCTCTGAACAACCAAAGACCCTTTGCTCGATCCCCTCAGCTCTTTCCGATGCTTCTGCCGCCAGCACTGCATCAACCTTATCTTTATCAAGGTCAAATGCAGCTACTTTGTAGCCATTGTCAGCGAGGTTTAGAACTAGGTTTTTCCCCATCACGCCTAAGCCGATAAAGCCTATATCGCAAAGTGGTTGTTGATCGCTCATGCAAAAAGTTCCTTGTTTAGGACCGGTAAAGCGGTTGATGTCGGCAAAAGAGGGTCGATTATATAGACTCAACTGCCGTTGATAAATCTCCTTTCCAGTAAAGAGATGGAGTGCGGCTGTAAAAGATAGCGTTGCGCGCGGATCCTCCGGTTGTTTGCTAAGCCCTCATCCGAAGCCGTATCCAACGTTCGATACCAATACTGACCTTTAGGTAACTCGATTAATAAAAAGCTGATCGGATATTGGCTGCCATTAAACATTAGAAATATGCGTTGTGTATCAGGGTGATGCGTATTGCCGTGATCAAATACCTCTAACCCCAACACACAATTGGCAGGCTCATGCCAATCGGCTTCATGCAGCAGCCCCCCTTCGGGTTTATGCCAATGCAGTTCATGCCCATAGCTGTTGTGCCAATAGTGATCATCGTGCAGGTTAAGCGCCGTCAGTATCGGTAATTTTTTCCGCAACTGGATCAATTTACGCACATAACGCAATAATGAGCCCTGTTCGTCAATCAAGCGCCAATCTAGCCAGTTAAGCGCATTATCTTGGCAATAAGCGTTGTTATTGCCCTGTTGTGTTCTACCGATTTCATCGCCCGCAAGTAGGTGCGGCGTGCCGACAGAAAGCAGTAACGAAGCCAACAAATTGCGTTTGTGTTGCTGCCTCGCGGCTAATACATCGGCTTTGTCTGTCTCACCTTCAACACCATGATTGCATGACAAATTATGGCTATGACCATCACGGTTGTTCTCGCCATTAGCCAAGTTATGCCGTTCAGCATAAGAAACGGTATCTTCGAGGGTAAAACCATCGTGATAAGTAATGAAATTCACTGACGCATTGACAGGCCTGACGCCTTTACAAAAAATATCCCTAGAGCCTGCAACCCGAGTGGCGAAGTCGCCAATATAACCAGCATCTCCGCGCCAAAAGGCGCGTAGCGTATCGCGATAACGATCGTTACATTCCAGCCAAGGCTCGGGGAACTGACCGAGCTGGTATCCCCCCTCCCCTATATCCCAAGGCTCAGCAATCAGCACACATTCACTTAATACAGGATCTTGATAAATAGCTTTAAAAAAGGCGGAGCTGTGTTTGTATTGACCATGCTCTCTGGCCAAACTGACCGCCAAATCAAAACGAAAACCGTCAACCTGCATCTCTGTCGCCCAATAACGTAAGGCGTTAAGCACCATGGTCAGGGTTTCGGGATTATCGAAATTAACGCTATTACCACATCCCGTGTTGTTGACACTACGTTCATAATCGGGCTCACCGTGCTGGTGCTCAAACAGATAAAAACCACGATTATCAAGCCCTCTAAAGGAGATGGTTGGCCCCCCTACACCCCCTTCAGCGGTATGATTAAAGACAACATCCAGTATTACTTCTATCCCCTTTCTATGCAGCTCACGAACCATGGTCTTAAACTCAACCACCGGACTATCCGCAGCATACCTGGCATCAGGAGCGAAAAAGTTAATCGTGTTGTAACCCCAGAAATTGCTTAACCCCATCTCCTGCAACCTTGGCTCACTCATATAGCTCGCCACTGGCATCAGCTGTAATGAGGTTACCCCTAGCGACTTTAGGTACTTTAAAGTTTCCGCGTGAGCCAAACCTAAATAGGTACCACGTTGTAATTTAGGTAACTTGGATTTTAGCCTGGTAAAACCTTTTACATGCAACTCGTACAATATCCGCTCATGGTCTGCGATCCTGGGTTTGCTAACGCCTTGCCAGTCAAAATCATCATTAATGACAACCCCTTTGGGCACCATAAATTGACTGTCACCCTGATACAGATCTGGATGCCAAATGACTGGGCGATTAAGCTCCTTGGCATAAGGATCGATAAGCAACTTGGTGCCATCAAAAGCAGTGCCGGGTTTGGGATTATCTGGACCATGCACGCGATAACCGTATAGTGCTCCGGCCAATAGTCCGGGCACAAAACCATGCCAGAAAGCGCCTGTTTTACCAGGCATGGAGAGGCGACAAACCTCCTCTTCCGCCTCGTTAAACAGACACAATTCAACCTTTTCAGCATCCGGAGCATACACAGAGAAGTTGCAACCATTCTGTTGCAACGAGCTTCCTAACGGCTGCGGCACCCCTGTCGTCATTGTCGACAAGCACGCCTTTGTATCTTTAGATCGTTTAGCGGCCATATCCATATTCGCCTCCCCAAAATAAAAAAGGCCACCCTAGGGTGGCCTCAATACTGCGAGTTATTTTACTTTACCCTTTTCAGATAAAGTGTAGACAGTGCTGGCAAGTTAATCATCAGAGATTGTTCACGACCATGCCACGGCATCTCTTCTGTTTCGAAAAATTCCCCACAATCGTAGTTACTACCCCAGTAATACTCGCTATCACTATTGACAATAACCTGGTATCGGCCGGGCAGATTAACTCCCAAACGGTAACCATCACGAGGAATTGGAGTGAAGTTAGAAATAACAATCACATCTTCATCTATCGATTTCGCTTTACGGATAAATGACACGATGCTGTTATCGGCATCTTCATGGTCCACCCATTCAAAGCCTTCATGACTAGTGTCCAGCTCATACATAGCTGGCGTATCACGGTAAGCATGGTTCAAATCTCTAAATAGATTTTGAATACCGCTGTGCTTTGGATAGTCCAGTAGGTGCCACTGCACAGAACTGTCATGATTCCACTCTTCAGCCTGGCCAAGTTCATTACCCATAAAATTGAGTTTTTTACCCGGGTGGGCGTACATGAAGGCCATATAAGCGCGCATATTCGCCGCAGCCTGCCACTCATCACCTGGCATTTTCCGCAAAATACTGCCCTTACCATGCACCACTTCATCATGGGACAAAGGCAATACAAAATTCTCATCGTAGGCATAAACCATTGAGAAGGTCAGCTCACCATGGTGATACTTGCGATAAGCTGGATCCTTGCTGATGTAATGCAGACTGTCATGCATCCAACCCATATTCCATTTAAAGCCAAAGCCCAGCCCGCCTTCGAAAGTTGGGCGCGAAACCCCGGCGAAAGCCGTTGACTCTTCAGCCAATGTCATGGCGTGAGGATACTTCTTATAAACTTCTTCGTTGAACCACTTCAGCAAGCTAATCGCTTCGTAGTTGTGGTTGCCACCATCAACATTAGGGATCCATTCGCCGGCGTTACGGGAGTAATCCAGATAAAGCATCGATGCGACGGCGTCGACACGCAGGCCATCAACATGGAATTTTTCCAGCCAGAAAAGCGCATTAGAGATCAAAAACTGGCGAACATGATCACGACCAAAATCATAAATGCATGAATTCCAATCTGGATGCCAACCCTTGCGTGGATCCGCATATTCATAAAGATGCGTCCCATCGAAACGAGCCAAACCATGGCTATCTTCAGGGAAGTGTGCAGGCACCCAGTCAACGATCACGCCAATACCATTCTGGTGGCACTGATCAACAAGATACTTAAAATCATCAGGTGTACCAAAACGCGATGTCGGGGCGAATAGCCCGACTGGTTGATACCCCCAGGAACCAGAGAATGGATGCTCAGAAACAGGAAGCACTTCAATATGGGTAAAGCCCATATCTTTCACATACGGGATCAAATACTCGGCAAGCTCACGATAGGTTAACGAACGAGCGCGACCATCAGCTTCAACTTTCTGCCGCCATGAACCCAGGTGTACTTCATAGATAGACAATGGACGAAAACGCTTATCATCGAGGTTGTCCTCTATCCACTGTTGGTCATTCCATTGATAAGCATCATGATCATAAACAACAGAAGAATGCGATGGGTATTGCTCCGCATAGAAGCCAACAGGATCAGCTTTATGGGGCAGACGATTGCCTAACGGATCTTTAATCTCGTACTTATATTTGTAGCCAGCATCAATCTCCGGCACAAACAGCACCCAGCATCCGTTCGTTGTCTGCTGCATAGGGTGACAGCGCCCGTCCCAATAATTGAATTCACCAATCAAAGATACGCTGGATGCGTTTGGTGCATACACGGCAAAACGCACGCCGTGAACACTTTTGCCACCGCCGACATCAACATCCATGGGGTGGGCACCCATACGATTATAATGGGCTTCAGGCGTCGAATAAGCTTCGCCAATCTCAGCGTAAGCTACTTCCTGAAATTGGTAAGGGTAAACATTAGTGTATTCGCCACTGTCAGTGGTGACATCGAGTTTGTAAAAGAAGAACTTTTTCCGACGTGGCATCGCCAATTCAAAAAGACCATCTTCATGTACGACTGTCATTTCACCCAGCGACTTATCGGTCGAGAGTTCCTTGGCAACGACTTTGACGGCATTAGGTAGCCACACTCTCAGTAACATGCCCTTTCCATCAGGATCAGGCTTCAAACCAAGTTCTTCAAAAGGGTTAACGCAGCGAGCCTGCTGTAACTGTTGAATAAGCATCTGTAAACCTGTTCCTCTTATTGGGCGTACTTTCCTAGGTCTTTTCCAGAACATTTGCAATAAAAGAGCGCACAGCCTCTCTCATACCTATGTCCTGCTTACGGTTTTCTGATTCATACCAACGATGTTCGAGTAACTGATGATATAGCTCAGCATCGTCATCTCGCGATCGATATTCGTCGGGAAACATATCCAAAATGTAGAGGTACTCTTCTTCATACCAGATATGTGCCGCCACCATTTCAGACACTTTATCTTTACCGCGCTCTTCACGCCGATGATTATATTGATGCATAAAACGGGTAATTTCATGCAGCAAGCGCCTTGCCTGATTTGCCTGAACTTTTATTCCGACTAACGATTCCAGTCTGCGAATATGGTGTCCAGGTTCAACGACTTTTGTCAGTAATCTTAGCCTATCGTTTTCACCGCTGGTAACAAACTCTATTTCTTCAACATCGTAACCAAGATCATGCAATCTCTGTATTCGACGCTCGACTTGGTACTGTTCTTCGGCACCAAACTCAATTTGCTGGTTAACTTCTGACCAAAGCTTATGATATTTCGACAAAATGTCTTCTGTCACTTTGATCGGATCAACACCGCCAGGCAAACCAAAGCCAGCTTCAAGATCCATCAATTCACCAGCAACATTGGTTTGGGCAATCATCAAATCCAGCTCTCTCTGACCGTCAGAAATCCGGTCATAGGAAACGGCCGTTTCTGCATCAACAAAATAAGCCGCGAGACGGCCCGCATCTCGGCGAAAAAGAGTATTAGAAAGGGAGCAATCCCCCCAAAAGACACCTTGAAGATGAAGCCAAACAAACAGCTCTGCCATTGCGTCTATTAACACATCATAGCTGATATGCCATGGCTGCTCTGCCATCATGATGCGATAGGGTTGAGAAAAATCTAAATAGTGGGTGACGACGAGAGCGTAATTCGGTTTACCGCTGCGCTCAGTCACTAACGCAACAGGCTTGACGGAAGGGGCATCCATCTCCTGCAGGTCACGAAGAAATTGAAATTCATGCTTCGCTAACTTCTCGTTTATCTCTTTTACTGCGTAGATACGCTCTCTACAGCGAATAAATCGAACGACGTTACGAGAAATACCTCTGGCCATCTCGACAAGGAGATGTTCGGGCCAGCCCTCAAGGGGCTGGTCCCATGGCAACCCCAGATCCAGAGGATATTCCTGGGGTGCTATCTGTTGTAATCGCAAGCGATTAAATTTCCTTAGTTGCTGGCTCCACGGCGCGCATCTGACAGCTTGCTCATGAGCTCTTGTACATCATGCTCTGCAAACAACTTGTCTAGATCTTTGCTGAGCTTACGACGCCAATTTGGATACTCAGTACTTGTTCCAGGTACGTTAACCGGCTTATCCATCTCTAACCAGTCTTCTAACTGTAAACTGAGAAGTGAAGAACTTCCCTTCGCCATATGAACTTGCATTCCATAGTTCAGGTCTCTGGTCATACCGACCCAGTTCACATCGTTCGAGATGTAGTCTGGCAGCGACTGATGTCCTTTCAGGCTATCCAAGATCTTCTGCTTACTTTCATGACGATCGTTGTAAAGTGTCTGCAGTACATTATCGTCTGGGTAAAGACCCAACTCTTTACCTAACTTCAGATCATCGCAATGCCAGAAACCAATCAGTGTCGGCATATCGTGTGTCGTTAACGTAGCCATCGCCTGCACAGGATAGTGATTAGGCGAGATAAATCCGCCATCTTCAGCTTGCTCGAAGAAGAACACTCGATATGAATGCACACCATTTTCTTGCAGGGTCTCACTGATACCATCAGGCACAGTACCCAAATCTTCACCAATAATAGCGCAATGATTGCGGTGGCTTTCTAATGCCAAGATACCGAGCAGATCTTGAATGTTGTAGTAAACATATGCCCCACCCTTCGCGTCTTTACCAGCTGGGATCATCCACAAGCGCAATAAAGCCATCACGTGGTCGATTCGAAGCGCACCACATGAGCGCATATTAGAGCGGAACAGATCGATCATAGGCTGATATTGTTGCTCAATCAGCTTACCAGGATCCATCGGTGGTAGACCCCAGTTTTGACCTAAAGGACCCAGTACATCAGGTGGAGCGCCAACCGCGGCACCAGCGATATATAGATCACGGTTTGCCCAAATCTCAGTACTACCTTCACTAACACCAACGGCCAAATCGCGATACAAGCCCATCGCCATACCAAGGCCTTTGGCCTTTTCATCAACAGCCGCAAGCTGTTCATCAGCCAAGAACTGTAAATAGAGGTAGAAATTCAATTCATCAGGGTTCGCTTTAGCCCACTTAGCAACGGCGGGCTTATGGTACTCGTTGAACTCTTCAGGCCAACTCGGCCATCCCCATGCATTGATACCGTCGGCGTAGAAATACTCCTGCAGAGCATCGTATAACGCCTGCTCTCTCAGGTTTTCGCCACCCTCTGCGACAAAGGCTTGGAACGCCTGCTCACGTTCATTACCGCTGCCCAGCACTGTTTCTTTGAAAGTATTGAAGACCAAACGGAGGGCTTTAAGCTTTAACTGAGTGACGCCAGTGTAATCAACCCAATCTTTGCCGCGTAATTCGCCTAGACGCCACTGGAAGTCATTGCTATTAACCAATGCCTGAGCTTCTGAGCTGGCGTTATATTCAGGTGTTGCTTCGACGTCGATATAAACCACGTTGAGCCAACGACGAGAAGATGGGCTATAGGGGCTAGCACTTTCTGGATTGTTTGGATAGAGCGCGTGAATAGGGTTCAAGCCGACAAAATCACCGCCGCCCTTGGCGACATTCTCTACCAAATAGGTTAAATCGGTGAAATCACCAATACCCCAGTTGCGCTGACTACGCAGGCAATACATCTGGACGCTAGGGCCCCAGACCTTCTTGCCAGATGCAATTTCATTAGGAATGAAAGAAGCCTGTGGCGCAATAATGAAACGTGTATCAGCCAGCTTTTTACGTTTTGCATTACGTAAAACTAAGGTGTGATAACCGATTGGGGCATCTAATTTCAAAAATACCTTAAGCGCCTTGTATTCAACGCCTTCAATCGTTTCTGAGCCAACCAGCTGACCATCAAGCGGTGTGAAGGTACCTTTAAGCTTTTCACCTTCTTCGAGTTCTAAGGTCCAGTTCACTGGCACTTTCAAATCATCAATAGGCAGATGTAATTCAAGCGGATAGCTTTCCGACTTACGTACAACCAATACCTTTGGCAGCATGTTCTGCCAAACCGACGCGAGGTTCGCTTGATACTGTTGCTCTAACTTAGCGTCATCCTCCGTCGCATACCCCATCGCAGATAAAAGCGCTGCTTTACTGCTTGCATCAACGGTGGCGGGGTTACCCCAAGCATCCACATAATTGGATTCAACCCCTCTGAGTAACGAGAGCTTTTCAATAAGTTCCTGATTCATCGAACAAACCTTTTTGTTGATTGTCGAACCGAACGGCCGGTTAAAAATATACGGGTAAGTCTAAATCGGCTTGGCCTTATGTGCCAACGTAAAAACCAAGGAGATTTTTGTTTTGTCGAACCTAGCCAACACAGATCAATAGTCTATAGTTAGGTCGCTATATTAATCGCTACAACTTAAAGGTGTAATTATATTTCATTGTCAAACTTGACTCAGCGCAACAAAAAACGCTGATTTACTTGACGATGGGACTGCTTTTTGTAATTTTACTACCAAATTTTATCCCCTGAACTGTTTAGGAATATTTCTATGACTATCAAAGTCGGTATTAATGGGTTTGGACGTATCGGTCGTTTCGTATTTCGTGCTGCTTGTGAGCGCAATGACATCGAAGTTGTTGGCATCAACGACTTAATCGATGTTGACTACATGGCTTACATGCTGAAGTACGACTCAACTCACGGTCGTTTCAACGGTACCGTAGAAGTAGAAGGTGGCAACCTTATCGTTAACGGTAAGACTGTTCGTGTTACTGCTGAGCGTGATCCTGAAGCTCTGGCTTGGGGTGATATCGGTGTTGATGTTGTTGCTGAAGCAACTGGTATCTTCCTGACTGACGAAACAGCTCGTAAGCACATCACAGCTGGCGCCAAGAAAGTTGTTCTGACTGGTCCTTCTAAAGATGCTACGCCAATGTTCGTAATGGGTGTTAACCACGAATCTTACGCTGGCCAAGACATCGTTTCTAACGCTTCTTGTACTACTAACTGCTTGGCACCTGTTGCTAAAGTACTGAACGACAAGTGGGGCATTGAAAGCGGTCTGATGACTACTGTTCACGCTACTACTGCTACTCAGAAAACTGTTGACGGTCCTTCTGCGAAAGACTGGCGCGGTGGTCGTGGTGCTTCTCAGAACATCATCCCATCTTCAACTGGTGCAGCTAAAGCTGTAGGCGTTGTTCTTCCAGAACTGAACGGCAAGTTGACTGGTATGGCATTCCGCGTCCCAACTGCTAACGTTTCAGTTGTTGACCTGACTGTTAACCTGAAAGAAGCTGCAACTTACGAGCAGATCTGTGCTGCGATGAAAGAAGCTTCTGAAGGTGCTCTGAAAGGTGTTCTGGGTTACACAGAAGATCAGGTTGTATCTCAAGACTTCATCGGTGAAGTACAGACTTCAGTATTCGATGCGAAAGCTGGTGTTGCTCTGACCGACAAGTTCGTAAAAGTTGTATCTTGGTACGACAACGAAATCGGTTATTCAAACAAGGTTCTGGACCTGGCTGCTCACATCACTAAGTAAGCATCCCTTCCAGACTAAAAACCGCGCTACAGCGCGGTTTTTTATTGCCTGTTAATCAAGCATTGGCGATCTTCAGCATCAACGTTTCTTACACGCGATCCCTATAACTTTGACTTGATGAGGCCGGACGGCTAAACGAAGGAGGAAGTGAACTAAGCCGAGAGAAAAACTAAACTTGGATGAGTGGGCTTAACCGGAGGTTCAGTCAAGCCCAAACTGTTTCAGAGAGAATTATACAGTTTGCATTAGATAGGCCGCGGCACCAACTAAGCCAGGCTGCTCTTCCGTCACGACAAACGTCGGGATCCCAGCATTAAACTCTCGGAAACGCCCTTTCGCTTCAAAGCGCTGACGATACTCACTGGCTTTCAAAAACTCGATGAATCGCGGCACAATACCACCAGCAATAAATACACCACCAAAAGCACCTAAGTTGAGAGCCAAGTTGCCACCAAAACTACCCATAACACGGCAGAACTGCTCCATAGTTAATTGGGCGACAGCACAGCTACCATCGATACCGGCTTGACTGATTTCTGCAGCATCAGTGAACACAGCAGCCTCACCTTTCATATCAGCGATAGCCTGATACATCTGCACAATGCCTGGACCGGACAATAGCTGCTCAACTGAGACGTGCTCATATTTTTTACTCAAAAATGCCAATATGTGCGCATCTATCTCATCAATAGGAGCAAAATCTACATGACCGCCCTCGCCAGGCAAACTCATCCAGAAGTTGTCATGCTGTACCAAATGCGCAACCCCCAAGCCGGTGCCTGGTCCGAATACCGCAATAGGTGCGCCTGACTTGGCCTCAACACCACCCACCTGAACTTTTTGTTCGTCAGTCAAATGTGGCAACGACATTGAGATGGCTGTGTAATCATTGATCAGATGCAGTGCATGCCATCCCAGAGTCGCTTGTGTTTCTTTCACCGAAAACGCCCAGCTATGGTTGGTCATCGCTATCCAATCGTTATTCGTTGGGCATGCGATAGCAATGCAAGCATGGGTCACTGGCGGTTGACCAGCATCCGTTAGATATTGCTGAATGGCATCAACAATGGTGGGGTAATTAGCACATAGGTATTTGCGTAATTCGCTACGTGTACCCGTCGCCAGATCAACCAATTGCAATCGAATATTCGTTCCGCCGACGTCGGCGATCAGGCCCAAGTATTGCTCTGCCATGTTGCAGTTTTCCTCTGATCTAATGTAAAAACCTGTAGCTATATCAGGTCAAAAATTTTGAAGCCC
This sequence comes from Corallincola spongiicola, assembly GCF_004284785.1. NCBI lineage: Bacteria > Pseudomonadati > Pseudomonadota > Gammaproteobacteria > Alteromonadales > Psychromonadaceae > Corallincola > Corallincola spongiicola. The sequence continues at coordinate 1,008,226 of NZ_SHLY01000001.1, forward strand.
AGATCAAAACGGATCTAAGCGAAAAAAAGACCGACCTGCATCAACAAACAGGTCGGTCGCTTCATTTATTCGTTCCAGGCTCGACCATCCTTAGTCATCAGCCCAATGGCAGTACAAGGCCCCCACGAGCCTGCCTGATAACTCCTAGGAGCATCACTACTCAACTGCCATGCATCAATAATACCATCCACCCACTTCCACGCTTCCTCAACTTCCTGCCGACAAACGAATAGGGTTTGATTCCCCATCATCGCTTCCAGCAATAAACGTTCATAAGCGTCAGCGATACGTTCGTCTTTAAAGGTTTCAGAAAAAGAGAGATCAAGTGTCGTTTGTTGCAACTTCATTCGCGCATCCAAACCCGGCACTTTGTTCATCATCTTCAACTCAACACCTTCATCCGGTTGTAAACGGATGGTGAGCTTATTCGCTGGTACATGGTCATAATTACTAAAAATATGATGCGGTAATTCTTTAAATTGGATCACGATTTCACTGAGCTTACCTGGCATACGCTTACCGGTACGCAGATAGAAAGGAACACCTGCCCAGCGCCAGTTATCGATGTCAGCTCTAACCGCAACAAATGTCTCCGTCGCTGAATCCGCATTTGCGCCTGCCTCTTCCAGGTATCCAGGCACAGGTTTTCCGCGCAAAAAGCCGCGACCATATTGGCCTCTGACGGTTTTCTCGTCCACATCTCGCGCGGTGATCGGGCGGAGCGCTTTTAACACCTTCAGCTTTTCTGTTCTGATACTCTCTGCATCAAGATCTGCTGGCGGCTCCATCGCAATTAAAGATAGCACTTGCAGGAGGTGATTTTGGATCATGTCCCGCATTTGACCAGCTTGATCAAAATAACCCCAGCGCCCTTCAATCCCGACCTCTTCTGCTACCGTGATCTGCACATGGTCAATGGTATTGTGATCCCAGTTGGTCGTCAGCAATGAATTGGCAAAGCGCAGCGACAGTAAATTAAGAACGGTTTCCTTACCTAGATAGTGATCAATACGATATATCTGCGATTCATCAAAATAGGCCGCCACCGCATCGTTTATCTCTTTTGATGACTCGAGGTCATGACCTATCGGCTTTTCTACCACGACACGTGTAGAAGCACCGATGGATCCAGACGTATGCAGTCCTTTCGAAATCTCCCCAAACACGGACGGCGGCACCGCAAAATAGTTCACCATTACGCGTTTTTCATGATCGAGAAACGCTTTAAACTGGTCATAATCAGCGAGGTTAGTCAGATCGATCTTAAGATAATGTAAACGGACACGAAAACGCGACCACACCTCATCGTCTATCGATTCTTTCATAAACTCTGAAAGCGCATCATGAACCAGCTCTACGTACTGTTCACGACTATAATCGCCACGTGTCACGCCCACAATACGGGTATCTGTCGCAATAGCATTGGCCTTTTCTAACTGGTACAACGCCGGCAGCAATTTGCGGCGAACCAGATCTCCACGGGCACCGAACAGCACCAAGTCTACAGGCTGATCGGGTTGGGCTAAGGTCATTGATGCTCCTAGATTATTTCTTATTCTTAGTTTCGACGGCGTATTTTAGATTAAATTCACTGTGAGATTCCTGCTTTTTACGAGCAAAATGAAAATTTTGTTGTCGTAAATTTACCCCAAACAGTCAAAGTTGTTTGACAGTGATCAAACAACACGTGCCTAGCAGTAGCGCCAAATGCCTATAAATTCCTATAGTGAGCGAGTTACAGAGAGTTTCATTTTTGTAAGAAAAAAACTTTAAAGCTTGTCGCTCTCATTCTAAACATTAATTAATGAGCGACGCCGATAGGCCCAACATGGCTGATAACGTATGAACACCCTTGAAAAAATCTCCAAAAATTTAAACGGCTTTAGCAAATCAGAACGCAAAGTAGCAGAAGTTATTTTGGCGGCCCCACAAACCGCTATCCATTCCAGCATCGCAGCACTGGCGAAACTGGCTGATGTCAGCGAGCCAACAGTCAATCGTTTCTGCCGACGCTTGGACACAAAAGGCTTCCCCGACTTTAAGCTCCATCTGGCGCAAAGTTTGGCCAACGGCACCCCATACGTTAACCGTCACGTTGAAGAGAGCGATGGGCCTGACGCCTACACCTCAAAAATTTTCGAAACTGCCATGGCCAGCCTAGATACGGCTCGCAATAGCTTAGATGCAACGCAGATTAACCGCGCAGTGGATATCTTAACCCAAGCCAACAAGATATCGTTTTTTGGTTTGGGCGCGTCAGCCAGTGTTGCACATGATGCAACCAATAAATTTTTCCGCTTTAACGTTCCTGTGGTCTTCTTCGAAGATGTACTGATGCAACGTATGAGCTGCATTAACAGTGCCGAAGGTGATGTTATTGTGCTGATTTCACACACTGGGCGCACGAAGAGCCTGGTTGAGTTAGCCCAGCTGGCCAGAGAAAGCGGTGCCACAGTTATCGCCATTACAAGCAAAGACTCCCCCTTGGCACAAGAAGCCAACCTGATCCTTGCTATGGATGTACCGGAAGATACGGACATCTATATGCCAATGGCATCCAGATTGGCACAGCTCTGTTTAGTTGACGTATTAGCAACAGGCTTTACTTTGCGCCGCGGCCCTCGATTCAGAGACAATCTACGTAAAGTGAAAGAGAGCCTGAAACAATCTCGCTTTAACAAAGCTGAATACGATTAACCTACTATCTTTCATAAACAATTCCACCGCAGCACAAAATTGTAATTTCTTTACATCTATACTGTGCTAACGGCTAAGGGCAAATCATCTCATGGTGTTTTGCCCCATTATTCACCACGTACTCTTGACCAGTTATCTCGGAGCCTTCAATGCTTAGACGAACAAAAATCGTAACGACACTTGGTCCAGCAACAGACCGTGACGGCAACCTGGAAAAAATTATCCGTGCAGGCGCCAATGTTGTTCGAATGAATTTCTCTCACGGTAGTCCTGAAGATCATATCAAACGTGCCGATGACGTCCGTGCGATAGCCAAAAAACTCGGCCGCTATGTGGCAATACTAGGTGATTTGCAAGGCCCGAAGATCCGTGTGTCAACCTTCAAAGAGGGTAAGATCCATTTAACTATCGGCGACAAATTTACCTTAGACAGTGATCTGCCTAAGGGTGAAGGTAACAAAGAGGCTGTAGGACTCGATTACAAAGAACTACCTCAAGATGTTACCGCGGGCGATCTGCTGCTATTAGATGATGGCCGCGTCCAGCTGGAAGTCACGCTCGTCGAAGGAAACAAAGTACACACTGTCGTCACAGTAGCCGGTCCTCTATCCAACAATAAGGGTATCAACAAGAAAGGGGGTGGATTATCTGCTGCCGCTCTTACCGATAAAGATAAGGCCGATATCGTCACTGCAGCCAAGATCGGTGTTGATTACCTCGCGGTATCCTTCCCGCGTTCAGGTGCAGATATGAATTACGCTCGAGAACTGGCCGAAGCGGCCGGTTTAAAAGCGCATATGGTGGCAAAAGTAGAGCGGGCTGAAGTGGTTGCCACAGAAGAAGCGCTAGATGACGTTATTCTTGCCTCAGACTGTGTCATGGTTGCCCGTGGTGATCTCGGTGTTGAAATCGGTGATCCTGAACTGGTGGGCTGCCAAAAACGGATGATATCCAGAGCTCGTGCACTCGACCGTACGGTGATCACCGCAACGCAGATGATGGAATCGATGATTGAAAACCCGATGCCAACTCGTGCAGAAGTGATGGACGTCGCCAATGCCGTTCTTGATGGCACAGACGCCGTAATGCTTTCTGCCGAAACGGCCGCCGGTAAGTTCCCGGAAGAGACAGTCACAGCGATGTCTAACGTCTGTATCGGCGCCGAAAAACATCCTCGAGTAAACGTTAGTCGTCACCGTATCAATGAGATTTTTACAAATTCTCAAGAAACCGCGGCGATGTCTGCTATGTACGCTGCGAATCATATGGAAGGCGTCAAAGCGATTGTCGCTCTGACAGACAGCGGCCGTACACCACTCATTATGTCCCGTATTACCTCTAATTTGCCTATTTATGGCATGAGCCGCCACTCAGCTGCACTCAACGTGATGGCGCTCTACCGTGGTGTTAAGCCAGTAGCATTTGATATGGCACAGCATGATGAAAACACCTTGGTACGTGGAGCACTCGATACACTGCTAGAGCGCGGTCTACTCGAGCCTGGAGATCTGGTCATTATGACCAAAGGTGATATCGCCAATACATCGGGAAGCACCAATACAATGAAGATTTTGACCGCTTAATTCGGTTTAACTTTTCAACAAAAAGAAGGCCGGTCTCAGACCGGCCTTCTTTTTATCTATTGAACAACCGCAAGAGCTAAGCGGCGTCTGCATTAAATGGAACAGCTGGAGATTGCGTAGCGCCCATCTCATTGAAGCTATCAACCTGAATAGCATGGTAACGCAGTGCTTCCGCTTCCCGTAACTGTGCCGCTTCCTTGTCATCAATCAGTTTGGCGGCAAACGCATGCTCGATTAATTCAGCAAATGGTATCCGCTTAGGTAGACGTCCAGCGCGCTGCGCTTTACCAAGACGCTTTTCCAAAGACTGAGATTCAAACATAGCGACAAAGGCACGTTCCATTACGCCCGTTGCGTCGTCCTCACCGGCACCGACATAGCAAAGGTGGGATAAGCGCTCTCTTAACACGCCAGGCTTGAGCATTGAGCTACATATCTGCGTAGCCACTTTATCCTTCGGCGCCTTGTAACGGATCCCCCAAGGGAAAATAATGCGCTTCAAGATGGTCGATAATATCGGGTTACTAAAATTAGCGAAGAAACCATCAAATGCAACACCGATCGCATGCAGATGGTGCTGCAAACAGTAATGCACGAACGGCAGATCACTGACCTGATGCCCATCTTCTTCGAACCGTTTCAATGTCGCTGATGCCATGTACAGATGGCTAAGAATATCGCCCAACCTAGCAGATATCATCTCCCGACGTTTAAGCTCACCGCCGAGTACCAACATCGCCATGTCGGACACCACAGCCAAGCCGGTACTCATGCGGGTCAGATCACGATAGTAGCGGCTGGTCTCTCCGGCCACCGGTGAAGCATTGAAACGCGCCCCGGTTATGCCTTGCCACACTGCCCGTGTGAAATTACCCGCTGCGTAAGCAACGTGTTTTACCAGCAAACCATCAAACTGATTTAACCCTTCCCCTTCATCAGGGTTAGCTGCGGCCTCCATTTCAGCGAAGACATAAGGATGGCAACGCGTCGCCCCCTGACCAAAGATCATCAGATTCCGGGTCAGAATATTCGCCCCTTCCACCGTAATCGAAATCGGGATCCCCATATAGGCATTACCGAGGTAGTTCAAAGGCCCCATCTGTATGCCCTTACCCGCATGGATATCCATGGCGTCATCTACCACTTTTCGCGCCATCTCCGTCATATGATACTTAGAGATAGCGGTAATAACCGACGGACTAATGTTCAAATCAATCGCCCCCGCAGTCATTCGGCGATGTGCTTCGAGACTATAAGCAAACGCGCCAATACGCGCCAACGGCTCTTGGATACCTTCAAAGCGACCGATCGACATCCCAAATTGGCGGCGAACATAAGCGTAAGCACTGGTCATTTTCGCAGCCAGATGGCCTGAAGCGGCGCTCAAGGCAGGCAAAGAGATACCACGCCCAGCGGATAGGCACTCAACCAACATACGCCAACCCCGGCCTGCGTAATCTGGCCCACCGATGATCCAATCAAGGGGAATAAACACATCTTTACCCGTTGTCGGACCATTCATAAAGGCCAATGCTAACGGATTATGGCGGCGTCCAGTTTCAACACCAGGATGATCTGTTGGGATCAAAGCACAAGTGATACCAAGATCTTCCTGATCGCCCATTAGACCATCGGGATCTCTTAACTTAAATGCCAAACCTAATACCGTCGCCACCGGTGCCAAGGTGATGTATCGCTTATTCCAGTTGAGCATAATTCCTAAGGTTTCTTTACCTTCAAACTCACCCTTACAAACGATACCTAAATCAGGAATAGAACCCGCATCAGAACCAGCTTCCGGACCGGTTAACGCAAAGCATGGCACGTCACGGCCATCAGCCAAGGTTGGCAACCAGCGCTCTTTCTGTTGCTGTGTGCCGTAGTGCATCAATAACTCACCAGGGCCTAACGAGTTCGGCACCATCACTGTCACCGCGGCACTCAAACTACGTGATGCAATCTTTGAAACAATAGTAGAATTGGCTATCGCAGAGAATTCACGACCACCGAATGACTTGGGAATGATCAGTGCAAAAAAGCCCTCTTGCTTAAGATAATCCCAAACATCTTGTGGCAGATCTTTTTGCTCATGAACAATGCTGTAGTCATCGAGCATCGCCAGCAAGGTCTCAACTTGGTTGTCCAAAAACGCGCGCTCTTCGTCATTTAACGAAGGTTTCGGGTAATTGTGCAGCTGTCGCCAATCAGGCTTACCTTTAAACAGCTCTGCATCCCACCAAACATCACCGGCCTCCATCGCCTCACGCTCGGTGGTCGACATGGGTGGCAAGATACGTTTAAAAACCCGGAAAACAGGCCGAGTAACTAATTGCTTACGAAAATCGGGCACGCCAAGCACCACAGCAATGGCGATAATGATGAGTAGTAGAATTGACATGACTTCAGACCTTCAAAAAAGTAACGTGGTTATCTTCATTACGAAGATTCGTTGGAATAGGAGCACTCACCCCAGCTGCGATATAGGGTATAACCCGTCGAATGACATCTTCGATATCAACAGACTGATTAAAATCAGCATCTGATATTTCGCTCAAAGCTTGTTGCGACGCCATCGTAAAAATAACCGTACCAAGGGTGAAATGCAGACGCCAAAACAGATCACTGGCAGACAACTCCGGATACGCGGCGCGCACCGCTTCACTGATCCTTTCAATCACTGCGCCGTGATTAGCAATCAAATACCAACGCAAGTGCCCCTGCGTGTCGCTATAGCCTCTACCTAGCAACTGCATAAACAACGTTGTGCCCTTCTCCCTAATACCATTTAATAGCAGCAAGGGCTCAACAAACGCCTCAAACACCTCGGTCATTTCAGGGCGCCGTTGCTGTTTAAGCAAGTTGCTAAGCGCTTCATCAAGAGCTGGCATAAATGTTTGGAGATAACGCTCCAAAACTGCACGGATCAGCGCCTTTTTTGAGCCAAAATGATAATTAACTGAGGCCAAATTGACTTCAGCTCGCGTGGTGATCAGTCTTAACGACGTATCGGAGAAGCCGCGCTCTGCAAACAGCAGTTCTGCTTCATCTAAAATTCTTGTTTTCGTATCAAGCCGCACTAATACCAACCCCGAATTCAAACAGTTGTTTCAAATGTATGTTTAAGCCGTGCGCGTGTCAAGCGACTGATCTGACCAGAACTTTGCTCACCAAGATAAATCAGTAATAACAACCGGTTTTCCATGCACTTATTACGCATATAAACGCACTGAGAATATTTGCTAATTTCCGGAACTAAAGGCGCTGAAAGGCATCCAATGTTTTACGTAAATTACTTTTTACGCACAATATCTCTCCCTGGGCCCAGCAAACTGTTCTGTCGCTTACTGCTGGGTCTTTTTTTATCTGCTTGCCTTCTCTAACATGTCTGCGTCCACTCCAGGGACCTTAGATAAAATAAAAATAGGACTAAACATGTCAAACCCAGAGAAATTTCGCCGGGGTTTACTCGCGATCACACTGGCCAGTGCACTGGCAGCATGCGGAGAGCAAGCTGTCGAGCCTAAGCAGATAGAGATCGATCCCGCTTCACTTGCTGCATCCTTCCTTATCAATGCCGAAGATGAATTGGCGACATTACGCAAAGAGCTATATCGAGCTGAATGGATCTACCAAAACTTTATTACTGAAGACACCGCTTCATTAGCTGCTGACGCAAATAGCCGTTATACCGCGGCGCAAGTGCGGCTGGCCCATGAGGCTGCTAAATTTGATGGCATTGACCTAGCTGCCTCAACCCGGCGCAAACTCGATATATTAAAATTTTCCATCGTACTCCCCGCCCCGGTTGATGCAGACAAAAATGCCGAGTTAGCGAAACTGGCTGCGGATCTCAATGGCATGTATGGCAAAGGAAAATATTGTCTCAGCGCAGACAACTGCCTGACTTTACCTGAAATGAGCAACATCATGGCTAGCTCACGTGATGCCGACGAACTACTTGCTCTGTGGCAAGGCTGGCGCGACGTATCACCTCCAATGAAGCCTTTATATGAGCGCCAGGTTTCCTTGGCTAATGAAGGTGCCAAGGCGTTAGGTTTTAACGACTTAGGGACGATGTGGCGCAGTAACTACGATATGTCACCGACAGACTTTTCAGTAGAGATGGATCGTCTATGGGGACAAGTTAAACCGCTATACGAAGCACTACACTGTCATGTTCGAGCGAAACTAGGTGAAACCTATGGCACAGACTTAGTATCCCCCGATCAACCTATCCCAGCGCACTTACTAGGTAATATGTGGGCGCAAACCTGGGGCAACATCTACAATATCGCAGCACCTGAAGATGCCGATCCAGGCTTCGACCTCACCACGCAGCTCGCTGTCCACGGCTACGACGAGTTAAAAATGGTTGAAGGGGCCGAGCGCTTTTTTACTTCTCTAGGTTTTGAGCCGCTGCCTGATACGTTCTGGCAACGTTCGCTATTCACCCAGCCTGCTGATCGTGATGTAGTTTGCCATGCGTCTGCCTGGGATCTGGACGACCAAGAGGATATTCGCATTAAAATGTGTATCCAGAAAACAGGTGAAGAATATGCGGTTATTCACCATGAGTTGGGACACAACTTCTACCAACGTGCATACAAAGAGCAATCAACGCTATTCCAAAACAGTGCGAACGATGGCTTCCACGAAGCCATTGGGGACACTATTGCGTTAAGCGTTACCCCAGAGTATCTGCGTCAAACTGGCTTACTCACCGCGGAAGAGATACCCAGCGCGGATAAAGATCTTGGCCTGCTGATGAAGATGGCGATGGATAAAGTGGCATTTCTCCCATTCGGTTTGCTGGTTGATAAGTGGCGTTGGCAGGTCTTTTCAGGTGAAGTATCGCCACAACAGTATAACCAAGCATGGTGGCAGTTACGTGAAGAGTATCAGGGCGTAAAGGCGCCTATCTCGCGAGATGAGAATGCATTCGATCCTGGTGCCAAATATCATGTTCCCGGCAATACACCATACGCGCGATATTTCCTCGCACATATCCTGCAGTTCCAATTTCATCGTTCCTTATGTGAAATGGCGGGTAATGAAGGACCAATTCACCGCTGCACGATATACGGCAACAAAGAGGTCGGCGAAAAACTCAATGCGATGTTAGCCATGGGCGCAAGCAAACCTTGGCCTGAGGCCTTGGAGATCGTCACTGGCAGTAAGCAGATGGACGCAACAGCGATCCTAGACTATTTCGCTCCCCTAAAAACCTGGCTTGATCAGCAAAACATTGGTCGTCAGTGTGGTTGGTAACGACATCTACACCATATAAACAGGAACGGCCCTTGCGGGCCGTTTTTTTACTAAGTCGTGTCTCTCATAATGCGTTAGCCGGGTCTCCTCTCCTCTACCCGCTGAATAAACTCATAGTCACCTAATACCGTTTCGCCGTTAAGAAACCGACGTAACATATCTAACGCCATCGCCGCTGCGATTTCTCTGATCAAAGTGCGACCACGATTCGGTAAACGCAACATTTGGCTGTAACAGCCATGAGAGGTTGCTAAGGAGAAACCAACGGTCCCAACAGGCTTTTGTTCACTTCCGCCATCGGGGCCGGCAATACCTGTGACGGCAACGGCAAAGTCGGTACGTGCTTGTTTTCTCGCTCCCTTAGCCATCGCTTCTGCCACTTCAAGTGACACCGCACCATGCTGCTCAATAAGGGCTTCAGGTATGCCTAGGTCTTCAGATTTAGCGCTATTCGAATAGGTCACATAGCCCCGTAAAAAATAAGCAGAGCTACCGCTTTGCTCTACCAATTGCGCAGCGACCATACCGCCAGTACACGACTCCGCGAGAGATAAGGTTTTACCATGGCGCAACATCAAACGCTGGATCTCTGCGGCGAACCCCTGGTTATGATGGCAAAACAGGTTTTCCCCAAGCAGATCCGTAATCTGTTGCTTGGCCGACGCAATATCTGGTTGCGGTGAACCCGCCTTGTATTTCAACTTCACTTCTATCGATGGCATTGCCGACCGATAACCAAGCACCGCACCGGCAGGCAACTTGATAGGATTTAAAGCGTCACTGAGCTTAGATTCACTTAAACCAAAAGTCAGCCAGCGCTCAATAGTTGGCGCCTCTGACCTGGCAATATCTTGTAATACAGGCAGAATAAAATGCTCAACCATATACTTGAATTCAGATGGCACTCCCGGCGTAAAGAATAACTCAGCACTACCCAAAGGAAAGCGAAAGCCACAAGCGCTACCAACCGGATTATCAATTAACTGGGCACAACCAGGCAGCATCGCCTGCTTACGATTACTTTCTGGCATTACCCGTCCCCGCTGAGCATAACGGGACTCCATCACGCGGGTCCAGTCAACAAATTCAACCAAGGGCTCATTCAAAGCAAGGCTTGCTGCTTCGGCACTAAGATCATCCGTTGTTGGTCCAAGACCACCATTGACTATCACTACCTCGGCATGTTGGCTAGCATAGAGAAAGGCCTGCTGCAGCGCTTCCAGATCATCGGCCACGGTTAATCGCCAACTCATCTGCAAACCATGGTCATTCAGTAACTGACTAAGCCAAGCGGCGTTAGTATCAACAATATCCCCTTGCAATACTTCATCGCCAGTACTGATCATCGCGATACGTAATTGATCCATCATTCCTCTTCTAAAACAGCTCCGATCATTCAGAGACTTGGGAAAACACAAAATTGCTTTTCGGACAATCCGCATCAAGCAAATGCCAAACGCCGCTTGTTTCATCGTATTCAAGCAGTACACAGCATAAGGTCGGCATCTTCACACTGCAATTAGGAACCAGCTGTGCGACTAAACTTTCCAAGGTGGGATTATGACCTATTAGCCATATCAGCTCATTATCTCCCCAATAAGACTGCATTCGTGATAAAAATTCATTGGCTGCGGCGGTGTATATCCAGGGGCATATACTGAGCTTGTCGATAGTAATAGACAAGCCGTGACAAAGCCCAAGTGCTGTTGAATAAGCTCTCACCGCATGGCTGCAACAGATATGATCAGGGGTGTTATCTCTCAAGATATTTCGCCCCACCATCACATCAAGGTTACTATAGCCACGGCTATTTAACGGCCGCAGCAGATCACCAATAGCGTCGAGAGTCCACGAAGACTTTCCATGCCGGATTAGCATTAAACGTTTCACAGCTCACCTTTCGAACAACCCCATATCAGCTTATATCCAAGCAAACAGTGGGCAAAATGCCAATAAAAAAGCCCGGCTTTAGCCGGGCTTCCTAACGTCACACAATTAACTGATTACAGTTCGCTCAACGGACGGTATTTGATGCCATGGAAGACCATAAAGATGACAGGCACAACCAACAGCGTCAGCACCGTAGCAAAACCTAAACCAAACATAATGGTCACCGCCATATCAACGAAGAATGCATCACCAAGTAAAGGCAGCATACCTAATATCGTCGTAATAGCAGCCATGGCCACAGGGCGTACACGGCTGACACCCGACATAAATATCGCTTCGTATGGTTCGGTACCACTCTCCAACTCAAGGTTAATTTGATCAAGCAGTACAATACCGTTCTTCAATAGCATGCCCACCAAACTTAGCGCACCAAGCAGAGCCATAAAACCAAATGCCGCATCCAACACCAGCAAGCCAAAGGTAATACCAATCATCGCCAACGGCACACAGCACCAGATCACCAGAGGTTTCTTGAAGGAATTAAACAAGAAGACGGTGATCAGGAACATACTCAAGAAGCCCATCGGCAGCGAACCGAACAGTGCCGATGATGCATCTCCTGATGCTTCATATTCGCCACCCCACTCCAGGTAGTATCCACGTGGTAACTCTATCGCTTCAATGGGCCCCTTAACCCGCTCAAATACCTGAGCCGCCGTCTCTCCACCTAACAGATCATGATCGGCAATCACAGTTAATGTACGCTTACGATCACGACGCTGAATGATCGGGTCTTCCCACATCAGTTGATACTGAGGAGCCACCTGCTGGATTGGAATATACTGCTGCAGCGTAGGACTCCAAATCTGCAGTGACTCATAACTAGTAATGTCGACCCGCTCTTCATCAGGCAAACGCACGACAATGGGCAACATATCCGTACCATCACGATACAAGCCCACATTTCGACCTGAGAAACTCATATTAAGCGTGTTATCCAGGTCGCTGCGGCTAACTCCGGCGCGGCGCGCTAACGACTCATCGAACGCAGGACGAATAAGTTTTGAGCGTTGACGCCAGTCGTCGCGAATATTAGTGGCCACAGGATCATTGCGTAAAATCTGCTTCGCCTGCTCTCCTAACTCTCGGAGTACCGCAGGATCTGCGCCTGTAAAACGAGCTTCAATTTTACCGGCCGGGGATGGCCCGATCTCCAAATTTCTTAGCTTAATCAATGCCTGAGGATAGGTAACGGCGAACTCATCACGCAAACGAGACATCATTGGATGCATCTCTTCTGAGCTATTGGTGTTGATCAATATCTGAGCATATGCCGAGTAACTTTTTTCTGGCTCGTAGGTCAGCATGAAACGCTGGGCACCTTGGCCTGTCGTGGAGGTGACTTGTTTTACCTCTGGCTGCTCCATGATCCAGCCTTCCATTTCACTCACAACATCGTGCGTGTAACGAATATCACTGCCTTGAGGTAGCCAGACATCGACAAGAAAAATAGGCGTTGTTGCAGGAGGGAAGAAAGCCTGCCGAACGTGACCAAAACCAACAATAGACAAAGCCAACAGGGCAACCATCAACCCCAGCGTGAACCACTTAAAGCGCATACAGGCGTCCAGCGCCTTTTTATAGAGGACGAACACAGCGCCTTTGTAAGGGTCTTCTTGCGGCTTACTTTCCTCACCTTCAGCTTGCGGTTCGGCTTCTTTAAAGAACATATTGGCAAAAAATGGCGTCAAGGTAATCGCCGTGAACCAGGACATCATGAGTGAAATCATCAATACCCAGAACAAACTGCCGGCAAATTCACCGGTAGAGTCATCAGACAGACCAATAGGAGCAAAAGCGGTAATCGCGATAACGGTAGCACCTAGTAATGGCCACTTGGTCTGTTCAACGATATCGACAGCCGCCTGCAGCTTGGTGCGCCCTTTCTGCACACCGATCAATATGCCTTCAACCACCACAATAGCATTATCCACTAGCATCCCCAGGGCAATAATCAGAGCGCCCAATGAGATACGTTGCAGATCAATGGCCATTTGCTTCATAAAAATAAAACTGCCAAAAACCGTCAACGCGAGGATCAAGCCGATAAGCACGCCACTCTTTACGCCCATAAAGAACAGCAGCACCACCACTACGATCACAACTGCAGCGACCAAATTAAGGATAAAGCCTTTAACAGACACGGCCACACTGCTTGGCTGGTCATAGATGTAGGTCAATTCCATGCCAAGAGGCTTGGTGTACTCCAGATCAGCCATACGATCACGCACTGCTTTACCGATATCAACAACGTTGACACCTGAAGCAAATGAGATCCCCATGCTGATCGCTTGTTGGCCCTGAAAGTTGTATATGTTGGTAGGGATCTCTTCATAGCCTCGGTACACCCGAGCGACATCGCGCAAATAAACTAACTTGTCCGATCCGGCTCCAGCAATAATCAAATTCTCCAGTTCTGTGACGTTAGTAAACTCACCGGTAGAATAGATACGGATGTACTCATCTTCATGACTCACCGATCCCGCTGGCGCGACAATATTTTGAGTACTTAGCAGGTCAAAAATTGTATCTGGCGCGATCCCAAGTGCAGACATTTTGGTGTAAGAGATCTCAACAAATACCTCTTCGTCTTGCACACCGGCTAAATTAACTTTACCGACACCATTAATGACCTCAACCTCTCGCTTCACAAAATCAACGTAGTCATTAAGCTCTTTATAGCTATAACCTTCACCGGTAAACGCAATCATCACACCATAAACATCACCGAAGTCATCATTAACTAAAGGCTCACTGGCTCCCGGTGGTAACTGCGGGGCGGCATCGCCAACCTTTCGGCGCAGCTCATCCCAAATCTGTGGCAATGCCTCTTTGCCATACCTATTCTTCATCGTTACAGTGATTTGCGATAAGCCAGCCGTTGAAATCGAGGTTATCTCCTTAACATAAGAGAGCTGCTGGATAGCCATCTCTAACTTATAAGTAACCTCTTCCTCTACCTGTTGTGGTGAAGCACCAGGATAAGAGGTGACAATAACCGCATCCTTAATTGTGTATTCGGGGTCTTCAAGCTGACCCAAACCCAAATAGGCACCAAATCCACCTAACGCAAAGATCAGTGTTAATAACCAACTGATTACTTTATTTTTTATCGAATATTCAGCAATGGTCATCCCTTGATCTCCTTCTCTGCAACAACTTTAACCGGCGCGCCTTCAAACAACTGCTGCTGTCCGTATGTCACAATAACGTCCCCTGGTTTGACCCCACTCTTCAACTCAATTCCTGTCCTTCCTAACTTACGCGTTTCAACCGCATGCATAGACACTGATTTCTCATCGTCGGACAGCTTCCACACAAATGTATTTCTGCCATAGATGTCACTATCAGGGCGAAATACAACCGCTGAACTAGGTAGGTTGATCCCCTGAAATGAATCCCGTTCGATATCACTCATGTCGACAGTGACCACGGCACTCATGCCTGGAAAAATTGGCACATCAACGGGATTATCCATTAAGAGCTTCGCTAAATAGGATTTAGTCTGAGGATCTTTTTCTGTTTCAAACTCATACGAGGTTGCGGTATAGACCTTGCCAGGTAAGCTCTCAAATCTCACCTGAAACGCCGCCTTCCGGCTCTCTCGATCCGGTTTTGCCAGAGCCAATAGCTGCTCAGATACGTTGACCTGCACTTCCAAGGTTTCTGCATCATGTAGCGTTAAGATCGCCTCTCCTACTCTGACATTCTCAAAGTTATCGGCAATGACTCTGCCAATAATGCCGTCTTTCGGCGCCCGCAACTGGGTAAAGCCAAGATGAATCTTGGCGATCTCATGATTCGCCTTAGCAATCAGGTATTCCGCTTCCAGCTTGTCACTTTCCGACGCTGAAATGGCCCCCGTTTTAATCAATTTCTGAGCCCGCTCAAAATTAAGCTTGGCTAACTTGTACGTTTCTTCAGTGTCGGTTACCTGGCGCTCATAATCTGCAGCATCCAATGTCGCCAGCAGATCGCCTTTTTTGACGTTCATACCAGACGTCACGGGCAAGGTCTTTAGTTCACCTTCAACTCGAAATGACAAGTTACTCAAGTTATTCGCCTGTATCACCGCCGGAAAATCCCTCTCTGTTCCGGCGATATCTGAACTTACACGCACCACTTCAACATTTTGCGGCGCCTTCACCGCCTGCTCTGCAGGCGTACAGGCCATTAAACCTGTGGCCAATAGCACGCAAACGGTATGCGCTAAAACTTTCGGCTGAAAAGTCATGTATTTCATTGCTTTAATCCTCATTCCTTTACAGCCCGCGTTCGCGAACCCATTCCTGAACACGCATACCATCGGATAATAAACGGGTACCGGTCAGCGCCAACATATCTCCGCTCGTTAACGGGCCTTTAACCTTCAAACCCGCGGCGGACTGGCCGATGACCTCGACGTCAACAGCGGAAACAGTCATTGTCTCAGGCGCTATACGCCACACTTTAAGATTATCCCCTTCACCCACAACCGCGGTGACCGGTAAGACATAGTATTCAGATTCATGTGGATCTAGAGGTGACATATCAATTTCAACCTCAGCTGTCATGCCAGTAGAAACATTAAAATCAGTTGGCGTCGGTAAAGATAAAGTCACCTCATAACTTAAAGTGCTAGCATCAGCTTCTGTATCAACCTCAGTAACCGCAGCAAAATAGCTATACTGGGGCTGTGCAACAAAACGGACGAGAGCCTTCAGATCTAAAACAAATTCCCGCGATAACTGAGTCACGACATTTTGTGGAACTTGGATCTTCACGTCGGTCATCCCATCCGCTTGAATATTGAGGACTTGTTGCTTAGCTATCACATAGTCCCAGTTTTCCGCCGCCGTACGGGAAACAATCCCATCAAAAGGCGCACGCAAACTGGTATATCCTACATTTGCTTGGGCTTGCTCAAGCGCTGCCTTTGTCCGGGCTAACAACGTTCTGTTTTTATCATGCATCTGCTGACTGACCAGCTGATCCTTAACTAAACGTTCCGTACGTTTAAACTCCACCAAAGCAAGTTGATAATTAGCTTCAGCCTTATCTTTAATTAATTTATATTCGATGGGATCTAAACGCGCTAGCAGTTCACCCTTTTTAACCGATTGACCAGCCAAAGCGGGGAACTCAATCAGTTGACCTGGGACTCGGAATGCTAAAGAGGTTCGTTGACTGGCTTCCGTTTGCCCTTGAAAAACCCGCAGACTTCTTTCCCCTGGTGAAGTTAATCTAAATACTTTAATCGGATGAACAACATCTGCGTGGGCAGAAACCGTTTCTTCAGCGTGTACAGTGCCAAAGAGCACGCTGCAAATACTTATGAACATTGCAGCAACACGTTTCCAACTTAGGAACACCATATAATTACCTACCGTGGTTCAACACATGACAGAACAAAGAATTGACTATGCTTCAGACTAGTCAATCCTTTGATTAAATACGACTATTAACGCTTACAAAAGTGCAATAAAAAGCCACAAAACGCAGCGATTGCCGCGTTTGCGAACAATAGGTTCAAAAAACCAACGCCCACTGATGATTAAACATCCTGGAGTTTAACTTTCCACTCTGCAGGGCCTGTTACATGAGCGGAAGTCCCAGTGGAATCAACAGCCACTGTCACTGGCATATCTTCCACCTCAAACTCATAGATGGCTTCCATACCCAACTCTTCAAAAGCAACAACGCGAGATTTCTTAATCGCTTTTGCTACTAAATAGGCCGCGCCACCCACGGCCATTAAATAAACCGCTTTATGTTGCTTAATTGACTCTACCGTTGCAGGGCCACGCTCTGCTTTACCGATCATGCCTAGTAAGCCCGTTTCACCCAACATGAGATCCGTATATTTGTCCATTCGTGTTGCCGTCGTCGGACCTGCTGGCCCAACAACCTCAGAGCCCACCGCATCGACCGGCCCCACGTAATAGATAAAGCGGTTATTGAAATCCACCCCATCCGGCAATGACTCTCCACGATCGAGCATATCCTTGAGTCGTTTATGGGCTGCATCACGCCCTGTCAGGATCTTACCTGACAGCAACACAGTCTCACCCGTACGCCAACTCTGCACATCTTCAGCCGTCACAGTGTCAACATCCACTCGGCGCACTTCATCACCCACCTCCCAGGTAATGTCAGGCCAATCGCTAAGCGCTGGCGGTGTTAAGTTGGCAGGGCCTGTGCCATCAAGGGTGAAATGGGCGTGACGAGTGGCAGCGCAGTTCGGGATCATCGCCACAGGTAAGCTTGCGGCATGAGTCGGTGCAGTCTTAATCTTCACATCTAAGACGGTGGTAACCCCGCCAAGCCCCTGCGCTCCGATGCCTAACTTATTCGCTTTTTCGAAGATCTCCAGACGTAACGCTTCTTCTTCGTTTTCTGCACCTCGAGCTTGGAGCTCATGGATATCCACCGGATCCATCAGTGACTCTTTCGCTAACACAGCTGCTTTTTCTGCAGTACCGCCAATACCTAGGCCCAACATGCCAGGGGGACACCAGCCGGCTCCCATACTCGGTAGCGTCTTAATCACCCAGTCAGCGATTGAATCATTTGGGTTGAGCATGACAAACTTCGACTTGTTTTCTGAACCGCCACCTTTGGCCGCGATCATGATTTCAACTTTGTCACCCTTAACCATTTCGACATGCACAACTGCCGGTGTATTGTCTTTGGTGTTTGTACGTTTGCCGACGGGGTTACTAACAATAGAAGCACGCAACGGATTGTCAGGGTTGCTATAAGCACGGCGTACACCTTCGTCAACCAGCTCCTGAACCGTCATATCACCTTCAAATTGCACCTTCATGCCAATTTTGACAAAACAAGTGACGATACCGGTATCCTGACAAATAGGCCGATGCCCTTCAGCTGCCATTCTGGAATTTATTAATATCTGCGCAATAGCATCTTTCGCCGCCTGACTCTGTTCAGCGTGATAGGCCTTCTCCATTGCCTGCACAAAATCTAGAGGGTGGTAATAGGAGATAAACTGCAGGGAATCTTCGATACTTTGGATAAAATCTTGTTGCCGGATCAGAGTCATTTGTATGCTACCTCGCAGGTTTGGCGGTCACATTCCAACATTGCCGCTTTTATATTTTTATGGCTATCGATTCTTTACGCGGCTAGACAAGGGTATTATCCAGCCAAATATAACGGGGTTCTGAAGATATGATACTCTCGGTAGCGACACCAAACTACCCCGTTTAGCGCACGTTTTAACAGATCCAGAGTGAATAATTTGTTGCATCTTCATCACTTTACCGGCGAAGCCGATAGTTTACTGCAAGTATTCTCAACAATTGCTGAGCGTCCATGGTCGATGCTGCTTGATTCTGGCACTTCATCCCACACAGATGCCCAATACGACATCGCCGTGTTCTCACCCAGACTCGTACTCATCGCCAAGAATGGCAGTAGTCAGGCAACCAGTAATGCAGGCGCCAATATCCCGTGTCCGGCAGAGCCATTTGAAGCGATGCGCTGCTTACAACAGGAATTTATGCCCGAGCTACCATCCTGTGATCTGCCATTTTGTGGCGGTTGGCTAGGCTACTTTAGTTACGACTTGGGTCGCTACATCGAAAAGCTCCCGAACACCGCAATCGATGATATTTCGCTGCCGGATCTTGCTTTGGGCTTATATGACAAAGGGCTGATTCGCCACAAAAAAAGCGGCAAAGTAACAGCGTTTGCATGGTCGGCAGCGGGTCTCGAGGAAGCAAAAGAGCTTTACTTATCTTCGAACCAGGCAGCCACTGAACTGCAACCATTTTCATTGATCAGCGACTGGCACTCTAATATGACGCCCGAGTCATATGCTGAGAAATTCCATCAGGTGCAGTCATTTCTACGTAGCGGGGATTGCTATCAAATCAACCTCGCCCAGCGCCTGCACGCGCACTATCAAGGCAGTGAATGGCAAGCATTTAAAAAATTACACAGAGCAAATAACGCCCCCTTTTCAGCGTACATTAAACTACCTGACACAGTGATAATCAGTTTATCACCTGAACGCCTGCTGCTACTCGATAATGGCCGTATTCAAACGAAGCCCATTAAGGGTACTCGTCGCCGTAAGTTGTGCGACGCAGAAGATGAAGCAGCAGTGAATGACCTACTAACTGCGGAAAAAGATCAGGCAGAAAACCTGATGATCGTTGACCTATTACGTAATGACTTGAGTAAGGTGGCCACCGCCGGTAGTGTTCGCGTGCCGAGCCTTTTTGCTGTCGAAAGTTTCCCTGCAGTACACCACCTTGTTAGTACCATAGAAGCTGAACTTGCTGATCACGCTGACTGTTACGATCTGCTCAAAGGCGCCTTCCCTGGAGGCTCAATTACCGGCGCCCCCAAAGTGCGCGCCATGGAGATAATTGAACAGCTTGAGCCTCATAGGCGCAGTGCATACTGCGGTGCCATTGGCTATTTAAGTGCATGCGGACGTATGGATACCAATATCGCTATTCGTACACTCATCGGTGAAAAACAGACGATGTACTGTTGGGGTGGCGGGGGCTTAGTCGCAGACTCTCATTGTGATGAGGAGTATCAAGAAACTCTAGATAAGCTGGCTAAGATCCTACCCATTCTTAGCGAGACAAAGTCTCCCTCTCAGGCTGACGACACATAGATGAAACTCGAAGCACTACTCAACCGTTTTTTACTCCATCCGCCGCCGCCCTCACAGAGCTACAACGGTGAAATCGAAGCGGCGGTTCTCGTTCCTTTACAATTGGTTGATGGCCAATTGCAGATCGTATTTACCCGACGGCCCGATGATATACCTCATCATCCAAATCAAATTTGCTTTCCCGGCGGCAAACGGGAGCCCGGTGATGCAGATTTAATGGCGACGGCGTTACGTGAAACAGAAGAGGAGTTAGGAATATCAGCATCGACTATCAAGGTTCTGGGTGTCTTACCATCACGTATTACCCGCACTGGATTTTTCGTTCAACCCTTTCTAGGCATGCTGAGTCACGACCAATTTTCACCCGATCCAATTGAAGTAGCAGAACTGTTTTCCTTACCGGTATCGGAAATTCTTCAACCACACGCTTTCCATGGGGAGACAGTCGCAATAAACAATGAGCAACTAGAGATATTCGGCAGCTACTCGTCAAACGGACTGATTTGGGGGATGACGGCCCACATCCTAGTGGACCTAATCAAGCAACTAAATGCACCGACCTAACGGAGCGCCCCTTTTAAAGAACAGGTAATTCTGAATTGGAGAATAGCCGTTCAACCTCTTCAACATTTCGCATCAACATCGCGTGTTCAACAACATCTCGGGTTAGATGCGGTGCAAAGCGCTCGATAAAGTCGTACATATAGGTACGCAGGAAAGTCCCCTTTCTAAACCCAATCATAGTAGTGCTGCGCTCAAATAAATGGCTGGCATCCAAAGCGACTAAGTCTTTATCATCATTTTCATCAACCGCCATGGTCGCAATAACGCCGACCCCTAGCCCTAACCGTACGTATGTTTTAATTACGTCCGCATCTGTCGCGGTAAATACGATCCGAGGGGAGATCCCTGCCTGATTGAAGGCCGTGTCTAATTCAGAGCGTCCGGTAAATCCAAACACGTACGTCACTAACGGATACTTAGCGAGTTCGTCTATGGTCAACTCTTTGCACTGCGCTAAAGGGTGATCAGGTCGTACGACCAAACTTCGCGTCCAATGGTAGCAAGGCAACATCACAAGATCGTGATATAAGTGCAACGCTTCCGTCGCAATAGCAAAATCCGCCTCCCCTTTGGCTGCGGCCTCGCTAATTTGGCTTGGCGTTCCCTGATGCATGTGCAACGACACTTTAGGGTAACGATCCATAAAGCCTTTGATCACCTTAGGTAAGGCATATCGAGCCTGAGTATGGGTGGTGGCGATATTAAGCACCCCCTGATCCGGTTGAGTGTGCTCTTGGGCGACCGCTTTGATACTTTCAACTTTCGATAATATGCTGGTGGCAATGTTCATCACCTCTTGCCCAGCAGGTGTCACGTGAGTGAGGTGCTTGCCACTGCGGCCAAAAATTTGAATACCCAACTCATCCTCGAGCATTCGTACCTGTTTGCTAATGCCTGGCTGAGAGGTATATAAACTCTCTGCCGTCGCTGAAACGTTCAGGTTGTGGTTAACCACTTCTACGATATAACGCAATTGCTGTAGTTTCATTGCCCGCCAAACATGGTTGTTGCCATCATGATTTAAAATTCTATGTCATAAACGCCGCTATGACAGTGAAATTTAATAAAAAACCGTTATCTCTCCCTCAAATACTGCTCATTTGACTTTACGATCACGTCAGTTTGACCAATCCTTTAGCTAAACATTCAAGGGAGTACCGCCGTTGGCAAACGCCAACTCAATGACAGCACACTTCCAACGTTATTCGAAAAGACGATTCTTGGTCATCGATGACTTTTCTGAGTTCCGCATGACCGTCAAGAAGATGCTGGAAGAGTTTGGTGCTAAGCAGATTGACTTAGCCAGTAACGCTGAAGACGCCTTTGAGCTCTACAGTGAGCATCGTCACGACGTCGTGATATCTGATTTCAACCTAGGCGATGGCAAAGATGGTCAGCAACTGTTGGAAGAACTTAGCCAGTTAGGGATATTACGGCGAGATACGCTTTATCTGATGGCATCGGCCGAGAATTCACTGCATATGGTGATGGGGGCACTAGAGTGTCGTCCAGACGATTACCTTACAAAACCATTTACCAAAACGACCTTACATACACGTATCGATAGGCTGCTAGCAAAAAAACAGCTACTCTCGCCGCTGCTCAAAGCATTAGATGAGAAGAACTACCCCCTCGCTGAACAATTAGCAAATCGCTTGATTCAAACAGAGCCAAAAGCCAGAGCCACCAGCCTTAGATATCTCACAGAGATCTATGTTGCTCAGCATAAATGGACTGAAGCCCGACATATTTTTAATGCTGCTGTAGAGACTCGGCCACTGCTTTGGGCACAGCTTGGCTTGGTCGAATGTGACTTAGCAGAAAATAAAGCAGAAGAAGCCCTAACCTCTCTAGATCCACTTTTAGAAGCCAACCCACTCGCAGTGCAAGCTTGGGATTTGAAAGCGCGAGCATTAGAGATGAGTGGCGATCTGAGCGACGCACAAGCCGCACTGCAGCAGGCTATCCACCTCAGCCCCAGAAGCCTGTGCCGGTTGCGTAACGCTATCAGACTTGCACAAAAGAACAGTGACCTTGATGGAGAGTTACGTTACTTCAGGTTGCTCACAAAATTGGCTAAAACATCCGCATTGAAAACCCCTGATGACTTTATCCAACGACAACAGGTGTTACTCAAAAAAATCCAAACAAGCAGTGGCTTAAACAAAAAGAAAGTAGCAGCCGAACTCCAGACTGCGCTCAAAGAAGACCAGAAGCTATACCCCTCATCAATGCTTATGCTCTGGTCCATCGCGCTTGCCCGTACCCAAGCCGCGCTTCTCGAAGAGAAGTACGCTGCGGCTAAAGAGAGCTTTCAGCGGTTAAAAAAAGAGCTATTACCATCACTCAACTGCATCCAAGAAACTTCCTTTCTCACGCAGATCAGTGATGTGTGCGAACAACTAAAAGAAACCGAAATGCAGGAAGCTATAGCGACGCAAATAAACATCGTGGCAAACTCAACGGAAGAAAAGTGCACCGACAATGTCTTAGCATTGAAGGCGTATAAAAAAGGTAACTTCAAAGAAGCTATTCGGTTTTTCAACACCGCTCATCAACAGCACCCCAATAGCATTACTATTGCGATTAATTTAGCGCAAGCACTGCTGAAACATGCAGAAACCGCCACACTTACAAGAAACGAAAAGCTGACCTGCAAAAGCTGTTTAGCTTTAAGCAGAAGGCTGCCCGATAGCGATGCGAGAGCAGGTAAAGTGCAGCAGCTTATCCAACGCTACGCCAATTTAAGAGAGAGCGAATGAGTACCACAGCAAACAAACCGAGCATTGATTTTGCATCAGTGCTAGCGACCAGTGTTCATGACATGAAGAACAGCCTGTGCATGCTCATCCAATCCTTAGATACTTTAGCGATGCAGATCACTGAGGAAAACCCCAAATATGGGCCTGAGCTTGCCAACTTGCATTATGAAGCGTCCCGACTTAACGGTGATCTGCTCCACCTGCTCGCCTTGTACCGCGCTGATCAACAACAGTTACCTCTGCATATCGAAGAGTTTTTTATTGAAGATCTGGTCGAAGAACTAATATCCAGAAATCAACTCTATATCAGCTCCCGCAAAATTGATGTGGAACTTGATATCGAGTCAGATCTCGCCTGGTATCTCGATCAGGATCTGATTGGATCCTTGCTCAATGACGTCCTCGTCAACGCGATGCGCTACACAAAGAACAGAATTGAAATCAAAGCACAGGAAGAAAATGGCTACCTTGTGATGCAAATCGTTGATAATGGAGGAGGTTATCCAGATGAGATGCTAACCTTAAACCAGCCTATTCAAGACAATTTCAATATTCAAACTGGGCGAACGGGGTTAGGCCTCTTCTTCGCACGACTGATTGCTGCCGCACATAAACGGGGCGATCTGTGTGGTAACATAGAACTAAAGAATAAAAGCGATTCGGACGGCAGTGTTTTCACCTTGAAGCTACCCTAATCTCTTGAATTTCGTTAAAGTAACCGGGCTAGTACCCATACAATTAAATCGGGCTTAATCATGACCTTTACCATCGTTATAGTTTTGATAGGTATCCTGCTGTTGCTGGTGATCGGCGTTAACGTGATTCAGCAGCACAAAGAGAAAGTAGAAGCTGAGAGACGTGCCGAATTAGCCCGACAAAGAGCAATTATCGACGAAACGGAAGAGTTGCTCAGCTACGCATCTAAGCTGCCTATGACCAAAAATGTCACTTTGATGCTTTACAAACGCAATATTGAGGCGTTAAACGCTTTACTAGAGGTCTCTTCTGAAAGTATTGAGATAAACAAGCGGATGCGTGCGTTAGAGTCATTAATAGCGCAGATAAATAAAGAATTTACTGAGCCTGATGAAGCTTCATTTAACTACCCAGACAGCGAGAAAGTCGCTGTTCAGTTTGTTCAGGGGATCAAAAAGTTACGTTTGGTGTTGCGTTCAGAGCACAACAAAGGGCGTATAGATCCTTCAACCTTTACCAAAGAGGAAAAGTTCCTCGACCGTATCCAACTAAAAATAAGTGTCGAGAATGCACTTAAGAGAGCGCTTGCTGCTCGAGCACTCCGCCAATTTGGCTCCGCACGCGAGCTTCTGGATAAGGCTGAAAGGCTGCTGCATAACCAGACAAACCCCGATGAATATATCAGGGAGAAGATTCTTGAGGTCGACAGACTATCTGAAGATATTGCTAACTCGGTTAAGAAAGAGAGTGACCAGCAAATATCAAAGCGTCAAGAACAAGAGAAAGACGATCTCGACGTGTTGTTCCAGCCGAAGAAAAAGTGGTAACCCTCCGGCAAAACTAAGAAATGAACATAAAAAAGCGGGCTTAATCAGCCCGCTTTTTTATTATCTAAATATCTAGAGATGCGAACGGGGGCATCCGAAGCCCCTCGTCCCGTTACGAAGATTTCTTCTTTCTCGCTGCTGGCGCTTTGGTTTGCTCACGCCATTTACCATCTTCGTACACAGCCATCCAACCCGTCTGTTTACCGTTTACTTCACTGGTAACATACTGAGTCTTCGTCTTACGGCTAAAGCGTACCAACGAACGATTCCCTTTATCATCGGTTGCCGGCGCATCAGCCAAATAATGGAACTTCGGCGAAATACGGCTACGGAAACGACGTAGCTCATCAACAAATGGCGCTCTAGTCTCGCGGGATTTAGGGAATGTGCTGGCAGCTAAAAATATTCCTGCAGCCCCATCTCTAAGTACAAAATGTGCATCAGACTTTTCGCATTTGAGCTCAGGCAGTTGCACAGGGTCTTCTTTCGGCGGCGCCGCCTCTCCTGATTTAAGCAGCTTACGAGTGTTCTTACATTCACTGTTAGTACAACCAAAGTACTTACCAAATCGGCCAGACTTCAGCTGCATTTCGGATCCGCACTTATCACACTCTAAGACCGGACCATCGTAGCCCTTAATCTTAAACTGGCCTATTTCAACATCAAAACCATCGCAGGTTGGCGCATTGCCGCAAATGTGCAACTTTCGCTGCTCATCAAGCAAATAACTATCCATCGACGTGCCACATTTGCCACAACGCCTTCTGGCAACGAGCGCTTGCGCTTCCGCTTCATCATCGGCGTCTATGGCAACCGCCTCATCACCGGGCACCAAATTCAACGTCGTAGTACAGCGCTCTTTTGGCGGCAGGTTATAACCTTCACAGCCTAGAAACACTCCCGTGGATGCCGTTCTTATCCCCATCTTCCGAGAACATGTTGGGCACTCAATCTCTGTCAGCACCATCTCGTTACGGCGCATCCCGCCCTCTTCCGGGGGCAACTCGGCTTTATCTAATTGTTCTTTAAATTCAGCATAAAACTGATCCAGTACTTCCTTCCAGCCTTGTTGGCCTGAAGCGATCTCATCCAGCCTATCCTCCATCTCAGCCGTAAAGCTGAAATTAAGCAGGTCAGAGAAATTCTCAACCAGCCGGTCATTAACGATCTCGCCCATCTTCTCGGCATAGAAACGGCGCTTATCAACACGTACATAGCCACGATCTTGGATCGTCGAGATAATCGATGCATAGGTTGACGGCCTACCGATCCCTCTTTTTTCCAGTTCTTTTACTAAAGATGCTTCGCTGAAGCGCGCCGGAGGCTTAGTAAAGTGTTGGCTCGGATCCAAAGACTGCAACGCCAACATATCGCCAACAGCAACGCTGGGCAGTACCACATCCTCTTTCTTACCAGCTGGTGGCTGAACCCGAGTCCAACCATCAAAACGCAGCGTACGTCCCTTTGCGGTAAGCTCGTAGCCCGCTGCAGTAACACGAATAGTGGAAGCGTCATACTTCGCAGGTACCATTTGACACGCAACAAACTGACGCCAAATCAACTCATACAGGCGAACGGCATCACGTTCCATATCACCAAGGCTATCGGCAACGCGAGTGACTTCAGAAGGCCGTATCGCTTCGTGCGCTTCCTGAGCCCCTTCTTTGCTACCATACGCCAGCGCTTTGCCCGGTAAGTAACTCTCACCGTACTGTTCGGAAATAAACTCCCTCGCCGCAGCCACCGCTTCTTGACTCAAATTGGTCGAGTCCGTTCGCATGTAGGTGATGTAACCCGCTTCGTAAAGGCGCTGCGCCATAGTCATGGTCTTTTTCACACCAAAGCCCAAGCGCGTGCTAGCCGCCTGCTGCAGAGTCGAGGTGATAAACGGCGCTGACGGACGGCTGGTTGTCGGCTTATCTTCTCGTTCCGAAACGACAAAATCAGCGGGCTTCAACGCAGCCAATGCGGCGTCAGTGGCCTTTTTATCGGCTAAAACTAATTTACTGCCATTATATTTGGCCGCTTCAAGCTGAAGCTGTGCTCCGGCTTTCGTCAGAGTATTGGCATGAATATTCCAGTATTCATCTGGAACGAAGGCTTTAATTTCGCGCTCACGCTCGACCACCAAACGTACGGCAACAGATTGCACTCGCCCAGCGGATAGTCCCCGTGAAATCTTCTTCCACAGCAACGGCGACACCATAAAACCAACAACGCGGTCAAGAAAACGCCTGGTTTGCTGGGCGTTAACACGATCAACATTTAACTCACCAGGTTTTGAGAAAGCCTCTTGGATCGCATTCTTAGTGATTTCATTGAACACGACACGACGATATCGCTCAGGCTCGCCACCAATAATCTGCTGCAAATGCCAAGCAATCGCTTCCCCTTCTCTATCCAAATCCGTCGCCAGATAGATAGTGTCAGCAGAGTTGGCGATCTTGCGTAACTCGTTGACGACCTTCTCTTTACCCGGCAGCACTTCATAGTGCGCCTCCCAGGATTTTTTCGGGTCGATACCCATCCGCGTCACTAAGGCTTTATAATCTTTCTTTTTCTTTAACTCCGCCTTCTCTTCCGCAGACAAACCTTTTGTTGACTGCCTTTCCGCGGGCGCGCGCCCTTTGCTGCCTGTGGGCAAATCGCGTACATGACCGACACTGGACTTAACGACAAATTCGTTTCCCAGATACTTATTAATAGTCTTCGCCTTGGCTGGAGACTCTACAATTACCAGTGATTTAGACATACTTTCCTGTCATCAATCGTCCACCATTGGACTTCTATATATAGAGGGTTAACCCGTCAGATGCATTTCTGTCAACATCAATCGACATAAATAGGTCATATTGTCGATCGGGTCACCATAGGTTTACCGCGATGTTTTCACTATAATCGGGCGGTAGTTCAAAAAACAATAAAAACACAGCCCCATAACTCCGGAGCCTTAATGAAATACGTAGAAGCTAATTTTGATGGCCTTGTTGGGCCAACCCACAACTATGCGGGGCTTTCCGTTGGCAACGTCGCTTCACTCAACAATGCCGCAGCAGTTTCTAACCCCAGAGCCGCGGTCAAGCAAGGTCTAAGCAAAATGAAGGCCTTGCATGATATGGGGATGACACAAGGCGTTCTTGCGCCTCAGGAGCGTCCTGACGTCTATACCCTTCGTCGCTTAGGTTTCTCAGGCAGTGATGCTCAGGTGATCCAACAAGCCGCGAAACAAGCGCCAGCATTACTGATGGCATGCTGCTCTGCCTCCAGCATGTGGACAGCTAATGCAGCCACAGTCTCACCCAGTGCAGACACAGCAGATAAACGCGTACATTTTACGCCTGCCAACTTAGCGAACAAGTTCCACCGCTCACTAGAGCCGGCGACAACAGGGCGTATTTTGCAACGCATCTTCGACTCTGAGCAGCACTTTGCCCACCACCAACACCTACCAGACAACGATCTATTTGGTGACGAGGGTGCGGCAAACCATACACGATTGTGTAGTGATTATGGAACAGCAGGAATAGAATTATTTGTATTTGGTAAGCACGCCACAGATCTTAGTCAACCAGCACCGAGTAAATTTCCAGCACGCCATACCTTGGAAGCGTGTCAGGCAGTGGCGCGCTTACATGGCCTAAATGAAAACAATGCACTTTTCATTCAACAAAACCCCGACGTCATTGATCAAGGTGTATTCCATAATGATGTGATTGCCGTTGGTAACGGTAACGTGCTGTTTTACCATGAACAAGCGTTTGCCAATTCAAGCCTCGTTATCGAAGAGATAAAAAGAAAGTTCGGAGACTCATCGCTTTATTTGATAGAAGTGAAAACGAGCGAAGTTTCTGTACAAGAAGCCATCAAAAGCTATCTATTCAATACTCAGATCATCACCCAAGCTAACGGTGACATGGCAATTATTGCCCCTACCGAATGTCAAGAACACCCAGCTGTGCACGCTTACTTAAGCGAGTTAGTTACTCGTGGCACACCTATTAAGCAGGTCCATTACTTCGACGTGAAACAAAGCATGCAAAATGGTGGCGGACCAGCTTGTTTAAGGCTCAGAGTTGCTTTAAGCGAACAAGAGTTAGCCGCAGTAAACCAGCAGTGCTTGATGAGTGACACACTGTTCGCACAGCTTAATGAATGGGCAGATAAGTATTATCGAGACGAACTGTCATTTCCTGACTTAGCCGATCCTCAACTTCTTATTGAGAGCCGGGAAGCACTGGATGCACTGACTCAACACCTGCAGCTCGGGAGTGTTTATCAGTTTCAGCGATAACTAGTTCACCATATAAAAGACATTAATAAAAAAGGCGCCATCAGGCGCCTTTTTCAAATTAGCGAAGTACGTGGTTTAATTTACGTCCACTACCCATGTGTAATTTGAGCCGTCACTGTAGGTAGCTGTCACTTCGACAGTACCAACGCTCTTATAACCAAAGTCGAACGTTGCTGAGCTAGGGCAACCGAAATTAGTCTCAGTATCCGGATCCCCATCCAGTGAGCGCTCAGGCACAACCACATGCCCCTGAGCATATACGACTTGATTTGTATTTGGTTGTGGGTCACTTGCTCCACCAACCAACTCTACAGGATCATTCGCTTTGTAATTTACTGTTGTACCAAACGCCATTGGTGTGCCCATATAACCCGGCTCTACACCATCAACATTTTCATACAGAGCAAACCCTTCGAATATACAGAGATCTGCGACGCCAAATTGAGCGGATGCGGTATCAGATAGAATTGTACCGTTAGGGTCTACTTGTAGGTTACCATCAACATCTCTGGTATATCGAATCACTTCCCTGTTAGCGAAGGTGCACATTTCATCACGAATAGCCTTGGAATAGTCATCGGTAATGGGGTACATGGCATCATCAGGATCATTGCTTAACAATTGGCCACTCTCGTTGCGCATAAAGCCGCACGCATACAATACCGGTTCGCCACGTCCTGCCATTTGAATAGTACCTTGACGGAATACATCCAATAATGTGGTTGTACAGTCAACACCGTTACAAAGCTGGCCATTAAACTGACCATTGGCAATTTGATAGACAAGGTCGCCGTTGTAATCGATAAACTCTTCAGCATCTCCACGACTACCATCTTCGTTAGCATCAACGAAGGCTTCTGGCAAGTCGAGATATGGCACATAGTCGGCAGCATCTTCAATACCGTTACCATTCACATCGATAAAGAATTCACTTTCGCCACTGAACAGACCGTCACCATTGGTATCAGTGAAACTCTCCTCCCCCTGGGCAAAGGCCATCACATTTACGCGGCCATCAATAGGACGGAAATTCTGACTCACCCATTTTACAGAGCAGGCGCCATTTGTCGTTTGGCAACGGGGTTCAATCGCACCACCTTCAGTCACAAATGAAACGGCAAAGCCATCAGGAACGGGGTTACCAAAGTGATCTGCAGCCCGAATAGTAACGTCAACCTCAACGCCATCGGTATTCCAGGATAGTGGGTTAAACTCTGAGAAGCTTAAAGAAAAGCTATCGATAGTCGGGAAGCCACTACCGACACTCAACAATCCTGAGACGGTAGTAAAGACCACTCCTGAATCTGTAGTTAAAGTGGCCTGAACACGAGCAGAACCTGGAATTGTACCCGCAACTACCGATGTACGGACTTTCCCTTCAGCGTCAGAGCGCGCGGATTGCTTTTCGGTTGGAATATTAGTGCCACCGGCAGAGGTAAAGAGCTCAAAATCAACATCAACTCCTTGCAGAGGTGAGCCAGTTTCATCAGTAACGACAAACGTCACTTCAGAGACTGTCGTGCCCCCTGAACCCTGCAAGTTGATGTAATCAGGATCAGCGCCAAAATACTCAACGCCCGCAGGTGATGCCTCAGCAATTTGAATTGTAACAGTGTCGGTCGCAGTGTTAGCACCTACTGTTACATTGGCTGAAATAGTGTCCTGCGCCTGACAGCCAAGCGTACGGTAGGTGGATGTTGCGGTACCGCCCACAGAGGTTACTTCTTCATCAATCACAGCTTGATCTAGGTTCACACAGGCAGACGAAAAGGTCACAGTCACAGGCTCTTCATACGGTTCGCCATCACTTGTAACTTCAGCCGTTACAGCTAGGGTAGCTCCATCCGCCAACTCTTCGTCAGGGCCCAATGTAGTAGAAACCGACAATGCCACAACTGCACTACCAATCTCTACAAAGGCAGTATCTGTTTCGTTAGCATACTCAGCGCTTACTGTTGCTAGGCCAGAATCGGCACCTGCAAGCAAACGAACGAAGGCTTCACCATCACTATTAGTCAGCACCTGGCCGTCTTCAGGGCTAAGTACACCTTTGTCCGAACTGACGCTCACCAATTGACGATCAACAGTTCCAGTTTCACTGTCATTTGTTATCTGCACATAGATAACCACAGGGCTGCCAATGCTGAGAGAATCAGTTGCTGTACACCCCTCAATCGAATTGGCATTTGGATCTGGGCAATCCCAAAAACTCAACTCTACAGTAATAACAGAATCTACTGGATCAACTGGGTTATCGGGGTCTGCGTTCCCATCAAGCGAATCACCGCCGCCACATGCGGCTAGGAATAGCGAGCCTAGCAATATCCACCAGCTCTTGCGGGCCATCGTTCTCATCTTTGTCTCCCTAGAAGCTATCCATCTCTTTTTGGATAGACATACTGCAAAATACAACAATCTCAATTTCGCCTATGTTAGGGCTAGGCAAACATGTGAGCAACATGTGATTAACAGAAAACGTGGTTTAATCGGCATTAAGTAGCTGTTAGTCTAATTTTTGTGATCAAAACCAGACTCATAGATATTTATGCTTAATCAAACCGTGAAATATAGCCTCACCACGAAAATTCTTATTGGCATGTTTTTGGGAATATTAACTGGCGTTTTATTACGCAATATTTTTCCCGAAAGCACTTTTGTTGACCATTATTTCACCAATGGTCTATTCGATGTAATTGGCAAGATCTTTGTTGCCAGTTTAAAAATGTTGGTTGTCCCTCTCGTTTTTGTCTCTCTAGTATGCGGCACTTGTTCCCTAAGTGATGCTTCGACATTGGGGCGTCTAGGCTTCAAGTCCATTAGCCTTTATCTGGTCACAACCGCTATCGCTATCAGCCTCGCGATTGGTATCGCTTTGCTTATCTCACCGGGCGAAGGCGTAAACCTCACCAGCGGTGCAACCTTTGACGCAAAAGCAGCACCAACCTTAAGTGAAGTGTTTATAAATCTATTCCCTTCAAATCCAATTAAGTCGATGGCCGAAGGAAATATGTTGCAAATAATTGTCTTTGCACTGCTTTTTGGCATTTCAATGGCGATTGCTGGTCCAGCCGGACAACGTTTGGCTAATGTTTTCGAAGATTTAAATGCGGTCATTATGAAATTGGTCAGCATTCTTATGAATTTAGCCCCGTATGGCGTTTACGCCTTAATGGCTAAACTATTTATCGTGCAAGATTTCTCAACGATAGCCAATTTAATGAAATATTTTCTCGTGGTGTTCGGTACGCTGCTTATTCATGCCCTAATTACCTACCCTGTTCTTCTCAAAGCACTTTCAGGCCTTAGTCCCGTGACTTTTCTAATAAAGATGCGTGATGCCGTGCTCTTCGCTTTCTCGACCAGCTCTAGCAACGCGACAATTCCAGTAACACTGGAGACTGTCACTCGTAAGCTAGGCGTCAACAATAAGGTGGCATCCTTCACTGTACCTCTGGGGGCTACCATCAATATGGATGGCACAGCGATCATGCAAGGGGTGGCCACAGTATTCATTGCCCAGGTGTTTAGTATGGATCTGACGCTTGGTGACTACCTCATGGTGATATTAACTGCCACCCTCGCCTCTGTTGGTACCGCGGGCGTTCCCGGCGTCGGTTTGATTATGCTGGCGATGGTGTTACAACAGGTTGGGCTGCCGGTTGAAGGGATCGCATTAATCATTGGTGTCGACAGGCTATTAGACATGACCCGCACCGCAGTCAACGTAACTGGCGACTGTATGGTTACATGCGTCGTAGGAAAGTCAGAAAAGCAGATGGATTTAGAACGCTATCATGCTGCGGAAGCAGGTTTGGCAGAAGAAGAGGTGCATTTAGAACGCTAACCTCTTTCTTCGTTGTTAAAACGAAAAGGCTGCCCTGTGATGGCAGCCTTTCTTCTTTCTAAACAAAAGATATTAGCTAAATTTGCCTGCATTTAGACGATCATAAAATCGCGCCAAAACACCATCGACACCATGGGCAACACCTTTGGCTAACTTCTCTGACAGCTTCTTCTTCGTTGCATATTGTACTTTAAACACTTGATTATCGGCCGTGTTAACTGCGTTTAACAGGTAATCGTCAGACGTACCTATCTCATCCACCAGTCCGAGCTCTAGCGCTTGTCCGCCAAGCCAATGCTCACCCGTAGCAACTTGCTCTAAATCCAGCGCAGGACGAAACTGAGCAATGAATGATTTAAAGCGTTCGTGGATCTCTTCTAAATCCTGCTTGAACTTCTCACGGGCGTGGTCATCATTTTCACCGAACATAGTCAGCGTTCGTTTAAACTCACCAGCAGTGTGTTGCTCAAACTCAATCTCATTTTTCTTCAATAGCTTATTGAAGTTAGGCATTTGCGCAACAACACCGATAGAGCCAATAATCGAAAATGGAGCGGCAAGAATTTTATCAGCCACACACGCCATCATATAGCCACCGCTGGCCGCGACCTTGTCGACAGCGACTGTCATAGGTAAACCGGCAGTGCGAACCCGTGCCAGTTGTGACGCCGCCAAACCATAGCCATGCACCATGCCGCCTGGGCTTTCCAAGCGTACCAACAACTCATCAGTGTCTTTATTGGCAATGGATAGGACCGCACTCACCTCTTCACGTAACGAATCGACCTCACGTGCGTCCATACTGCCTTTAAAATCGATAACAAAAACGCGCTTATGGGTATCTTCTTTACCCTCTTTTTCGGCTTTTTTAACCGCTTTTTGCTGCGCCTTGGCTTCAGCCTTGTGGGTTTTCTCCAATAGTTTCTGGGCTGGCTTAGAGAGTACTTTCTCTTGCAGGTGAGTCAGCTGCTCACTTATCTGCTCGCTCAAATCAGTCACTTCCAAGTGACCTTTTTTATCCTTACCTTTCGCTGACGCCGCTGCGGCAACCACTCCAACAACGGTTAAAACAATGGCTATTACCAGCGTCACTGCCTTGGCCAGAAAAAGACCATACTCATATAAAAATTCCATCGACTTCCTTAACTAAACATTTGAACTCAGAGAATTGGATCGTGCTTCAATATCGCTTATTTGTGCCTAAGATACCAAATAGAAAAAGGCCCGGCTAATGCCGGGCCTTTGCAATTGTAAAAAGTTACAAACTACATCACAGGCTGCACAACTGATGGATCTGATACTAAGATCATCGCGCCACCACTGGCAGCATAGACAGCTAGCTGAGTCTGCATTTCAACGGTCGCTGCCGGATTCACTGTCGGATCAGCCACGCTACCGTGGGCAGAATCGATAAAACGTACCGCGCCTGTTGCAGGTGCTCCTGTCACTGTCGCATCAACACCTGGCAAACCCAATACGCGGATCAAAGGCTCGGTACCGGACAACGGCAAACCGAATGCGGAATTGTCATTTGGCAATACAGTGTCACCAACCACTTCCGCCAAATACACAGGCACACCCTGCCCCGCCAAAATTGGCGCGTAGCCCACCGGGTCAGAAGAATCGACCACCGTCTGTGCAGCGAAAACAAATTGAGCAATAAACGTAGGATACACCTGATCAACTAGCGCTTGATAAGCATCTGGATCACTGGCCTCTAGTGCCGCCAACTCTTCGAGACTCAAGCCTGTTGCATCAGACAGCACCTGTTTAAAGCTATCGCTTTCCACAAACGCCGCTTTAGCCACTGGGCCAAAGGTTTCTGAGTAGGCAAACACACCAGCCAAGCCCTGTGCGGGAACATTTGGCATGACAGTGCTAAAGGCGTAGTAAGGTGGTAACTCGCTGCCTGTCGTTGGATCAATCAGCGGCAGTCCACCGACAGCAGCAGTTGATACAGTGTTGATACCTCCCAGTGAGACACCACTGATCGAAACTCTTGTCGGATCAAACACCCCAGGGGCCACTTGAGCTAATGAATTAAAGCCCATACGCAGCGCCAAATGGTCATTTATATTTTGGCGGAAATTATCACGGGTCGTCAGCAGGTTATCTAACTTTACGTATAACAAGACATTCGCGTTTGCATACTTCACAGGGTCAAACGCGATCATTCCTGAGCTGGCACTAATCTCGAACACCCCGTTCATATCCGCATCCCAACCACGGGAGCCGTGCAATGGTGCATCTATGGATACCATTGCCAATCCCTGTAGGGCAAAACTACCTGCAAGCGCTAAGTTCTGTTCCTTCGCACCACCAATACCATGGCTAAACACAACAACAGGCCAACCGGCCGCTGGCGCCGCAGTAATTGCAGGTAAACCCAATGCTGCTCGTACACCGTTAGCAGCATCAGAGGTATCAGGTAAGGTCACTAACACATCCAGCGTTTGCATCTCGGTAGGGGCTGCCAACGGGTTGTACTTGGTGAGGTTACGTTCAGGATCCAAACCAATTGGGTTACCTTCAGCGTCTTTTATCTCGCAACCTACTAAAGAGGCAGCATTAGACAAGTCGGCATCGGGGCAACTGGCGAGAACAGCTTCTGCCGGTAGTGCGCCAGACTGAACAGCCCCTAGAATAGTAATGGGGCTATCACCGGCGGCCAACCAATGAGAGTTAATCGCATCACACTGTGATGTTGTCGCCAGTTCAGTCAGGTCACAATTACCGAAATTTGGAAATTCAAGGTAATACGGAACATTAGTGAGAGTCGAATTCGCCAGCAACGCAGTTGAAGCCACTGCCAAAGTGTTGGGATCTGTGATACCCAGTCCAGTAAGGGCGTCTGCAACGGTTAGTCCCGTCGTCGTAGGCGGCATCAAAACCGGAGTCGTCGCAGGATCTGCCGCCATAGTCAGACGATTCAGTGCCGACACATCTTCAATCGATTGGGTGGTCATCGCACCAGAATAGGTAATCGTCGTCGTATCAACACCGAAAGCAGCCATCGCATTTTCATAACTATTGACCGCCCCCTGAAGCAACAACTGCGAAGCACTACCCAAAGGTAACGTATTAATATCCTGTTTCACCAAGGTATAGGTTGAAGATGCCTGAACAGGACGGGATTCTGAGTCCATTAACTGTGAAGTCGTCGTAATCAGATAGCCCGTTTTTGCTTTCATGGGCACAAGCGGCATGATCAGTAAGTTGTTCCCTGAAGATGTCGTAATAAAATCTGTGCCAAAAGAGAGTTCAGCTACCACCATACAAGCGGCACCAGTAGGAACCTCCGCGCATTCATCGGGTGCTAAAGGACCACCAAATATGGTTTCAAAAATCCTCACCGTACCAGGCGCAGCCGCCGAAGCTGGGTCTATGGTCACATCGGTATCAGTGATCACTTCAATTGCCATCGGTTGGTTAGTACTCCAACCATCCAATGCGTTAATAGCAACCTGCGGGTTACTCAAATCAGATGGATCGGCAACAGGAATGTTTAATGTACCGTCTGTTGTGTCGGTATAAAGCAGATCGTTTGGTACCGGCAAAACGCCATTCGCAGGATCATAAGATATTTTTGAAGCATTAATGACTGGAGTGCCCGCTGCATCGTTGCGCGCATCATCCAGTGACTCATCGTCGCAACCAGTTACACCCAACGCGGATGCAACGGCCAGGGTTATTATTAGTTTTCTCATGCTTTTCCCCAAGGTCCTTTCTTATAGTTATGGCTCGGTATACTGAGCTTGGTTTCGACAGATCAGCACTTGGGGCGATCTGCTCCTACCAGTTTGTAAGGTAACGTAAGAGTTACAATATCGCTACATCAAACACCTGTTTAATGTTACTGAGATCCCAATTTCGTAAAAAGGTCGCGATAGCACACCGGGGAAGGTAAAATGCGCCCCTTGCCGACCCGAAGCAGACAAAACGGAAAACAAAGATGTTGGATTATCAAGCAGCAAATGACCTACTCAAAGACCGCGTTATTCTAGTAACAGGCGCTGGCGATGGTATTGGTCGCCAAGCTGCCCTCACCTACGCCAGCCATGGTGCTGTCGTGATCCTGCTAGGAAAGACAGTCAGCAAATTAGAACAAACCTATGATCTTATCGTTGCCGCCAATGGCCCTGAGCCGGCTATCGTCCCCCTCGACATGCAGGGCGCGACAGAACAGCACTACATCGATATGGCGACCACTATAGAAGAGCAGTTTGGCCGCTTGGATGGCGTCTTACTCAACGCAGGTATGTTAGGGGTTCTCAGTCCATTTGAGCAGATCGACCTAGCCAGCTGGGAAACCGTGATGAAGGTGAATGTGACCGCTCAGATGATGATGACCAAACCACTGTTATCCCTATTAAGAAAGGCCGATGACGCAGCACTGATATTCACTAGCTCTGGGGTGGGCAAAAAGGGACGCGCCTATTGGGGTAGTTATGCAGTATCCAAGTTTGCCACTGAAGGGATGATGCAGATTTTGGCTGATGAATTGAGCAACACCAACGTTCGCGTTAACGCAATCAACCCCGGTGCAACCCGCACAAGTATGCGCTCGACCGCTTATCCGGGGGAAGATGCCAACAAACTCAAAACACCAGCAGAGATCATGCCGACTTATCTCTATTTGATGGGCCCCGATAGCCAAGATGTTCGTGGCCAATCCGTTGATGCTCAACCCAAATAACCTGATAATAAATCACAAAAAAGGCGCTTAGATAGCGCCTTTTTTTGATTTTTCCCGTTCAAAATCGGGTTAGCGACGGCGTACTCGGCGATGCGCTTGTGAACGATGTTTAGAGACACTGCGACGCACCCGGCGCAGACGTTCCTGTTCACCAATCCTTGATTTCACTGAGGGCTTACTGCGATCTTCTTTCGGCAATTGCACCTCTTCCCGCAGATAGTTCACCTCTTCTAACGACAACTCGCGCCAGGTACTTTGTGGTAACTCTCTTGGCAAGGTCAATGCGCCGTAACGAACACGGATCAGGCGACTCACTTTTAGTTCCTGACTTTCCCAAAGGCGGCGCACCTCTCGATTCCTCCCCTCGCTTAGGGTGACATAAAACCACTGGTTAATGCCTTCGCCCCCCTTCACTTGGATCTTATCAAATTTGGCCTTGCCATCTTCAAGCATCACGCCTTTGCGCAACGCCTTAAGTTTATCGTCAGACACATCGCCAAACACGCGAGAAGCGTACTCACGCTCCACTTTAAAGCTCGGGTGCATTAAGCGATTAGCCAGTTCGCCATCATTGGTGAACAACATCAATCCACTGGTGTTCAGATCCAAACGGCCAACAGCGATCCAGCGACCAGCCCCAATCTTTGGCAAGTTATCAAACACTGTGCGGCGTGATTCCGGATCATTGCGGGTACACACCTCACCTTCCGGTTTGTGGTACATGATCACACGACACGTGGTTTCTTCTGCCGGTGTAGTTCTGATCAATTTGCCATCCACACGTATCTTGGCATCCTCTTCTACACGGGTGCCTAGCTCAACGACATCGCCGTCAACACTCACACGGCCTGCAGCGATCCACTGCTCTACCTCACGACGAGACCCCAAACCGGCCCGCGCCAGGACTTTCTGCAATTTCTCACTCATGCCTCTATTACCTCTTGTGGATTCGACGTTTTTTCAACCTGCTCGAGCATTTGCGCATCAACCGGCTCGTCGGAGAGCGGATTCTCCTCAAGGGCTGGCAACTGTTCAAGTGATTTCAACCCAAAATAGTCTAAAAACTGCCTACTGGTAGCATAAAGCGCCGGGCGCCCCGGTACTTCTTTGTGTCCTACCACTTTAATCCATTGCCGTTCCGACAATGTCCGTATGATGTTACTGCTGACCGTCACACCACGCACCGCTTCAATCTCGGAGCGTGTGATTGGCTGGCGATAAGCAATCAGCGCAAGGGTTTCCATTAGCGCCCGCGAGTACCGTGGTGTTTTTTCCGGCCATAGGTGCCCTAACCAGGGGCTAATAACTTCTGCAGACTGAAAGCGCCAGCCACTGGCGACCTCAACTAAATTGATCCCCCGTGGCGCATAGTCCAGCACCAGCGCGTCAATCACTGCTTTTACCCGTTTACCTGACACGGTAAATTCACACAACACACCTTCAAGCAGCGCTTTTGCTGTTAAGGGCTTATCAGCCACGAACAGCGCTGCTTCAATCAACTGTTTCAGCTGTTCGTCATTAATCTTCCGCACTATCAACGCCCCCAGCAGCTCTTACATGGATAGGTTGAAAAGCAGCATTTTGCACCAGATCCAACATCGATTCTTTTACCAGCTCCAAAATGGCTAGAAAAGTGACAACGACACCTGCACGACCCTCTTCGATCTCAAACAGCTGATCAAACGGCGTAAAATGCTGGCGACTCACTTTTTCCAAAATCAGGCTCATCCGTTCTCGGGTACTTAAAGCCTCGCGCTGTACCTGATGGTGCTCAAATGCACTGGCACGCTTCATCACGTCGGTAAATGCCACGAACAGCTCAGCCATCGACACCTGAGGCTCAATCTTCATCGGCTGAGCTAACTCATGCGCCTCTGCCGCTGCCTGATAGTAATCCCGCTCATCTCTAGGCAAGGTATCTAATTCCTGTGCCGCAACCTTAAAACGCTCATACTCCTGCAAGCGGCGGATCAACGCCGCCCGAGGATCTTCCTCATCCGCTTCATCACTGGCGCGAACAGGTAACAACAAGCGTGACTTCACCTCGGTCAAAAACGCAGCCATCACCAGATAGTCGGCTGCCAACTCCAGCTTCATATCCTGCATTAACTCTATATATTCAATATATTGAGCAGTGATCTCTGTTAAATTCAAATCTAGAATATCAAGCTTTTTGCGCTTAATAAGATAGAGCAGCAGATCTAAAGGTCCCTCAAACGCATCGAGAAATACCTCTAGCGCCTCAGGAGGTATATAGAGATCGAGCGGTGCCTCTGACATCACTTCGCCACGCACTTTGGCGAGTGGTAAAGTCTGCTGCACAGGTACCGCAGGTTCGTGAATGGTGGTTGTCGATTCAGCCATTAGCGAAACGGTGTGGGATCACCCGCTCCCTCACGCAATAGCTCGACAGTATCTTCAGAGAGATCAACCACAGTCGTCGGCATTTCGCCTAAGTATCCACCATGAATGACCAGATCCAGCTGATTTTCCAAACGATCACGGATCTCCTCTGGATCAGATTCAGCCATATCGTTTCCAGGTAAGATCAACGAGGTCGACATAATCGGCTCATCCAGCGCCGCCAACAAAGCCTGAGTGATAATGTGGTCCGGCACCCGCAAACCGATAGTTTTTCGCTTTGCATTTAGGAGGCGCTTAGGTACCTCTTTAGTCCCTTTCAGGATAAAGGTGTAAGCCCCCGGCGTGTTATTTTTTAGTAGGCGATAGGCGGAGTTATCCACTCGCGCATACAACGACAACTCTGACAGATCACGACATATCAAGGTGAAGTTGTGAGCTTTATCAATATTACGGATCCGGCAGATCCGCTCCATCGCCGCCTTATCACCGATGTGGCATCCCAGGGCGTAACCTGAATCGGTCGGATAGGCAATAACACCACCCTGCTTAATGATCGCCACAGCCTGATTGACCAACCGACTCTGCGGATTATCAGGGTGGATATAAAAGAACTGACTCATATTTATATTTCCTATTCGCCTCGCGGCGTTGTCCAACGTTCCCAGACACCACTAACGCCATCCGGTAACCAGAGGTTTTTCCCTAACTCAACCCAGCTCCCAGGATGGTGGAAATCTGATCCCTGAGAAGCTGACAACCCAAATTCTATCGCTAAATCAGCAAGATTGCGCTTTTCGTTAGGTGTTTGTTGTGTCATGGCCACTTCAACGGCATCGCCGCCCCACTCAGCAAAACAAGTTAATAGCTGACGGATCCATTTCCACGACATGCGATATTTGGTTGGATGTGCCACCACCGCCACCCCGCCAGCTTGATGTAATGCAGAAATCGCTACCTCGATGGAACACCAGCCTGGATTGACGTAAGCGCGTTTACCTTTGCGCAGGTATTTCTTAAACGCCGTTTCCATCGACTTCACCACGCCCTCGTTAACCATCGCCCTGGCAAAATGAGCCCGCGTGATAGAGCCTCCTTGCGCCAGGGTCGCCGCCTTGTCATAGGCATCATCGATGCCACAACGAGCAAGCTTGTCTGCGATCCCTTGCGCCCGCTTTAACCGCCGCTCTTTCTGCTCGGCCAACAGGGTCTTGATGGCTGGATGATTAACATCAAAGTTCAAGCCAACAATATGGATCTCCATCCCTTCCCAAGCACAACTGATCTCCACCCCACTGGTGAGCGTCAGTGCTAAACCTTGAGATTCGATCTCGCGCTGCATCTCATCTAGCCCCGCAACAGAATCATGATCCGTTAACGCAATTTGGCTCACTCGATGGGCAACCGCTCGATGGGCAAGCTGCGCCGGAGACAAACTGCCGTCAGAGGCGGTGCTGTGGCAATGAAAATCGTGTATCAAAGACAGGCTCACGTAGCTGAAAGTGTGATTTTTATAGCGATATTGTCTCATACCCTGATAGGGGGTTGACACTGCTGATTTCACATTGCATGCTTGAGCGCACTGTTTCAGGAGTAATACCTAATGATTTTAAGCCTTAACATCAGCAACGTGTGGTGGTGGCACTTCCCATAGCGGGTAGTGTTTCGGCTTTGTATTGTCTTCAGAAACATTAAAACCCGCCAATTGAGCGGGTTTTTTTATGTCTGCCGTTCGGGAACAACCATGAATCAATGGCCCGTCCAGACAGGTAGAGATTGCAGCGTCATTTTTGCGCAGTATAGTGTGGGGTCATTTTACGATAATCGGTCACGCAAACATCGTAAATTGATAGCCAAAAACAGAGAGTCAGCAGGGAAAAAGCATGAGCCATCTAGCATCAGGTGAGGTTGAAGCGCTCACCACCACCGCGCCTTACATCGCGGATCCATTGGCCTTATATGAATTACTTACCCATCACGGTGAATTAAAGAACACTGTCCTGCTGGAATCAGCAGAAATAGATAGTAAAGCGGATCTAAAGTCCCTGCTGCTATTAGACGCCGCCCTTAAAATCAGTTGCAGTGGACGCCAAGTTACCTTGACTCTATTAAGCGACAACGGTCGCAACGCACTGTCGACAATTTTAAGTGCGCTACCTGACAGTGTCG
Source organism: Corallincola spongiicola (assembly GCF_004284785.1). NCBI lineage: Bacteria > Pseudomonadati > Pseudomonadota > Gammaproteobacteria > Alteromonadales > Psychromonadaceae > Corallincola > Corallincola spongiicola. Next base: position 1,050,566 of record NZ_SHLY01000001.1, read on the forward strand.
CCGTCGTTGAAACAGATAATGGTGCCGTGCTGAACTTCCCTGAAGTCGGAGAGATCCTCGACGAAGAGGAACGTTTAAAAGCCCTGTCTCCTTTAGAAGCACTTCGCGCGGCAGTTAATCATCTCAAAACACGCAATAGTAACGATGATGCGATCTTCCTGGCCGGTACATTTGCTTATGATCTGATAGCCAGCTTCGAACCCTTACCGGATGTCGCTGACGGTGAAAACAACTGCCCAGATTACCTGTTCTATCTCTCTGAAACACTGATTGTTATCGACCACCAAACCCAACAAAGCGAGATCACAGGTTGCGTATTTGGTGGTGACGGTGCCAGTGAACAGTTTTATCTGAAAACCCGCCGCATTGAGGCGTTAAAAGAGCAGCTAACAAAATTCAACCCCAGCCAACTCAGTAGCAAGGTGGCAGAAAGCGCCGCCATTGACGTCACCACAGACACCAGTGACGAACAGTTCTGCCAACAGGTAGAAACGCTTAAAGACAACATTCACTGCGGCGATATCTTCCAGGTGGTACCATCTCGCAGCTTTCATATCGCTTGCCCAGACAGCCTATTTGCCTATCGCGAGCTAAAAGCAAGCAACCCCAGCCCGTACATGTTCTATGTTAACGACGAAGAGTTTGTGTTGTTCGGTGCCTCACCAGAGAGCGCGCTCAAATATGAGCAAGAAGATCGTCAAGTCGAGGTCTATCCTATCGCCGGTACTCGTCGCCGCGGCTTCAACCCAGACGGCTCCATCGATGCCGATCTCGACAGCCGCATGGAATTGGAGCTCCGCCTCGACAAAAAAGAGCTGGCTGAACACATTATGCTGGTCGATCTGGCACGTAACGATATTGCCCGTATTGCCAAGCCCGCCAGCCGCCATGTCGCCGAACTACTTAAAGTCGATCGTTACAGTCACGTCATGCATCTAGTCAGCCGCGTGGTTGGTGAGCTTCGGGAAGATATGGATGCGCTACACGCTTATCAGGCCTGCATGAACATGGGCACCCTGGTTGGCGCACCAAAAATCAGAGCAGCCCAACTTATCCGAGATACTGAAAGAAAACGCCGTGGCAGTTACGGCGGCGCAGTCGGATACATTAATGGCGTCGGCGACATGAACACCTGCATCGTCATTCGCAGTGCATTTGTCAAAAATGGTAAAGCCACCATTCAAGCCGGTGCGGGCGTGGTGTTTGACTCTCAACCGCAAGCGGAAGCAGACGAAACTCGCAATAAAGCACAAGCGGTAATTTCCGCAATTGTCAGCGCCAACAAGCAGCTAAATCAGGCAGCCAAGCAAGCGGAAGGAGCGGCACATGAATAATCTAAGCCCTGCAACGGAAAAGAAAGCCACGATCTTTCTGCTGGATAACTTCGACTCATTTACCTACAACTTGGTGGACCAATTTCGCGCATTAGATCATCCAGTGGTTATCTACCGCAATAATTTAGCGGCGACGCTTATCCACCAAAAGATGCAGCAACATGCAGACAAGGGGGAGCAGATCATCTTGGTGCTCTCTCCCGGACCGGGCAATCCCTCATCTGCGGGATGTATGCTCGAACTTATCGGCCTTTGCCAAGGCCAGTTCCCTATTTTGGGGATCTGCCTCGGCCATCAAGCCATCGTCCAGTTTTATGGTGGTGAAGTAGGCTCTGCAGGAGATATTTTGCACGGTAAATCGTCCGCGATCAGCCATATCGGAGAAGCGATGTTTAACGGCTTGCAGCAACCTCTGCCGGTGGCACGTTATCACTCACTAGCAGCGACGCGAGTAGAAAACCTGCAGGTTATTGCTGATTACCAGTCTCTGCCAATGGCGGTGATGGATGCCAAATGCAAGGTGTTAGGTTTTCAATTTCATCCCGAATCGATCCTCACCACAGACGGTGCACGACTATTAGCTCAAAGCCTGACTTGGGCAACGGCACAGGTATAAGGAGAACATCATGCTGGAATCTCTCTATCAACAACAGGATCTGAGCCGCGAGCAAACCGCTGCACTGTTTAGCGAAATCATTCGTGGCGAAATGGACCCAGTGGTTATCTCGTCGCTATTGACCGCATTGAAGATCAAAGGTGAAACGCCGCAAGAGATAGCCGGTGCTGCGGATGCTCTCCGTGCAGCAGCGGCAAGCTTTCCGAAGCCTGCCTACCCTGTTGCTGACATCGTTGGCACTGGCGGCGATGGTCATCACACCATCAACATTTCAACCACCAGCGTGTTTGTCGCTGCGGCCTGCGGCCTGAAAGTCTGCAAACACGGTAATCGCTCGGTATCATCCAAGTCGGGATCTGCCGATCTACTGGAGCGATTAGGGGTCAACCTTACAATGAGCCCTGACACAGCAAGAAAGTGCCTCGATAATGTCGGCTGCTGCTTTATTTTTGCGCCGCAATACCATGGTGGTATTCGACATGCGATGCCTGTCCGCAAAGCACTGGCCACCCGCACTCTATTTAATGTCCTTGGGCCTCTGATCAATCCGGCACAACCTGAATATATGGTACTCGGCGTTTATAGTCCGGCGCTCGTCAAGCCGATCGCAGAAGCGTTGCAATATTTAGGGGTTAAGCATGCTCTGGTTGTCCATGGCAGTGGCCTTGACGAAATCGCGCTGCATGGCCCAACCGATGTGGCAGAAGTCACCAGCGACGGCATCAAAGAATACAGTGTAACGGCGGAAGATTTTGGCCTGAAACAGCATCCGTTGGATGCCCTGAAAGGCGGCGAGCCAGAACAAAATGCCGTCATTACCCGTGCCATCCTAGCCGGCCAAGGCACAGAAGCACAACGCAGTGCCGTGGCAGCCAATGTCGGCGCCCTGCTCTACGTGAGTGGACTAGCCAGCAGCCTTAAACAAGGTGCACTGCTGGCAATTGAAGCGATGGACAGTGCTAAGCCACTCGCTATTGCCGAAGGGCTGGCGACCGTCAGCAATGAACAAAATGGAGATCAGTAATGACCGAGACCGTGCTTGATCGCATCGTCAAAGATAAGCGCGAGCTGCTAGTCGAGCTTAAACTACAGCGCCCGCTAGACACATTTATCGATCAACTGACCCCCTCAGATCGTTCTTTTTATGACGCGCTATCAGAGCCAAACGCAGGCTTTATTCTTGAGTGCAAAAAAGCATCGCCTTCAAAAGGACTAATCCGTCCAGAATTTGAGCTCGATTACATCGCTTCTGTTTACACCAAATATGCTGCTGCTATCTCTGTGTTGACCGATGAGAAATATTTCCAAGGTAAATTGGCCTATTTAAAACAGGTGCGCGATCAAGTCACTCAGCCCGTGCTGCATAAAGACTTTATCGTCGATCCCTACCAAATCTACCTTGGCCGCTTACATGGCTCTGACGCTGTTTTGCTGATGCTATCGGTACTGGATGATGAAGAGTATAAGTCACTTCATCAGGTAGCTGATTCTCTGCAGGTTGATGTACTGACCGAAGTATCAAATCAAGAGGAGATGAACCGCGCCATCGCTCTCGGCAGTAAGGTGATCGGTATAAACAATCGAAACCTCCGTGATTTGAGCATCTCACTCGATAAAACCAAGTTCTTTGCTCCTCAGGTACCCGATGATCGAATTGTTATCTCCGAATCAGGCATCTACCAGAACAGTGAAGTGCGTGAGCTAGCGACCTATGTTGATGGCTTTCTTGTGGGCAGTTCACTGATGTCACAACCAGACGTTGATATGGCCTGTCGCAACCTGATTTTTGGTCACCATAAAGTGTGTGGCCTGACTCATAAAACTCAAGCCGAGCTGGTGAAAGAAAACGGTGCGACCTACGGCGGGTTGATCTTTTTTCCGGGTTCACCGAGAGCCGTGAGTGAACAACAAGCTGCAGAAATAACGACCGTCGATGGCCTCAAATTTGTCGGCGTGTTTGTCAATGAATCACCAGAAAAGATGGCTGCATTGGCCAACGAATTACCACTCAGCGCCGTACAACTCCATGGCGATGAAGATTCATCAATTGTTGAGCAGTTACGACCACTACTGCCGGAGGGCTGTGAAATCTGGAAAGCGCATCGCATTGCCGAAGCGTTACCGGATTTCGGCAGTTGGCCGGTCGACCGTCACTTGGTCGACACCTACCACAAAGAGAGCTTTGGTGGTGTCGGGCGACGCTTCAACTGGGAGCTTCTAAATGGTTATGACAACGTTAGTGAGCTTTTTCTAGCTGGCGGACTCGCTCCAGAAAACGCGGAAAAAGCACTGGCAATTGGCACCTTTGGACTGGATTTCAACTCCGGCGTAGAAACCGCTCCAGGTGAAAAAAGTGCTGTCAAACTCACCCAGTTAAGACAAGTATTAAGAGATTATTAGGATAGAAGATGAGCGAATTAAACCCCTATTTTGGTGATTTTGGCGGCATGTTTGTCCCAGAATTGCTAGTGCCTGCACTGAAGCAGTTTGAGCAGGAATTTATTGCATCACAAAAAGATCCGGCGTTTCAAAAAGAGTTTTCAGATCTATTAAAAGACTACGCTGGCCGTCCAACGCCTTTGACCAAGTGCCGCAACCTGACTGCAGGTACCAAAACTACCCTCTACCTGAAGCGGGAAGATCTGTTGCACGGCGGCGCCCATAAAACCAATCAGGTGTTGGGGCAAGCACTGCTCGCCAAGCATATGGGCAAACATGAGATCATCGCCGAAACAGGTGCCGGACAACACGGCGTTGCAACCGCTCTGGCCTGCGCCCTCATGGGCCTTAAATGCCGTATCTATATGGGTGCCAAAGACATTGAACGGCAGGAGCCCAATGTGTTTCGTATGAAGCTGATGGGCGCAGAAGTGATCCCTGTGACATCAGGCGCATCCACCCTCAAGGATGCTTGTAACGAAGCGCTACGCGACTGGGCAGGCAGCTATAAGACCGCCCACTACCTACTCGGCACTGCGGCAGGCCCTCACCCCTTCCCCACTGTTGTTCGTGAGTTTCAGCGCATGATCGGCGAAGAGGCAAAGCGCCAAATTCAAGAAAAAGAGGGGCGCCTGCCAGATGCAGTAATCGCCTGTGTTGGTGGCGGATCCAATGCCATCGGCATGTTTGCCGACTTTATCGATGAGAAAGAGGTGGCATTGATAGGCGTTGAACCAGCAGGCAAAGGTATCGACACCGAAGAACACGGCGCACCGCTGGAGCATGGTAAGCCGGGGATATTCTTCGGTATGCGTTCCATTCTGATGCAAGACCAGTTCGGCCAAGTAGAGGAGTCTTACTCCATCTCAGCCGGACTTGATTTCCCCTCTGTTGGCCCGCAGCACGCTCACTTGAAAGCGACGGGACGTGGCACCTACGTTTGGGCATCTGATGACGAGGCTCTTGAAGCGTTCCAGCTATTAGCCCGTCACGAAGGGATTATTCCGGCATTGGAATCAGCCCATGCACTGGCGTACGCATTAAAAATGGCGAAAGAAAACCCAGAGAAAGAGCAACTACTGATCGTGAACCTATCAGGCCGTGGCGACAAGGATATCTTCACCGTCGCTGACATTCTGGCGAAAAAAGGAGATATCTCATGAGCAATCGATATCAACAGCTGTTTGAGCAACTGGCAGCCAAAAACCAAGGTGCATTCGTTCCTTTCGTCACCATAGGTGATCCCGATCGTGAAACAAGCTTGTCGATTATCGACACCTTGATCGCTGCCGGCGCTGACGCCTTAGAATTGGGGATCCCCTTCTCTGATCCGATTGCCGATGGCCCAACGATCCAGGGAGCCACGGTGCGCGCACTCGCTAGCGGCGTTAATCCATTGGTCTGTTTTGAGATGTTGGCCATTATTCGTGAAAAGTACCCGCAGGTACCTATCGGATTATTGGTCTATGCCAACCTCGTGTATACCAATGGCATCGAGCAATTTTATCAGCGCTGCGCCGAAGCAGGCGTTGACTCAGTACTCATTGCAGATGTACCTAGCCACGAGAGCGTCCCGTTCCGTGAAGCGGCGGAAAAATTTGGTATCGACGCAATCTTTATTGCTCCCCCCAATGCTGACGACGACACCTTAGCTAATGTCGCCCGTTACGGTAAAGGCTACACCTACCTACTGTCACGTGCCGGTGTCACTGGCGCAGAAACCAAAGCAGAGATGCCAGTGGCAGCACTGCTAGAGTCACTCAACCGCTTTAATGCGCCTCCTGCACTGCTAGGCTTCGGTATCAGTGAGCCCGCTCAAGTCCAAGAAGCTATCGCTGCAGGTGCTGCTGGTGCGATTTCCGGATCAGCTGTGGTGAAAGTAATTGAAAACAACGTCGATGATACCGATCGACTGCTCGCCGAAATGACGAGCTTTATCTCGGCAATGAAAGCTGCAACCGTTAAATAGTTCGATTGGATCCAGCAGTGAAGCGTAACCGTTACACACAAACGGTTACGCTTAGTTTTGCTAAACATTGCCACCATGCGCCGTTAGCGCCAGACTACATGGTCATCAAACGCCATTTTTGCATTGAACTGAATAACGCTGCTGAGCCAGCAAGGCCCTATTTGCATGAAACAATTTATCGACTTCCTCCCACTGATCGTCTTTTTTGCTTTTTATAAGCTCAAGGATATCTACTGGGCGACAGGATCATTGATCATTACCACCGGCCTGCAGTTGGCTTATGGCTGGTTTCGCCATCGCAAAGTCGAGAAGATGCATCTGATCACTTTTGTGCTGGTAACCGTATTTGGCGGGCTCACGCTTATTCTCCACGACGATGTCTTCATAAAGTGGAAAGTCACCGTGGTCAATGTACTGTTCTTTGCCGCTCTGTTAATCAGCCAATATCCGTTTAAAAAACCACTGATTAAGCAGATGCTGGGGAAAGAGTTAGTCTTGCCTGATGCGGTATGGGGAAAGATAAACCTAGGTTGGGCGTTCTTCTTCCTCGGTTGCGGCCTGGCCAATATCTACGTGGCGTTTTATATGTCGCAAGAAGTTTGGGTGAACTTTAAAGTTTTCGGCCTACTCGGTTTAACCTTGTGTGCCACACTCGTCACCGGGATCTACCTATTTAAGCACCTGCCCAAAGAACAACCCGCAGAACAAAATGAAGGAAATGAATAATGTGGTACGTGATTTTTTCACAGGATGTTGATAACAGTCTGCCTTTACGCCAACAAGCGCGTGCAGCCCACCTCGCCCGCTTGCAAGCATTAAAAGAGCAAGGGCGCTTGTTGGTGGCTGGGCCGATGCCTGCCATCGATAGTGAAGATCCGGGTGAAGCTGGCTTTACTGGCTCAACAGTGATCGCCGAATTCCCTTCCCTTGCCGATGCACAAACCTGGGCAGATGCCGACCCCTATATCGATGCCGGGGTGTACCAGAACGTTATCGTAAAACCGTTTAAGAAAGTGCTTCCTTAACCTTTATCTTGCTCTATCACTCATTAAGTAAAACGCGGCCACTGTCGCGTTTTCTATTTTTCTAGATAGCTAATAATTGAGCGAGTTCATTCAGGCTTTGGCATTGCTTAACATTAATCATTAGCCGATCTCGCTCCCCTGCCAACTCAGTCCTATCAACGGCTTGCCCTTGCACGTTTATCCAGACAGCCGCCATCCCCAAGCCAGCTGCTGGCAATATATCTTTATCCCAATGATCGCCAATCATCACCACATCACTTGCCGCCAATCCAAGTTCATTCAGAATAAATTGGTAAAACGCAGGATCAGGCTTACTCAAGCCAGTGTTCTGACGACAAAAATAGTGATCAATATATTGGTCTAGATCCACCCTTCGAAAGGCTCTACGAATATCAGCCTCGGTTGATTGTTCAGCACCGGTGGCGATACAGATCTGGAAAGACTGCGACAGTGTCTGCAGCATTTTTTCAGCCCCAGGCATCGCCTTTACTTGCGGCCACTCACACATTTTGCCGGGCACGCCAAGGGTATCTTCCATCAGGGTGTCACCCCAATCGAATAGCAGTGTCGTTCGGTTATCAAGCTGCACTTCCATCCCCTCCAATGTGCAAAATAAAAAACCCGACAAAAAGGACTTTGTCGGGTTTATGGATACAACAAATAAGCGCAGTTTAATCGGCCAAGTAGGAACAGACGTAATCAGCCAACTCTTCCACTTTAACCTTAAACTTCACATTGGCAGGCACATTAAATGATTCACCGCCAACCACTGCACGCCATTCAGTTTCATTAGGAAGTAGTACCTGAAGCTTACCGGCAGTGATTTCCATCAGTTCCGCTTCGGCCGTACCAAACTCATATTCACCTGGCTGCATAATACCCAAAGTTTTGGTCGAACCATCGGCAAATGTGACAGCTCTGCTGGTCACTTGACCATTGAAGTAAACATTGGCTTTAACGGTGACGGCTACATTCTCAAACTTTTCCACTTAACACTCCTAATGCTCTAAATAGTCGAACCTTTAATAATTATTACCGCGCTATAGTGGCATGAATGAGATGGCAAAAACAGCCAACCCAGAATATAAAAAAAAGCAGGCCATAGACCTGCAAAATAGGGATTTGTCTAACACAAAGGGTTTAGTAAGAAAGCGGTAAACTAGAATACAGTCCTCACAGTCAAATGCTCTGGATAGGGTTGAAAGTAACGCTGCCCCTGAAGGTAATCATCGCGATGCTTGCGTAAATAGTGTTTTAGTAGCTCTCTGGGTGTACTCAGCGGCAATAACCCCTCTCGATACCTATGTATCATCTGTGTCAGTTCTGCCTTGTCACCCACTTCCAAAGCCCGTTTGAAATAGCCCTGAATATGCATCAATACATTGGTGTGTTTTTTCCGACTTGCCGGCACAGCCAAGCCCTGCATCAGCTGCACAATATAGCGGTACGCCACCTGCTCCAGATTGGCACTGCTCAAATCAGCCAGCAGCGGGCCAATGGCTCGATAATGTTCTGGCGAATGCGCCATCAGCATCAGCTTGTGCTTAGCGTGGAAGTCGAGCAACGACTTTTTAGTCAAGTTGGCTTCTACATTTCGCTTCCACAGATCTAAGGTGAACACCCGCGTCAAAAAGCTTTCCCGGATTAACACATCGTTCAGCCGCCCAGTCTCTTCACAGGGCAGATACGGGTATTTCTTTAAAATCTTCTCTGCAAAAACTCCCACACCATCATGACGCAAAGTGTGACCGTTCGGGTGATACACTTTCACCCGCTCCATGCCGCAGCTAGGTGATTTGGCACAGAAGATGTAACCACGCAAATCAGCCAATCCATCGGACAATTTTTCTGAAGCATTGTGCAGCGCATCTGTCACATCAAAACTGCGATCCCGACTGCCGCGAACCTTGAGCCAATCGCCATCCTCGACTAAACGCACCGTCTGTCTAGGCGTTCCCATCCCCGCTGCCATCTCAGGGCAAGCTGGACGATAATCGAAATAGGGGTCAAGATCTCGGACTACAAAACCAGACTGTTTATGACCGCCGTCGAAGCGTACTTTTTGCCCAACGACACAAGCACTGACCCCTACCGGGATTTTTTCTATTTGCTTCATTGTCCCTTCGCCCCTACAAGTTACTCAGCTCAACGTGGTCAACAATTTGTTGCCATATTCACTTTTACGCCAAAGCGCGGTTATTGGATCAGATAAAAACGGGTGAGTAATCACATCTGTCGTCGTTAAAATGAAGCTTTGTGTTAACAAGCTCACTAACTACCAGAGAACCACTGGTAAGTTAAAGTGCATTTGGTAACGTTAACTCAGCAAAATAACGGCATAAGCCACTTATAACCGCTCGATATCATCCAGCCGGTCTCACCGGTTCTGCTGATGGCTAGCTCGTAATTTCAGGGGTAACAACTACATTGTTGTTAAGAGATAACGTAGCAAAAAGTCGAAACGGAGTGTTGACTCTGTGATGCGAGAATTGCGACTTGGCTGAATTAAACAAAACTATCACCATGGTTCTTCCAACCATGGTATTCAAAGTAGAACAGGAACTGCTTGCCGGTGCCAGAGACTACCTATGCTCTCATGGCTACGAACTGTTGACCGTTGTTGGTGGTTATCTCCCTGGACCTAACGACGCAAACAATATTCGTAATTGGATCTACGAATTTTTGCCCGACCATACCACTGATGGTGTGATTTTCTATGGTGGTGGCATTGGCTACTCAGCCGGAAATGACGCCACGGAGCAGTTAGTCGGCCTGTTTAAACACCTTCCCATCATCAATATAGGCAGCGCACTCGACAGCGTCCCATCCGTGTTAGCTGACAACCGGGAAGGGATATGTAATGTGGTCAAACATTTAATTAGCAAACAAGGCTACAGCAAGTTGGGCTTTCTCCGTGGCCCCGTGGCCAATGAAGAAGCAAACGCTCGTTTTAACGCTTTCTGCGATACGCTGGAAAAGCACAATGTGCCCTTTAATCCCGAGTGGATCCTGCAAGGTGACTTCGTTCGCAGTACAGGAAGATCCATCGCTAAGGGACTAGTGGAGAGTGGGAAACCGCTACCTGAAGTGATGGTGTGTGCCAATGACCTGAGCGCGCACGGTTTCATTGAGGGGCTGACAGATTGCGGATTAGCCGTCCCTACGGATATGGCGGTGACAGGTTTTGACAATTTCGAATACGCTGAAGCGATGGAGCCAGCTCTGACAACGGTCAGCTATCCGGCCTACGCCATGGGTCAAGCGGCCGCCAAAGGCTTGCTAGCGAAGATATCGGGCAAGCAGTTAGACGACACCAAAGATATTCCTAGCAAAGCAATTATTCGCGAAAGCTGCGGTGCAAAAATCAAGCACCACAAAGTTAAAGAATCCATATACCTCAAGCAGCGGCGGGCGCAGATCTTGGTCAGGGACATGCATGCGCAGCGCCTCACCTTCGATCAGCAACTATATCAACATACCAATCTGAAACTGCTTTTTGACCAAGCAGCACAAAACCTAGACTCAGCAGGCATTCACCAGCTCTATCTCTGTTTATTTGATGACGATGATAGCAGTGACGCCAAGCTGCAGCACCAAGTGGTTGATGGCGAAGTCATCCCGCTGGCTGAGCATCAAAAATCTATCGTCACAGATCAACTTCTCCCCGAGCATATCGGCCAAAGATGGCGAACACCGAGTCGCAACGACACCATCTGGTTAGTTCACCCACTTGCTTTTGAACACATGGTGTTTGGCTATCTGGTTGCCGAAGTGAATGTTTTGGTGTGCGAGTTCGGCGAAGCCCTAGGGATCCAGTTATCCCAGGCGATTAATCGGCAAAAGATGTTATTCGAATCGATTGAGCGACAACATGAGCTGGAGTGCTCACTCGAAGCACTAAAAAATGCCCACCTGAAATTAGACAAAGCAGAAAAGGTAGCGAGTTTAGGCCGCCTGGTTGCTGGTATTGGTCATGAGCTAAATACACCGTTAGGGGCAGGTATCACCATGGCCTCTATGTTGGTGGAAGAGACACAATCACTCACCAACCAACTGCTACAAGCACAATTATCGAAAAAGCGCCTAAATCAATCGCTCACTCGCGCACATGATGCTGCAGAAAGCATCTTACGCAGCTTAGAGCGAGCTTCCAGTCTGGTGGATATTTTTAAATCCAACTCGTTTGAAAAAGAGGATAGTCGCTGGCAATCACTGACCATTTGGGAGGTCATTCAATCGAGTTATTTCCGGATCAAGGATGATTTAGAACTGGAGCTGGAACTCGATGTTCAATGCGACAAGGCACTGATATTAGAGTGCGATGTAGATGCGTTATCCTCGGCACTGATCCACCTGTTATATAACAGTGCACATCACGCCTATCCTGGCCATAAGCATGGAAAGGTGAACATATCTGTTAGCCATAAAGGCAACAATCTGGTGATTAAGTATCAGGACTTTGGCTTAGGCATGGATAAAGCGGCGCTCCCCAGAGTGTTTGAACCCTTCTATACCACGCAGCGCAGTACTGGCCACACTGGCTTAGGCCTCTATCTGGTTTACAATTTGGTGAGTTTGCGACTCCATGGCGTCATCACCGTCAGCAGCAGAAAGCAAGGGGGCACTCAATTTACCATTGAAGTGCCCACCCGCAAGTGAGCTACATTTTAACGGCTCTACTTTGCAACCACTGATGCAACGGATGATCTTCGCGCGAGTCATTAACAAAGCTGCGATCCAGGCTATCTAGCACTCCTGCCACCGCCAGCGGCTCTGCATACTCTAACCTTCTAGCTGTCACCAGATAGCGTAATTGCGGATCACTTACCTGGACACCAAATGGATAGCAGGTCACCAAAGCTAGCTCAGAAGGTGCCACGACCAATTGATTATTTCCCTGCCCAAGCTCTAACACCCCCACCGCGCTCACCTCAAATTCCAGCAAACGCTCTCCATGTAACTGAACCTGCACACGATCTCCCGGACGCAAGCGTTGCAAATAATCAAAGTGGGTATCTTTGTGTCCAGCAATCATCATCCCCTGTTCAAGCTGAGTGTTCACGGCCATTCCCGGTCCGAATGCCAGAGATTCGCCATCCAGTCCCGCCATCACAAACTGTTCGATACCCAGTTGTGGGATCTGTAATCTGGCCATAGGCCAAGTATCAGCCCATGGCCAGGGACGTTTTGAAATATCATCATCAGATTTAGCCTCTGGTTCGTCCCACGCACTGGCGATAAGCCATTGAGCTAACTGCGCCTTAGCTTTGATCCAAACAGCATCACTGACCATCAGTAGCCCAGCCAATGCGATGCAACACACCCCGAGTTTAAAGCTCTTAGTCAATATGCTCATCAGATAGCCTCCAGGTTATCTGAGCGCTCCTGCTGCTGGTTCAAACGCATCAACACAAATAGTGAACAGAGAAAAACCAGTAGACCAATCCACAATTTAAAATCGGCGCCGGTGGCAGTTTTAGGCACGGCAAAACTCTGCGCTGCCTGCCCCTGTGGTTGTACATTTGGAACAGGCGCCTTAGTCAACAGCTGATCCATGGGCCTTACGGGCGTTTTCTCAACAGCAATGAAGCTGGTATAGGAGGACACTAATTGATGAGTGAGCGCGACAGATAGCACCTGCTCGCGTATCTCATCTTTGTCTGCTCCTGCGACTTTCTCATCCATCAAAGCTTCTATTTTGGAACGCGCCCATAGGGTCGATACACCGTCGCTGCCGCCCTTGCGTGCCAAATTTAACTCTCTGCGCCAAGGGGCTTTCGCGGTATGACCAGAAATTACTAGTTGCCCATCTAACTTGTTCGCTTTGAAACTGATAAGTAACGGCTCGTTCAGATAGAGAGTTGGAATACGGCGAGGATAAACATCGGCATCAATACCCTGTTGCCACTGCAGTTGAATACCGTCGGCAACCGGTGAGGATAAACGTTTGAACAGCGATGACATTGGTCCCTGTACCTGCTGAACATTACTGATATAGGTGTAACTGCCACGACCGAATTCGGCGGCCTTACGCATAAAAAAACTATTGGGCGCGGCACCAATACCTACGGTAAATAACCGGCTATGACTAAGGTTTTGGTGAATATGTTGGAACAGTGCCTGCTCATTGCCTACTGAGCCGTCAGTAATAAACACCACCTGACGAACGGCATTCCTACCCTGTTCATCTCCCTGACTTTGATTATTCAATGCGGCTTGCAGCGCAGACATCATCTCGGTACCACCACCAGCATCCAAGCGCTGCACATACTGACGAGCATGTTGCAATGCCGCATCATTCGCTGGCATCGCTTGTGGGAACAGCATACTGGTACTGGAGTTAAATTGGATAAGGTTAAAGCTGTCCTGTGGCCGCAACCAGGTCAGTGCTGTCATTAAGCTCTGTTTCGCTTGCCTGATCGGCTCACCCGCCATGGAACCGGAAGTATCGATAACAAAAATCATCTCTTTCGCCATCGCCTGCCCACTCTGAGGGCCTCCTTGGCCGTCGGCAGACTTCACATTAGCGGGAGGCATCAACATCAATAGCCCGTAGCTATCACCATCCACCTCTTGGGTAAACAAGGCTGCTTTCGGCTCACTGCCGAGTTTTGGTTGCCAACGCAGTAAGAAGTCACGATCCATGCTGACTTGTGGCGATGTCAGACCCACACGATATTGCCCCTCGCGCTCACTGACTATTAACTGGTGGGAATCACTAGTCAAAGCAGCAAGCGGCATGCCGGGATCAATATTTGCTCGGATCTGGATCGGATTAAGCAGCTTCTCCTGCTGTTCTTGGCGGGAAAACATATAAGGAGATATCTGCACAGCATCAGGCACCTGCGTCGTCGGCAACGCCCAACTAAAATCACCACTCAGATCTACACTGGCGTTGGTCTCCTCCGCCGGGATATCAGCCAAAGGCACCCCAGGGGAGTATCGGGGGGTAATGGTCATAGGAAAACGCAACTGAAACTCGCCATCACGATAATCGAGCTGCTGCAAAAAGCTGATAGTGACAATCACCTCTTCACCGGGGGCAATGTTCGTCACCTTATTGCTAAACATATTAGGTCGCCTTTGCACCAATAAACTGGCGCGTTTGCCACTTTTACGCGCCTGCTCAAAGAGTTGTTTAGCTTGCTGCTTCTCTTTTATCTCACCTTCAATAATGCGATCCCCTACCTGCATGGTCATCCGGTTCACTGCAGAGTTCTCAGGCAAGGGCAATAGATAGAGCCCCTCCAGCCAATCGTCAGTGGTATTTTTAAAGCGCTGCTTTAACGTCGCCTTGACTATCATGCCGCTAATATCCAGATCCAGTTCCGAACTCAACATCACCGCTTGGGTAAATCTTCCCGGTTGCTGCAACATCAGCTGCGGTGCCTTGATATCATCTTCATTCAAACGTGGCGCTGACAGCACAGGCAAGCTATCGCCACTGCCTGCCGAGGCTCTGGCTTGGCCATCCATATCACCTTCAATTGATATCGCCGACTGCCCAACAGGTGTCGACGTGCGCCCTGCCATCGATGCGGCTTCGGCGCGGCCAAGCGTCAACAGCAACACCACGGCGGCCCCCGCAAGGACAACAAATCCCAGAACTCGCTTCGCTGTCTTGTAAGGTGTAGAAACCACCTCGCGATGGAACAACTGACCACTGACTTGAGGGTGGCGCCGTTTTAAAGGCAATGGCCGATCAAGAATGACCTGATGGGGGGGAAGGTTTGACCTCAGCATCTGCGTACTCCGTAATTTGATCCTGATGCTATTTAGGCAGTAATAAGGGGCAGTTCCCGGCAGTTCTGGTGGCAAACTAGTGAAACATTATGACGAATTGTGGCAACCTCTTGGGTTCACACGGAATTCTGGTTTAATAGAGCCAATCAACAAGCATGGGAGTCGTTGCATGGGTCGCCAAATCGCTATCGTAGAAGATGAAATTGCGATAGCAGAAAACTATCGGGATGCGCTGGAACGCATGGGCTATCAAGTCAAAATATACAGCGACCGACTGTCAGCATTAGACGCATTTCGTCAACGTCTACCAGATCTCGCGATCATCGATGTTGGTCTAGGAGAAGAGATAGAAGGCGGCTTTGATCTTTGCCGTGATCTGCGCAGCTTGGCACCCGCACTCCCCATTGTCTTTCTCACTGCCCGCGACAGCGAGCTGGACGTGATCTCCGGCCTGCGTTTAGGTGCTGATGACTACCTGACCAAAGATATCAGCTTGCCGCATATGCTCGCTCGTATCGTTGCCCTGTTTCGCCGCATCGATGCCTTGCAGAAGCCGACTCAACCCGACGCCCAATTAGTTCGTGGCGATCTAAATATCGACAGCGAACGGATGACCGTATTGTGGCAAACCCAAATGATCGACCTAACGCTGACCGAGTTCTGGATCACCCATGCATTGGCAAAGCATCCCGGCCATGTTCGCAATCGTCAGCAGCTAATGGATGCCGCTAATGTGGTACTCGACAACAATACCATCACCTCCCATATCAAACGGATCCGCAAGAAATTCCAGCAGATTGACCCCTCCTTTGATGCCATAGAAACCGCATATGGCATGGGCTACCGCTGGCGCACGGCGTCATGAAGTTAAAACGCCAATTGCTGGTGGCCAGTCTGTTTATGTTGGCCCTCCCGTGGGCAGGCTGCCAATACGTGAAAGAGACCGAGTCCGCATTGAGAGCCGGCCAGCTGCAGGCATTAGAAGCCACAGGCCAGGCCGTGGTGGCACTATTAGCGCAACAAGACTGGCAATTAGATACGCCAACCTACCAACACGAAAGCACAGTTTTAGAGAGCGACGCTGAGCCCGTTAAGAAACAAACTGAACACCCTTCCCTGTTTGCACCTGAACGACCTTGGCGGATCATCATGGATGGCTATCCTGACGAATGGCAGAGCATGCCCGTCAGACGCCTGCAACATGATGATTTTGCCGCCAACCTGAGGCTATTTACCCGCAAAGATCGCCTTTATATGCTGTTAGAAGTTGAAGATCGTCAACGGCTGTATTTTGATCCTACCCGCGGTACAGCAAATAACGGTGATCACCTGGTGATCCGCAACGGTCATGGCCGTGACTATCTGCTCGCAGCCAGCGCTCCCGGCGAGATGATTGCGCGCTACCAACAAGGCAACCGAACTCGCTACCAAAGAGAGATTGCCGGATATTGGTTAGATACCAGCAAAGGTTACAATATCGAGCTATCTATGCCGTTATCACTCGTCAACGGCAGATTAGGGCTCTATCTGGTAAATGCATCACCATTAGCATCGGAGCAACAGCATCTAAGTCACTATGAGTTCAGCGCTCAGTCACTCCCGCCACGACTGATCACCACAGACAATAGACTAACCCAGGCATTAGAGCTGTTTACCCACGCTGGATTAGAAATGCGTGTTGTTGATAACCAAGGATGGCAACGGGCAACAGCTGGAGAAATCGATCTTAGTGGCTATCAGGCGAGTGGTTCTGCGCCAAGCCACGGCGCACTGCGGGCACTATATCGAGCCATACTACAACGCCCTCCAATGCCACCAAAAAACGAATCATCACTATTTGGCCAATGGCAAACCAGTGATCTCTCTCAAGCCCAAGATGGCCATATAACCAAAGGCTGGTATCAACAGTCCAACCAACAAGATCGCAGTCTGCTGAGCGTCGCGCTACCAATCCCCTCACCAAAAGGAGTGACCGCGGGCGTCCTGGTATTAGAGCAAAGCAGCGAAAGCTATCTATCGCTGACAGATCGAGCGTTCGGTCGGCTCTTCTTAGCTAGCAGTCTAGCGCTGCTCATCGGTGCCAGCGGCCTGTTTGGCTATGCCAGTTGGCTCAGCTGGCGAATTAGAAAGCTCAATCAAGCCACCCAGCAGGTTTTCGACAGCAATGGTCAATTCAACGGCGACTCGAAAACGCGGGCCTTCCAGATCAGTCGTGCCAACGATGAGATCGGTGATCTCAGCCGCAGTTATGGCGAACTGTTAGAGCGCGTCCAGCAATACACTGACTATTTACAAACCTTATCGAGAAAACTTTCCCATGAGTTAAGAACACCATTGGCGGTAGTGCACTCATCGTTGGACAACCTGACACTGCAAGCCGATGAACGGGCGACTAAGAGCACAGATGAAAGCGATCGTCAGATGTACCAACTGCGCGCTAAAGAGGGCGCTAACCGGCTTAGCCACTTATTAACGGCAATGAGTGAAGCCAGCCGTTTAGAAGAAAGCATTAGCCACGGTGACGCTGAGATGGAAAAATTAGATCTGGCGATCATGTTCACAGAGTTAACAGCAGCATATAACGATATTTATCAGAACCATAAGATCAATCTGCAAACAGATAATCCCCCCTTAGTGGCACTGATATCCCCCGAGCTTATCGTCCAGATGATGGATAAGATCGTCGACAATGCGGTCGGCTTTGCACCGATAGAGAGTGAGATACTCATTACGCTTCAACGCACTGAAAAATCAATTCTTATCTGCGTCGAGAACAAAGGGCCTCTGCTACCCAAAAAGATGCAACATCAGCTATTCGACAATATGGTGAGCATGCGAGACAAAAAAGCCGCAGACGACAGCACTCACTTAGGTTTAGGCTTACATATTGTTCGGCTGATAGTGGAACATCATCAAGGTAAAGCAAATGCGGAGAACTTGTCTGATAACAGCGGCGTCAGATTTGCTATCTCTTTGCCCCACTAACCTACACTGAAGCATTGGCATAGCCGAAAGTTAATGCGCGACTTATCTGATTGTCTGTTCTCAGCGGAACAGACAATCAGCACAGAAAGTGTAAAATACAGCATGAAAATAGTGGGCGATAAGCGGAACGCAATGGATAAAGTTTGATCTCCCGCGACGTTTCCGTGCAACCCAAATCTATTTGCATCATGTAGGCTAACATTAGGTTCACCCATGCTTCGATACCTGCTCACCATGCTAACGCTACTGATTGCCGTGGTCAGCAGTGCGACCTACGCAACGGATGCAAAACCAGATATTGAGCAGCTGAAACTGCTTGTCGAAACCGATCCGCAATTAGCGATACAACAAGCTGACGCCTATCTGGCACGGCCTTTAGATGACGAAACTCGTCTACAAGTGCTGGCCAAACAGTGCATTGCCTTCATGGTAATGAGTAATTACGACCGTGTGACAGCTATCTACCAAAGCGCTGAACTGGATATCCAAAAGCCTGGTAACGAAAGCTATCACGTACAGATCGAAAGCTGCTACGCACGATCATTAGAAAGACGAGGAAAGATCGAGCAGGCGCTATCTATCTACAACAAACTCATATCGATTGCCGAACAACACGATTTAAAGCTGCAAAGTGCGTGGGTTTACTCCTCCCGAGGGCAACTTTTCAGTTATCAGGGGAAATACGCAAAAAGTATTGAAGATGTCGCCCGCGCCTTTGAGCTGTTTGAACAAAGTGGCGAAGACGATAAGCACTTTCGCCTGCAACTGATGAACGCCATGGGTAACACCTATGGCTATATGAAGCAATACGATCGAGCGCTGCAATACTACCATCTGGTTGATGAAGAACTGAGCCAGCAAGGTGACATCATTGGGCAGTCCATCGCCGTTTATAATATTGCCAACACCCTCGTCAACATGGATCGCTTAGAGCAAGCGCTGACATTCGCCAACAAAGCTCGTGCCTTGTCAGTTAAAGGAGATGACAAGCTCGGCGTCGCTTACGCAGATATGCAGATCGCCAAAATTGAATCTAAGCAAGGGGACTTTGAAGCCGCCCTGCAAGCCGCGACGTCAGCACATGAGGTGTTTCTTGAATATGACGATACAGAAGGGATCGCAAAGTCCTTATTAAATAAAGCGCAATACCTTCACGGCATGGAGAGAACAAAAGAGGCGATCCCTTTCGCCCAACAAGCCGCAGAGATCTATACACGGAACAATACCCTATCAGGACAAGAGGTCAGTTATGAATTACTGGCTGAACTAGCCTACAACGAGCAAGCCTACCGCGACGCCTACTTACATTTGAAAAAGCGTTTCGAACTAAACGCAATGATTTTTGATAAAGATCTGAACCGTGAAGTCGCCGCCATGGAAGCCAAATTTAACGCACAGATCCAAGTTCAACAGAACCAACTGCTTCAAGCTCAAAATGAAGTTAAAGAAGCGAAGTTGGAGCAAGCAGCCGCCCATAGAGAGCAGTTCAGATTACTTATCCTCGCCCTGCTTATTATCGCTACTATTTTAACCTGGCAGCTCGTCATTAACCGTCGAGCAAGAAAGCTGCAAGCTCTGGCAGCACGCACAGATGAATTGACTGGCATTGCCAATCGCCGGCATATTCTGGAGTTACTTCAGCAGGAATGGGAGCGTGCGGTACGCTACCATGAAACATTCACTGTTGTACTGCTCGATGTCGATCACTTCAAAGCCATCAATGACAAGTATGGTCATAGCATGGGCGACAAAGTCCTTAAAGCCATAGCCAGTCAGCTGACTGCCAGCGCCCGAGTTGTTGATCATGTCGCTCGCTATGGAGGAGAAGAGTTTATTATCCTTTTGCCGAAAGTCGATAAGCGGCAAGCTCAGGGGTTAGTAGAAAGGGTCAGGCAAGCTATCGAGTCTATTCATATCGAACTATTAAATGAAACCATAACCGCATCCTTAGGTTATGCAGATTTTGATGGGAAAGAATCACTGGAAAGTCTGTTAAGCAATGCCGACAAAGCGATGTATATCGCCAAAGCTAAGGGGCGTAACCAGTCTGTCGCCTCCAACACAGATTAAAACGAGAGTCAGCGCTAAGGATCATCGAATTGCCGCGCCAAAAGAAATAGACAAAAAAAAGCCCCGCGAATGCGCAGGGCTTTTTTTGCAAGAACTAACTATGACTTGCTGCGTCTCGCAAAACCAAGACCGCCAAGGGCTAAACCAAGAATAGCAAGGGTCGCTGGCGCTGGCACAGCAACAGCTGACTCAACTTCAACATAGGCACCGCCGCCACCAAAAGGTGATGCAGCCGTGAATATCTCAATAGCATAACTACCGGCTTCCAGCAGCATACTACCTGCACTGTAATAACCACTGGCAAACAGAGCATCAGGATCAACAAGCTCAGTGCCTTGACCAGGCAACGATGTAGTGAATGCTAAAGCAGAATCGACATAAACATCGAACATATCGCCGATATTGAAGCCATCAGTCACTTTCAACCAAGCAGCATCAGTTAGCGTCAATTCAATGATGTTACCAACAGTACCAACACCCTGATTTTGACAGCCTTCATAGGCTGAACTGCCCACATCACCGAAACAGAAGCCGTACCAACCCGCGTCTGGCGTGATCACACTAGCAACGCTAGAGCCTGAGAAAAAAATGGCAGCCGCGGCCAATCCTGCTTTTACATATCTTTTCAGCATATTCATATTTCAGTCCTTTCCTTTGCCTATCAAAACAACGCTTTTGGCTAACATTGAGCCAAACAATAACCGTGTTAATTAAACGCAAAAAACAGACCAAAAATAAAAAATTGATATAAATCAATTTTTTAAACTTAACAATAAAACATAACCATGACTGACATGTAAAAAAATCAGTCAGTTTAAGAAGCGTTAACCTCAGCCGTATCTACCGTTGAGGTACGCTGATCACACCCCGCAATCTCCATCGCCAGCTGGGTCATCTCATCCAGCATTCGATGGATCATAAATAACTGCTGTAACACCATGCTGGTGACATCATCACCACTATCTCGTAACCGTCCTAATCTAAGCTCCAGACCACTTTCCACCTCTTGGATAGGCAGTTGAACCGTATGACTTAAAATCTGGCTGACAATCACGAGACGGTCATAAATAGAATCATGAGCCTGATTTACCAGCAGATGTACTTGGTGATCACCCAAACGATTACGGTGCGCGCCCAACGCCGAAATATAGCCGAGCAAGGCATGATTTAGTACCAACATGCGAAAGCTCTCGTTCTCCGCTTTCCGGAAACGCCCCGGCTCTTTCAACATACTACTAATAGCTGCCGACAACTCGGAATCACGATTATGCGCTGCACGGCGGGCGCTACGATAAGCAAGGTTGTCCCGTTTGCCGATCCGATATTGCGCGATCACCTGACTAAGATAACCACGGTTGGCATCCACTGCCGCTGCCATTTTTCCAAGCAGGTGCCTCGACTGCCAATCAGGCAGAATATAGCGAACCGCCAACGCTGCGATCAGACAGCCCACCAAAGTGTCTCCCAGACGCGGCAATATGACCGCAAAGCCCTCTCCCAGCTGGCTGAAACAGAGTAATACCAACAGGGTTATACAGGTGGTCGCCACACCATAATGCAGGGTTCGAGTCGCAAAGAAAGCAACACCAAATATCAACATCAATACCAGCTGCCCCTCTTGTCCAGGAAACAAGTAAAGCAAGGGGACACCGATCAGCAAGCCAGCCACGGTGCCGGCCATTCGCTCACTCACCCGCTTACGGGTGGCACTGAAGTTCGGGTGGCAAACAAACAGCACGGTTAGCAAGATCCAGTAACCGCGCTCTAAACCTAACCCCTGAACTATGCCGTAGCCCAGTGTGAGCGCCAGCGACAAGCGTACCGCATGACGAAATACCTGCGCTTTTGGCGTCATCGCGCCCCACAACCGACGCCACATCTCACCGAGAGTATGTGCTTCATAATCCTTGAGGCTAATATCGTTATCAGTCTCAACATCAGGGTTGTTCGAGTTGGCTAACTGATGTTCAATCGTCGACAGGTTTCTTAATAAAAACTTTAATGATGCCAGCTGAACGCGCCATTCTGGGTTCATCTGACTGCGCAGGTAATTAAGTGATTGCTTGGCATCATCGAGTGCTTGTGTCACTTCAACATCATGTTCGTAACGCTTGCGATTCAGGATCGCCTTCGCCAACTTACGGCACGCACCTGCTTGGCGATTTATTAACAGTTGAAAGCGAAACAAAATATCGGAATGCCGAAACGTCTCACCAAGTTCATCGTAGCGATAATGAGAAGACGCCGCCCGTTCATGAATATCTTGAGCAACAAAATAGAGTTTGAGAAAACGATAAGCTGCTTGCCCTGATCTCCCCTGCCTCACCCGATTAAGCAAGTTATCCTTGGTCTGGTTAAGCTCGGTCACCAGCTCACTATTAAAGCGCGCTAAATCCAACCGTCGTTGATGGGAAGAGAAACCGCTGACAGGTTCAAACAGCCGAGCTTTCAACTGCAAGTACACTCTCAGCTTACGGTAGACACGTGCCAATCCCTGCTGCACCGATTGGTTCGGCCATAACGCATGCCAAGCTAAAGACAGTCCTCGGTGCCAACCTGCGGCCAACAATAGCAATACTGGTTGGCTAAGCAGATCCTGCGTAAGGTGTGCTCCCAGCATGGTATAGACCGCCAGCAACAGTGACGCAAAACCGATACTGGCATAGCGCCCACCAATCGCCCCCAACATAATAAAACCAAAACTGGAGATGCAGAGTCCTGCAGCGAACAACCAGGGCCGATCAAATAAGTACTCGATAGAGAACGACGCCAGAGCAAAGCAGAACAGCATCATGGTGGTCTGGCGTAACTTGCCTCCAAAGCTATCTTCGGTTTCCGACAACGCGGCAGCGATCACCCCAAGCACCATGGGTGTCACCGCATCCATCGCCTGAAAATACCAACAAGGGATGACGACCCCAAGCAAGGAGATCAGTGTGCGCAGGCTGTAATTAAAGCGCTCATTAGCCCACCAGGTGTGCCATGTCTGCGAAATGCTGTTAATAATGGAGATCCTCAGCAAAAGGCCATCAGGGGCGGCGATAATAATCGCCTACCGGTCGCTATTCTTTGATTTCAGAAAAGGTACGAATAACTATAGGTTTTAACGGCCTTTTTGTACTAAAGATTCTCCGATTTTAAGACTACTCCCTATTCAACTTTGTCGGGTTGACATCTTTTCCACAGCGAAACTTATTTGCCACATAGAGATTCAACAACGAGAAACAGCTGATCCCCGCCATATCCGCCAGCCAATCATAAAGATCCAGGTTTCGATGAGATAAAAAGTGTTGGCTTAACTCCTCCAAGGTCACTAAAACAACGATGACAGCAGATGCCCAAAGGCATCGCATGTTGGCAAGGGTAAACATCGCGTTTTTTGTTGCCATATTCGCCAGCAAAGTAAGCATACCAAACAAGCCAAAATGCCCCACTTTATCTCCGTATGGAAAGCTTCGAACCATAGTGAAAAACAGGCTATGGCCGCCAGTATTCGCCAAATAGATGATCCAGCAGATGAAACAGAGAAACGACACAAACAGCAGCTTGTTGATGACCAATGAATTCATCCTAAATCGCATTAGCTATCTCCCCCCTGCTCAGTAGGCAAAGGAACCAGTGCGTTGCGATGAGCGCGTTGCTGGTGCCGTTCAGCTGTCGCCTGAAAGGCGCTCAATCTGGACAATAAAAAACAGCCCAACGCGATAGCTGTAATGGCAACCTCTAACAGAAACGTCCAATGAAACAAAAAATTAAACCACCAAACGCGATAATTAGCAGGAATAGTTACCAGAGAAAAACCCATATCACTCATCGGCGCCAACCAGCGGATATCCCCCGCCACGCTGTCCAATATTAAGTGCATAAATCCGCAAAGGGCAAAAATGCCAAGCACCCTTGCAAATGGTGTAGAAGAGTATCGACACCACAAACCACAAAGGCACAAGGCAGCGCCCCAAAACAAAGGGTAATGTGTCCAATAAGCATGGTGATGCACACTGCCATTATCGACTAAATAGAACCAAACAAGATCAAGGTCTGGAGCGATAGCGCCAATTAATGCTGCCGCGAAAAACAATCGGCGCCAAGACGAGTAACTCAGCAGCTTATCAGCGCGTTCACCACTGTTGGAACACACAGTGCTATCAAGTCGGCGTTTCACTTCTGCTTTGCTGATAAAAAACTTGGCCAACAGATATCCGGCCGGTAGATGTGCAATAAACATGGATCCATCCCTTAACGTTAACCGTGTTAAAAACGCGTTGTTCTTGCCGATGAAATAAAAAAGCGGAAGCAGTGTTGCTTCCGCAAAAGTGGCCAACAGTTGGGAGGCTGTTAGCCACCGGCAACCAAAAGAGATTGGCTACCTGCTCCACCAGAAAGGCGACTGCGGGGGGAACTGGGGGCTACTTGCGGTAGTTCATTTTTGCCACGCTAACATTGTCACCCTTGGTCAACTCAATGCTTACCATGCGCTCTAAAGCATAAGCGTCATAGTCGCCTTTGGTTGCCGATGACAGTGTCGCACCGTGACTTTGACTGGTGATGCGTTCTGGCGCTACACCAGCGTCATACAGTTGTTGAGCAACAGCATCAATACGTGCTTGAGAAAGCTGCAAGTTATAGTCTGCATTACCACGGGGATCGGCATAGCCATCAAGTCGGATCTGCATCTCAGGGTTACGAGTCAGGTATTGCGCCAGCAGCGACAAACGATTCTTCGCGGAGTCAGTCAAATCACTCTTATTGGTCTTAAACAGCATCGTCAGTTGTAACTGATCAAGCATCTGCTGCGCGTATTGTGCTGTCAGTGTTTCGCTTTGTGCCAAGTTAGCTTGTAACGCAACCAACTGCTGACGCTGCTGTGCGAGGAGAGATTCTGTTTGGCTTAACTGCGCTTGTGCGGTTTCCAGATCATTACTCAACACCACGGCATTATCGGCCTCTTCAATGTTGTAGTTGACCCAGGCACCCGCCAACAGGCCCGCAAACGCACCAATAGGACCGCCAGCGGCAAGACCCGTCACTGTGGTGGTAAATATCGTGCCCGCTTGTTTAGCTTCGGTGTACTGTGGTTCAGCGTCTTGTGCTATGGCTGTTGTAGAAGTTAAAGCAGCAGTCAGGGCAGCGGCGATCAAAGTAGTGTTTTTCATGATAATGGCTCCATAAATTTGCATCAGTTGTGTAAGTGCTTTCGATGCTTATTTAACGCCGTCAAAAAGGCAGAGCCGGGGTAACAAAAAGGCAATGTGCGGAACAATTATGATGAAATATGGCAAACAGATTCTTAGCCAGAGAGTAACTAAGACTTGTCTCGGTAAAGCTGAGTAGTCACAGGAAGGCTATCCAGCAGCCTTCCTGTGTCGGCACTCTACCAAGCAAATTTTTCAAACACTTTATCAACGGGAGTTTTTGCCAAATGATTGGTGTAATTGCTAATCACCTTCTGCGATAAGCCCAATACAATTTCAAGCAGTTGACGTTGACCATAGCCTGCAGCAAAAAACGCTGTCATCTCTTCTTCAGATAGATGGCCACGGTTACGCACCACACTCAGTGTCGTATCATGTAACACCTGTAGTTTCGCCGTTGGCATCGCATCACGGTTACGCAGTGCTTCCGTCAATGCAGGGTCTACTTTCATCCCATGTGCAATCCCGGTGTGTGCAGGCACACAGTAGGTACACCCGTGCTCTACATTGATGGTTTGCCAGACTACCGTCAGCTCTTCAGTATCAAACGACGAGTTCGCAAACAGCTCATGCAGTTGCTGATATGCCTGTAACAGGCCTGGCGCTTCGGCCAATACACCATGGAGGTTAGGCACCATACCAAACGCTTTAAGTGATTTATCCAACAAAGGCTTACTGGCTTCTGGCGCTGACTCGATATCGTGAATCTTAAAATGACTCATATTGCTGCTCCAATTCGGGGGGTGACGTTGACTTATTGGAGGTCACTATAGCTAGCTTTGAACGGTCGTTCAAGTTAAAATTGAACGTATGTTCTAATTAAAGACTATGCGCTATGGCAAAAACCATTAAATACGACAGAGCAGCCGTGGTAGAAAAAGCCACCAACCTTTATTGGGAAAAAGGCTTCCACGCAACATCAATGCGTAATCTGCAGGATGTCATTGATATGCGCCCTGGCAGTATTTATGCCTGCTTCGGCAGCAAAGAAGGGTTGTTTAAAGAAGCGCTACAGCATTACGCTGCGATGAGCTTGCAGCAACTGCAAGCATGTAAGTCCGCCCCCTCACCTATTAACGCGCTGAAAGCGTTCATTAAAATAGCCGTGATTGAAAGCCAGCAAGTCGCACCCAGTGGCATGTGTATGCTAGCAAAAACCATCGCCGAACTGACTGATGCCAACGCAGACCTGCTGGCAGAAGCAAAACGTTTGCTGCGTGATGTGGAAGCCGAATTCGCAGAAGTGATAAGAGCGGCGAAGGCACACAATGAGATCAGTGAATCAGCAGATCCCGAACAGTTGGCGCGCTATATTCAGATCCAGTTGATGGGATTACGCACTTATGTGCGGGCGAACGATAGCAGTATTCCGATGGCTGAGCTGATCGACGAGATGTTTGCCAACGCTCCTTTTAACGCCTAAATCAGCTTTGGTAGCTTTCAAAATAAAGAGCTGATTAACAGTAGCAGCACGCATATTAGCGCCACCAGATAGCAGGCCCAAACCTTATTCTCGGCGATATGCAAAAGAACCATGTGATACTTTTCAGTTATGGAACGGTTGCAGCTAAACAAGATTTTCACTAATTCAACGCTAAAATCCTTAACTCCCTCATTGACCTTGGGATCCGTCTTTAAAACCATATTACGCACCACCCTTGAAGTCGTAGAACTTATTCAATGCCTGTTATTTGAAACTAAAGCCATCCTATTTCCCGATAAGAAAACACTATCAAGGAAGGGGCTCCCATGAAATATCAATGACTGTACCGACGGGTACCAGCGTTAGAAATTCATCCATTTCATCATTCGTTATCGCAATGCAGCCATTGGTCCAATTAAAACGTTGCGACAGCAAAGATAACCAGCCGAGTCGGTTCCGCTGGCCATGAACCATGATCAAACCGCCCGGTGACACGCCCCTCTCCTTGGCCGTCTGTTTATCCAGCTCATTTGGGTAGCTAACATGCATGGCGCGATAAAAAGAGGAGTCTTCTTTGATGTAATCCAACTGGTAGCGACCTTCGGGAGTGCGTTCATCACCCTCTTGTTGTTTGTGCCCTTTTGGGTTGGCTCCGAGAGCGACATCAAACTCCCTGATGAGCCGAGAGCCATCAAACAGATACATTTTTCGCTCAGATTTCACAACCTGAACCAAGTCAACCTCGGCCAAAGCCGAAAAAGATATTGTGGTAAACAGAAGAAAAGATAACAGGAGTTTCATCAGATTAACTATCAGCGGAAGAGTTATCAGGAGCATACCCCCGATAACTTATAAGCAAAACCCCCGAAGTTTTGCCCAGTTAGCAAATCACAACACTTAAGCTGAAAATGCCCGAAGCACTACAACTCAAACTGATTAATTACCGATTGAGCGATTAGCTTATAGCTGTCCGCACTATAACCGCCACTGGTCACCATCACTGTAGACTTTGACGCCTTTTGGCAAATATCGAGAACAAAAGCGTCACGCTCAAGAATACCGTCAAACGATACCGACAATTGACCTAATTTATCGCCAGCCAAAATGTCGGTACCAGCGTTGTAATAGATCAGATCAAAAGGTCCGAAGCGTTCAATAAATATTGCTAAGTGCTCTTTGAGCTGAGACAGATATTCCGCATCCGCGGTCTTAGAAGCGAGTTTTACTGGATAGTCGATGCGCTTTTCCGCGAATCGATCTTTTGGATAGATATCGCAGTTATACATATCAAAAAATCGAACACGCTCATCCTCATAAAAAGCATGTTCAAAACCATTGCCTTGATGAGCGTCGAGATCAACTATTGCAATCCGACTGCCATCATTCAATTTACCTCTTTGTGTCAACAGATTGACTGCAACAGGTATATCCGAAAAAGCACAGAAGCCCTCACCGTTCTCTTTGGATGCATGATGAAAACCACCAGCAAGGGAAATGGCAAAGCCATCCTCTAAAGCTAACTCAGTCGCCAAAATCGTCGCCTGAGTGGCATAGCGCATTGGTTTTACGATCCCGCCCATCACCCAACTGGATGGCAACCACCTGACAATGGGGATCTCCACCACTTGTGCGAGATAACGCTTATCTGCAACCAAAGATAGATAGAAATCAGTATGGAAAGTGCTTAGGGATTTATCGGTAACCGGTGACGTCACCAAGTGACAGAAGCCATCCAATTTATCCCCTAATATGCTAGTGATCTGCTCCCAGGCTTTAGAGAATTTACGTCCGTCAAACGGATGTAGCTTCTCTAATCCACCGAGTGAGATATCTAGTTGATCACTATAAACAATATGAGGAGTCGCCATACCGATTACGCCTTATTAACTTCCTTGTTGATAGCGAAAGTGCGAGATTATTGCACGATCACTAATTGAAACAACGGCAAAAAAAGAACAATTTTCAGCTAATTTAGTAGCTGCAAGTTCAGCCTACTGATGCTGCTCCGGCTCGATCATGGCGCTGTTTTCATTGGTGCTCATCCACACTTGGCCATCATCAATGCTGCACTGTAATTGCATGCTACGTTGCAGCAGTTCGCCCAGCGCCTGACTGGCCTCTTCAGGTAGGTAATGTACTTCGAGGTTTTTCAGCATCCCCAACTTGTTTTTGTTTTCTGGCCACCACACCGAAAAAGCACTGCCGTAAGCATACAGGATCACTTTCTTAGCGCGGCGGCAGGCCTTTTTCAGCCGCTTTTCGTCAGGCAGCCCCAGTTCAATCCACAACTCGATCTCATCCGAAAGGCTTTTTAGCCACAGTTCAGGCTCATCGTCCACGCAAAGACCACGGGTAAACTGCAGTTCATCACTGGCATTCAGCGCAAACGCCAGCAATCGCACCATGGTTCTTCGGGCGGTTTCTGACGGATGCTGCGCTATGGTGAGTGGGTAGTTTTGATAATGATGACGACCCATATCCGCCACCTCTAGGTTGGCTTTGTAGATCGTGGCTTTTAGTGCCATGGAGACTCCGGCATAAACGACTTGGCTGGGGAAATAAAGCGAGAGGCAGGTATTGCTTGGTCGATCACTCGACCAAGCGTATGCCCTGCTCTTCTATCGTGATTTTTTTCTGCTTATAGAGAGAGCCGATGGTTTGCTTAAACACCCGCTTGCTGACACCAAACATACGTTTAATGGTCTCCGGCGAACTCTTGTCACTGGCGGCCAGATAACCACCCGCGTTCTTTAACCGTTCCAATACGTCGCCTTCAAGGCCACTCACCTGCGACTGACTCGACTTTTGTAGCATCAAGTCAATCTTGCCATCTTCTCGAACTTTGCGGACAAAGCCCTTAATCGTGCTGCCATAATGCAAGCGGCGAAACACCTCATTGGCGTAAATCACGCCCCAGTGGTTATGATTCACAATCGCTTTGTAGCCTAATTCAGTTTGATTGGCGATGGTCAATGTGACTTCCTGACCATGTTCATATTGAGCTGGCCAGCGGTCGAGGAAACGATCAACCTTGCTACTGGCGGCAATACGGTGGGTAATATCGTCGATAAAGATCCGCACCAGATAGCTCTTGCCCACTTCCATGGTTTCGCGCTGTTCAGAGAAAGGCACCAACAGATCTTTTTGCAGCCCCCAATCCAAAAACGCACCATGACGACCGGCGTCTACAACTTTCAAAAAAGCAAATTCATCCACCTGAGCTTTGGGCTTCTCGGTAGTTGCCACAGGTGCATCTTCGGAGTCGAGGTAGATGAAGACATTGACCTGATCACCTACTTTTATATCTCGCTCCAGATATTTCGCAGGCAGCAAAACTTCGCCCAAGGTGCGGGTTTCTAAGTACACGCCAAAATCAACGCGTTTAATCACTTTAAGGCGGTTATAACGGCCTAATTCATCACTCATGTTTTACTCAATAAAGAAAATTTAACTATTCCTGCACGGCCTGGATCGCTTGCATACGTGCATTCAGATCATATACCGAACGCTTATAGGCCACGTAATAACGATAGATATTACCGACATAGCGGACCGGCTCTCTGCCCACTTTGGCAGCTACCACCAGCTCAACGTTGTTAAACCAGCGATTCGGATTTAAGCCGCGCTGCTCAGCCTCTCGGCGCAAGCGATTAATACGTGTTGGCCCTGCGTTATATCCCGCCATTGTAAACAGTAGTTTCTCAAATGGCTCAATGTTTTCATCATCGAAGTAGTGATCTCTTAATCTAGCAAGGTACTTGGTGCCCGCATGGATGTTGTTTTGAGTACCGCTGATGTCAGGAAAGCCAATCGCTTTGGCGGTTCTAGGCAAGATCTGCATCACCCCGACGGCACCTGCCCCACTGCGCGCCTTGGTATTGAAATGGCTCTCTTGATAGGCGAAAGCAGCCAATAGCAACCAGTCGATCTCGTATTGCTCACCGTAGGTTTTAAAATACTTTGTTAGCCCGTGGATCCCGCGAAAAGGATCTCGCTCTTCTGCGGTTTTTACCCAGTTAGTATTACCGAAATAGCGCTTCAACAAAGTATTAGCGATCAGTGTCCCGACCCGATGGCTATGGGCAAACTCATCCAACACCGCTTTCAGCTTCGGACTATCTTGCCTGAATGCGAGTGCCACTTTCCCCCCCTCACGTACCGGGATATCGTCATGTACCTGCAGGCCTTTAAATACCCGACGCCACAGATCGAGTTTATGCTCGTCGGCCACCGTTGCAGGCAGAATGCCGTCGTTAACCAACTCCAATACATCTTCATCTTCCAGCCGGGGGTCAACCGGAACAATACGGATTAAGGGCATTCGGCGCTGCTCAAAATCACGGTTTAACGCCACCAGACTTTCGTAGTAACTGGAACTAAAACGGACATGGATCTCCCGACCTGACAGCTCATCAAGGGAAGTTAACGGCGGTTCACCGCTATGTGTGACAAACATCTCTCTGACACGGGAAGAGAACGGCAGAGAAAAATCGACGACCTGTTCCCTGTGCTCAGTAATGGTCAGATTGGCAAAAGCGATGTCGCCATAGCCCTCCATCAAGAACGGGATCAACTGATCACGACGTACCGGGATAATGGTAAATTTAAGTAGTTGGGTCTTTTTCTTGCCCAGCTTCTTTTTGAAAAAAGCTTCCATCTCACGGATAGATTCAAACGTCAGACCGCGCTGGGTGCCTTTATCGATATAGTACTGACCCAGCGAAAACGTGGTCAAAATGCGGATTTCGCCACGGGTTAGCAGTTCATCCAAATCACCACTACGTGCATCGGTTAGCTGCGGCCAGAGTTCCTTGAATGCATTATCGGCCAGCTCGGCGATATCAATCGGCTTAACTTCACTGAGGGGTAAAAGATCATCACCATCCATCGCCAGATCTGCCGAGGCACCGGCTTTTTCAGGGGAATCTGATGGCTCACAGCCATTGAGCAGCAAGAGTAAGGAAAGCAACGCTGTCGCGCGCCAGAGAATGCTTCTAACCGTCATACAACGCTTCTCTATATTGAGCCTAGTTGCTTATGCTAGGTGCTTGATATATTGCTTAGTTTGCACAGTCCAACGAGAAATAGCTTGTTGCATTGGTGAAAAATAGGGCGCTGGTCACGCCCTATTTAGAAGAAAACTAACGACCCGAACGGTAGAGCGTCTTGATCAAGTGATAACCAAAAGGGGTTTTGATTGGACCATGAACTTCCAAAATAGCGCGCTTAAACACCACATCATCAAATGCCTTGACCATCTCACCGCGGCGGAATTCGCCCAAATCGCCTCCCTTTTTGCCCGATGGACAGAGTGAGTGCTTCTTCGCCAGCTTGGCAAAGTCGCCCCCTTTGGCAAGTTGTTGCTTAAGATCGGCAGCTTCTTTTTGGGTTTTGACAAGGATATGGACAGCGTGAGCAGATTGCATGGCTAATTTCCCAACGTAGATTTATTTAATAAGGCATCATGGCATTATCATAGCAGTACAGCGTAAGCCACTAAACACTATAGGCTTTCCGTACTATTTATGTATTCATCTAAGCGCTCAAGTGCGTCTTCCCTACCCTGATTTATTTGATGTACAGCTTGTTGATAACGGTAACTGAACAGCTCGAACCAGAGCTGCATCAGCTGAGCATTATGGGGCTCACCGGCCGCCGCAAGTACTCTGGCAGCCACTTCGGCGGTAGCCAGCTGGTTACTGTGCGCCGCTTTTCTGATCTGGTAACCGGACGCTTGCTCTGGACTGAACGATAGCAATGGATAGCCATCCAGATAGGGGCTTTTACGAAACATTTTGCATGCTTCACGCCAACTACCATCCAACATAATAAACAGCGGGCGCTTTCCCTTCGCCAAGCTCGGCAACAGTTCATGCACTGGCCGTTCAGGTTCAGCATAATGGCCAGGAAAGACGACAAACGGTTGCCATTGCGGTTGCTGCAGCAAAGCAATCAATGCCGGATCAACTTCAGTGCGGCGCCACAAAAATGCGTGAGTGTCAGGCACAAGATCAGCGATCAAACGGGCGGTGTTACTCGGTTTAAGCACTTCATCGTCGTACATCAACAGCACAAAACTGGCATCAGAATCAGTATCGGGCACCGAAGCACAGGTGCAGAAATCGGCGGCGAGGCGACAATAGTCACAACGCACCACACTGCAACCACGACTGCGAAAAGGCCGCGAACTTAACGACTTCCGATAGTCATGCAATCGGTGAATTGCATGCTTCTTTCTGATGGGCTGTTTACTCAAAACGAACCTGATAACCGCTTAGCTAAACTTGGGCGGCATCATAGAGGTTTGGCAGGCTAATTTCATCTTTGCAGGGCCGAACGCGGAAGATCCTAGCGCGGATCCTTAGGATAAAATCGCTCTGCTTGCTGTTCCTGACGCTCAAACTGCCGGGTGTTTTTATAGGGCAACTTCATATAACCCGCAGTACCGGTGCCTTTAATCAAAGGCACTGCGTCTATGATGGCTGCTAATAAGTCAGTAAAGTCGTCCGCTTTCTCCGGCTCAAGTAGCATGTAATAGCTATGTATTCGTAAATGTGTATCCAAGCTTTCAAAAATGATGCAGCCGGTGTGATGGATCTGATTAAGCTGCTCAACCGCTTCAATAATGGCGTCCGGCAGGGTTAACTGTTCATCTGGATCGCGGCCATCCTCAAAATAGGAGTGGCGATTGCGTTCATTCACTGGGGGGGCCGGTTGGATCTCAAAAGCTAAGCTGGTTCCTGGCAATGGCACAAATGGGTGGCTGGGGTGATTGCGATCAATATGCAGTGTATTTCTGGCGTTAAACATACAGCTTTTAAACGTGCCTTGATGACACAATGCCCGCGCTAACTTAACCATGGTATTGACGGCTGCATGGAACGCCCGCTGATAGCGCTCATCATATAGGTTCAAACTGGCATCAATCGCGACGCCCTCCTCATTCCAATGCAGAGCCAGCCCGCCCACTACCGGGTATTGTCCCAGCCGAGAAACCGCTGCGATAAAAGCTTTTTCAATCTCTCCCATCCCAACCAAGTAGTTTTTATAGTACTTCTCTAGCTGGACATCATCCATGTACATCAATTCACGATTATCACCGTCCGCCATCAAGAACGAACGACGGGAGCTGTATACGACAGTGTCGATGGCCTCATCGCTTTCACGCAGCCATACCGGTACTAATGGAGGCTCAATCAGCCACGTATCTGAAGCAAAATAGTGGCGCCGCATACGCTCCATATGCTGCAGAAGGTAATCACCCGCTTGACGCTTAAGTACCTCGTCATCGGCTAATAAGTTATCGAGCGTACGGGCAAACTCTTGCGGTAAACCTAAAGATGACGCAGGTATAGCACGATGGCCAAAGCGACAAGACTGCCCCGACGCCAGCGCATATAAGGTCGAAGCCACGCCCTGTTCATCAAAACGTGGGCTGGAGAGCGCACCGTTGAGCTGCTCCGCGCCAATAAAATAAACGTCACCCAACCGAGCATTGCTATGATTAACATCGCCAGACATCAATGATTGCACATCTGTCACCGCCGGCTGCCCATCGGACTCTAACTGGGCGAATACCGATGAGCCCCAGTCAATCAGGCTAATGGCTTCAGAATCACGATCAAACACAATATTAGAGGGCTTGATATCACCGTGCACCTGAGTTCGGGGGAGCTGCCGTAGTGCGTTTAAGATCTGTACCAGCTGTGCAGCGATCTGCAGCACCCAGCGTGCTGGCAAAGGTCCTAACTGCAGAGAGACCTTTTCCAAATCTTCACCAGGCGCACGCTGCATCATCAATATCGATTGCTTGCCGACGCGCTCAAACGCCAACATGCGAGGCACCTGAGGATGCACGACCTGCTGCTGCATGTAGGCTTCATCTTCCAATCTAGCCTGCACGCTTTCCGGTAAGGTGATACGCGAGAATTTAAACACTTTCTGCGCGCCATCACGGCTAGTGCCAGCAAAAACAAAGCCGTAAGCACCTTTACCGATCAAGCTTATCTGCTGATAGCCAAGCTGCTCCAGTTGCCGCATACACAGCTGCACCCACTGCTTGAGCTTTCGGGCATCATTTTGACTGAGCAGATAAATAGACTGCTCTTCAGCGATATAAAAATGTTTAAGGGCGAATTCAGCCATCGCCGCTCACTGCTGCAGGGGATCCCTTTTCCAGCTTAGATTACCTCAAGTTAATCAACAAATTACTGGGCTGCTGTAGTAACTGAATGAAACGGTTACTGAACTTGGCCATAGTTGCACCATCGATAATCCGGTGATCTGCTGACCAACTGATATCGGCGATCTGCCGCGCCACCACCTTATCGTTGGCATCAAACCTCGGCAGGCGTTGAATGCGTCCCACAGCGAGGATCGCCGACTCGGGATAATTGATGATAGGTGTTGCCGTCGTACCTCCGATGGCACCGACATTCGACACCGTAAAGGTACTGCCACTGAGCTGAGCGCGCGATAGCTTACCCGCTCTGGCATCGGCCAATAATTCACTTAATTGATGAGCCAAAGACAATACGGAAGAGTCTTCTACATGACGCAGCACAGGCACCAATAGACCCTGCGGCGTATCCACGGCCACCCCTATATGGTGGTGGTGAAAGAACTCTATTTCTTGCGGCTCTTCATGTAAGTGACTATTTAGGATAGGGAATTCCGCCAGCGCCACCGACAATGCCTTTATCATAAATGGCATCAGGGTTAGCTTGGGCTGCTCAATCTCCGCCGCCAACGCTCGTTTCATTGCTGTGAGTTCGGTCAAATCAATCTGATCACTCATAGTGAAATGGGCAATGGTGGTAACCGATAAGCTCATCTGCTTAGCCATCGCCGCCTGTACCCCACGCAGAGGCTCTTTGTGGCTGCTCTCGCCTTGGCCAGTGACCCGCGCCAGTTGCCCCGGCAGTGCCGAAACTGAACTGTTGCCACTATATGCAAACAGATCCTCTTTATATACCCGTCCTTTCTCCCCGGAGCCTGGCACCTCTGCAATATTAACCCCTAACTCCCTTGCCATTCGCCTCACCGCTGGGCTGGCAACCGCTTTACCGCTCTGAGGTTCAGAAACCTCAATCAGTGCGCCTGCCTCTGGTGTCTCAACTACCTTTTCAGCCACTTCGGTCGCTATCGCTTCAACTGCATTGGCAACCGAATCAGCAACAACGGCTTGCTCTATTTCGATGGCAAATAGCGGGGCACCAACACGGGCCAGTTCACCTACTTTGTAATACAGTTTGCTGATACAGCCCGGATGCACCGCAGGGATCTGCACCAGCGCTTTATCGGTCATGACATCGGCTATGGGCTGATCTTCGACCACCAAATCGCCCTCTTTCACCAGCCATTCCACCAGCTCACACTCAACGATCCCTTCCCCCAGATCCGGTAACATAAACTCTTTAAACATCGTCTTTCCTCAATCCTTAAATCCGTTATTCTTTTTGTTATGGGTTGTCAGATTTAGAAGCGGACAGCCTGCTTAATCGCTTCAAAGGTTTTTAAATGGTCTGGCATATATTCAGCTTCATGAACCAGAGGAAAAGGCGTATCCAAACCGGTGACTCGGGTGATCGGCGACTCCAGATGCAGAAAACAGCGCTCCTGCACGGTCGCCACAATCTCAGCGCCAAAACCTGAGGTCCGCGGAGCCTCATGATTCACCACCAAGCGACCCGTTTTTATGACGGAGTCGCAAACAGTATCTGCGTCCCACGGCTGCAAGCTGCGCAGGTCGATAATTTCGCAACTAATACCTTCGGCTTGCGCCAATTCTGCGGCTTTTTCTATTGCTTCCATCTGCGCGCCCCAAGCCAGCAAAGTCACATCGGAGCCCTCCCGCACCAACTCGGCTTTACCTAACGGCAGCTCATAATCGCCTTCCGGCACTTCCCCCACCGATGCCCGATAGATCCGTTTTGGCTCTAAAAACAACACCGGGTTGGGATCTCGGATCGCTGCCAGCAGCAGGCCTTTTGCCTGATAAGGGTTTCGCGGCACCACCACTTTCAACCCCGGCGTGTGGGTAAAATAGGCTTCCGGTGATTGCGAGTGATACAAACCACCGGCAATACCACCACCATAAGGGGTACGGATCGTTAGGCCACCAACATTAAACTCGTTGCCGGAACGATAGCGGAACTTCGCCGACTCATTCACTATCTGGTCAAATGCAGGGAAAATGTAATCGCCGAACTGGATCTCGGCGACAGCCACGCTGCCTTGCGCCGCCAAACCATTAGCAAAGCCAATGATCCCCTGCTCGCACAGCGGCGTGTTAAAGCAACGCTCCCGGCCATATTTTTCCTGTAAACCACTGGTGGCGCGAAATACCCCACCGAAGTGACCCACATCCTCGCCAAAACAGACCATTTTCGCCTGACTCGCCATCGCCAGATCCAAGGCGTTATTAACTGCTTGCAGCAGGTTCATCTGCATCGTTATGCTCTCCCTGCTGTTCTTGGATAATGCTCTGGATAACGCTTCAGGTGCTGCTCAAGATCCTCTTGCTGACGTCGCAATTCGACACTGGGGGTATCGTAAACATCCGTCACTAGTTCCCGCAGTTTCGGTTTTGGGATCTTCTCCGCCACTTTCATCGCCGCTAACATTTCAGCGCGCAGAGATTCATCTAACGCCTTATCCTCTGCTTCGCTCCACCATTGCTGGCGGTATAGCCAGGCACGCAGACGAACTAGCGGGTCATATTCACGCCACTTTTGTTCTTCATCTTTCGAGCGATACCCAGACGGGTCGTCAGAAGTGGAGTGAGCGCCCAGGCGATAACTCATCGCCTCGATTAACACCGGAGCGCAATGTTCTATGGCGTAGGCACGGGCTTTTTGCGTTGCAAGATAAACCGCTAAGGCATCATTACCATCAACACGTATAGTCTGCAGGCCATAACCGACACCCCGAGCGGCGATGCCGTCACCGGCGTATTGTTCTTCCGCTGGCGTCGAGATGGCATAGCCATTATTACGACAAAAGAAGATCACTGGGGCACGCAATACGGCAGCAAAATTTAGCGCCGCATGAAAGTCGCCCTCAGAAGCAGCTCCCTCACCGAAGTAGCAAAGAGTGACATGTTCACCAGCAGCCAGCTTTTGGCCATACGCGTAGCCAACCGCTTGCGGGATCTGCGTGGCCAGCGGCGATGATACGGTCATGTAGTGCAACGCTTTGCAGCCATAATGAACAGGCATCTGCCGCCCCTTCCCAAGATCCAATTCGTTGCTGAACAGTTGATTCATGAACTGCTCACTGCTGAACCCACGCAAAGCCAACGCCCCCTGCTCACGATACTGCGCCATCAACATGTCCTGATCAGATAACGCGGCGGCGCTGGCAACGCTAGCGGCTTCCTCACCTGTAGAGGTGAGATAGAAACTGATCCGTCCCTGCCGCTGAGCCGCCACCATGCGCTCATCTAATACACGGGTGAACAACATGGCTTGATAGATCCTTAATGCCACCGTCTGCTCCACCACGGAGAGATCCGCCCCACAACAGGCAGTACCATCTTGCGCCAGCACACTGAACATAGGTATCGCTAACGATTCTTGAGCGACAAACGCAAATTCACTGGTGCGCGCGGCCGTTGTATATCCTGCCTCGGTCATTCCACCTCCACGGTTGCTTGGTGAGTGCGCCACTCACTTAACAACAAAGTTTACCTTTACGTAAATGTAAGGCATCAGCGCAAAGTGTCATGTAACCAGGGCCGGATAGCAGGACGCTGTGTTGTAAGGTGCGATTTACAAGCTGTATGAGATAGCGGCCAGCGACTAATGATGGGATAGACCGCACCATAAAAAACTGTTAATGCGTTAGATTAAAAAAGCATCAGTTTTTTACACTTTTTATTAGCCGCTACTTGGCTGATGAACCATACTGGGGGTAGAAAAAAAACAGGGCTGGGACGCCTATGAACATTGTATCTGGTGACTTTACCGGTCTGGCGAGTCACATGTCGAACCGAAACATGCCAAAAGAATCCACTGCCATCGAGGTGAGTGATGGATTTTTATGCCACCGTCGTATTCGTATTCCTGAAGACATTTGCCATCTGAGCCTCATCAGCAGAGATGAGCGCCGCACCCACCGACAAATGATGATGAGCTTGGTATTGGCTCTTACCGTCATGGGGATCCCGTTGGCTATCTATTTGGCGATTTTTCAAAAACAGGTCACCGTTGCCGCAGAGATCAAAACCCTACGTGGTGAACAATTTGTGATTTTAGCTGATGGCGATGAATGGCTGCATTTAGCGGGTTGCTGCAAAGAGCACAAACAGACGACTCAAACTAAGCCAGTAAAGTCATCCCATGATTCTGCGCTGAGCCATTAGTAAACGGCCCTACGTAAGGCAAATAAAACGCCGCTGGCGCAGCGGCGTTTGGTCTTACCCTTTCTCTTAGCTAGAACGGCGATTAAGACAGCTCAATAATGTTCGCCATTATCATAGTAAGCTTCGGCTGATAGCACTTGAAAAAACACCGCGATATCTTGCGTCTCCCCCTGATCACGTAGCGCTTGCGTAACTAGATGAGCAAACTGATCCTGTACCGTCTGTGGTCGAGGAAACCAAAGCACCTCCACCATTGGCTCAGGAGAAACCTTGTCACCATCAAATATAAAACTCGACGACACGCACTCCAATGTGAAATGGTCACGGCCACTGCCAAGTAGCTGCGAAAGATCATCGACCAAAGCTTGACTCATATTCTGAATAGCTTGCTCACTCACGCCACGAAACCTTAGATGGGGCATGCACAACTCCTCTTGTGTTCAAATCGGTAAAAAAACCACTATCCCAATGGGGATATATCAGTGAAGCCTTCTGAGCGAGAGTGGTGCAACTGGCTCATTCTGGTTCAGTTCTGGATAATTATTAATCGACTTATTGTCACACTTTTCCTGCGGACATCGATCTGGATCGGATGATAACTGCAAAGTATATATTAAAGGCATGTGGCATACGTTATGCATTGGCTTGCCTGTACTTCACTAATTCACCAAGGAATGGTTGATGCAAAAATCAGCAGGAGCCGCCGTTATGCCAAACACAGCCGTTAATTACTCCCTAAGCCCGTCGGCTTATCAAGCTGACCCATGGCATCAGCTCCATCCGGAGCACTTTTTTCCTTGGTACCAACCTTTTATCCATGTCGCCAGCGGTGAAATAGCGGGCTACGAAGCATTAGCGCGCACTAAAAACAGAGATGGCCAGATGATCAGTGCCGGGCCGCTATTTAGCGATCCAACGGTAAGCTTCCCCAATAAACTAACGATCGACCGCTATCTTCGGCAACAAGCGTTAACCCTGTTTGCGCAGCAGTCAGACGCCGGATTTATCACCCTCAATATCTCTCCCGAATGGTTGCAACATCTGTCTAGCCAGCACACCAGTATGACCGTCGCCATGGTCGAAAAGCTAGGTATTGACCCATCCCGTGTGATTATTGAAATAAC
This sequence comes from Corallincola spongiicola, assembly GCF_004284785.1. Taxonomy (NCBI): domain Bacteria; kingdom Pseudomonadati; phylum Pseudomonadota; class Gammaproteobacteria; order Alteromonadales; family Psychromonadaceae; genus Corallincola; species Corallincola spongiicola. Next base: position 1,090,850 of record NZ_SHLY01000001.1, read on the forward strand.
AGAGCAAGGGGGAGATATTGAAGCGTTAAAACGGTTGGTAAAATCCTACCATCAGGCAGGAATGAAGATCGCTATCGATGATTTTGGCGCTGGGGCATCACAGGTTGATCGCATCATCGAACTGCAACCTGACATCATTAAATTAGATATGCAGTTATTCAAACAGGCCGCTAAAGGCGGTGCCCATGCCGACGTTGCTCTCTCTGTCACCACACTGGCTCAACGCGCTGGCAGTCGCATCGTTTGCGAAGGGGTAGAAAGCGAGGATGAGTTCCATTTTGGCTTAGAATGTGGTGCTCACTATATGCAAGGCTGGTTATTTCAACCTGCCGCGCCGGGTTTGCTAGCCAAGCAGAGCTGCCACGAACAGATGTCGACGCTGCGTAAAACATATCTTTCCCGCAAAACGATCCGACTGTCGGATACGATGATGCATAACATTGAAGTGAAAGATGCTGTCTATCGCCTGCGCAGCAGTGTGATGGCAAATCGCCCAACCACTATCGATGCCGAACGCCTTCGCGCACTGGGCGTAGCGCGCTACTACCTTTGTGATTCAGGGGGGACTCAACGCTCAGCAAATTTTGAAGTCACAGAATCAGGTATTGAAACCTGCAACGAGTGTATTGGCTATAATTGGAGTCATCGTCCCTACTTCCCAACACTGATCGCCCTGCAGCGAATAAAGCAACAACGCATGGTCGTATCGCCCATCTATCGCGACACAAATAGCCTCAAACTCTGTAAGACCTTTGGAATATTTATCACCCCCAACGAAATATTGCTGGTGGATGTGCATGTTGATGACCATACCCTGTTTGCAGAGAATGCCAGATACAAGGCAGGTTTTTAACACAAGTAACCGATAAGATTTCTCACAGAGAAGGTCACCTTATTAGTGGTGATAGCAAGAAAGCTATCTCGATAGTGCTTGGCGAGTTAAGAAGAAGGTAAGCAAGCTGGTCGCTGATAAGGAATAATCTTATAGATGGGAGCTATTTGATCTAAAAAAACAGCACAAATACAACTAACCCATTGTTTTATTTAATAACGAATAACGAAGCACGGTTACAAATGTAAATAAATTTTATTCGCCCCCCCCTCTAATAAGGTACATACTTAGCTCACTTATTAGTCAGGCCATCTCTTTTCGCTTGGCTCTTCGCACGCAGTCAGTCGACCTAACACAGGTGCGCTCTGACTCATGGGATCCACTTTCGCTCATCAGGCATTGTTTGGTGAGCCAGTCGTAGAAACAGCAAGCGAATACAGAGCAGCAGAATCGCTATTTTTTCTGCTCAATGTTTTCGCCGTGCTGCTGTCATCACGTATACAAAAAGTAGTCAAGTCTGCCACGCGTGGCTTGTCGGGTAACGGTTATGGATAACCTTTAAAACCTGATGCAAATGCGGGCAGCAGGGTGACTATGGCAATCAGTTAACTGACAGACCTAGTCAAACACAACCATATTGGTTAACCACGTTCATGAGAGAGGATCAGACCATGAACACTCATATCAACTTCAGTTGCTCTATTTGTACTGTTCTTTGTTTAATCATCAGTCCCGCAGCCCTCGCCACCACTGCCGCACAAACTTTGGACAGTAAAGAGACAGGGAAAGCATTGAAACTAACGCCGATCGGCGCACAACAATCAGGAAACGCAGATGGTTCAATCCCTGCTTGGAGCGGCGGCATACTCACCGTGCCCAAAAACTACAAAACGGGAGATTTTCATCCAGATCCATTTGCCGAAGATGTGCCCATTTATACGGTGACAGAAGAGAATTTCGATCAATATGGCCACCTACTTAGTGATGGCCAAAAGGCGATGTTCGATACCTACCCCGCCACCTTTGCCATGATGGTTTACCCGACTCGTCGCAGTGCATCCTATCCGGAAAACATATATCAATGGAGTAAGCAAAATGATGCTAATGCTGAGCTGCTTCCCGACGGCAATGGTATTCAGGGCGCAGCCATTGGTGTGCCATTTCCAACGCCAGAGAACGGCTTGGAAGCGATCTGGAACCATATTGTTCGCTTCCGTGGAGAAAACGTGAAGCGTTCAGGCACCATGGCTATACCAACCGAGAGCGGTCAATACACGATGATCCAGACCCAGGAGCAGGTTAAGTTTATATATGCTCAAAACGATGCCAGCCCTGAACAGCTGACAGATCAAAATATCCTATTCAAGTTTAAACAAGATGTCATACAACCAGCTCGCTTAGCAGGTTCATCTCTGCTGGTACATGAAACCTTGGATCAGACATATGAGCCCCGTCAGTCGTGGAGCTATGAACCTGGCAAACGCCGGGTAAAGCGCGAGCCCAGCGTCGCCTATGACACGCCAGGACGTATGAGCGACGGTTTACGTACCAGTGACGATTTCGACATGTATAACGGTGCCCCCAACAAGTTTCAATGGACACTCAAAGGCAAGAAGGAGATGTTAATCCCCTACAACAGTTACAAGCTCCACTCGGACAAACTGAGCGACGAAGATATTTTATTTATCGGCCATATCAACCCCGAATTAGTCCGCTATGAAAAACACCGGGTTTGGGTCGTCGAAGCGACCTTGAAACCAGAGTATTACCATACATACAGCAAACGTGTTTACTATCTGGATGAAGACAGCTGGCAGATCGTGGTCGCCGATCTTTATGACGACAGTGAGACCCTGTTCCGAGTGGCTATGGCACACAGCATTAATTACTACGAAGTACCGACAGTGTGGACAACATTAGATGTTTTCCACGATCTCAATGCGCGCCGCTATGTCGCCGTCGGTTTGGATAACCAGGAACAGGTCTGCGATTTTTCGGTCACCTTAGATGACCGCACCTTTGTGCCCAATGCACTTCGGATCGAAGGCCGCCGTTAACTGAGTGCTTGTTAGCCAAAGGGGTCGTAAGACTGACTCCTTTGGCATGCAACTAACAACGCCCCTTACACGCTTTATTATTGGTGAAAACTACGAGGCAGAATTCTCCTGCTACGCTGAACTGATATTACTCAGGAAGTGGTTTTTCGATGAAGCCAGCATTTCAGGATCTTATCCCGCACAATCACTGTTTTGGTTGCGGTCCGCAAAACAGCGAAGGACTAAAACTAAAAAGCTATTGGCGTGACGATGGCAGCAGCGAATGCGTTTACCTGCCCCAACCACATCAATGTGCTGGCCCAACAGGCTTTGTTAATGGCTGCATCATTGCCACCCTCATTGACTGCCATTGCATCTGCACAGCGATGGCTCACGCTTATGCATTAGCTGGCAGAGAAATAGGCCAAGGACAACCGATCTGGTACGTTACCGGAGAGCTCAACATTCAGTATTTAGCGCCAACACCGATAGACGAAGCGATCAAATTAGTCGCCAAAGTTGAAAACGTGTCAGGGAAAAAGATGATCCTTAGCTGCGAACTTATGAGTGTGACTGAGGCACCGAGTACACCGTATGCTCGCGCAACTATAATGGCAATACAGGTTCCATCAAACTGGCTAAAACATGCAGACGTTCCTGCAAAGTGTAAGAAGTCATAACCTAAACAGAACAGGGAGAGCGGGCACAATGGAGCGACATGCGTAAACTTATCTTACTTCTGCTATCACTGACAGTGAGTGTTGCGATTGCAGATCCCCTGACGGTGTCAGTGCTACTGACACCAAACCAGCGGTCAACTTATGAAACAGTATTTGCTGACTTTAGCAAAGAAACAGGAATAGCAGTCAAAGCCGTGTTAAAAAAAGACGCGGCATACAAATACATGCTCACTCAATGGTTGATCGCTGGGAAAGACACACCAGACATACTCCACTGGCAAGCATCCGAAAGGCTTTATTTTTTCAGTCGCCAAGGTGTGCTTCATCCGTTAACCGAGTTGTGGAACGCAGAGGGTTTAGATAGCCAATTCAGCAAGGTAAAACACGCCGTCGAGGACAAAGGTGAAGTTTATGCGTTGCCGCTGTCCTACTATCACTGGGGGATCTATTACAATAAGTCGTTGCTAGAACGCTATGGCCCTCCCCCTGAAACCTGGGACCAGTTCATCGAGATCTGTGCCCGTATTAAGCGCGACGGTATCACCCCTTTAGCTATCGGAACCAAGCATCAGTGGCCTGCGGCGGCTTGGTTTGACTATATCAATTTGCGAGTGAATGGCTTGGCCTTTCACCAACAGCTACTAAACGGCAAGATCTCATTTCGGGATAAGCGAATTATTGCCGTCTTTGAGTACTGGAAGCAACTGATTGATGCCGATCTATTTAACCCTGCTACGAGTGATTTCGACTGGGACGAAGTCGTTCCCCTCCTCTATCATCAACAGGCCGCATTTACGCTCATAGGTAACTTTGTCGCGCCAAAGTGGCCGCAACATATCATTGATAATATTGGTTTTATGCCCTTCCCCAAGATAGCCAGCATCGCTAGAGCAGAAGAAGCGCCGATGGAAGTATTTATGATCGCAGCGAACACCGACCAACGTCAGAATGCAGAGGCATTTATTCGTTACATGGCAAGGCCAGAAGTACAGTCAAAACTTAATGGCGAGCTAGGCTACTTGTCACCCAATAGCAACAGCATTCACAGTGACGATCGCTTCATTCAGGCTGGCGCCGAGCTATTAAAAAGTGCGTCTGGGATTTCACAGTATTTTGACCGGGATACCAAGCATAACTTTGAAGTATTAGCGATTCCGCTACTTGCCGAGTTTTTGCAACACGGGGATATCGCGAGAGTCACCATCGAGCTAGAGCAAGTGCGCAAGCTTAGCTTTCCGCAACAGCCACAAAGTAGCACTCAGTAACACGGCCATCACCTTTGTCGCACAAGCAGCAAAACCAATCTTAGAAATGTGAACTGGTCAGCTTGCCTGCTGATCCGATACCCGCCCAACACAGGTATACTCAGCAAAAACGTGGTCGGAGAAGAATATCGTGGCAATCATCCCTAAAAACTATGCTCAGCAAGAGCAAGGCTACCGAGATAAAGCGTTAAAGCTGTTCCCGTGGGTCTGTGGCCGCTGCGCACGTGAATTTCAATACTCTAACCTGCGTGAATTGACCGTGCATCATGTCGATCACGACCACACCAATAACCCCAGCGATGGCTCAAATTGGGAACTGTTGTGCTTGTTCTGCCATGATCATGAACACGAGAAGTACACCGAAGCCGACACCTACGGTACCCGCGTGCAAGCTGGCGAAGATCTGCAAGAAAAAAGCGCGACCCACAACCCATTCGCCAACCTAAAAGATATGCTGAAGAAATAGTTCAACTTTTTCAGCATTGAAATGAAAACGAGATAGTTAAAGATGAAATCGTTTCACTGGGACCAGCATTTTGTCACTCACGTTCCTGAAGTAGACACGCAGCATTACCAGTTGGTCGAAACAATCAACCAGTTTGGCAATTTGTTAACTGATGATGTCATCGATATTGAGGATGTTGACAAGCTATACAATCAACTCTCTAGCTACGCCATTGAGCACTTTCAATCTGAAGAGTCGCTGATGCAGGAAGCAAAGCTTATTCCTGAATACATAGCCCACCATCACTTGGTTCATGGCCAGTTTCTCAACGAAGTCAACGCTATTTACACTGAAGTCACTCAAGACAACATCCAAGAAGCAGAGCGCCTGCTGCAGTTTCTCATTCATTGGCTGGCCTACCACATACTTGGCGAAGACCAATTTATGGCCAGACAGATGAAAGCCATAGAGGAAGGGTTAGCGCCCCAGCAAGCTTATGAGCAACTTAAAAGAGAAAAAAATAGTGAAACCGCACCGCTGCTAAAAGCACTCGACGGCCTATTTGAGCAGGTTTCGTTACGAAACCGGGAGTTAAAACAGCTAAACGACTCGCTGGAAGAGAAAGTGGCGCAACGAACAGAAGAGCTCCATCAGGCCAACCGGCACCTAGAAGAGCTATCGTTAACAGATACCTTGACTGGCTTGCCTAACCGTCGTCACGCCATGGGCTTTCTCGCGCAAAGCTGGCAGCATGCCATAGAACATGATACTCCGTTGGTATGCATCATGATTGATGCTGACCACTTTAAAGCGATCAATGACACCTGTGGCCACGATGCTGGTGACAAGGTTTTAAAAGCTCTGGCTACCACACTGAAACGATCATTTCGCAATGATGACCTGGTGTGCCGTCTCGGTGGTGATGAGTTCTTCGTTATCTGCCCTAATACAGATCATCAGGGCGGAATGAATATCGCCGAAATCGTCTGTCAAACTGTGTCTGAGTTGCGAGTTTCTACAGGCAGTTCACCTTGGCATGGCAGCATCAGTGTTGGCGTAGCATCACGAACAAAACAAACTGACAGCTACGAAGCGCTAATAAAACTGGCTGACCAAGGCGTGTATGCGGCAAAAAGCGCAGGAAAAGGCTGCGTGCGGACAGCAAATTAACCGCCCCCCCCTGCAACATAATAGTTACAGCTTGTATCTCATAACAACGAAAATAAAAGAGCCCAACTCATCTGGGCTCTTTCTAAACCAACACCGCCAAGGTCATTTCATTCTCGGTAACTTGCCTTCATATAACAGCAAATAGACAGCCGGAATAACAAACAGCGACAACAGCGGCGCAGTGATCATGCCGCCAATCATTGGCGCTGCGATCTTCTGCATTACATCATTCCCTGCCCCAGCGCCCCACATAATCGGCAACAAGCCGAAAAAGATAGTAGCCACCGTCATCGCCTTCGGCCTGATCCTCATCACCGCACCTTCCATCAAAGCGTTCACCAAATCTTGCTTACAGTTGAACGCCCCTCGCTGGCGATGAGCTTTGATGCTGTTGTTCAAGTAAACCTGCATCACAACGCCAAACTCCGCCGCCACCCCCGCCAAAGCGATCATTCCCACCGCAACAGCCACCGACAAGTTGTAGTCCAGGTAATGTAAAAACCAAGCACTGCCCACCAGTGCAAAAGGCAAGCTCAACATGATCACCGACGCTTGAGTCATCGAATTAAACGTCATCATCAGGAGCAGAAAAATCACCGCTAACGCCATCGGGATCACCAGCGTCATTCTCGCTTCAACACGCTGCATATACTCATATTGACCAGCGAAACTAATGCTGTATCGCGCGGGTAGTAGTAACTGCTCATTAAGTCGCTCTCGGGCGTGCTTTATGTAATCCCCGATCGACATATCTTGAATATCAACAAAAACCCAACTGATCAGGCGGCCATTCTCACTGGTAAGCATGGGCGGGCCATCGCTGAGAGAGATATCAGCCAGATTCATCAACGGCACATATTTCCCGGTTTTGGTCATCACCGGCAAACGCCGCAAGTTTTCAATATTGTCCCTAAGCGCGCGTGGATAGCGGATATTAATCGGATAACGCTCTTGCCCTTGTACCGACTCTGCCACCGTCATACCGCCGATCGCCATCTTTACCACATCCTGAATATCGGCCAGGGTCATGCCGTAACGAGCTGCGGCATGCAGATCCGGTTCAATATCGATATAGCGGCCACCACCGCTGCGCTGGGCAAATGCCGACAGGGTACCGGGCATGGCTGCTAACAAGGCTTCCACTTGCTCACCGATCTCTTCCAGTTGTGCCACATTGTCGCCGGAAATCTTGATCCCTACCGGCGTTCTAACGCCCGTCGATAACATATCGATACGGGTTTTAATTGGCTGTACCCAGGCATTGGTGATCCCCGGTACCTTCACTGTTTGCTGTAATTGCTCAATCACCCCTTCGATAGTGATTCCTTCACGCCATTCGTCGCGAGGTTTAAGCATGATGGTGGTTTCCAACATGGTTAACGGTGCCGGATCGGTGGCGGTATCTGCCCGCCCCACTTTGCCAAATACTCTGGCCACTTCAGGCACGGTTTTAATCAACCTATCTGTTTGTTGCAGCAACTCAGCCGCTTTCCCAGCACTCAGCGATGGCAATGTTGTTGGCATATACAAGAGATCGCCCTCAGCCAACTCCGGCATAAATTCCGACCCCATTTTACTGAGCGGATACCAAGCGCTGGCGAGCGCCAACAGCGCCAAAAACAGGGTGACCTTCGGGCACCGCAGTACCGCCTTAAGCAAGGGTCGATAACCAGCAATCAACAGGCGACTCAGTGGATTCTTGCTCTCTGGCGGGATCTTGCCACGAACGAAATAACCCATAAGAACTGGGATCAGGGTGATCGCCAAGACAGCAGAGGCCGCCATAGCAAAGGTTTTAGTAAACGCCAAGGGATGAAACAAGCGTCCCTCTTGCGCTTCCAATGCAAACACCGGAATAAAACTGAGGGTAATGATCAGCAGGCTGAAAAACAGCGCGGGTCCCACTTCTACAGACGCCTCTCTGATCAATTGCCAGTGGGCTTCACCTGAAGGCGGCTTGCCATGCTTAGTGTGGTAATGCTCCAGGTGTTTGTGGGCGTTCTCCACCATCACAATGGCAGCATCAACCACAGCGCCGATGGCGATGGCGATGCCCCCTAGGCTCATGATATTGGCATTTACCCCCATCCAACCCATGATGATGAAACTGATAAGTATCGACAGCGGCAAGGTGATCACCGCCACCAACGTCGAACGAGCATGCAACAGGAACAGCAGGCATACCAAGGCCACCACCAGCATCTCTTCGAATACTTTGCTTTTCAGGTTATCCACCGAATCAAGGATCAATTGCGACCGATCATAGGTATCCACTACCTCCACACCAGGAGGTAAACCCGGTGCCAGCTCCGCCAGTTTCGCTTTTACCCGTGCAATGGTATCCAGCGCATTTTCGCCATAACGCATCACCACAATGCCGCCAACCACTTCGCCTTTGCCATCCAACTCAGCGATACCACGCCGCGCTGCTGGGCCAATACGAATATCAGCAACATCTTTCATCAGCACAGGACTGCCGGTGTCGGACAGGATCCCCAAAGGGATCTCGGCAAAGTCATCAAGGGTTTGCCGATAGCCGTCAGAACGCACCATGTATTCAGCTTCCGCCATCTCCAGCACCGAGCCACCCACCGACGCATTCGCACTTTGCAGCGCAGCATTTACCGATTGCAGATCCAATTGATAAAGTGCCAGCTTATGAGGATCGACCACGATCTGATAGGCTCGCTCCATCCCGCCAATGGTCGCTACCTCCGACACCCCAGCCACGCTTTGCAGTTCTAGTTTCAGGTACCAATCCTGTAACGACCGCAACTGCGCCAAGTCGTGACTGCCACTGCGATCGACCAGCGCATATTGGTATACCCAGCCAACACCAGAGGCATCCGGCCCTAGCTGCGGTGTAATCCCCGCAGGCAAGCGCCCCTGCATCTGTGAGAGATACTCCAGCACACGGCTTCGAGCCCAGTAGATATCTGTGCCATCTTCAAAAATCACATAGACATAGGAATCGCCAAACATAGAAAAACCACGCACCGTTCGCGCTCCTGGCACAGCCAACATGGCGGAGGAAAGCGGATAAGTGATTTGATCTTCAACGAATTCTGGCGGTTGCCCAGGATAGGAAGTTTTAATGATCACCTGCACATCAGACAGATCCGGTAAGGCATCCAACGGCGTGGTGCGCATCGATTGATAGCCAAACAGCGCCACAATGATTGTCACCACCAATACCATGGTACGTTGGCGCAGCGATGCGCTAATGATTTTATCTAGCATCTTCGCGCCCCCTAGTGACCATGGCCAGCATGGGGGTCGGCCGCTGTTTGCCCAGCATTGCTGCCGCTCAAACGCTGCAGACTGCCCTGAATACTGGCTTCGGAGTCAAGTAGGAATTGCCCGGAAACAACAACACGATCTCCTGCTTGAAGCCCCTCCAGAACCTCGGCCCGTCCCTGACTGATCATGCCGAGTTTTACCGTCACCGAAGCAAAGCTATTGTCATCTCGCTGCACCACCACGCGATTCTCTCGCCCAGTCATGATCAACGCTTCGGTTGGCACGGTTAACAACTGGCGTTTCGGCCCACCAAATAGCTCAACATCGACTAATGTGCCCGGCCGCAACTTCTGCTCAGGATTATCCAACACCACGCGCACCCGCATCGCGCGGGTGGTGGCGTCTAATTCTGGATAGATGTAATCAATATGTCCTTCAATATCGAATAAGCCTTGTGCCGATGCCGTGACCTCCGCTGGCCGCCCCACTTCCAGCCAGCTCTGCTCATTCTCGAACACATCTGCCAGCACCCACACCCGGGACAGATCCACCAGCTCCATCATTGTACTGCCGGGTTCTACAAACATCCCCTCACGCAGTTCGAGCTTGCTCACCATCCCCTCGTATGGCGCATAAAACGGCACTCTATAAAAACTCTTGCCGCGCTTCTCTAACTGTTTAATCGTCTTATCCGAGATCCCCAATAATTCGAGGCGTAATCTAGCCCGTCGCAACAGGTCGTCACCATTTCGACCTTTTTCGCTCAGCACGTTACGGGCTAGCAGGTAGTCATCTTGCCCATTCACCAGTTCCGGCGAATAGATATCAAACAGCTTCTGACCTTTTTTAACATAGTCCCCTTCGCTGACTACACTGACCGACTCCACCCAGCCGGTCATGCGCGGGTGAATATGGTGGATCGCATCCTGGTCATACTCTACGGAGCCGAGTGCCCGCACATAGCGCCATAAGGTATCATCGGCGGTCACAGCTTCTGTCCGCAGCCCCAGCGCCTGCTGCATACCACCAGCCACATTCACCGAAACCTCTTGAGCGGCCGCCCCCACTTCCACGGGTTCCAGCGACATACCACAGATCGGACAGCGCCCCTGTTCATCCTGCACAATCTGTGGATGCATCGGACACACATATTTAATCGCGGGGCTATCACTCCCCAAGGGCGCAATCGCAATAGGGTCCAGAGGGCCATCATGCTGCATCTGGGCGTGGCCCGTATGGTCACCGTCGAGACCCGGCAATGCCGGCTCTACATGGCTAGGGCTATCTAGGGAAAACAGTCTATCGAACGTATGCGGGACATACAGATAGGCAGTGGCAGCCGCACCGACTAACACAAAACCAAAAATGGCTAACAGGATCTTAATATTCATCACTCACTCCAAAAAACATCGCAATAGGCGGTGGGCTATCTGCTGATAGACCGAATTTAGAGTGAAAGAGTTAATTACGCAGGCGTTGAACCTGCAGATAGAGCGGTGGATACCCGCCAGGAGGGTCAGGCTTGAGGTATTGAGAAAATAGTGAGAGCGACGGAGACAATCGCTTAAACAACCGCGTCATTGCCCACACTAATCCCGCCACAGCCAGCAGTAACAGAACGCTGGTGACCCACTTAACCAAACTATGATCAGCTTCGTTCTGACCACAACAATCGTGTTCAGCATGGCTCTGCGCCGTATCGGACATACTGTGTCCAGCATGCTCACCTAAGAAGGCAAGCGGCTCGGAATGATGCTGAGGGCCAGCGTTGATAGAGGCGTGTGACGTGTGCGCCGCCAACGCGGAGGTTGGCAACGCCATGCTACCCAAATGACTACACACCAGCAAAATGCAAAACAACAAGCTGCCAAGCGCAAAGTACGCAGACAATTTTGCCGTGCTGTAGAGGCGTAGCAGTGACATAAGTAGGTGGCACCATGATGATAACAAGGCTAATTATAGACCTTGGAGTAACGCAAGGGTCAACGGATAAATAGCAAAACTGTGCAACAACAAATTGAAACCATGGGCAAAATCCCATAGCGTGACCATCAATTAGTTTTACCTATCGGTTCAAGAGACTCAGTATTTGTAGCATGGACAACAACGCCCCTAATCATTCGCAGCCCAAGGTAGATGCTTTGCCCGTAACTCTGAGCGCCAAACTGCTTGGTGATGAATCCCCCCGCTTTTGGTTGCGTTGCGTGGTTGCGATACTGATGTTTATCTATTTCGAGATGGGCTATTCCTGGGCTAAACGGCACGGAGCAGACACCACCATTTATGATGCAGCCACCGCATTGGATGCTTGGTTGCCACAACTGCCCGTCTTTATCATCTTTTATATGCTCGGGTATCTGTTTGTTTTTTCGCCCTGTTTTACCCTAAAACGAAAACAAGAATTTTACTGGGGCACCTGCTGCTTTTTTCTGATCCTCAGTATCAGCTTTCTGATCTTCAAAACCTTTCCGGTGGCGATGGATAAAACTATCGCCATGGGCGCAGATGGCCTGTCTAAACTGACCCGTTTCCAGCAGGAAAACGACACCCGTTTTAATAACTTTCCCAGCTTACACGTGTCATTAAACCTGTTTGCGTTTTTGATATTCGCCCGCCACCACAAAAACTGGTTTTGGATAATACTGCCGATCCCCTGTTTGATCATCGCCTCAACCGTGTTGGTGAAGCAACATCTGGTGGCCGACATGATTGGCGGCATCGTTGTCGCGCTATTAGCCTATCGCCTGTTCCTTTGGCTGCTCAATCGTGCCCCCTGCCCAGCATGGCTACCTTTCACTTTGGTCATTGCCACCGTCACCGCCGTTATCGCATACAACCATCAGCGGCTGGCTAAAATTGGCCGCATTGTTGAAAAATTTACCGAACAAACCCTAACCAGTATTCCGCCCTGGATAGGTATCGCGCTACTGTTCATTGGCCTAGGTTGGTGGTGGGGAGTGAAGGTATGGCAGCAAAAACGTCACAACCAAGTTTGATGGCTATACGTTGCTTAGCCGTTGAACTATTTCATCTTGCTCAACGTCATTAAACATAGAAAGCGGAACAAAGTGGATAACGTCACCAGTGCACTCAACAGACACACCACTGATGTGGCCTCTTTGTTCTTTGGCAACACGCACAATTGAAGATAGTTCGATGTTATTCATTACCATACCGCTGCGAGCTACCGTAACCATGCCATCGCTAAAACGGATACTGACGGCGTCAGCACTAGCAAGACTAAACAGCAGACCAGCGATTGAAAGCGTCAACAGGAAACTGGTAAACGTTCTATCCAGCGCCAAGTAAAAACCAGCGATAGCCACGGGCAACAACGCCAAACAGCAGAAAAACACCAGCTTTCTTTGGTTCGTCCACATTGTTGGCTTATAGAGCATCACTTACCTGTTTAACGCTTTGCGCTACCGCGCATGTGACGTCGTTATTTGTACAAAAACGAGCTGACGCCATCTGCAGTAGCTGGTTATAAAACATGCTGATTAATCACCATCGCTATCTCTGCAGGCTCCCTAAGATTGTCAGCAAACACCTTACTATCCACTTGATTGCTTTCGCAAACTCTCACACACCCTTGTTCAGAATGTAGAAAAAAGAGAAGAGGCGCTTCTTTTGGCCAGTTATCCAAGTTTTGGATTGTGCATACCCAGCCATGATGAACTAGTTGGTAATGTTTTATCGACCAGCATCCCGACAATAAGTCGAGAATCTTAACTAGGTTTTCTGAAATATAGTGATTCATAACGTCCATCATTTAGCCGTGGCATAACGCCTTCAATCCCGTGGGATAGCCACCGCTCACCGCGTCAACGGCTTCCTTTTCCAGTTATGTAGATCACTCGCTACTGCTATCGTCACCAGAGAATAGATAGCACAGCCATGCAGGGAGGTATTCACGTCCGATATAGACAAAAAGTAAACCGACGACCAAAACGCCGATTGATTCAGGGATCCCAAAAAGTGGTTCTATGTGGGTATAAAAAATCATGTTTAATAGCCCAATAAGACTAAAGCAAATCCCAACCCAACATACAATCCATTTCATTTCTTTTCCTTATAGACAGATGAAAAATCACATGTTCATCCGTCCGTCACCAAATTCGCATCAGAGGCATTTCTGTAAAAATTGATGGCAATGAGTCCTTGCCCTAGCTCGTAAATAAACCAGTTATAATCGCGGTTAACAATCAATCACCCTGACCCTATTGATCAGAGCTCGCTAAACTAAGGAGCGAAGCGACGAAAGCCAGCGAAAAGGCCGTCCGCATAAGTTGGTTATACGCTCACCAACGGCCAAGCAAGGACTCAGCCAAATCCATTATCCAATCGTATCTTGACGGTGCTGAGTGCGCCGTGACGAAGGGCTGCCTCTTGCGTACCTTCGTTACTTGAGGTTTCGGCGCTTCTCGATACTGATCCATAAGCTGCCCTCTGAGAAGGGCTCGTTCTTTTTTGGATATGGCTAGATCATGCATCTTCTCTAGTTCGCCAGTATCTAACCAGATTCCTCCGCATCCAGGGCACTCATCAATCTCCAAAACATTCAATGGACTGAAGTAGCGCCGCATCATGACGACATCATCACACTTAGGACAATTTACTCTTTCATGTTCGTTGAGCAATGTTGTGTTGAACTGTTTGAGGTGTTTCGCAAGTGCCTCACCTCTTATTTCTTTCCCATTCTCAAACTTGCTGAGTTCTTGGTTATCGAAGAACACGCCTCCACAAGCTTCACTTACATCAACCTCGATGCCACCAACTTTGAGCTTCTTCAAAGGAGTTTTTGTTCTAGGACAGAGCATGACTTCCTCACTGTCTAATTAGCGTATAGACAATATGACTCCCACAAAAGGTGCTGACCTCCGCCTTCGTGGGTTAGCTAAAAGCCAGAGCCATAATGTATGTGTCAACAATACAAGCTGGAGGTCAGCATGAATTACAGTAGCATACTTTTTATCGCCTTAGACACGCACAAAACCTTCTCTGAAGTCGCTTATTGTGAAGATCGTCAACGCGCTGAAATTAAACACTTTGGCCGAGTAAACAGCACCAAGGCTGCGCTCTCCAAATTGGCCCGACAATTTACGTCTAAATATCCCAACCACACGCTTCATTTTGTTTACGAAGCCGGCCCTTGCGGTTACTGGATCTACCGCCTCTTAACCAGCCTTGGGCACTCTTGTTACGTCGTTGCCCCTTCCCTTATCCCCAAGAAGCCTGGTGACCGGGTTAAAACCGATCGCAGGGATGCAATTAAGCTCGCCAGTTGTATTCGTAATGGCGATCTCACCCCCATCTACGTACCTGAGCCTGAAGACGAAGCAATACGGGATCTGTCCCGTGCCAGAGAAGCCTGCATGAAGGACCTTAAAGCCGCCAAATATCAGCTCAAGGCGCTGTTATTGCGTAATCACATTCAGTGCACTGTAAAAGATAACTGGTCACCGAAACATCTCCGCTGGCTGACCGAACTAGTGCTTCCCCATCCTGCACAGCAGATCGTGTTACAGGAGTATATTCAAACCGTCTCTGAGCGCATGCGACGACTGGAGCGGTTGGATAATGAACTACTTCACCATGTGAAACGCTGGCGTTACTACCCTGTCGTCAAAGCAATACAGGCGATGCGCGGGGTGCGTCTATTGGTTGCCGTGGGTGTGATCGCAGAGCTGGGCGACTTAACCAGATTTGACCACCCCAGGAAGTTAATGAGTTATCTCGGGTTAGTCCCCAGTGAGCACACCAGCAGTGATAAACGAAAACTGGGGGCAATAACTAAATCCGGTAATCATCGGGCCCGCAGGCTATTGGTTGAAGGGGCACATTCTTATCGCTATGCCGCCAATATCTCCACCGAGATGCAAAAACGACAAGAATCATTAGGTCAGGAGATCATTGATATCGCCTGGCAGGCTCAGCTGCGGCTATGCCGTCGTTATCAGCGGCTAATGAAGCGCGGTAAGCATTACAACGTGGCGATCGCCGCGATCGCCAGAGAGATGATCGCTTATATCTGGGCCATTGCTCGAGAAGTGGTACTCAGTCACGTGGTTCCAGCAAATCGTCTGGCGCGGGTGCCAGCATGACAACAGGTAGTGAGCTGATGCATTGGATCAAGCCACGGGTGTGGCACAACCACCGACGGCGTTAGGATGGCAACCGCGCAAACGGTTGATCCACGAACATAGACTGAAGACAGGTGCCACGGCGGAACAAGTAAGGTAGGCGCTGCTCATGAAAATGAGTAATCCACGGATACCAGCATAGCAACCGACGAAAGTACCGGCTTCATCTGATGTATCAGCTCTTTTTTAGAAGAAAACGATGGCTAGTTTTTTAGCACGGATCAGTGCGTCAAACTTGACAGTGGGAGTCATACCAACGCC